>NZ_JBGZYM010000093.1:0-64122 GCF_041824135.1 Kaistella sp. | reverse complement strand
ATCTTTCATGAAATAAGTCGCGCCTGTGTTGATGTAAGAATGGATGAATGAAATCCCACCATAACGGGATATTAAAAGCGCTACAATCAGCGGTCCTGCTGCGAATCCTAATTTAATCGGTACCGGCAAACTTGGAATTACTATCGGAATGGAACCTAAAATAACTCCTAATAACAAACCTCCGAATAGCGATAGGAAATCGGGTTCTAACAACTTCTTTTCAGAATTTCCGATGATCTTCTCCACCGTTTCAATCGCTTCTTCAGAACCGATCACCCGTAATTTATCGCCGTAAAATAGTTCAAGTGAAGGTCTTGGTAAAATTTCTCGTCCGGCCCGGAAAACACGGGTAACCTTTAGATCAAATGTATTGTATAAATCTAATTCTGAAAGTTTTTTATGGATCACTTTAGAATTGGTGACGTAAATGTTCTTTTTACTTATTTGTTTATCAGACTCAATAAAAAGATCCGTGGATGGACGACCAACTGTTGCGGTAAAATCATCCAAGTCTTTTTCTAAACCGACCAACATGAGAACATCCCGATCCTGCAGCTGAATATCCATTGTTGGAGATTTCACCGCCACGCTTCCACTATGTTTCAAGCGTGAGATAACAATTTCCCGTCCGAAATCTTTTATAGTTTGATGTAAGGTCTTTCCAAAATAATCAGGATTAGTAACCCGAATTTTCTTATGAACCAAGGGTAATTCGCGGTTGATTTTTGACTTCCGGAATTTTTTCATTTCTTCATCAGGATCGATTTTAAGTAGCAACTTTGAAACAATGATAGTTGCAATAATCCCGAAAACTCCCAAAGGGTAAGTGATGGCATAACCGATTGTGGGATCGCCAAACTTTTTGTCAGGAAATGAATTGGTTATTTCTTCTATTGTATTTTTAGCTGCTCCTAAACCAGGTGTATTCGTTACCGAACCACTCATGATCCCTACTAAATCTTCGATCTTAAGACCAGTGAAATAAAATAGTATGACTGTAATAATTCCACCTAAAAGAACCGTGGAAACGGCCAGTATATTAAATTTTAAACCTTCATTTTTAAAGGAAGAGAAAAAAGACGGTCCGACTTGCAAACCAATTCCGTAAACGAAAAGGATCAAACCAAAGTCACGGATAAAATCTAAAATCCCAGGTTGAATTCGATATCCAAAATGGCCTAAAATTAATCCGGTAAACATCACGGCAGAAACGCCGAAAGTGATTTTCCCCATTTTTAATCTGCCAAAAAAAACACCGGTACCGATAGCGAGCATAATTGCAACAATAGATTGCGTTACCGTTGGAACTTCGCCCGGCAATAAAAGTAATTTTAACCAATCAAACATCTTCTCTATTTTTATTTCTCTGCAAAATTAAGGTTAATAAACTCCAATACAGAATAGTATCAAATGAAATGTGTCACCTTTGAATCCTGCATTTCTAACTGTTGATCATTCGAATTCCGATACTGCAGCGGAGACACTCTTTTTTCTGACAGAAATTGCGGTAATGAAAAAGCAATGACTGTGTTTCGAGTGCATTTTTAGGTTTCACTTTTAAAGATTTCCATTGGTCGATAATCGTGTTTTTCTCAGGTGAGATATTTTGATACAGGGTCAGGATTTCATCTGGAATATTTTCGTCCGTATTTTTATGGTAGGTATATTTTAAAGGTAAAACCGCGTTGATTAGAACTAATTCTACGAATTCCTTGGTTAAAGTCTTCTCCCCTTGGACCGTTGAGATTTTACCAAAATTGAAACGGTTATCCCAATATTCGCTGGCTTTTACGGTAGAAAAAATCTGATTGATGTCGTTAATATTTTTTGCATTGATTAATTTCGAAAACAGATTCTGGTTTTGATGATACAATGAAGCCAGTTGAGAAAGCCGAATGGTAGGGAAATTAGGCGGTCTTAATTTTGAAAATTTCGGATGAATATAGAATTCAGGAAGTTGATATTTTACTTTTAAGAATTCAAACTCTCTTTTCCAAATTTTAGTTTCTTCATCAGTGGGTTTTTCCAGCCAGTTGCATATTCCGAATAATAGTGCTTCGAGTTGCGTTTGGTTCTGCCTGATCTTGTTGAAAATAGTATAATCAATGCTTTCGGCGAGTTGTTTGAAAAGGAGTGCATTTACTTTTAAACCAAATGCATACGCCAGTTGCTGAAATAATATCGCTTCGTAATTATTTTGATAAAGCTTTAGAGAATCTTCAATTTCGATGGATTTTTCATCTAGCTTTTTTAGCAGATTTTCTTCATGGAAATTAAAAGGCAGATCGTTTGGATTAAAAATTTTTTCACAAGGAATAAATTGGGTCTCTTGAAGTAAAGATTCATATTTAGAAAGAAGATTTTCGTCGATATAATTTTTCAGTTCTAAAGTCGGAATGTTCTTATTTGTAAATTCCTCCAGTTCAATATCATGAACAAAAACTATGTGAGCGATAATGTTTTCAAATTCTGGATTGCCTGAATGTTTATGAAAAATCCAGTCGGAAGACTTAACATGAAGCTCTATATTTCCGGCAATAACTAAACCGTTGGTTTTTATTTTACCGAAAAGAAAATCCGGTCCTGAATCGAAATTCCATCTTCCGAAATCTAATATCTCGAGGTCATTTCCATCCACATCTTTGAAATCAAAGCTTTTAAAAATTTTGAAATTCCAGAGATATTGAAGTAACTTTTCGTTCATTAGATTTCACGCCATGACGCAATGTATTACGCCATGATAGTAGGTTTGGAGATGATGCCTTTTAGCTTTATAATAAAACTTATAAATTATTTACAATTCTGTGAATACCATCTTTAATAAATTTTTCATTAAAATTTATTAATAGCGCTAATTTTAAATTAGAAAGCTTTAGATACGTGAGAGTTTGTGCATAATGTACAGGATGAAGTTTTTCGACACTTTTCAATTCGATAATCACTTTATCCTGAACCAATAAATCTATTTTGTATCCAACCTCCATCATTATGTTCTTATAATGAAATGGCATTGCGCACTGTTGCTTCACAGATAAACCTCTTTCCCGCAGTTCGTATAAAAGTGCTGATTCATATGCGCTTTCAAGTAGTCCTGGACCAACCTCACGATGTAAGTCTAAACTCGCACCCACAATTTGATATGCAATTTCATTTTCTGTCATAATATTGAAAAAAATATTAGTAACATTGCGTAAAGTCATTGCGACTTTGCGCGAAATAATATTACAAAGTAACAAACCAAATTCTAAATGGGAAAGAGTGAAAAGACTATTTTTTGAAGTTACTTAATGTATCGTCATACATTTTTTCGTAAAGTGGCAAAATGTTTTTGAGATCAAATCTTAAAGCTTGGTCTTTAGCGTTTTTCTTCATCTGCGTCAATAAATTCTCGTCGCTCAAAAGTTTAATGGTGTAATTGCTCATGGCTTCGATATTCCCAATTTCTGCAAGAAAACCGGTCTCACCCTGAATATTTACTTCTGGAATTCCACCGGCGTTAGAACTGATTACCGGCGTTTCTGCCGCCATTGCTTCCAATGCTGCCAAACCAAAACTTTCCTGTTCCGATGGAAGCAAGAATACATCTGATAATTGTAGAATTCGGTACAAATCATTTACTTTCCCGAGCAAACGAACTTTCCCGATAAGATCTGGATGTTCTTCTAAAAACTGGTTGATAACTTCCATATCAGGACCTTCGCCAATAATGATGAGCATCGATTTTACGCGTGTATTCACATTTTTAAAAATCTGCAAAACGTCTTCAACTCTTTTTACAGGACGAAGATTGGAAACATGAATCAGAATTTTTTCGTCGTCCGTGGCGAACTGTCGTCGTTGGCAATCTGTATTGATTTTGAATTCATCATTATCAATAAAGTTCGTAATTACTTTTATTTCTTTGGTGATTTTAAACAACTGTAAAGTGTCTTTTTTTAGACTTTCCGAAACTGAAGTGATGGTATCTGATTGATTGATAGAGAATTCTACCGCATGTTTGTAACTTGGGTGTTGTCCTACCAAAGTGATATCCGTTCCGTGTAGCGTCGTGACCAAAGGAATATCTTTGCCTTCTTCCTTTAGCATTTGTTTTGCTGTAAATGCAGCATAAGCATACGGAATCGCGTAATGTGCATGAAGTAGATCCAGTTTGTACAAATTCACCACGCGATATATCATCGACGAAAGTGCGATATCATACGGCTGATATTGAAAAAGTGGATACGTCTGAACATTTACTTTATGGAAAAAAATATTGGGATTGGTAATGTCTAATCTTGCAGGTAGCGCTGAACTTATAAAATGAACTTCATAGCCTTTGTCAGCGAGTGCCATACCAAGTTCTGTAGCAACGATGCCACTTCCACCATAAGTGGGATAACAGAGAATTCCGATTTTCATGTGATTTGTTTTTAAATTGAAATTACTCAATTACTGTTTTTATTTTTGTTGGAAGGTCTATTCTGGAAGAAGGGTTAAGTTCTAAACCCATTCCTGCTTTTAAATGGTCATTCACTAAAACCGGAAGTTTTCCCCAAATTTTAGTTTGTCCACCAAATGCTTTTGCTGTTGCGATCATCGAGTCATCGTTGTTCTCGTACGAAACTAAAACGGTAGAAATTTTAGAAATATCAACATCTCTTAAAGCGTAAGCAGATCCAAAAACGTTTAATATTACATTTTGATTTTTAGCTAAATCTGCCAGGATTTTTTTACTCTCGGTAGAGATTTTATAAGATTTATAAGCGGTAGAATTATCTTTATGAAAACCAACGATCACTTTAGAATTTGCCGGAATTGAAGAGATTTCAGAAGCTTTTTTTAGAATAATGGTCGAATTCAAATTTAACTGATCTATAAATGTTTGATAAGGCGCTTCTTCTACGGGAACATAATAGTAAGTTTCCTTACAGTTTAACGGAAGCATTTTTTTTTCATCCTTAATTAAAGTCAAGGCGTTGGAATACATTTTCTGAACAATCGCGGAGTGAGAAGCGTTGTTTAAATCTTCATTAATGTTTTGTGGATTTCTAGGTTCATATTGGTTTAAACCTAAATAATATTTGGTTAAAAGAATCTTCTTCACACTTTCCTCAACTCTATTTTGAGATATTTCACCTTTGTCGATGGCTTGCTGAATGAGCTTTTTTCCTGTGGAGACATCTTGAGAAAAGAGCATAATATCATTTCCAGCTGAGAAAGCCATTGCATCTAATTCGCCCGCCTTAAATTTATTGGCAACTGCACCCATATTGAGCGCGTCAGTAATGATTAAACCTTTGTATCCTAATTGGTCCTTTAAAATTCCAGTAATAATATTTTTAGAAATTGACGCTGGAATACCTTTCGTTTTTTCTAGGGCTGGCACATATAAATGCGCAACCATAACGCCACCGATTCCTTTATCCATCAATGCTTTGAAAGGTGCGATTTCTATTTCATTTAATCTTTTTAAAGAATGAGAAATAACAGGAAGGTCGAGGTGCGAATCCTGGTCGGTATCGCCGTGTCCCGGGAAATGCTTGATTGCCGCTAAAATATTATTGTCTTGTAAACCATTAGAATAAGCCAGAGCAGAGCTGATAACATTCGGAACTTCTGAACCGAAACTTCTATTACCAATAATCGGATTATTAGGATTCGTATTCACATCAACAACAGGCGCGAAATCCCAGTTAATTCCCATTCTTTCCGCATCTTCAGCAATCTTAGCGGACATTTCCGAAATCAAACTTTTGTCCTGAATTGCTCCTAAAGTCATCGCCCAGGGAAACTTGTGTGCAGCCGCAATTCTTTGAAACAGTCCCCATTCAGCATCCATTCCAATCATTAAAGGAATTTTTGATTTTTTCTGAAATTCATTGACTAAATTAATTTCTTTTGCAGCATCGTCCTGCATCAATATTAATCCGCCGATTTTTTCATTAACTACCATATTTCTTACGGTGTTAATATGAGCTTCATCTTTATTGGTGTATAAGGCTACGATAAAAAGCTGTCCTAATTTTTCATCTTGAGAAAGAGCGTTGTAAGTTTTGGAAACCCATTGATTTGCCTTTTCAATTTCTGCTGGAGAAATATTCTTGGGTTGATATTGAGCCTTTGTAATAAGGGAAAAGCAAAATAGGACTATAATAGAAAAAGATACTTTTATCTTAATGTTTTTCATTTTTTAAAATATGGTAAACAAAAATACAATTTTTAATTTTTAAATGGTGTTTCTAATGGCATACAAATTGACTATCAAAAACTACTAATCCTTTAAAGTTTTAAAAATGAAAAAATATTTTACCTTACTGCTGATGGCAATATTCAGTTTTGCTGCAGTTAGTTGTGATACCAGAAATGATGATGTGATTGTTCAAGACAATGATACTTATCCAGTTGTGCTTGATATTAATAATGTGAATTTTTCTAATGATGCTACAAATGGCTATTTTATCAGCAGATCATTTACGACTCCTTTAGTTAGCACTGATGTGGTGTTAATTTATAGAAAAGCAGGTTCTGCTTCGGATGGTTCCGCTGTTTGGCAGTCAATTCCAAGAACGCTTTATTTAGATGCTGGAAATGAATTAGATTACGATTTCGATTTTAGCAGAAATGATATTATGATTTACGCAAACGGAAATTATGATATTTCGACGACTCCTCAATATTTAAATGGTCAAACGTTTCGAGTAGTTTTAGTACCTGCTTCTACAGGTGGTAAAAATGCAAATGTAGATTACTCTGATTATGAAAGTGTTGTCAAATATTTTAAAATTGACGATTCTAAAGTAAAAGGTTTCTAAATTGTAAACCATCTTTATAAAATATTAAACCATCGCAATTGCGGTGGTTTTTCTGTTTGAAATCAGGTTTAAAGCATCGGTTTTAATTTCATAATTGATGATAATTCAGTAGCTTTATCAATTGAATTACTAACTTAAATTTTTAATAATGAGCGTTCATATTGCAGCTAAAAAAGGAGAAATTGCTAAAACGGTGTTACAACCAGGAGATCCTTTAAGAGCAAAATACATTGCAGATCATTTTTTAACAGACGTAAAATTGGTCAGCAAAACACGAAATATTTTTTACTTTACGGGTCTTTACAAAGGGAAAGAAGTTTCCGTAGGCGCGAGTGGTATGGGAATCCCAAGTATCGGAATTTATTCTTATGAATTATTTACGGAATTCGATGTTGATACGATTATCCGAATTGGAACTTGCGGCGCTTATACCGACGAGTTAAAAGTATATGACCTACTGAACGTAGAACATGCAGCCAGCGAATCTACTTATGCAAAATTTGCCTGGGAAATTGAAGAGGATTTATTATCCCATCAAGGAACAGCTTTTGGATTGATCAATGAGTCGGCGAAAGATTTATCATTAAATTTAAAATCAACGAATATTCATACCAGTGATATTTTCTATAGAAAAAATCTTGCTCTTCCTACCATTGCTTCGAAATACAATTGTTCAGCTGTAGAAATGGAAGCATTTGCTCTTTTTGCGAATGCTCAGTATTTAGGTAAAAATGCAGCCACTATTCTGACGGTCTCAGATGTGATTCCAACCGGTGATCAAATTTCTGCTGATCAAAGAGAAACAGCGCTAACACCAATGATTGAGTTGGCTTTAGAAACAGCGATTATAATGTAAAGAATTAAAGACTGGGTTGATCGTCTTCAAGAAGATGACCAAAATAGTCTTTTTTAGTTTTTAAATAAGCTTCACTTTCCTTTGTAGAGTCCATCTGCAAAGGAATTCTTTTGTTTAACCGGATGTTGCTGTCGGTAACGAATTTAAGTTTTTGCGGATTGTTAGTTAAGAGATTGACTTCTTTTACGTTCAGAATGTTAAGTATTTCAATCGCAACATCGAAGTTCCTATCATCAGCAGGTAGTCCTAATTCTAAGTTAGCTTCAACGGTGTCAAAACCTTTTTCCTGCAAAGCATAAGCTTTTAATTTATTTATGATTCCAATATTTCTACCTTCCTGTCTGAGATATACAATGATTCCACCATTTTTGTAGATGAAATTCATGGCTGCATCAAGCTGTTGACCGCACTCACATTTTTTAGAGTGAAAAACTTCTCCAGTAATACATTCTGAATGAAAGCGAACATTAACCGGTTTTGTAAAATCAGTGTTTTTAGCAACAACGGCAAGATGAGGCATCCAGTCGCTCTCTGATTCCGAAAATGCAATCATACGAAATTCCCCATATTCTGTAGGAACGTTTGATTCAGCTTGAATTTTTAACATGGATTATTTTGCTATTTTGGAGAGATCGCGGTGGAGTCTTTGGAAATATTACTTTCGAGAAAAGTCATATTGGTTTTAATTCTGACCAAATATCTGTTGAGAACTTGATCATCATCTTTGTTCAAATATTTTCTAAGCTTCTGAAGCTTTTTATATGATTTTTCGAAATTTCTTTGGGAAGTATTGAGTCCGTTCATATTGTAAGCTTCCATAGCTCCGATATAATCTTTCAGATAATATTTAAGTTTACCTACTTCCTCATTAACAGCATCATTCTTAAACTTAGGAAAGGAGGTTATTAGATTGCTGATTTCTGAAGAATAAACGATGAGATTTTTCCGTTCGCGGTAAGAATATATTTCGCTAGAACTACTCATCGTCCCAATCGGAGAAAGATTTATTTTTTCCGCAGAACAGGATGCCGCCAAAAGCAGTAATAGAATATAGCAAAAGTTCGATTTACGCATTTTTCACATTTTGATATAGGATCGGATTAAGACTTTCATCATTGTACATTTTCATCTGTTTATACACCTTCATCTTAATATTACCGTTCTCTATATCAAAAAGCAATTGATCGATTGCTTCAGAAAGATCTTTTTGTTGTTCTAACAAAGTGTTAAGCTTTGCAGAGCAGTTTTTTCTGTGTTCATCACTTGCAGACTCACGATGAGCTTCAAGTTTCATATGATAGACTTTTAATGCTAAAATCGAAAGACGGTCCACTGCCCAGGCAGGAGTTTCCGAATTAAGTTTAGCGTCTGTATTTGGAGAAATATTTTGATATTTTTGTAGGAACCAACTGTCGATGAACTCTACCAAATCAGTTCTTTTCTGATTAGAAGAGTCTATTGTTCTTTTTAACTTTAAAGCTTCAGTTGGATCAATATTTTCATCTCGAATAATGTCCTCCAAATGCCATTGAACGGTATCAATCCAGTTCTTTGCATACAAAAGATGTTCCAAACTGTCTTTCGAATAAGGATTATTTACCTGGGTTTTTACATGATCAGTAAGATGATAATCATCAATTGATTGGTTGAAAACTTTCCAGGCAGTTTCTGTAAAATTCATCGAGGTCTTTTTTAAGGGGTCGTAGAACTAGAATTGCTGGTTGGCTCTTCCGGTTTTTTTGCTTCATCTTCTTTCACTGCATCTTTAAATTCCTTAATTCCAGAACCTAAACCTCTCATCATTTCAGGTATTTTTCGACCGCCAAAGAAAACCAAAATAATGATTCCGACAATCAGTAAATGTTGCCAAGAAATTGCTAGTATTGTAAGTGTATCCATCTTCTATATTTTATACAAAGTTATATTATTTTTTTAATTCACCCAACCTAAAGGGTCAACAGGATTGCTGCCATTCCAAATCTGAAAATCCAAGGTATAGCTACCATCGAAATCAGCTCCAACTACGCCCATAGACGTTCCAGCTGAAACTTGCTGATTCGCAGAAACCATTGTGCTTGAAAGATTTGCGTAGATGGTGAAATAATCACCATGCTTTACAATCACCATTTTTGAACCGTCTCCAGAAGCTATCACACGGGAAACAGTCCCCGGAGCGATGCATTTTGCGACAGTGCCTTTGGTTACAGCAATTTTTACGCCGTTATTCTCTTCTACGATATTCTTGAAAACAGGATGTGGTTGTCTTCCAAATCGATGGGTAATCGTACCGTAAACTGGCATGCCCATTTTTCCGCGATTAGCAGCGAAATTACTCCCAAGATTCGGCGCAACGCCGAAGTTGGTCATTGCTTTTGTTTCTGCAGCTTTCTTTTCGTCATCGTTTTTTTTAGCCATCGTGGCTTCTGCTGCTCTGGCAGAAGCTGCTCTGTCTGCAGCTGCTTTTGCATTTGCAGCTGCTTCAACTGCATCTTTTGCTGCTGCAATTCGTCGCGTTTCTGCTCTTTCTGCATCAGCAGCTTTTTTGGTGTCTTCTGATTTTTTTGCATCAGCTGCAGCGGCAATTTTCGATCTTTCTACTTCTTCAGCTGCTTTTCTTTCAGAGATTTCTTTTAATCTTCGCGCTTCATCATCAGCTTTCTTCTTTTCTAAAGCTAAAGCTTCCATTCTGGCTTTGTTCTCTGCCTCGATTTTTGCCTTCTCTTTCTCAGCGGCAATTTTTGCAAGACGAATTTTTTCGGCTTCTATTTTTCTGTTTTCGGCTTCTTTTGCTTTAGCGATTCTAATTTCCTCCGCAATGATCGATCGAATCTGACCTTCTAACTGTTTTGATTCAGCCTGTTTTTGTTTAAGTTCCGAAGTAAGTTGAACTTCATTTTTCTTAAATTCTTCTAAAAGGGTTTGCTTTGTTTTTTTCTCAGCTGCAATGGTCAACAAGTCTTTCTGCTGATTTGACAAGATCATCTCTTTATCCTTAACAGATTTCTGTTTTAAGGTAATATTTTCCTGAAGAACTTTTGCCGCAGTTGAAATTTCTGCTGCTTTTTTGTCCTGATAATCTGAGTAATCTTTTAAATACTGAATTCTTCTAAGTGCTTCACCTAAATTTTTGGAGGATAAAATAAAAGTTACTTTATTCTGGGAACCTTTGTTTTTATATGCTTTTACAAGAACTTCTGCATAATTTTTTCTTAAAACAGCAAGCTCCCGATTTTGACGATTAATCTCTAATTGACGTAAATAAATTTCGTCCTCAATTAATCTTTTTTCTTTTTGAGTATTGGTGTAAACTTTTTCCCGAAGTCCAATTTTTTTCTCTACTTCATTTAAATAAGCAACTGAAAGTTTTGATTGTTGCTGGGTTTTCGCCAAGTTGACATTGATATTCGAAATTTGTTTTTTTAGTTCCGCATTCTGCTTTTGAAGTTGTTCCTTCTTCTGCGCAGAAAAAAAGCCGAACAGAAAAATTCCTATTAAAAAGCTTAGTCTTTTAATCATTTGATCTCAGTTTTCGTATAATTAGTGGGAACGGAATACGGCACTTCCATTTTTGAACTATCAAATCTCGTGTTTTCTAATAAAATTTGGCTGTTTTTTGACCCTTTTATCATTATTTTAACATTTTTCGGAAGTCGAATAGTTTCGAAATTTTCCCATAAAGCGTAGGAAACTTCCAGTTCATCTGACGCATCAATTTTTTTCAATACGACATTTTCCAACTCCATTTGATCATTATACCTCAATGCAGCAGAATATTCAGAAACATTTCCATTGGTTTTGAAGCTTAAGTTTTTCACCGAAGTTAAAAGATAACCTTGCGCATTTTTAGTGACTTTAAAATCCTTATCGTTTACCGGAATAAAAGTTTTTCCTAACAACAGATTTTGAAAAGCTCCATAATCAATGAAATTCACATTTAACAATGAATTCAAGTAGGTGAAGTCAGACTCAATGTAAGTCTTGTTCAATTTCTCGTAACCTTTAATTCCCTCGGGAGTTGCAACTCCTCGTCCGACATTCAGGAAAATCGCAATCATATTGATCCAGACTTTTTTGTCTTTCTCAATATAAATTGTTGCATCTAAAGGTGGAATAAATTTACCTGTTTCTGCTGTGATTTTTGAATTGATTTTGAGTTGCTGAAAATCGGTCTTTTCGTTAATTTTCTTAAAGAAGCTTGCGGTTGAAGCAATCGGAGTATTGGTATTGATTGGATTTTCAACAGCCGTTCTTGTTTTACAAGAAATCAACGATATCATTAAACCAGTTGCGAGGATATATTTTTTCATTTATTTTTATTTAAACTTTGCACCAAAGTTTACAATATTAACGCCAAACCACACAAATTGTTTTGTGTGGTTTGCTCGGTTTTGTTTTAGCTCAGCTTAATGACTTGCACCTTTCGACAGAAAATCCAAAACAGAAAAGTCTCCCAAAGAAATTTCTCTGGCAACTCCGTAATATTCAGCAGAATTACCGATCATAGAATTGCTTAAATTTCCGTGATCAATGGTGGTGTTTTCCTGAATTAATGAATTATCAATATTTGAATTAATCACCTTGGTATTGTTTCCTAACGAAACTCTAGGTCCAATTTTTGAATTTGATATTTCTACATTTTCGCCAATAAAACATGGTGGAATGATTAAGCAGTTTTCAATTTTTGCAGAAGCTGGATATTGTGCAACGTTTTCTCTCTCATATTCTAATACTTTTCCGTTCGTATCAACTGTTGCATTTTTATTTCCGCAATCCATCCAGTCATCTACTTTACCTAAAGAGAATTTCGCTCCTTTTTGACGTAGGTTTTCTAAGGCGGTCGTTAATTGAAATTCACCACCTTCTTTAATATCATTATCCATGATATAGTTGATCTCTTCCATTAGTTTTTCAGCAGAATTGAAATAGTAGATTCCAATAATGGCTAAATCTGAAACAAAGTCTTTCGGCTTTTCTACGAAATCGGTTATGAAACCATAATCGTCTAATTTTACAACTCCAAAGGCAGAAGGATCATCTACTTTTTTCACCCAAATTACACCATCGGAATTTTTATCTAAAATAAAGTCTGCTTTAAATAAGGTATCCGCAAAAGCTACAACTACATTTCCCTGCATGGATTTTTCGGCACATTTAATTGCATGTGCTGTTCCAAGTGGTTCGTCCTGCGTATAAACGGTTCCTTTTGCACCTAAACTTTCAGCGATCTGAATTAAAGAGGCTTCAACTTCAGCTCCGAAATCTCCAATAATAAATGCGATTTCGTCGATTTTTTCACCAGCTACTTTGGTAATGTCTTCTACCAAACGTTGAACGATCGGTTTACCTGCAATTGGGATTAAAGGTTTTGGAACTGTTAAAGTATGCGGTCTTAATCTGGAGCCACGTCCGGCCATTGGAACTATTATCTTCATAATTTATTTTTAATTTTACTCATCTATTGAACTCAATCAATTTTAATAATGAGATGTATTTTTATTTATAATTGAGTACTTCCGAATCCCCCGACTCCACGCTCGGTTTCATTGATTTCAGCAACTTCTTGCCATTCTGCAGTTTCGTATTTTGCGATCACCATTTGGGCAATTCGGTCACCGTTATTGATGCTAAAATCCTCGGTCGACAAATTTACTAAAATAACCCCAATTTCTCCGCGGTAATCTGCGTCGATTGTTCCAGGCGCATTGAGAACAGAGATTCCATTTTTTATGGCTAATCCACTTCTTGGCCTTACCTGAGCTTCAAAACCTTCTGGCAGCTCCAAAAATAATCCGGTTGGAATTAATTTTCTTTCCAGTGATTTTAAAGTAATCGCTTCTTTAAGGTTAGCATATAAATCCATTCCGGCAGAAAGTGCAGTCTGGTATTTGGGTAAAGGATGTTGCGATTTATTGATGACTTTTATTTTCATATCTAAGCTTTTCTTAATTTTTTTAAAGTGTCTTTTTCAAAATACAAAACGATGGCTAAAAACACAATTAATAATGCGTTTCCAATGAGTAGATTTCCATCAAGAACATAATACGAAACCAAAGAAAACAGAATGCTTACACTCAAGTATCCTATGATCTTTTTCATGTGATACGGAACGGGATAAAAATATTGACCGAGAAAATAAGAAACGGTCATCATTGAAAAATAACTTAAAAATGTTCCCCAGGTAGAAGCCCAATATCCGTAAGATGGAATAAAATAAACATTAACAGCGATGGTAACTGCTGCACCTAAAACGGAGATGTACGCGCCAAAAATAGTCTTGTCAGAAAGTTTATACCAAACAGACATATTCAGATAAATCCCTAAGAAAACCGCCGCGATTAAAACAATCGGCACAATCGGGATTCCTTCGTTGTAAGCAGGATTTGAAAGATAAAGTTCAGCCAGCCAATTCAAATTGGCACATAATGCTAATAAAATAATGCAGTTGACGATCACGAACATATCCATCAATTTGGCATATGCCTGACCCGAATTTTCTTTCTTTGCATGCGAGAAAAAGAAAGGTTCAATTCCCAAAAGATAGGCTTGACGAAACAAAGTAAGAAACGTTACGATTTTACAAACTGCACCATAGATCGCCATTTGTTCAGTGTTTATTCCATCGGGTAAAAGATATTTTAAGAACTGGCGATCCATTGTTTCATTAATAACTCCAGCCAAACCTGCAATGGTAATTGGCCAGGAATACGCCATCATTTTTCTCCAAAGTTTTGAATCAAAAGCAGCGATTCGTACTGATTTTATTTCCTGAGCAAGTAATATAAATGTTACCGCACTTGCAACCAAGTTGGCGACAAACACATATCCAATTCCAAATTCTTTATTGTAACGAATTCCCAAAAATCCGTTTTCTCCTAATCGAGGCAGAATAACGATGAAGAAAAGAACCAAAAGGAAGTTGATAACTCCGTTAATAATTTTAATTAAAGCGAACTTTTTCGGCCGTCCAGTTTTCCTTAAAATGACAAAAGGCATAGTTGAAAGTCCATCCAAACCGAGAACAAAAAGCATCATCGTGAGAAGATTGATTTGGTCAGGCGTTTTGAAGGCAACTGCTAAATTCTGCCGGAAAATAAAAGCGAATAACATAAAAATCAGAGACGCAGCAATGACACTAATGGTCGCAGTAGAAATTAATTTCTTGGTATCTTCTTCTTTTTCTGCAAAACGGAAAAAAGTAGTTTCCATTCCGTGAGAAAGTAAAACGATGATGATTCCGGCAACCGAATAAAAATCGATAAATGGAGCCAGCGATTGTGGACCAAACGCATTCGTAACAAACGGACTGATGATAAATGGAAATAACCGAATTACGACGGTGCTTAATCCATAGATCGCAGTTTGTCCCAATAATTTTTTATACAAAATTTCTGAATTTCTGCAAATATAATTAAATAGATTCGAGCGGGGAAAATTTAAAATTTTGGCGTAACCTGAACTCTTTATTTTTTTCACCACGAATTCACGAATTTAATTCTGTTGAAGAAACATTTGTTAAATTGTGGCTTTAATGAAAGTATTAATTTTTTTATTTTTGAAATAAAGTGGGAAGCATTTCTAAACCATTTTTAAATATTAAATTTGGGAAACTGATTTCCAAAGTGAATCTCACCCCAATAATCTTTAAATCTACTTTCTTATACAATGAAAATTCTAATTAAAAACGCCAAAATTGTCAATGAAAATCAAATTTTTGAAAGTGATCTTCTTATCGAAAATGATCTAATATCAAAAATCGGAGAGAATTTAGCTGAAGAAAATGTTGATCAGATTATTGATGCTACTGGAAAATATCTTCTGCCAGGAATCATTGATGATCAAGTTCATTTTCGAGAACCGGGTTTGACCTGGAAAGGTGATATTGAAAGTGAATCAAGAGCTGCAATTGCTGGCGGAATTACCAGTTTTATGGAACAGCCGAATACCGTTCCGAATGCAGTGACTCAGGAATTATTAGAAGAAAAATATAAAATTGCAGCAGAAAAATCGTTTGCCAACTACTCTTTTATGATGGGTGGAACCAATGATAATTTGGAAGAGGTTTTAAAAACCAATCCCCGAAATGTCGCTGGAATAAAATTGTTCCTCGGTTCTTCAACTGGAAATATGTTGGTTGATAATCCCGAAACTTTAGAAAAGATTTTCAGCAGCACAAAAATGCTGATTGCTGTTCATTGTGAAGACGAAGCGACCATCAGAAAAAATACAGAATTAGCGAAAGAAAAATACGATGAAGAGATTCCTGTAAACCAACATCATTTAATTAGAAGCGAAGAAGCGTGTTATATTTCTTCTTCAAAAGCGGTGGAGCTGGCAAAAAAAACTGGAGCGAGATTACATATTTTCCATCTTTCCACCGCAAAAGAAACTGAGCTTTTTAGAAATGATATTCAGTTAAAAGATAAAAAAATAACGGCTGAAGTTTGTGTGCATCATCTTACTTTCACCAATGAAGATTACGAAACCAAAGGTAATTTCATCAAGTGGAATCCTGCCGTAAAAACTCAAAAAGATAAAGACGGATTGTGGGAAGCTTTGTTGGACGATCGAATTGATATTATAGCGACTGATCACGCGCCGCACACTTTGGAGGAAAAATCTCAAACCTATTTAAAAGCTCCTTCTGGCGGACCTTTAGTTCAACATGCTTTAAATGTGATGTTGGAGAATTTTAAAAATGGTAAGATTTCTTTAGAGAAAATCGTTCAGAAAATGTGTCATAATCCGGCCATTCTTTTTGAAATCGAAAAGCGTGGATTTATTAAAGAAGGATTTAAAGCAGATTTGGTTTTGGTTGATTTAAATGATGGTTACACGGTTTCCAAAGAAAATATTTTATACAAATGTGGTTGGAGCCCGTTGGAAGGAATGGAGTTTCATTCTAAAATCACGCATACTTTCGTTAATGGTTTCCTGGCTTTTTCAGGTGGAAAAGTTTCCGAAGAAAAGCATGGTGAAAGATTGCTTTTTGACCGATTAGCGTAAGCTTAAATTATATTTTCATTTTCCTATAAATTACGAGTCTAAAAAAGTTGAATTAATGAGATCAAAACTTTTACAGATTATCTTAATCATCATTTTCGTTATTGACTTGTTTTTGATTTTCAGTAATCAAACAGAATTGCGATTTTTTACCAAGCCTATTTTACTTCCTGTTTTGATCTTAATTTATATCTCAGGAGCAAAATCGGAGAAAATTGAGCTTACTCCATTTTTTTTGGCGGGATTGGTACTTAGTTTTTTCGGGGATTTATTTCTTCTCTTTAAATGGGGTTTTCTGCCTGGATTAGGCAGCTTTTTATTGGCTCATCTATTTTATATTATTTCTTTTAAGAAAAAACTACAAAAAGATATTTCGGAATTTTGGCCGATTATTCTTAGTCTCTATGCCTCAATTTTACTCTTTTTTCTTTTTCCTTATTTAAAAGAAATGAAAATTCCAGTAATTATTTATGCTGTTGTAATTGCTACGATGATGTACAACGCTATTAAAACGCACAACAGAAACTTGATTATTGGAGCGCTTTTATTTCTAATTTCAGATACGCTGCTTTCCGTATATCTGTTCTTGCAGCCTTTGATGATTCTCAATTTGTTGGTGATGACAACTTACATTTTGGCGCAATGGTTTTTAGTAAAAGGAATGCTCTCATCTAAAAATAATTAAAGGTTTTGAAACAATTTGAAAAAATATTCGTCTAATACTTTAAATAAATAATTATGTTCAAAAAACTCTTCTTAGCAATTTTTATGTTGCTTTTTTCTTTGCACACTGTTGCACAGGATAAATACGAGTGGAAAGAAGCCTCTGGAAACGGATATACGTACAAATACGTAACAAACGATCCGATGAGCGCAAGATTTTACACCTTGAAAAATGGTTTGACTGTTATTTTAAGTCCGACCAAAAAAGATCCCAGAATTCAGGCTTATGTTGCCGTGAAGGCGGGAAGCAAAACCGATCCTCGAACAAATACCGGTTTAGCACATTATCTGGAACACCTGGTTTTCAAAGGAACGGACAAATATGGTTCTTTGGATTGGGCAAAAGAAAAACCAGAATTAGACAAGATTGATGCATTATATGAAAAGTATAATAAGACCAAAGATGAGGCACAGCGAAAAGTGATTTACAAAAAAATAGATTCCGTTTCTGGAGTTGCAAGTAAGTTCGCCATTGCCAATGAGTATGATAAAATGATGGCTTCCATGGGAGCTCAAGGGACCAATGCTTTTACAAGTTTTGAGCAAACTGTTTACACCGATGATGTTCCGAGCAGTTCTTTGAATAAATATTTAGCCGTTCAGGGAGAAAGATTTAGAAATCCTATTTTAAGAATTTTCCACACGGAATTAGAAGCGGTTTACGAAGAGAAAAACAGAAGTTTAGACAGTGATGGAAGTAAAGTTTTCGAAACTTTATTTTCAGAATTATTTAAAAATCACAATTACGGACAGCAAACTACGATTGGAACCATTGAAGATTTAAAAAATCCTTCCTTGGTAGAGATCCGAAAATATTTCCACAACTATTATGTTCCCAATAATATGGGCGTCATTTTATCGGGAGACTTTGATCCTGATGTAGTAATTGCTCAAGTTGACAAAGCTTTTTCTTACATGCAAAACAAACCGGTTGCGAAATATACCTTTAAGCCGGAAACTCCGATTTCAGCACCAATCATCAAGGAAATTACAGGTCCAGATGCAGAAAATTTAACCATCGGTTACCGTTTACCTGGAAATAAAGATAAAGATGTTTTAATTGCAGATTTAGTTGGACAAGTTCTAACAAACGGAAAAGCAGGTTTAATGGATCTGAACTTGGTGAAAAAACAAAAACTATTACGCGCCTCCGCAGAAACTTTTACCTTAATTGACTATGGCGTTTTGTACATCAGTGCGGCCCCAACGAACGGTCAGAGTTTAGAAGAAGTGAAAACTTTGGTTCTTGGTGAAATCGATAATTTGAAAAAAGGAAACTTTGATCAGGATTTAATTACTTCCATTATTAACAATATCAAAAAGGACAAGATCTACGAATCAGAAACGTACGGTGATCGAGCTGGATCGCTGATGGATGCGTTCACTTCTGAATTAAACTGGAGAGATCAAGTTGCTTATGTTAATGATTTATCCATGATTTCTAAAGCCGATATCGTTACTTTTGCCAACAAATATTTAGGTGAAAATTATGTGGCCATCTTAAAGAAAAAAGGAGAATCGCCTGCTTCTCAAAAAATTGAAAAACCGCAGATCACGCCGGTTGAAACCAACGCAGACAAACAATCTGACTTTGTAAAAATGGTTGGAAATATGCCAAATAATCCTTCAACTCCTGTGTTTTTGGATTACAATAAAGATATTCAGAAATCGAAGTTAGGTAAAGCAGAAGTTCTTTACGTTCCAAATACCGAAAATCAGATTTTCCGTTTGAAATACCGTTATAAAATAGGTTCCTTAAATGATTTGAAGCAACCTTTAGCTTCGCAATATCTACAGTTTTTAGGAACAGATAAAATGTCTTCTGAAGAAATTTCAAAAGCATTTTATAAAATCGCGTGTAATTTCACCATCTCTTCCGGCGAAGAATATACCACGGTTTCCATCGAAGGTTTACAGGAAAATTTTGATGTTGCTATAAAGTTGTACGAAGATTTAATTCAAAATGTAAAAGCAGATGATGCCGCTCTGAAAAGTTTGAAAGAAAGATTAGCAAAAGCCAGAAAAGATGTAAAAGCTAATAAAGGCGCAATTCTTCAAGGTTTAACAAGCTATGCTTTGTATGGTGAGAAAAATAAATTCAATAATGTTTTGAGCAATGCAGAATTAGAAGCAACAACTTCTAAAGAATTGGTTGATAGAATTAAAAACCTCAATAATTACGAACAAACTGTGATCTATTACGGTCTCGCATCAATGAAAGATCTAAACAGTAAATTGAAAACCATGCATCCGGTTCCGGCGAAATTTGCAGTAGCGACGCCAGAAAAAGTTTTCAAACAGATTCCTCAAACTAAAAATAAAGTTTTGTTCACCGA
This sequence comes from Kaistella sp., assembly GCF_041824135.1. Classification (GTDB taxonomy): domain Bacteria; phylum Bacteroidota; class Bacteroidia; order Flavobacteriales; family Weeksellaceae; genus Kaistella. Next base: position 44,413 of record NZ_JBGZYM010000093.1, on the reverse strand, counting down.
TTACGACATGGTTCAAGCCGAAACGCGGTGGATTAGAAATACGGAAACTTATAATCCGAAAGAAAATACTGTTGTAAAAGTTTTCAATAATTATTTTGGCGGCGGAATGGGTTCGATCGTATTCCAAACCATCCGTGAGAGTAAGGCTTTAGCGTACTCTACGTACGGAGTTTATGTTCAGCCACAGAAAAAAGATCAAGAATATTATATGATGAGTTACGTTGGAAGTCAGGCCGATAAATTCAATGACGCAACTACTGCAATGAAAGAGCTTTTGACTAAAATGCCGGATTTATCAGAAAATTTAAACTTGGCAAAAACGCAGGTTAAAAAAGATATTCAAACCGAAAGAATTACGGAGGATAAAATTATTTTCAACTATTTGGCGGCGAAAGAATTAGGTTTGTCTGAAGATCCGCGAAAATCGATTTACAGTTCTGTAGATAATGTGAAAATGCAGGATTTGAAAGCGTTCCACGATGCTAATTTATCTGGAAAACCTTACACTTATGCGATCGTTGCCTCAGAAAAAAGAGTTCCGATGAAGGATTTAGAAAAATTGGGCGAGGTGAAGAAAATTTCTTTAGAAGAACTTTTCGGTTACTAAATTCCAAAAATAATTGATACTTAAAACTGCTCCAGAATTGGGGCAGTTTTTTTTATGTTTTTTTTTGGGCGCCAATTTTCCGCCTTCCACTCCCGCTTTTTTCTTCCTCGTTCCTCGTCAGAAAAAGAGCTCCGTTCAAGTCGGGGCGCAGATGCGATTATTTTCAAATTTTTTTTAGTAATGAGAAGCGCTGTCATTCTGTCGATGAAAGAATTTCACCACGTCAATTTAATATTCATTACATTTTATTAAATTTTTTAAGACGATAAAATAATCTTAAATTTAAATCAAAATTAAAAGTATGAATTTGTACACCCAACCAATGCTCAAAGAAGATGCATTAAAAGATAAAGTAGCCATCGTAACCGGTGGTGGAAGTGGATTAGGAAAAGCCATGACGAAATATTTTCTGCAACTTGGTGCGAAAGTCGTCATCACTTCCAGAAATTTAGAAAAACTCCAAGCAACTGCAAAAGAATTAGAAGAGGAAACGGGCGGAAAAGTTTTATGTGTTTCTTGCGACGTGAGAAATTGGGATGAGGTTGAAGCCATGAAAGAAGCGGCAATCAAAGAATTTGGGCAAATTGATATTTTATTGAATAATGCTGCCGGAAATTTTATTTCACCTACCGAAAGATTAACGCATTCTGCATTTGATTCTATTTTAGACATCGTTTTAAAAGGCACAAAAAACTGTACCCTTTCTATCGGAAAATATTGGATCGATAATAAAGTTCCCGGAACGGTTTTAAATATTGTCACCACTTACGCCTGGACAGGTTCTGCTTATGTCGTTCCTTCTGCCTGTGCAAAAGCTGGAGTTCTCGCAATGACCAGAAGTTTAGCTGTAGAATGGGCGAAATATGGAATTCGTTTCAATGCCATTGCACCAGGACCATTTCCCACTAAAGGAGCTTGGGAACGCTTATTACCAGGAGATCTGGCCGAAAAGTTCGATATGCGTAAAAAGGTTCCACTAAGAAGAGTTGGCGAACATCAGGAATTAGCGAATTTGGCGGCGTATTTAGTTTCAGATTATTCTGCTTACATGAATGGAGAAGTTGTTACCATCGATGGTGGAGAATGGCTTCAAGGAGCTGGCGAATTTAATATGCTCGAAGAAATTCCGCAGGAAATGTGGGACATGTTAGAGCAAATGATTAAAGCGAAAAAGTCTAACTAACTTTAATTTTAAAATATATGACCTCAATATTTGTAACAATATTGAGGTTTTTTAATACTTATATCTAAAATCTCCTCATGAATTTTAAATTTTTAAAACCGATGGTAGCCTTGGCTATTGTGGTTTCTGTGAATTCATTCGCTCAAAATGATGCACCGAAGTATAGTTATACCGAAGCTTTTAAGCCGTATTTCTATCAGAATAATGCGACGGAAACCCGTTCAGCGAGCGGGCAACCTGGTCACAATTATTGGCAAAATAGCGCTGATTATGTTTTGAATGCTACTTTGAATGAAGCCAAGAATGAGATTTCAGGGTCGGCAGAAATTATTTACACCAATAATAGTTATGATGATTTAAGTTTTCTGTGGTTGCAACTGGATCAAAATTTATTTAAAAAAGATTCACGTGGAAATTCAGTTGTTCCAATGGCAGGAAGTCGAAATGGTGCCCACGGACAAGATTTTGATGGTGGTTATACCATTAAATCGATTGAGATTCTTTCTGCAAATGGAAAAAAAGTAAAAGTAAATCCTACTTACACGATTTCAGATACGAGAATGCAGATCGATCTTCCGCAGGATTTAAAAGCGAAAGGTGGCGTTATCAAATTTGTTGTTCATTATTCCTTCGTCTCACCCAATTACGGTTCTGACAGAATGGGAGTTGAAGCGACTAAAAATGGAAAGATTTTCACCATTGCTCAATGGTTTCCGAGAATGTGTGTTTATGATGATATCATGGGCTGGAATACCTTGCCTTATTTGGGTGCAGGAGAATTCTATTTAGAGTACGGAACTATTACGGCGAATCTAACCGTTCCCGCAAATCAATACGTTGTTGCTTCCGGCGAATTATTAAACCCAAAAGAAGTTTATAGCAATGACCAAAATAAGAAATGGGATCAGTCTAGAAATAGCGATAAAACGGTAATTATTAGGTCTGCCGCTGAAGCAAATGCAAGTGCGAAATCTTCAACTTCAACTAAAACGTGGAAATTTAAAATTGAAAATACTAGAGATTTTGCTTGGGCATCTTCGTCCGCATTTATTCTTGATGCTGCGAAAATTAATTTACCAAGTGGAAAAAAATCACTAGCAATCTCAGCTTATCCGGTAGAAAGTGATGGAAATGCTGCTTGGGGAAGATCGACTGAATATACAAAAACATCAATCGAGCATTACTCAAAAAGGTGGTATGAATACACGTATCCAACGGCAGTAAATGTTGCCGGTAACGAAGGTGGAATGGAATATCCGGGAATCGTTTTCTGTCACATGGATTCAAAAGGAGAAGATCTTTGAGGTGTTACGGATCACGAGTTTGGTCATAACTGGTTTCCAATGATTGTCGGATCCAACGAAAGATTATATGCCTGGATGGACGAAGGTTTAAATACATTCATCAATTCAGTTTCAGAAAGAGAGTTTAATAATGGAGAATATTACCAGCCGAAACCACTTCAATCGATGTCGCCTGCTTTTTATAGTGATAACATGGAGCCAATATTGACTGCTCCAGATAATTTAAAAGAAAGAAATTTAGGATATCTGGGCTATTACAAACCAAGTGCAGGTCTCCAAATGTTGCGTGAAAATATCTTGGGTGAAGAGCGCTTCGATAAAGCGCTTCGCGAGTATATCAAAAGGTGGGCTTTTAAACACCCAACTCCTGATGATTTTTTCAGAACCATGGAAAATGTTTCTGGTGAAGAGTTGAACTGGTTTTGGAGAGGTTGGTTTTTAAATAAGTGGAAAATTGATCAAGCGGTAAAAAGTGCAAAATATGTAAACGGAGACTTTGCAAAAGGAGTGATCATTAAAATTGAAAACATCGGACAATTACCAATGCCGGTAAATATGGATATTAAGTTTAAAGATGGAACGACGCAGCATGTAAAACTTCCCGTTGAGATTTGGAAACGAAATTCAGAATGGCCCTTTGAAGTTCCTACGAAGAAAGAAATTGTTTCGATTCAGTTAGATCCAAAAGGAAGTGTCCCTGATGCAAATAAAACTGATAATCTTTTTAAAATGAATAATGAGCTGGAGAAAGTTACTTTAAGTGATTATGAAGGTAGTTTTTCGAGCCAACAAATCCCTGTGAAAATTGTTCTAAAAACAGATAATAATAAATTAACCGCACAGGCGACAGGGCAAAGCGCATTTCCATTGGATTACGAAGGTGATAATAAATTCAGTTTTGAAATGGCCGGAATCGAATTAGATTTCGCAAAAGATAAAAAGAGTTTCACTCTTAATCAGGGCGGACAAACTTTTACTTTTACTAAAGAATAAACGATTTGACTTTTTAAATAATTGAGAAACCGTCCCGTAAATTTTTTTTGTGGGAAGGTTTTTTTTATGATGATCTCGTTTTGAAATTTCTTGAAACTTTCTTAAATAACAGAAGTTTCATTATCAGATAATTAACAACAAAAAACGCTCTGATTTCTCAGAGCGTTTAACCTTAATTTTGTAGACCCACAGGGAGTGCAACGGTTTAATTGTCTTCACTCCATTTAATTTTAGAAGTTCTGTTTGAATTTATTAGTATTTGATTATCAACAATTTATGATAAGATGGGTTAATTCCTATTAAGATGAGGTAAAATAGATTTAAAGTAAAGTTGTTAGATGTTGGCAAAGTTTGCCAACCATTGTGTATATTTGCAATGTTCAAAAACCTTACAATCATGCTTACTATTTCTTTTTCTGTCGCTTCAAAAAACACTAATGCGAAAATTTACATTTCCATTTCTGGAGGTCGTGGCATTAGATTCCGCACGTCAATAAATGAAACAATTTCAAACCCTAATAATTTAGTAAAAGGAGCAGTGCGGAACACAAAAAAACTTTCTATTTCAAAAGATGAAAAGGAAACTTTAGACAAGCTTTCTGTTCAGTTGGAGAAGATTAAAACTTTTGTAAGTGAAGATTTGAAAAGATTTGAGTTAACAGAACTGACATTGGAATCTTTAAAAGGTAGCATTAAGGCATTTTACAATGGTGGCAGGCATGTCGTTGAACTCGATTGCTTAGAAAATTATCTAAACTATTACCAAAAAAACTTACTGCCGTTTCGGACGTATAAAAACAATCCGATCAGTGAACGAACCAAACGGAAACAGATAACTGTTATTGAAAAAATGAAGTCTTTCATAAAGACATTGAATAAAAACATTAGAGTTTCTGATTATGGAGTAATAATGGGCAATGAGTTTGTAAGTTATTTGAGAGATGTAGAGAGATTGAATGATAATACAGTCGGTAAGTATTTAAAGTACTCTAAAACCATTGTTAAAGATGCTGTAACAATTGACATTGCAACACATCCGACACTTGATAAAATTAAAGGATTTACAGTTGAAACTCCGACAGTTATTTTAACTACTGAAGAACTTGAAAAGATTATAGAATTAAATTTTATAAATGAACGTTGGGAGATCACTCGCGATTGGTTCATCGTAGCTGTGAATGTTGGACAACGTGGAAGCGACTTGTTCAGAATGAATAATTCGATGATTATAACAGATTCTAAAGGTCGGGAATACGTTGATTTAACACAACAGAAAGTCAAAGTTTATGCTAAAATACCACTAAATAATCAAGTTCAAAAAATTCTAAAAAAGTATGACGGAAAGTTTCCTCCTCTTTATTCATCCAATTTGGAAAGTAACAAAACCTTTTTCTCAAAGTATCTAAAAGAAATTGCCAAGCGTGCGGGTCTGAACAGATTAGATTTTGGACTTGTTTATGATGACATAGAAAAGATGTATGTGTCAGGAATGTATCCAATTCACAAGTTGCTTTCGTCGCACATCGGCAGAAGACAATTTGCAAGTATGCATTACGGAAAAATTCATACTCCTGTTATAATGGCAGTAACTGGGCACAAGACCGAAGCCGAATTTTTGAAATACATAGGAAAGGGAGAAAGTGAGTTGTCAGACCAAATGTTCGACTATTGGGATATTATTGAAGCCGATAAGATAAAGAAATTAGAAATGAAAAAAGAAGCGTAGTGCATCAAAAACCTATTGTCAAACACTGTAGATTTGATAATGATTTCAAAATTCCCTAATTTTCCACGACTCATTTCCGCACCTTTGCGGTCAACGTACAAATCTTAAATTTAACATGGAAATACCCACTTATTATTCGCCACAACAATTTAGAAAGGAATATCAGATTGATTATATGCTTTTTGCAGATCAGATGTCTCTATCTACATTTCTACATCAATGCAAGAAAAAAACAGGAGCAAATATTTTTTTTGATGTATTTCAAGGAGATATTCTTCGAGAACTGGATTCAGAGCATGAAGAATTATTGGGCAATATAAATGCAACGCAAGACGCAATAGCATTGGTTTTACAGGAAATGTTTGATAAGAAGATGTTATCTACTGAACTTATTCAAAATAATGATGAGTCGGAACATGATTTCTCAGATACAAAGCCACTAGAAACAATGATTATTTTAGAAAAATTAGGTATTATAAAACATATTCAAGACTTGCAGCACGATCCTATGAATGATAAACAAACTGCAGTTATACTATCTGCATTTACTGGGATTCCAGCGACAACGATTGCAAAAAACTTAGGCGTAATGGTAAGAGAAAAGAAAAATGATAGTGATAAAAATAGCCCATATAAAAATCCTAAGAATTTACAATTGGCAAATAAAAAATTAGGTAATTTCAATATCGATTTATCTAAAATCATTTAATAAAGTAAGAAATGGGAAAATAATTGATTCCCATCAAATTCCCATTAGTCCCTTTGTATTGTTGAATTAAAACAATATTACAAATGGAACAAATTACTTTCGTCGGAATAGAACCGACCGCACTAATTTCCGAAATCGTCGGAAGATTAAAATCTGAACTTCTCTCAGATTTAACCAAAACCTTTAACGATAACCAACCAAAAAAATATATTTCTGCACAGGAAGTATGTGAGCGGTTTGGTGTTTCTAAGCCAACGATTCATGAATGGAAGCGTAGGGGTATTTTGACGTCGTATAAGTTAGGGTCAAGGGTATATTATCGCATGGATGATATAGAAAACGCAATGATTATTAATGATTAATACTTGCAGCTATGGACATTCCAATTACCGCCAAATTAACCTATTCCAAAGGAAAGGCGGGTAAAACATTCACCGAATACACACTAAATGAGACTGCAAATTATCCTGAAACATTAAGGGTTGTAAAGAAACGGGAGCAAAATTTTTTAAGTATTAAAGAGGGTGGGAAATGGGTGCAATGTTTATTGTGCACTACTGATCACTTCCATTTCTACGCTGTGTCTGTACCCTTCAGAGGTACTGAAATAATTTTAGTAGTTCATTATAAACCTTCTTCCTCTATGATTGAGGTGCGAGTATGGAAAGACGTGAGTGTAGAGCGTGGAAAAATGGCTGAACTCAACGAACTAATTAACCTAATCATATACCAATTTTAGAACAAAAAAGGGAACGCAATAGTGCATTCCCTTTAGGCGTTCAAACCTTCCAATGGCTTACGCTATTGTCTAAAACAAAGATAATATTTTAAATCCAACATGCCAGTAGATTTCATAAAGGCAATTTCTGAAGATCAAACTTACGTTCGTGGGTTACTTTCCTATGCTGAAAAACATCTACAACCTCATCGACCACAAAATAAAAATTACATCTGTTTTAGCAATGGTTCAGGCAGGTTTAGGTTTGAGTTTCGCAAAGTGATTTTTGGAGGTGAATTAATAGGTTATAGAAATGTAGAAGTTTGTTTTAGTCCGCATTACATATTCAATAATGACTTGCACAATGGGAACAAATTTACGCCTTCAGATGCTATTAAAACTATCAAAGAAACTTTTTTAAAGATTGGTGTTTTAGAAAGTGAAATGCAAGATTTTAAGGTAACAAGTTTAGAATATGGATTAAACCTAAATACGGGCTTAAAAATAGAAAATTTAATAGATGGGATTTTGTACACCCAGCGAAAGCCTTTTATAGTTCCTGATACCAAACAGCAATATTTTAAAATATCAAATACAACACCCTATAAGCGATTAAAGGCATACGCTAAAGGCATACAGTTTTTAGAAACGCCCGAATATGGAATTGATCGAAATATTTTTCGATTTGAAGTTAAGAGCAAGCAGAGTAAAAACGTAAGAAAGTTAGGAATTAACTCTGTAGCTGACCTTTTAAAACCGCAAGTTTATAGCGCATTATTTCAATCCATTTTAGATGAGTGGGAAAACGTATTGATTATAAATCTAGAACAGAAAGATGAGGTTAATACTCCAGAATATTGGCAGAAAGCTTTAACGGATAAGTATCGCCATCAATTCCGAATAAAAAGGGAAAAATACTATGAAAATTTAGATAAGGAAGACAATCTACATCACCTCATCAAATGCAAAATAATTGATAAGATTGTAGAATTGCAGAATTGTACAAATTCCACACATGAAACATATATAAATAAAGGAAAAAATGTTTTTAATAATATCCCCCCGTTACTGATAAACGTGGAATCTGTACAATCAAGTAATACTGATGAAGTTGAATTGCGAGGTCCGTAACTCTAGCTCTTGTTGTAAATCAATGGTTTATTGTTCTACCTATAGAATCGACTTTCAATTCAGAAAAATTCCAAATCGAATTTGAGGGGGCGGGGTGTTTGAAAGGTTTGGTTTAGTTGATTTTTTTTTGGGGCTATCGATATCTATTTACAATCTTACCTTCAAAGAGTGTCTGAATTTTTTATTTCCCCAAAGAAATTAATTTTTTTCGATCAGTAGCGGTGAGGAATTGCTAATTGCAGTAATTGTCCGAAACTGTAATGGTAGTTCATTTTGGTGTCAGTTATAAGAATGCAGAAATATCAATCAGATGTTAGTTAGTATGTAAAATTCTTTGATTTTTATTGCTAAATAAGAATTAAATTAATATGTTTACTACAAAACTATCTTTAATAAAATTAATAATCATGACGAAACAAATTTCAATCAGCAAGTTTCTTATCTGCATGCTTAGCTTGCTTTCAGTACAAATATTTTCTCAACCCTCAATGAAGTTTGTGAAAAGTTTTACGACAAAGAATAATATTACCTTGTCTCCACCTGCATTTTCTTCGGATGGAAAATTCATTTATGCTTCTGGAAATGATATACTTTTCAAATGGAGTATCAATTCTGAATTTCCTGTGAAAGAAATTAAGATAAAAGAAGAAGATTTATTTTTAGTTGCAACAACGCCAGATGGGAAATATATATTAGTTGGTGGTAAAAATAAATTATACCTGTGTGATCCCGAATCTCTTGAAATAATAAACTCAAGTGACGACCTTAGAGGTAGGAAAGATATTACAATTGCCCCAAACTCTGAAATAGCATATGTTGATGGGGATCTTATAAATATCTCCAGTCTTGCTAAAATAGCTAATGTAGGACACCCTCTACAGGTTAATGCTAACTTCAGTGAAAATAGTTCGGTTTTATACTGTATGTCAGGTTCCAATACATTTAAGATTACAGACATAGGCAATCCTAAGTCGGGAAAAATGACTCGTTTTAAGGATGGTAGGGAAGGTTATAATATGGTCATTACTCCTGACGAAAGCACGCTAATAACTGGAGTTGGGGACGCCTACGGTCTTAAAACTCTTATAAAACTAGTGGACATAAAAACAGGAGAAGAGAAAGATATTATAGATACCACAGAAGAATATGGCGAATATGCTCGACCTTTGACTTTAATACCAGGCTATCCGAATAAAGTCCTTTACTGGCGTAAAGCTGGAATCTTCATACTGGATTATAAAACATATGAATCAAAAAGTTTTGGTTACCTAGATGCCTATAATGTAAGCTTTTCAAATGATGGAAAAGTTTTTCTTGCCAATAGGCGATATGATAAATCATTTAGTCTGTATCAGTTAAAATAAAGTTAGCGGTATTTTGTTTGGTTCCAAGTTTACACCAACTAACATTGGATCGTAGGTGGGAAATGTAAATTCTTCAATAGGTTCATCATTCAGGAATTTTTCTGCCATTTTTGCATCAAGACAAAGAGGCATTCTTAATTTTGAATTGTGAACCAAGGACATTAAGGAATTAGCAACTGTAGTTACCAAGCCAAAACCGATTTCTTTATTTTCCCATACATCATAATATGCAGCAATGAAAAAGTGATCAGAATTTTTCCAATGCATCCGATGCTTTACTTTTATCGGTGTTTTCTTTCCGGCATCATGAACATGCATCCAATCATAAAATCCTGTCACAGGAACGATGCATCGATTGTTTTCAACTTTCTTGTAAAAGGTATGAGATTTTTCCGCAGTGAGATTGATTCCTTTTGCAGGTTTGTCTTTAGGGATTTCCTGATTAATCCCCCAAGTGCCATGCGTGATCTTGCGACCATTATGGTCTAAAACAACGGGAATTGCTGGTCTTTGAAACGCATTGATTTCTTCAGCGTAATAATAATTGCCCTCAACAATCTCTGCATGTAGATCATTTGAAACTGCTGAAATTGAAAGTCCGTAATTATCAACACGATTACACATAGTTAATTATTTAGTTTCGTGAAAAATCAACAATTGTACCATGAAATGTATAACTGTATTACTTAGGTACCAAAGATAAAGGTCTATCTATTATACCTGCATTTGATGGATAGGTGTGGCTTTTGAACACGTCAAATAGGTAAAGTATGATTTCACTTCTGTCTTAGGGTCTGTGAAAATTTCACTCTTCCACTTGATCGTTAATTCCCAAGTATCCCACTTCCTTATCCCTTCCCGATACGGGTCAAAATCATTGAACAATATTTCAAAGTGCTGCTTTTCTTTATCACCCACGAACTCAACTATGACAGATTGTGGAAGATCGTCCTGCTTCATTTTAACAGTTTCTCTGATGATGGCATGTAATTTCATTTCTCAAAGATAGATAGGAATTGTATCAAGATTAAAATTTTCATTGCTATAATTTGTATCAAATTGAAAACTGTCTAATAGAGATATTATATCTTGTTAGATTATTGTTGTTACTAATTTAGCTTAACAAAATTGCCTATAGACTGCTCTAATTTCTATATATTTGAGAAAGTGCAATGATTAACGAATTTATTTACTACTGCAAATGACTATCTCTCATTATCTCGATCAAATCAACCAACGGTACAAACTTGGAAATGCTACCGAACACACCTTTCGGGGCGACTTACAACAACTATTGGAAAGTCTTGTTCCAGCTGTTCGTGTAACCAATGAGCCGAAACGTCAAAGTTGTGGTGCGCCCGATTATATTCTAACAAAGTCTGAAATTCCTGTTGGTTTTATCGAAGCAAAAGATATTGGAGATTCTGATCTTTCTGGTTTTAAAAAAACAGGAAACAAAGAGCAGTTTGACAGATACAAGGCATCCCTAAACAATCTTATTTTCACAGATTACATTGATTTCCACTTGTATCGGGAAGGTGAATTCGTTACTAAAGTTTCTATTGGGGAAATCACCATTAATGGCATAAGACCCTTACCCGAAAATTTTGCTACGTTCGAAAATCTAATCAAGGACTTTTCAACCCACGTTGGGCAGACTATAAAGAGCAGTAAAAAACTTGCCGAGATGATGGCAGGAAAGGCAAGATTATTATCTGATATCATAGGCAAAGCGTTAATGAGTGATGAAAGCAAGCAAGAAGATAGTACACTGAAAGATCAAATGTTGGCGTTCCGTGAAATTCTCATTCATGACATCACGCCAGAAGGTTTTGCGGACGTTTATGCACAGACTATTGCGTATGGTATGTTTGCAGCAAGATTACATGATGCATCGCTTCCAACCTTTAGTAGACAAGAAGCAGCGGAACTCATTCCAAAATCAAATCCGTTTTTAAGAAAATTGTTCGGCTATATTGCAGGTCCTGATATTGACGATAGAATCAAGTGGGTGGTAGATAGTTTAGCAGAAATTTTTCTCGCCTGTAACGTGGAGGAAATTCTTAAAAATTATGGAAAAGCCACTAAGATGGAAGACCCCATTATTCATTTTTATGAAACCTTTTTGAGTGAGTACGATCCCAAACTTCGTAAAGCTAGAGTTACCCACAAGCTAAAAAAATTACCATTACAACAAAAATGTTTTCTTTCCCCAAAAACCATTTCCAATAAAAGATTATCAATGTCTATCAAAACTTTAAAAAGGAATTGCTAATTCAAATATTAATCGTAATATTGCAATTAAACAATGAATTGAATATAAAATATGTACACAGATCAGCAAAAAGAAATCGCTTTATTCGCTAAGGTTTTCAGCCATCCTGCTAGAGTCGCTATTTTACAGCAGTTGTTTAAAATAGATGCTTGCTATTGCGGAGATTTATCCGAAGAAATTGGTCTTGCTCAACCTACTATATCCCAACATTTAAAAGAATTAAGGAATTTAGGCCTTATTAAAGGAACAGTCGAAGGTGTCAAAGTCTGCTATTGTATAGACAGTGAAAACTGGACTAAAATGAAAATGTTAATGCATCAATTTTTAGATCAGGACATTCCTAAAGCAGATTGTTGCTAATTATTTTTTCATTATATCAATCGTTAAATCGCAATAAACAAATAAATATAGAGAAATGAAGTTATCAGAAATTAAAAACAAATTGAATAAACTGGATAAGATCGCTTTCCAATTACCAAATGGGGAATTAGTACCCAACCACTTTCACGTAACAGAAGTTGGAAAAGTTACAAAACACTTCATTGATTGTGGCGGAACTGTGAGAAACGAGAAGGTAGTGAACTTCCAACTTTGGAACGCCAATGACTATGATCACAGATTGCATCCAGAAAAACTATTAAGCATCATTGAATTATCCGAACGCATTTTAGGAATTGAAGATTTAGATATCGAAGTGGAATATCAAGGTAATACGATTGGGAAATTCGGACTTGATTTTGACGGTAAAAACTTTTTGTTGACTAATAAACAAACCGATTGTTTGGCGAAAGATAAATGCGGCATACCAAGTGAAAAACCAAAAGTTAAATTATCTGAATTTAATAATGTCTCTTCTTGTACACCAGGCAGTGGCTGTTGCTAAAATAATAATTTAACATTAAGAAAATGTCAATAACAAAATCAACAATGTTTTCAGAAATTGAACAAGTAATCAAGGCCTTAAATCCTCAAACAATTTCAACTGAACGTAAAGCAATTTTACAACCATTAACGGAATTTATTCAGTCTAAAGTTTCAAGCCATCAAGAAATTAGAATCAACTTTATCTGTACTCACAATTCACGAAGAAGTCATTTATCACAGGTTTGGGCACAAACTTTGGCTTATCATTTCAATATCAAAAATGTGTTTTGTTATTCTGGCGGTACAGAGGCTACAGCACTTTTCCCAATGGTTGCAGAAACTTTGCAAAATTCGGGTTTTCAAATTAAAACTATTTCAAAAAACGAGAACCCTGTTTACAACATTAAATATGCGGACAACCAGCATCCAATAATCGGATTTTCAAAAAGATTGGATGATGATTTTAACCCGAAATCTGAATTTGCTGCAATTATGACTTGCGATTCAGCAAACGAAGCCTGTCCATTTGTTAGCGGAGCAGAAAAACGAATTCCTATAACTTTTGAAGACCCAAAAGCATTTGACAATACACCACAACAGGCAGAAAAGTATAATGAAAGAAGTCTGCAAATTGCAACAGAACTGTTTTACGTTTTCTCTCAGATAAAAGCTTCTTAACTATTTTCAAAACGACTAATATAAAATAGATATAATTATGGAATACCAAATTAGGGCATCATCAATTTCAAATAAAGACGCTGCTATTCAAATAAAGCAAAATGACATAGCTTTTGGAACAACTTCAAAATCTGCTGAAACTTTACCTAATCCTGCCGAGCTTTTTTTAGGAGCTTTTGCTTCGTGTATGCTAAAAAATATTGAGCGATTTTCTGCTATGATGAAGTTTACTTATTCAAAAGCCACAGTAAATGTGTCAGCTAAACGAATGGAAAAACCTTTGAAAATGGATAACATAGATTACAGACTAACTATTTACAGTTCTGATGAAAATTTAAATATCCCATTGCTAAAAAAGAATATTGAAAAATTTGGCACAATCTACAATACGGTAAAGTTATCGTGCAATATAAACGGAGTAATTGAGCAGCAAAAAGACATTTTAAATAATTGAATACAAGAAGTATATGAAAAAAATAAGTTTTCTCAATAATTATTTAACGCTATGGATTTTCATTGCTATGCTATTAGGCGTGGGAATCGGATATTTCTTCCCATCTTTTCCAAGCATTATTGATTCAATGAGTCGAGGCACTACTAACATTCCCATAGCCATAGGATTAATCTTAATGATGTATCCACCTTTGGCTAAAGTGAATTATGCTCTTTTGCCAAAAGTTTTTAGAAACACTAAAATTCTTTCCATTTCACTTTTTCTAAATTGGATAATTGCCCCTGTTTTAATGTTTGTTTTGGCAATTACTTTTTTACGTGATTATCCAGAATATATGGTAGGCGTTATTTTAATTGGATTGGCTCGCTGTATCGCAATGGTTTTGGTTTGGAACGACCTTGCTGAAGGAGATAGCGAATATGGAGCAGGTTTGGTCGCTTTAAATAGTATTTTCCAAGTTTTTGCCTATAGTTTCTATGCTTGGATTTTTATAACGGTGCTTCCACCATATTTCGGATTTGAAGGAGCTATTGTCGATATCTCAATTGGTACGGTGGCAGAAAGTGTAGCAATCTATTTGGGACTACCCTTTTTAATGGGAATTTTAAGTAGAGTGATTTTGGTAAGGTTAAAAGGAGATAAGTGGTACACAGAAAAGTTTATACCTGCCATTTCACCAATAACGCTAATTGCGTTATTATTTACCATTATCATTATGTTCTCGCTCAAAGGAGAGTTAATTGTTGAAATTCCAATGGACGTTTTAATTATTGCAGTTCCTTTAATTTTGTATTTTAGTTTAATGTTTGTCATCAGTTTTTTCTTTACTAAAGCACTGGGAGCTTCCTATAAGGAAAATGCAGCCGTCTCATTTACGGCAGCAGGAAATAACTTTGAATTGGCGATTGCTGTTGCTATAGCAGTATTTGGACTAAATTCCGGACAGGCTTTTGCGGGTGTAGTTGGACCATTAGTTGAAGTTCCAGTTCTTATCTTTTTAGTTCGAGTTTCATTTTGGTTAAAGAAAAAATATTATGACAAAATCAGTATTTGATGACGTATTAAAGGAAGAAAGCCAGTGGGTAACATTGTATAAGCGTAATGCGGGATTTATTGCTAAATTGAACATTTCATCACGTAATAAAATTTTAGATAAAATGAAAATCCCGTCTTCGCAAACCCGCACTACGCTTATACTTGACCGGTGTTTGGTATACGCCACAACCTGTAGTGAATTTCATTGTTAGAGCCGTAGACGATATTCTTAAAACAGAATTTAATTTACCGCAAGGTTTAGCGGACACGAGTAAAATTAAAATCAAAAGAGATTTGTTCGGTAAGAAGGTGGAACAGGAAGTTCATCAAGTTCAGATTCTCGATCCTGCAACGGGAACAGGAACTTTTCTTGCAGAAGCCGTGAAACATATATACAAGAAATTTGAAGGACAACAAGGAGTTTGGAGTAATTATGTAGAAACTCATTTGTTGCCTCGTTTAAATGGTTTTGAATTGCTGATGGCGAGTTATGCAATGGCACATTTGAAACTGGATTTATTACTAAAGGAAACTGGATTTAGAGGAAATTCTAATGAAAGGCTACGTATTTACCTTACGAACAGTTTGGAAGAGAGTCATCCTGATACTGGAACATTATTTGCGAGTTGGCTCAGTACTGAAGCAAACGAAGCTAATCATATTAAAAGGGATACTCCTGTGATGTGTGTAATTGGAAATCCACCATATTCAGTATCTTCATATAATCAGTCAAAATATATTGATAATCTAATGGAGCTGTATAGATTAGATGTAAAAGACGAGAGAAACATCCAATTATTAAGTGATGATTATGCAAAATTTATAAGATACTGTCATAGTAGAATTGAACAGACGGGATACGGGACAGTTGGACTAATTACTAAAAATACATATTTAAACGTTACAGCATTCAAAGGAATGCGAATCAAACTGTTAGAATATTTTGACAAGATTTACATTTTAAATTTACATGGTAAAATGTACGAAAAATGTATTGATGGAAGCCCCAACGAAAATGTATTTGATATTCGTGTAGGTACTTCAATTATGCTTTTAGTAAAGAACAATACTAAACAAAAGGATGAATTAGGAAGATTATTCGTAAAAGAGTTAAATGGATTAAGAGATTTTAAATATGATTATCTATCAGAAAATAATATAAAATCTGTTGATTGGGAAGAACTTGAAATCGACAAAAAATACTATTTTTTCGAAAAGAAAAACTTTGATAATTCTGAATTATATAATTTCGGTTTCTCTCTTGACAACTTATATATGATCAACAACTCAGGTGTTGAGACAGGAAGAGATCACTTTATAATTGCGGATGAAAAAAATGAGTTAGAAACGAGACTTAATAATTTTATTAATGAAGAAATATCTATTGATGAGATAAGGTTAAAATACAATTTACAAGACCAGCCAAAATTTCATTTAGAGTCTGTTAAGAAATTATTCAATAAAGTTGCCGATGATAAATTTGAAAAATACAGTCATAAGCCTTTCTTTAGCAGGTATGTTTATTACGATAAATTATTACTGAGAAGACATTCAGATAAAGTGATGTCAAATTTCCTTAATAATAAAAGCAATTTATCATTAGTTCTTAAAAAACGTTTTACCGACAAAGATTATCATCACTGTTTTTGCACAAATTCAGTAACCGATAGAAATTATCTTAGTGGACAAACTTATGTTTTCCCACTTTATCTCTACCCAGAAAACGGTCAATTAAGCCTAAGTCAAAAAACACAAAGAATACCCAACCTTAATTCAGAAATCGTAAAAGAAATTGAAAAGAAATTGGCTTTAAATTTTACTAATGAAAAAGAAACCATAGAGGATACTTTTGCTCCAATTGATCTTTTAGATTACATTTATGCTGTTTTACATTCACCAACCTATCGGGAGACATTTAAAGAATTTTTAAAGATAGACTTTCCCCGTGTTCCCTATCCAACTGATGTAGCAACGTTTTGGAAACTGGTAAAACTTGGGAGTGAAATACGTACCATTCACTTATTAGAAAATCCGAAAGTTGAAAATTACATTACCCAATATCCTATTGATGGCGATAACGTAGTAGATAAGCCAAAGTATCTAAAAGGTAAAGTATTCATCAATGAAACCCAGTATTTTGACAACGTACCGGAGATAGCTTGGAGCTTCTATATCGGAGGTTACCAACCCGCACAGAAATGGCTCAAAGACCGCAAATCTAGAACGTTGGAATTCGAAGATATTTCGCACTATCAAAAGATCATTGTGGCGCTTTTTGAAACCGATCGTTTGATGAAGGAAATTGATTTGATAGACATTTCTTCAGACGACGCTACTTAACTTTCAAAACAAAAATTGTATTGTCGTTATTCATATATAGGGTTCTGACAGAAAAATCGCCAGTGCCTTATATATAGATAATTTTGTCAAACTGAAATTGTGACCATTCCAACAGGGATTAGGTATGGTGATGAGGTATTGAAATCTTCGTGGGATTGCATTAAACAAGTGTTTAACACTGAATTGATAGTGTTGTACTTTACGTCTTAGAAAGAGTTCAAATATGAAATTATTTGAGATGTTGGCAAGTTGTTGGCAAGGCATAAAAAAAACGCACTGATAATCAGCACGTTTAACCTTAATTTGTAGACCCACAGGGACTCGAACCCCGAATGTCGGTACCAAAAACCGGTGTGTTACCAATTACACCATGGGTCTGTCTTTATTTTGGTGGTGCAAATCTAGAAAAATTTTTCTTATCAAACAATTATTTTGCAAAAATTATTTTAAAAAAGTGTTTTTGCTGTTTTTTCGTGTTTTTCCTTTGATATAATTTCCGTATTTTTGAGGAAATAAATATTTACAAATGAGTAGTATCGAAGATAAGAAAAAAGCACTGGCTTTGGTGCTTGAGAAACTAGATAAAACCTACGGGAAAGGAACCGTAATGACTTTAGGAGATGCATCTGCGGATACTTCTATTGAAGTGATTCCGTCGGGTTCATTAGGATTAGATTTAGCTTTAGGAGTTGGCGGTTACCCAAGAGGAAGAGTTATTGAAATTTATGGCCCGGAATCTTCAGGAAAAACGACTTTAACTTTGCACGCCATTGCAGAAGCGCAAAAAGCGGGTGGAATTGCAGCATTTATCGATGCTGAACATGCATTTGATAGAGGTTATGCCAGAAAATTAGGAATTAGTTTAGATGATCTGATCATTTCTCAGCCGGATAATGGGGAGCAAGCGTTAGAGATCGCAGATAATTTGATCCGTTCTGGAGCAGTGGATATCGTTGTGATTGACTCCGTTGCAGCTTTGACTCCGAAAGCGGAGATCGAAGGTGAAATGGGTGATTCAAAAATGGGACTTCATGCAAGATTGATGTCGCAAGCATTAAGAAAATTAACAGGAACGATCTCTAAAACGAAATGTACTGTAATCTTCATTAACCAGTTAAGAGAGAAAATCGGAGTAATGTTCGGAAACCCTGAAACAACTACAGGTGGGAATGCCTTAAAGTTTTACGCTTCCGTAAGGATTGATATCAGAAAAGCAAGTGCACCGATTAAAACAGGCGACGAAGCGGTAGGAAGTCGTGTGAAAGTGAAGATCGTGAAAAATAAAGTCGCACCTCCGTTTAAACTTGCTGAATTCGATATTATGTACGGTGAAGGTATTTCTAAAACCGGTGAGATCCTGGATGCAGCTGTGGACATGGGAATCGTTAAGAAAAGTGGTTCTTGGTTCAGTTATGCAGAAACGAAATTGGGTCAAGGTCGTGATGCAGTTAGAGATATGTTGAAAGACAATCCTGAACTTGCTGACGAACTGGAAGCGAAGATCAGAGAAGAGATTAAGAATAAAAAAGATAATTAGTTTGGTTTATTACAGATGACAAATCATAGATGTCCGACTTAAAGTTAGATTTTTATGATCCAATTTTCTAAAAATTAAAGACAGCATTTTTTGCTGTCTTTTTTTGTGAATAGTTGAGGTGTGGAAAATGGGAGAGTTTGTTTCAAAATCCTTCCCATCAATAGGGGCGGACTTTAGCCTGCCTTTTAAGGGGATTGTGTATTGGCTTTAGCCAAAACTTGTTCTGCTCTTTTAGATGAAGTTTGCTTTTAGGGTTTTGTTGGAGAAGGGATTCTTTTTGGAAAATGAATTGATCTTCTTTTGAAAACCTTTCTTATTTTAAAATCCCACACTGCAATAGGGATAGAAACGGAAACCCCGCAGAAAGCGTTGGCATTTGCAAAGGCTTGAGGAGTTGCAGTGGATAGCCCGACCCTAGCGGTGGGGAAAGCTTCGGCGAGGGGATTGCCCAAAAATTGACAATGTGTCACTTTGTTCAGATTGGTGTTTTTTTTGAGAACTCAACTGCATAATTTAAAAATCAATTAACATGACAAAAGGAAATATTAATGTATCGGTGGAAAATATTTTTCCCTTAATTAAAAAGTTTTTGTACAGCGATCACGAGATATTTTTACGTGAACTGATTTCTAATGCAACGGATGCAACTTTGAAATTGAAGCATTTGACGAGCATTGGTGAAATTAAAACGGATTACGGACAGCCGAAAATTGAAGTTAAAGTAGATAAAGACGCAAAAACTTTGACCATCATCGACCAGGGAATTGGGATGACGGGTCAAGAAGTTGAAAAATACATCAATCAGGTTGCCTTTTCTGGAGCGGAAGAATTTTTAGAAAAATACAAAGATTCGGCTAAAGATTCCGGGATCATCGGTCATTTCGGTCTTGGATTTTACTCGGCCTTTATGGTGGCTGAAAAAGTAGAAATCGTTACAAAATCTTATAAAGATGAACCGGCAGTTCGTTGGGTTTGTGATGGAAGTCCACAATATACTTTGGAAGAAACCACTGACAAAACGGACAGAGGAACTGAGATTGTTCTTCATATCGCAGAAGATTCTACCGAGTTTTTGGAAGAATCCAGAATTCGTGAATTGCTTTTGAAGTACAATAAATTCATGCCTGTTCCAATTAAATTTGGAATGAAAACTGAAACTTTGCCTTTAGCAGAAGATGCTGCAGAAGACGCAAAAGCAGAAACGGTAGAAGTAGATAATATCATCAATAATCCAACTCCGGCTTGGACCAAAGCTCCGAGCGAACTTTCTGATTCAGATTACAAAGAATTCTACCATGAATTGTATCCGATGCAATTTGAGGAACCTTTGTTTAATATTCACCTGAACGTAGATTATCCGTTTAACTTGACTGGAATTCTCTATTTTCCAAAGTTGACCAACGGTTTAAATATCGAGAAAGATAAAATTCAGTTGTACCAAAACCAGGTTTATGTAACCGATGAGGTAAAAGGAATTGTGCCAGATTTTTTAATGCTGTTGCGCGGTGTAATTGATTCTCCAGATATTCCATTGAACGTTTCGCGTTCGTATTTACAAGCTGATGGTGCGGTGAAGAAAATCTCTTCATACATCACCAAAAAAGTAGCCGATAAGATGGTTGCTTTATTTAATGAAAACCGGGAAGATTACGAGCAAAAATGGAACGACATTAAAATCGTTATCGAATACGGAATGATTTCGGAAGATAAATTCTTTGATAAGTCTGACAAGTTTGCATTATATCCAACAACCGACGGAAAATATTATTTATGGTCTGAATTGGAAGAGAAAGTAAAACCGATGCAAACTGATAAAGACGGAAATTTCGTGATTCTTTATACAACAAATGCCGATGAACAGCATAGTTACATTCAGTCTGCGAAAGATAAAGGTTATGAAGTTCTACTTTTAGATTCTCCAATTGTGCCGCATTTGATTCAGAAATTAGAGCAGTCGAAAGACAAGGTTTCTTTTGCCAGAGTTGATGCCGATCACGTCAATAACCTGATTAAAAAAGAAGACACGGCGATTTCTAAATTGAATGAAGAGGAAAAAGAATCTTTAAAGAAAAATATCGAAGAAGCCGTAAACGACAAAAAATTCTCTGTTCAGGTAGAAGATCTGGAAAGTTCTGAAGCTCCATTTATGATCACTCAACCGGAATTTATGCGCAGAATGAAAGACATGCAGGCAACCGGCGGAGGCGGAATGTTTGGAATGAGCGGTTTCCCGGAAATGTATAATCTGGTTGTGAATTCAAACAGCGAATTAGCTGCAGATATCTTAAAAGATGAAAATGCAGAAGATAAGAATTCAAAAATTAAACATGCTTTAGACTTAGCAAAATTGTCTCAGAATTTGTTGAAAGGTAAAGATCTGACTGATTTCATTCAGAGAAGTTACCAGCAGTTGAGTAAGTAATTAGAAGAGAAAAGAACAAAGAGTTTATTCTTTCTTAATTCTCTAACCTTGTCAGGATTTCAAATCCTGACAAGGTTTTTTTTTGTAGTGAATTCTAAATTTTTTGAATGAATATGATTCAGAAGATTTCATCTGATTTTTTATTAAGGTGCCACTTCGTGGCTGGGATCATCATAATTCTTCCAAAGGATTCCAAAATATATTTTTAAAATTCTGAATTTTTCCGTCTTTCACTTTTACACCTTCTAATTTTAATTTTCCCACAAAATCACGTTGACAACTTGCCGTAATTCTTCCTGACGAATTACAAACCCGATGTGCTGGGAAATCCTCATCATAATTTCGCAAGGCGTTTCCAACATGTCTTGCATGATTCGGGTAGCCAACTGCTTTTGCAATCGCACCATAACTCGTCACTCTTCCTTCGGGAATCATAATGATGATTTCAAAGACTTGTTTTTTGAATAGTTCGTTCACTTCGTCAATTTAGTGCTAATTTTGTAAATCGGAATTTACAAATATAAAAATATATGAAAAAGCAGTTCTTTATCATTCTTAATAAATTCAACAAAAAGGTTTTTCCAAAACTTGGTGGACAGGATCCTTTGAAAATGAATAAATTTCAAAAGGCAATATTGGCTTATCGCTATTATGTGGTGATCAATTCTTTGGATTAGGAAATCCTATTTTCCTAAAGATTTAAAAAAAACTAAAAAGTAATTCTAGCCGGGATGGAAGCGGCATCCTTTTTTGTTTTTTCCTGCTTTTCTGTCTTTACTATATTTTCTAAAACAAAAAAGAACTGCCTGTCGGCAGACAGGTACAGCGGACAGCGCGACCACTTTTCCAAAAAATTCAAAACCTTGTTGCTCCAAAAAAAAAGACCCTTCTATTGAAAGGGTCTTGTATTTAAAAAAATGACAATGATAGAGACTAACGTTTTTTGAATAATTTACTCAAATTTGGTTTTATACCAACTGAAATCGGGACCGAATTAAATTTCTCATTCTCAATATCTCTAAAGCCGTGCATATAACTTATTTCTGCAAATAAATTGACAGCGCCAAGATTGTATTCAATACCGCCACCTGCTTCTGCAATCGCCATAGCATTACTTTTGTTTTTCATGGTCACCTCTAAAGTTGCAGCGTTTACGCTTGCTTGTGGAGTTAAAATAAAACCACCGCCACCGCCAGCAAAGCCGTAAAAAGCCCATTTATCTACAATTTTACGGTAACCTAATGCTACGTTTAACAAATAAGTTGTCGATCTTCCTTTTTGCACCTTGTAAGTATAACCTTCATCGGCGACAATTTGGTTAAATTGATAAGCATGTAAACTTAATTTTGGGTACAGAAATAATCCGCCATTTCCCAATCCAATATTTAAGCCTAAAGTTGTTGAAAACTTTGGCGCAAAATAGTAAGATGTTTTACCAATAGGTATGGAGAGACCAAACCCACTAGAACTGTAAAGTTTGTCCGGTCGCGTATCTTGTGCTTTAATATTAGAGGTGATGATTGTTAGAAATAGAGCAATCGGTGTAAATAATTTCATTTTGTATTTATTGTAAAGTATCGTTAAAAAAATAGATGGTAGTGAATTCTAGCAAGCGATAAAATTAGTCTTTTTAGGTGGTGAATTGATCGCTTCAAAAAAAAACAGTTATGTGATCAATTTAAATGACTTTTTGATTCAAAAAAAAATTCCCCAACCCTAAAGAGAGTTTTTTGATGAACTTTTGAAAGAAATTTTCCGCCCTTTAGGGTTGGGGACAAGACAATTTCCTATTATAAATTAAAAAACCCTTTCAATCTTAAAGACCGAAAGGGTTATGTTTGATCAGACTCTAAAGTCTATTATCTTTTTTCTATTATCTCTTATCTAATTATGAATTCTCCAAGATATAAGAGAACATCAACGGTGCACAAATTGTCGCATCACTTTCAACGATATACTTCGGTGTATTAATGTCCAGTTTTCCCCAAGTGATTTTCTCGTTCGGAACTGCTCCAGAATAAGATCCGTAAGATGTTGTGGAATCCGAGATCTGACAGAAATATGACCAAAATGGCGTATCCGTCATTTCCATATCCTGGTACAACATTGGAACCACGCAAATTGGGAAATCACCAGCGATTCCACCTCCAACTTGGAAGAAACCAACACCTTTTCCACCTGAATTTTTCGGGTACCAATCTGCCAAATACATCATATATTCAATCCCGGATTTTACAGTCGAAGGTTTTAATTCTCCTTTCATACAGTAGCTTGAGAAGATATTTCCCATGGTAGAATCTTCCCAACCTGGTACCACGATCGGTAAGTTTTTCTCAGCCGCGGCGATCATCCACGAGTTCTCTCTTGGAATCTCGTAATACTGCTCCAAAACTCCTGATAGAATCATTTTGTACATATATTCATGCGGGAAAAATCGTTCGCCAGCGGCTTCCGCATCTTTCCATATTTTCACAATATGTTCCTGTAATCTGCGGAACGCTTCCTCTTCTGGAATACACGTGTCAGTAACACGATTCAAGCCTTTCTCCATTAAATCCCACTCTTCTTGTGGAGTCAAATCACGGTAGTTTGGTACACGTTTGTAATGAGAATGCGCAACTAAATTCATTAGATCCTCTTCCAAATTCGCTCCGGTACATGAAATAATATGCACTTTATCTTCGCGAATCATTTCAGCTAAAATTTTCCCAATCTCCGCTGTAGACATTGCTCCAGCTAGGGTAATCATCATTTTTCCGCCATCTTTTAAATGGGCAACATATCCTTTTGAAGCATCTACCAAAGCTGCAGAATTAAAATGCAGGTAATATTTTTCGATAAATTCCGTAATCGGTTTACTCATAATTTTTTGATTTTAGCAAAGATAATCAATTTTACAAACGAATGGTGACTCCTGCACTTACAGTCAGTCTGTGTAGCGCTTCTTTCTGGTCTTCCGGCAAATCAAACTGTTGACCGTTTAGTTTTGCTTTTACCAAAGTTCCGCCAGTGTAACCCACCTGTGGGCCGATGAAAATACTTGGAGATATTTCATACATATAACCAATCGTTGCAGCTAAGCCAAGATTTGACCCTGAAAACAAAACATTATCAGTCTTACTTTTATAACTGATGACTCCGATCGCCATATCATAATATAATTTGTGTTTTGTATTCTCATTAAAATTAGAGTAAAGAAAAGCAGGTCCTACAAAAGTAATGGTATCATCTGTAGAAAGAGAAATGGATACAGGATCGCCATCAGGGGTAAAACCACTAAAACTGCCGGAAGAATATGCGGAGTAGATGTTGTATTTTACTCCTAAACCTATCACATTATTGAGTTGATAATAGGCACCGATGTCGAAGTTAATACCTGATTTTAAACCTTTAAGATAAGATTCTTCCTGTTGGGTGATGTTAGAAGGTAAACTTGCAGTTCTAAATCCATAGCCAACACTTGGAATAATAGAGATCTTTTTTTGAGCGAACACAGTTAGAGGCAAAGCTGCCAAGGCAAAGAGTAGAAATTTGTTCTTCATATAATTTTTTAACAAATATATCAGAATTTATTTCTCCTGTTTTCTTTTTTTTCAGAAAGTTGCTTTTTGGCCTTGATTCTTTTTTCGATTTTGGAACGGGAAGGCTTCGTGGCTTTTCGGGATTTGGGGATGAACAACGATTTTTCAACCATTTCTAAAATTTTATCCGTCGCAATTTTTTTATTTTGTAGTTGCGTTCGGCTTTCTGAAACCGTGAATTGTAAAATTCCTTCAGCGTTGATGCGGTTTTTGAGTTTCGTAAATATCATCTCTTTTCCTTCAATGGAAAAACATTCACTTTCGGCAACGTTCCACATTACGGTAACTGATGTTTCGACCTTATTGACGTTTTGTCCGCCAGCGCCACTGCTGCGGGAAGTTTTATAAGTAAGTTCTTTAGTAAAGTCTTTCATGATATAGGAGGAAAGAACAAAGATAAAAGAATAAAGACAATGAACTATATGCTCAGCGGAAAGAGTAATATAGGTTTAAACTATTTTTTTAAAGTATTAAAAGCTACTTGAGTCAATTCTCGACGATCAATCTTTCCATTGGGAATCCGGGGAAATTTTTCGATGAAAATAATTTCTTTTGGATGATGATTTTTTGATGGATAAATGATTTTTTCTAATTGCTGAGTGATCTTTTTATTCTGTTCACCTTCGATTGCAAGAACTAGTCTCTGGCCTAATATTTCATCTGCAGCTCCTACAAATACGACTTCATTCGGTATTTCTTTTTTTACCAGACTTTCCAACCGTTCTGGATAAATTTTCAACCCGGCAGAATTAATGACATTGTCAATTCTCCCTAGGAATCTAAATTCTCTACTATCATTAATTTCAACTAGATCGTTCGTTTTAAGAAGTTCGGGATTCAAGTTTGGAGCGAAAATTTGTAAGCAACCTCGGTCATCTAAAGAGATCTCGACTCCATTTAAAACTTTAAAATAATCTTCCGAGCTAGGATAGATTTGTTTCAAAGCGATGTGAGAAAGGGTTTCTGACATTCCGTAAGTCTCAAAAATAGATGATTGAGTTTCTGAGCTTCTGAGTGTTTGTGAGATTTTTATCTTTAGTGATTCTGAAACTGCAGCACCTCCAATAATAATATTTTTAATTAAATGAATTTTGTCCAGAGAATTTTCAACTTGAAGTGGAGACATTGCACAAAAATCAATTTCTTCATTTAAATCTGATAGTGGTTTTGCTGAAGGAGTGTTTACAACTAATTTTAACTTTCTTTCAATGGCGCGAACGACCATCATTTTTCCCGAGATATAATCAACCGGAAGACAGAGTAGGGCAGAGTCGCCTTCCTGCAATCGCAGTATATCGCACGTCTTATTTGCGGAATATTGCATTCTTTCTTTTTCTATGTCAAAAACTTTAGGTGTTCCTGTAGAGCCTGAAGTTTGAACTTTTACCGTTTTTGAATCAGCAAACCATTCTTCCATGAAAGAAATAACTCGTAATTCAAATTCAGTAGTTGGAATTGGTTGTTGGTCGGTAGAAAAGTCGATTATCATTTTGAAATATCATTTTAAAAAGTTGAGACCCGAATGCCGAAGATGGAATGGAAAAGTCCCTCTCCACGGGAGAGGGATTTAGGGTGTGGTACAAAGGGGCACGCCCAAATATTACATTCTATTTACCGTTCCGATTCCTAGAAGTTCTAAGCCTTTTTTAATAGTTTTCCCGGTAAGTTCTGATAATTCCAAACGAAAGTTCTTTGCGTTTTCATTATCCTGATTAAGGATTGGATTGTTCTGATAGAAGGAGTTATACGATTTGACCACTTCATAAACATAATTGGCCACGAGCGCTGGAGATAATGTTTCGGCGGCTCTGGAAATCACTTCTTTAAAATTGGAAAGGTTCATCACCAGTTCTTTTTCTGAAATATTCAGTTCGTAATCTGAAACCGTTGTTTTCTGGTAATTCGCTTTCGCCAACAAAGACTGAATTCTGGCATAAGTGTATTGAATAAATGGTCCCGTATTTCCGGCAAAGTCTATACTTTCGGCTGGATTAAACATCATTTTTTTCTTAGGATCAACTTTGAGCATGAAATATTTCAAGGCGCCTAAACCAACTGTTTCGTAAGATTTTTCTTTGTCTTCGTCAGAAAGGGTTTCTAGTTTACCCAATTCCTGTGCTTTTTCTTTTGCAGTTTCATACATTTCCTGCATCAAATCATCGGCATCTACAACAGTTCCTTCACGGGACTTCATTTTACCAGCAGGGAGTTCGACCATTCCGTAAGAAAGATGGAAGAGATTTTCAGCCCAGGTATAACCAAGCTTTTTAAGAATTTTGAATAACACATCGAAATGATAATCCTGTTCGTTTCCAACAGTATAAATTAATTTCTGAATCGAAGTTTCTTTGAAACGTTCCACGGCAGTTCCTAGATCCTGCGTCATATAAACCGAAGTTCCATCGCCACGCAACAATAGTTTATGATCCAAGCCTTCCTCAGAAAGATCGCACCAAACAGAACCGTCTTCTTTCTTGTACAAGACCCCTTTAGTTAAGCCTTCCTGAATTAAATCTTTTCCTAGCAGATAAGTATTACTTTCATATTGAACCTGATCGAAATCAACACCCAGTCTTTTGTAAGTCTGATCAAATCCTGCATAAACCCACGAATTCATTTCTGCCCAAAGACTTTTCACTGTTTCGTCACCTTTCTCCCAGTCGAGCAACATTTTTTGCGCTTCTAAAATAATAGGAGCCTGTTTTTTTGCAACTTCTTCTTCGTATCCTTGTTCAACTAATTCTGCGATTTCTTTTTTGTACTCTTTGTCGAAAGCAACGTAGTAGTTTCCAACCAGTTTGTCACCTTTTAGATTTGTAGATTGTGGAGTTTCATTTTTTCCAGATTTTTCCCAGGCAAGCATCGATTTACAGATGTGGATTCCACGATCGTTGATGATCTGGGTTTTAATCACATTGTAACCATCTTCTTTTAAAATCTGCGCAACAGAATATCCCAAAAGATTGTTACGGATATGGCCAAGGTGTAATGGCTTATTGGTATTCGGTGAAGAATATTCAACCATTACTGTTTGGTGTTTGTCTTCTTTCTTGTCAAAGTTTTCCTGGACTGAATTGAAATTATCTAAGAAAAAATTATTTTTAATTTTTAAATTAAGAAATCCTTTTACCACATTATAGCTTTCAACAAAATCAGCTTGAGTTGAAAAAGCATCACCTAATTCCACCGCAATTGCATCCGGACTTTTCTTCAATAATTTAACAAGTGGAAAAGTGACAATCGTAAAATCACCTTCATATTCAGTTTTGTTTTGCTGAACATCTAAGGTGACGTTATTTCTGTCATTGACATTGTCAACTTGAAAAACAGTCTTTATGATTTCTGCTAATTTATCTTGGATGATCTCTTTAATGTTCATGGGTTTATTTTGAAGTACAAATATACGGAAATAAAAAAACCACTCCGAGGAGTGGTTTAAAGAAATCTGTTGAATAAATATTAATTTACGTCCCAGAATAATTTAGTAGTTGCTTTGTCTCCGCCGATTGCACTTGCAGCAGCAGTTACATTAGCTTTATTAAGAACGTATTCTTGATCAGAATATGGCATTCTTACTGGTACACCATCAAGCTTAGAGTTTGGTGGGTTAACAAATACTGGGTTGTCTAGTCTTCTTGCGAATAACCAAGCAGCAAATGGTTTGTTAAACATAGCAATGTATGCTTCTTCACCAATTGATTTTTTCCAGTTTGCAGCGTCATATGGACGAGCAGCTAAATAAGTAGCAGCGTCTGCAGGACTAACATTGTTTAACGCCATAGAAGCATTGATTGCAGCAGCATAGAAAGTTGCAGCAGTTCCACCTACGGTATAACCTCTTGCAGCAGCTTCAGCTTTCATAAATAATACTTCCTCGTAACTTAGTAAGTTAGCTGGAGCATTATTAGCTAAGAAGAAATCACTCATGTGAGATTTTCCATTAAATGGATTTAAAGCTCCAAAAACTCCACCTACATATTCGCCATCAACTTTGGTAAACCATACGTCAATCCTTGGATCAGCGCTTGCTTTCATTTTGTTAATGATCAATTCTGTTGGAACAAAGTCATTTCTTCCTGAAGCTACTAGATCGTCAAAAATTGGGTTATTATAAGTTCCACCTGCAAATTTCAAAGAGTAAGCTTCGTCGTTAGACATGATCACACCACTCGCAACAGCTGCTTCTGCTGCTGCTTTTGAAGTTGCAGCATCGGTATCTGCTAAGTTAAGTGCTAATCTTAGTTTGACAGAGTTTGCTAAATGTTTCCATTTTGTCATATCTCCGCCGTACACTAAGTCACCTGAACCGTAACCTTCTGCACCTTCATCAATTGCTGCAACTACGGCAGTAATTCTTGATAAAAGACTTGTGTAGACCGCTTTTGCATCATCATATTTTGGTGCAAAACTACCTTCACCTGCTTTTAAAGCTTCAGAATAAGGAATGTTTCCGTAAGTGTCTACTAGGTTTTCCCAAACTACGATCTGAGAAATTTCTAATGTAGCATTCTTATTTTTTCTTTCTGCTTCAGAACCTACTGCTTCAGCTGGAAGATTCTTTTTAGCGGTCTCATAATTATTTAATGAGTTGACGTACATTCTGTTCCAGTGATTACGAGGTTGGTTACGGGTAACCAAATCATAATTTGTCTCATCTGTATACGTTGTTTCTGCCCATTGTTGAACAAAGAATCTGTAATTATTAAAATTTACACTTCCTGTAAAAGTAGAGTAGAAGAATTGCTGTTGCCCCATCGCTAAAAGCGTAGATGAAGGCAATACTGTCGGGTGCTTTGGATCCTCATTCAGAGAAAGCAAATCTCTCTGACAAGAGGTAAGACTGACTGCAGCCAAGGCACCGATAATTAATTTATTAAGTATTTTTTTCATTGTTGTAATCTTAGAATTTTAATGTTACATTTAATCCGATGTCTCTTGTTGTTGGTAGAGATCCAATAGACCATCCATATGCTCTATTACCACCGCCGACCATGTTTTCTGGATCTGCGTACGGTAAGTTTTTGCTAATGATCCACAAGTTTCTTCCTACTAAGGAGATTTTCGCGTCTCTAATGAAAGTTCCTGCTAAGAAAGTCTGAGGTAAACTATAGCCGATAGAAGCCTCTCTTAATTTAACATAAGAACCGTCATAAACGAATCTACTGTTAGGCATTCTTGAATATCCATCTAATGAACCAAATGCACTAGGATTACTAGTGTTCGTAGTATTTACTTGTCCATTAGGATTAACCCCTGGCCAAACAACGCCAACTTCTCTGATATCTCCAACAGCAGTTTCTTCAGGTAAACCTGTAGCAAGACCGTAATACATATCCGTAGAGAATACGTCACCACCATGTCTGATATCGATCAAGAAACTCATTGATAAACCTTTATAGTTCAAACTGTTTCTAATACCTGCTAACCAGTCTGGTGTAACATTACCGATCACTTGGTTTCCTTGACGTAAGTAATAACCTGTACTGGCATTAATAACCTTTTCGCCGTTTAAGTAAACGTAATCAGAACCTACTAATGTTCCCCAAGCTTGTCCTTCTCTTGCATTAAGAGATACACCACCTTGATAAGAAGCTAGTAATACGTTTGATACATCGGTTACTTCATTGTGAAGTAATTCAACTACCTCATTTCTATTTTGAGACCAGTTAGCATCTAAGTTCCAAGTAAAATTGCTTGTTTTTACCGGTACGAATCCTAATTGAACTTCATAACCCCAGTTGTCAATTTGACCAGCGTTGATTGAAGCAGAGCTTAAACCAGAACCAGATGAAATAGGCAATGTAATTAACTGATTAAAGGTTTTAGTTTTGTAGTAAGCAACGTCAAATGTAAATCTGTTGTTGAATAAACTACCTTCTGTACCTACTTCAACTTCTTTTGCTCTTTGTGGAAGTAAATTTGCGTTTGGTTGACGAGTCTGAGTAGATGATAAACCCACATTTCCAAAGAAACCAGCAGCACCATAAGCATAAGAGGTTTGATAAGGATCAGCTGTTCCTCCAACTTCTGCATAATTCGCTCTTACTTTCCAGAATTTTAACCAGTCCGTTTTAACCAACTCAGAAAGAATTAAGGCACCGGTTACAGAACCGTATCCGTATACATTGTCTCCTGCAGGTAAAGTTGAACTTTGATCAACTCTATACGTTCCATCAATATATAAGATTTTGTAGATATCGAATGAAGCTGAAGCATATCCGGAGTTAGTCTGAGTAGTCCAATCAACTTCAGCTGGTGCTAAAGCTGGTGCAGCACTGTTTGATAAACTATAAATATTTCTTAATACTAATCCTCCTTCAGTTGTAGCATAAAGAGAGTTGTAAGTATTTCTTCTCACAGTACCTCCTACAACACCACTTACGTTTACATTATCAGTAATGTCGAATTTGTAACTGGCAAGTACATCGTAATTGGTTTCTGATTTAGAGATATCTTGTCTTCCGTATCCTGATTCAGTATCGTTTCCTGCTGCACCAAAAGTTGCTGCTAGTGAACCTACTGCCAATCTATCACCAATAGTTAAATTTGATCTGTCATAACTTACTTTACCCATCACGTTGATGTTTTTAGTAATGTCATAAGTCAAACTCGCAATACTGAAAGATCTGTTTCTTTTATCCGTTGGATAACTCTCATATGCTTGGAAATAAGGGTTATTCCAGAAGATTGGACGAAGATTACCAGAATCGTAAGGATTCCAAGTAACGTTACCGTAGTTGTTAGCCGCAGTTGGATTAGCCGCATTTCTCATGTAAGCGTCTCTCAATGAAAGAACATCTACGTTAGTTTGCCACCACTGTCTGAAGTTGGTTACGATATTATCACTGTATCCAGTAATCGCTCTACCTTTAGTATCCTGAAGATTTAAAGTAGTAAAGAATGAACCGTGTAATTTCGGAGTAAAGTCATAATTCGCTTTCAAAGTGAAAGTGTTTTTAGACATTTTAGAGTTCGGCATCAATCCAGTTGAAGTCATGTTGTCATAAGAGAACATGATGTTCTGACCTTTGCTACCTTTCTCTAAAGTTACCGTATTACTATAAGTAAATGGTGTTTCGAAAAATTTGATTGGACCATTTTTAGCTGCGACCCATGGAGTTGCTTTTCCGTAGTTAGGAGAAGTTGGATCTAATGAATCCCATTGGTAAACTAATAAACTTGGATCAAACTTAGGACCCCAAGAAGCATCTTCTGCAAAGTTAGCATAGTAATTACCATCAGCGTTTGGAGCTTCAGTATAGAAATCCTGATCGTAACCAGCACCATACTTATCCTGGTAAGTTAAGAAAGTACTTTTGTCAATGAAGCCTGCTGAAACACCTGATGTCCAGCTTACACCCCAAGAACCGTCGTCTGTTCCTCTACCGTTTTTAGTGGTGATTAGAACAACACCATTTAAACCTCTTTCACCATACAATGCAGATGCAGCTGCACCTTTCAGTACGTTGATTGAAGCGATGTCTTCTTGGTTGATGTCAGCTAATGCATTACCGAAATCTTTTCCAAATCCATAAGTGGTTGCATTGTCAACAGGAGTACCGTCAATTACAACTAATGGGCTACTTCCACCAATTCCTTTTACCCCTCTAATAACCATACTCGCTGAACCTCCAAAGTTGCTGGTAGTAGTAACACTAAGACCGGCTACTTTACCAGAAAGTTGAGATGCAATGTTTCCTGTGTTAGTGGTTCCTTCTGATAATACATCAGATTTAACCTCCTGAGAAGCATAACCTAGCGATTTTTTTTCTCTTTTGATACCTAAAGCCGTTACTACGACGCCTTCGATATCTTGCGTTTTAATAGTGTCTTTTTTCTGTGCATTTACCATCGCAAATGACGCAGTCAAAACTACCGCTAAAACGCTTGTTGTTAGTTTCTTCATATCAAATTAAATTTTTTCATTACAACAAAAGTGCAAATAATTTGTAAAACAACCAAACAATTTGTTAAATAATTCTTAAAAATTTTGTAATTTTAACGTTTAGATGTTATTAATGAAATTACTTAAAACCGTCTCGGGTAAATATATAGAAGCAGGTTGTGATGAGGTTGGCAGAGGTTGTTTGTGTGGACCCGTGGTAGCTGCAGCCGTTATTATCGACGAAAATTTTAACCAAAATTTGGTTAATGACTCCAAAAAATTAACATTTAAAACGCGCCAGGCTCTAGATCAATATATCAAAGATAATGTGAAAGATTTTGCAATTTCGGAACTTTCACCCTCCTTCATTGACGAAAATAACATCCTAAATGCAAGTATTCACGCCATGCACTTGTCATTGGATCAGCTAAAAATTCGTCCAGAGCTGCTTTTAATAGATGGAAACCGTTTTCACCCGTACGAATTTATTCCGCATCAGTGTATTGTAAAAGGCGATTCTAAAATTCTTTCCATTGCTTGTGCTTCTATTTTAGCCAAGAATTATCGCGATCAATTAATGATTGAATTGCATGAGGAATTCCCAGAATATGGATGGAACAAAAATATGGGCTACGCAACGAAACAGCATCGTGAAGCTTTAATTAAACATGGCCCCACGATTCACCACCGACAGTCCTTTCGACTCAAATATGATTAGGTATCCATTGGTCAGTGAGAAATGAGCAATAAAAAAAACGGAAGAGATGATCGTCCGTTTTTCTTTATATATAATAAGGAGTATTTATTTTTTCTTACCTCCTTGCTGTTGCTGTGCTTTTTGTTGCTCCTGAGCTTTCTCCATCATTTCGCGCATTCTTTTTTGGAATTTACCTTCAGGCTTTGGTCCTTTGATTTTGTTTTCCTGAATTTGAGCGTGGATTTTCTTCTCATCCAATATCCAGTATTTAATAACCAGAATAATTAAAATGTTAATCGCATTCGATACGAAATAATACCATGATAAACCTGATGCGGAGGTATTCAAGAAAAATAAGAACGTAATCGGAAAGATGTACATAATTACTTTCATGTTCGGCATTCCTTCTTGCGTTGGTTGCTGGATGTTTCCGGCTGTCATCACCGTATAGATCAAGATCACTACCGTACACGCAATTGCGAAAATACTCAAATGGTCTCCTAATAATGGAATACTGAAAGGTAATTTGATTACATCGTCATAGGCAGTTAGATCTTTCGCAAACCAAAAGCTCTTTCCGCGAAGATCGATCATGTTAGGGAAGAAGCGGAACAAGGCGTAGAAAATCGGGACCTGTATTAATCCGGGTAAACAACCCGCCATCTGGTTTACGCCTGCCTTTCGATAAACAGCCATCGTTTCCTGCTGTTTTTTCATGGCATCGGCTTTTTTGTATTTCTCGTTTACAGCATCAATTTCCGGACGGATCACTTTCATCATCGCACTTAATTTGTGCTGCTTAAACATCACCGGCGATAAAATAATTTTTACGATAATCGTCATTAAGAAGATCACCCAACCTGCTGCGATTCCCCAACCTGAAATTAAATTATACATTGGGATAAAGAACCATCTGTTCAAAGTTCCAATAAACGACCATCCTAAAGGAAGTAATTCATCGAAGTTCTTGTCATAAGATTTCAATAAAGGTAAATCTAATGGCATAAAATACCATTTGAAGTTTTGATTCATTTCTCCTCCCGCTAAATCAACCTGCCCATTGAAATTGAATTTTTTCACAAATTCTCCTTCATCGATCGTGTCCTGTGAACCGTGAGATTTTTTGAAGCCTTGTTGTGGCTCAATCACCATGGAGAAAAATTGCTGTTTGATCGCTAACCAGTTGAGGGTTTCTTCAGGCTCGTCCATTTCTGTTCTGCCATCGTAATCAAAACTGCTGTAATTATCAAACGTATAATTGAACTCCGTATGAGTTTGTTCTTGAGAGCGTCCTTTTTCCATTTGTCTTGCACTGAAATCCCAAATGAAATCTGCTTTAGAGTCAGCAACAAGTTGTCCTAAGCCTTGCGTTTTTACATTGAAGTCAACCGTGTACTTATCTAGTAAAGTATAAATAAACTGAATCACCGCACCATTTACATTGGCTTGCATGGTTACCGTATTGCCGCTTTGACTTGGGGCAAAAACTAAATCTTTCGTGTTGAAAGTTTTCCCGCTTTTATCTTTAAACTGGAAACCGTAGGATGAATTATTTTTGTCAAAAAGCAAAAGTTTCTTGTCGTTGACGTCGCTTTTTTTATTGTACGCTTTATACTCGTTTAATTCAACCGTAGAAAGTTGTCCACCCAAAGTGGAAATCGCTACCGTTAATTCTTTATTCTTTAATTCTACTTGCTGAATTGAGGTTGCTTTTACGCTATCGTTTAGATTGGTTGCAATTGCCGGTTTAGTCACTGGTGCCGCTTGAGTAACCTTTGTTGGATTTTGCGCTTCCTTTAATTGCTGTTCGGTCTGCTGTTTATTTTGAAAATAAAACATCGCTCCCATAATAATCATTGAAAACAGTGCGAAAATGATCAATTGATTTTTATCTAAACCGTTATTTTGCTGCATTTTAATTTATTTGAAATTTAAAATTGAAGGTTCGAAATCCTGCATTCTTTTCCCTTTTAATTTTGGGTGCAAAAATACTGAAATTTTTGGCAATGAAGAATTTTTTGAGTACTCATTTAAAAACAAAAGAGATAAAAAACATTTTGTCTTTTATCTCTTTCTTTTTATTTCTTGGTTGCTGCTTTTATCAAAGCCTTAAACAAAGGATGGGGCGAGGCAACGGTACTCTTATATTCGGGATGATATTGAACTCCGATATAAAAAGGGTGGTCTTTTAATTCCAACGTTTCTACCAATTCAGTTTCAGGATTAAATCCAGTTGGTACTAAGCCGTTTTTCTCGAACTCATCTTTGTATTCAGAATTAAATTCATAACGGTGACGGTGTCTTTCTGAAATATTTTTAGTTCCGTAGATTTCCTGAAGTTTCGAACCGTTTTTTAAAGAACATTTCCAGGCACCTAATCTCATGGTTCCGCCTTTTTCAACCACATTTTTCTGATCTTCCATTAAAGAAATTACAGGTTCTGGTGTAGAAGTGTCGAATTCCATAGAGTTGGCTTTCTTGTAGCCAAGCACGTTTCTGGCAAATTCAATGGTCATAATTTGCATTCCCAAACAAATTCCTAAGAGCGGAATATTATTTTCACGCGCATATTTTGCGGCTTCAATTTTACCTTCAATTCCACGGTCTCCAAATCCTGGAGCGATCAGCATTCCGTCGATTCCTTCAAAGGTCTCTGCGATATTACTTTCTTCGAGTTCACCGCTATAAACCCATCTTACTTTTACTTCAGTTTCTAAATCGGCTCCGGCGTGAATAAATGATTCTACGATTGATTTGTAAGAATCCTGCAATGAAACGTATTTTCCAACCAAAGCGATCTCAACAGATTTTTTTGGATTCTTATATTTTTTAAGGAATGTTTTCCAATCTTTTAAATCCGCTTGTTTGTCAGATTTCAGATTCAGTTCTTTTAAAACCACATCATCAAAATCCTGTTTTTGTAAGTAAAGCGGAACTTCGTAAATAGTTTCCAAATCTTTACATTCAATCACGTTTTCTAAAGCGACATTACAGAATTGAGCCAATTTCATGCGTTGTTCTTTCGGAATAATGTGTTCCGTTCTACACACCAAAACATCAGCTTGAATACCAGATTCCATCAACTGACGAACGGAATGTTGAGAAGGTTTGGTTTTTAATTCACCACTGGAAGCCAAATACGGCAACAAAGTCAAGTGAATCACCATCGAATTATGTTCACCCAATTCCCATTTCAACTGGCGAACACTCTCTATATAAGGAAGCGATTCAATATCGCCAACGGTTCCACCAATTTCGGTGATGATGATATCGTAGTTTTGTTTCGCCAGCATTTTAATCCGACGCTTAATTTCATTGGTAATATGCGGAATAACCTGAACGGTTTTTCCCAAGAAATCTCCTTTTCTTTCTTTTTCAATAACGGTTTGGTAAATTTTACCGGTCGTTACGTTATTATTTTGAGAAGTTTTAGAATCCAGAAATCTTTCATAATGGCCCAGGTCTAAATCGGTTTCTGCACCATCGTCAGTGACATAGCATTCGCCGTGTTCATAAGGATTTAGCGTTCCCGGGTCGATATTGATATAAGGGTCAAGTTTTTGGATGGTGACATTGAATCCTCTCGATTTTAGCAGTAAGCCAAGTGACGCTGAGACAATTCCTTTGCCTAAAGAAGAAGTTACACCACCGGTTACGAAGATGTATTTCGTGTTCTTTTTACTCATTAGTTTAGGTTTGTGCAAAGTTAATGGATTTTGAAAGACGAGGCAAATAAAGGAGAACTAAAATTTTTTAGGAGACAGTCTCGTCCTTAGACGATATGCTTTTCACTATATCTTCTTTTCTTGTCCCTAAGACGAGGGATGTCGTTGCAATAAAGGCTATGAGTTATATGATGAATGAAAGGAAGTTGCGGTAAGTAAGTTGAGCACGATTTTTATTCAGTCGATTCTTGTCGATATAGTTACGGGTGTCTTTTCTTTTGATCCTCATTGATTTTTCTTATCACATCTGTCTTCATAATTACCAGGAAATTACTTTTTGTATTCCACAAACTGGTGTATTTCTTCGATACTACCGTGTAGTTTTCCCAATCGGTAAATTTTTGGTAAAGCATTAAAGTGCAAATGTCAGTTGGCGTGATAAACGGCCAATCTTCCAGGATGTGAGAATGCATTGCAGAAACTGTTTTACCAACTTCTTCATCGACAATTTTTTGTGCAATTAGCGACTTGTGTAGTGGCTGAACTTTAGTAATTTCATTCTTTTTATTAAAATTTAATAAATAATCATTCCCAATAAGAACCAAATTGTTAACGTTGGTGCCTGTGATAATATAAACTTTCTTCTCTTTCTGAGTAATAACCGGAATGATGTTAAAGTTGGTATTTTCGTATTGGTTAAAAATTGGATCGCTCTGTACTCTTTCAAGTGTTTTTTGACGAAGATCAAAATAATCTTTTTCGATTGTTGTAAAAGCCCTTTGTGTTAAATCTAATTTTGCATCTTTCAGTTCGTAATTGGTTGGGAACGCAACCGTTCCAATAATTTGATGTTCTTTGGAGAAAAACACGCATTTTGGTACACCACCATCGATATAAGAAAAGTAACCGGCTATATTTTCTTTCTCAACATAGTTTTCAAGAAAAATATCTGTCCCATACCAAGATGCCATTTCACTTCTATATAAAGTGATTCCCTCGTCTGTGATTTCTTTGGCAATTTTCTGTAAATCCTGAGCAGAAATTGAAATGAAAAGAAGTGCGAAGAGAAAAGAGTATATTTTTTTCATAATTGAAGTTTAACAAATCTAATAATTCTTTTTAAAAGTAAGGATGCTAAAAACGACCTTTAATTTTAACCACAATGGAATTATGACTTTTCTTTTATAAAAGAGAAGATGTAACGGATACCGGAATTACTTTTGAAAGTCGGGGCAAATAAAGGTGTAATAATTTGTAGGAGGTAAAGAACAAAGATTCCATTACAAAAAGAAATGTAGACTGTGAGAGCGCAAAACGATCAACTCTGAACGGTGTTATAAAATACTTTTCACTTCGGTAATTTGTTGGTTTTAAAGTTTTTAAGAAATATTAAGAATTTTTTTAACTTTAATAATAGAAAATAATCGAATGCAAAAAACATCTTATATATGAAACTCAAATCAATTACTTTCTTCTTCGCTTTTGCTGCGATTACTTCCTGTTCAACCTCCAACATTGCAGTTTCCGAAAATCTTCGGCAAAATTCTTCTGTGATGGATGTAAAAGGAAATGCCGGACTTTAATTAATCAGAAGATTTCTTTTGGTAATTTCTATACATCGCCCATTAAAAGGGGCTGGACTAATAGAACAGAATTGACCGTCTTGGGAATTAGACATGAAAAAGCGAAGCAGCCGATTGAATTTACTCAATTTGGTTTAAATGCTTCTTCAGCCGATATTGTCGGGTCCAGTAACTTCGACAACAATATGTTTAAACTCTTCAAAGGGTTAGAAAATTATGCAAATAATTTCTGGAATGGTTACTTCGGTGTAATTATTCCTAAAGATGGTAGTGCCACGTGGGAGGTTCTTGTGGAAAACGACAACTCAAATAGTTCTCTAAAATCGGAAACGGACAATGGCATCGCCATGGATGAGCAGGGAAATAGTATCGAAATAAAAGGCACAAAGCAACTTTCAGAAAATAAATTCTTCACCGACGACAGTAAAACCTTCGGATATGAACTGTTCCGAAATGGCGAATCTATTGGCGCCGTGTCTGTTCTTGGAAACGGAAAGGTTTGGATTAAAAATTCACTAAGTCCACAAGACAAACTGATCGTGGCATCTCTGTCCAGCATGTTGATATCTAAACAAAATTTGAGTCAAAAATAAAATTACTTCATCATTACTTAAAACTTCCGTTGTATTTCAGTGGAAGTTTTTAAATTCGCAACATGGCAAAAGTGAAAACAGCATATATCTGTCAGAATTGTGGCACAAACTATCCGCAATGGCTTGGGCAGTGTAAGAATTGTGGCGAATGGAATACTTTGGTGGAAGAGATTGTAGAGAAGTCTACGACCAAAAATTTCACGGATCGATCAAAACAGCATATCATTAATATCATTGAAGTGGAGACTTTTGAAGAACCTCGAATCATAAGTCCTTCCGAAGAATTGAACCGGGTTCTCGGTGGCGGAATTGTTTTGGGTTCTGTCACTTTAATTGGCGGTG
Organism: Kaistella sp.; assembly: GCF_041824135.1. GTDB lineage: Bacteria > Bacteroidota > Bacteroidia > Flavobacteriales > Weeksellaceae > Kaistella. Next base: position 4,727 of record NZ_JBGZYM010000093.1, on the reverse strand, counting down.
AACCTGGAATTGGGAAATCGACCTTATTGCTGCAACTGGCGCTGAAGATGAAGAAGAAAATTCTTTATGTTTCCGGCGAGGAAAGTGCGTCGCAGATCAAAATGCGGGCAGATCGACTGACGGAACTTCAAAATCCAAACTGTTTTCTTTTTACGGAAACTTCAGTAGAAAAAATCCTGCATGAAGCGAAAAAACTGAAGCCCGATTTTATGATCATCGACTCAATTCAAACGCTTCAAAGTCAAACAATTGAAAGTTCGCCGGGAACGGTTTCTCAAATTCGGGAATGTTCGAACGAGATCATTAAATTTTCTAAAGAAACCAATACACCGACTTTTTTAGTTGGACATATTACAAAAGACGGCCAGATCGCTGGTCCGAAAGTTTTGGAGCACATGGTCGACGTTGTTTTGAATTTTGACGGTGACCGAAATCATTTGTTCCGATTACTAAGAGCGAGTAAAAACCGTTTTGGATCTACCGCAGAAATCGGGATTTACGAAATGGTTTCTCAGGGCTTGAAAGAGATAAAAAATCCTTCAGAAATACTGATCACCAAGAAGTTTGAAGAACTTTCCGGGAATTCTGTAGCCGTAACTTTAGAAGGAAATCGACCGATGTTGATCGAAATTCAAGCGCTGGTAAGTTCTGCAGTTTATGGAACACCGCAAAGGAGCTGCACCGGTTTTGATTCGAAAAGACTTAATATGCTTTTAGCAGTTTTAGAAAAAAGAGCTGGCTTTCAATTAGGCGCGAAAGATGTGTTTTTAAATATTACAGGTGGAATAAAAACTGGAGATCCAGCTTTAGATTTAGCCGTTGTAGCTTCCATTCTTTCTTCTAATGAGGATATTGCAATTTCTGAACATTTCTGTTTCGCGGGAGAAATTGGGCTGAGTGGAGAAATTCGTCCGATTCCGCAAATTGAGCAAAGAATTTCGGAAGCGGAGAAATTGGGATACGAAAAAATATTTGTGTCGAACCTCAACAAAATTCCAAAGAAGAAATACGGAATTGTAATCGTGGAAGTAAGTAAGATCGAGGATTTTCATGAATGTTTGTTTTAAAGATATAAAGTTTTAATGAGTTTATTTTCAGTGTAATAACCCAATATTTATTGGTGCTAATATTTTACATTTGTAAGCAACTAACCATAAAAACTTATATCATCATGAAGACTAATTTTACTTTTTTAGTATTATTTTGTGCTACCCTATTGTTTGCGCAAGATCGAATTTTCCGAAATGTCATCAGTGAGAATAAGCTTACAGCAAAGCAGAAAATAAGTAAAGGTCTCGCTGATACTTATATTTCTACGAAGTATTATCAGCAGATTCCATTCAATTTGAAAGGTGATCTCCAGATTGAACTTCCCGAAGGAAAAGTCATTGAAGCGAAATTTCAAAAAGAATTTCTTTACGCCAATAAGAGTGAGTCATTTGTTTATCAGATACAAAATCAACCCGACGCAGAATTGGTGTTGTCTAAAGTTGATGGTATTGTCACCGGAATGTATCTGTCCAGTGAAGGACAGAAAATAATTTTTCACCAGACCGATGCACAGACTTTTGCAATTTCAATAGTGAATGAAGGAACGCTAATCAACAAAGATGCTCAAGAAGATGCGCTGATCAATAAATCTGCACTCGCAGGGAAAGTCAACGATAATATTTGTTTAGCGAGTACGGCTGTTTGTCCTGCTACGACTATTGATGTGATGGTTGTTTTTACGCCGCAGGCAAGAACCGCTTGGGGCGGAGTGGCCCAGAGTAAATCGTTTATAACAACTGCAATTACTAATTTCAATACGGCTCTTCAGAATTCTGGAGTTTCAAATGTAACCATCAATCTGGTTTATTCAGAAGAAATCCCTTACGTCGAATCAGGGAATATATCTACAGATCTCTCCAGATTCCGGACAGAAAACGACACCTTTCTGGATGAGGTCGCTGGCTTAAGAACCTCTTATGGCGCTGACCTTTGTGCATTAGTTACCAGTACTCCTACCAACACTTGTGGTCTTGGATATCTAAATCTTAATCCTACCAATTATTCTGCCGCGGCTGCGTATTCAGTTGGGTTATACAATTGCGTGGTTTCAAATTATACTTTAGCGCACGAGATGGGACATAATATGGGTTTGAATCATGATTGGCACGTCAATCAAAATGTGAATCCATGTGAACATCAACACGGTTATACTAATAAATCCGCGATCACGTTGGGTGCGGCAAGCACTGCTTCTCAAAGGTGGAGAACGATTATGGCTTATAATGATGAATGTTCTTCGAAAGGTTTCAGCTGTACAAGAATCAACAGATGGTCAAATCCAGATCTGGATTATAATACAGAACCGACCGGAATTGCAATTGGTGAAACAAACCCGTCGGATGAGGCTTTTGGTTTTGCACGTTTCGCCTGCGTCGTCTCAGAGTTTATGCCAACAAGTACTCTTGCTACCACAGAAAATAAACTGGCTAAGATTGAAGATTTCTCTCTGTTCCCTGTTCCGGCAAAAGAGGAGTTGAAAATTCAAATTAAAAAAGATGGGAAATATAGTTTTAGAATTACCAATCTCGTCGGACAATTAATTTTGAAAAGTGACCAAAAAGTGATTAATCTTAAAGGTTTGTCAGCTGGTTCCTATATTCTAAGTGTTTACGGGAATGGTAATGTTTTGATCGGAACTAAAAAGTTCTTGGTCAAATAACTTGTAATAAATACCTATTAATCCTTCAAATTATCTTATTTGAAGGATTTTACTTTTGGATTAAATAATGATTAAATCTTAATTTGATGAACTTACTTTATTTAAGAATTTCTATATTCGTTTATGAATTATCTCGCCCATTCTTTTCTTGCTTTTTCTGAAGAACAAATCGTTGGTCAGTTTCTGGAAGATGTCATTCCAAACCGAGATCGCTTTTCTTATCCCGAAGGAATGCAGCAGGGAATTACTTTGCACCGGGAAATTGATACTTTTACCGACGCTCATCCAGAGCTTAGGGAAGCTAAGAAAATATTCAGTCCGTTAGTCAGATTGTATTCGGGAGCTTTTGTCGATGTTTCAATGGATTATTTTCTGGCCAATTCTTTGTCAGATAAGGTATTGAAAGATCATGCTGAAAAAGTTTATCAAGTGTTGCGGAAATATGAAGATTTTCTACCTGAAAGACTTTTAAGAATGGTAAATGGAATGGAAAAAGATAACTGGCTGTACAATTATAAGGAAGACTGGGGAATTCAATATTCCATCCAAAACGTTTTGAATAAAGCCAAATATTTAGATAAGGATTTGCCTGTTTTTGAAGTTTTTATGAATAATAAACCTCAACTGCAAAAGCATTTTGATGTTTTCTTTCCAGAACTTTTAGAATACTCAAAAATAGTAAATTCCCGATTTTAAAATACTTTATACAAGTATCGATTGGGATAATTTAATCTTTCGCTCTGGCGTTTACCATTAACAATGATGTGGATGATATTCATTTGATCATCAAAAAAATTATACAGGAAACTCACCGCTGTTTCTACTTTTTTAGGTGCATTAACAGGTTCCGATTCCAGGAAAATATTCACCGATTCACTGTCTTCTTCAAAACCAATATAATTGATTTTTAAAGTTTTATTGTCAGCTTTTAATTTTAAATAGTCGTTGCAATACTGCTTTAGAAACTCATCGATTTGAGCATTATATTTGGCATCATTAAAATGAACTGGCTTACCATATTTTTCTTTAAGTGCGTTTTCCAAATCATCCAGAAAAAATTTCCCTGTAATTTCAAAGGTTTTTGATTTCGAATTATAATTGAATTCTACCGAACCCACATGATAGGGATGAACATCAGCTGGTGACGTACTTTTAAATGAACTTAAAGTAAGAATCAGTAAAGTAGTGACAAAAAATAAAAGGAATTTTTTCGGTAGCATCAAGGTGATATTTTGAACAAAGATAAAAAAAGTGGCAATCTTTCGACTGCCACTTTCATATAAAGTTAAATGAGGGATTTATTCTTTGATGATTTTTTTAGTCACTTTAGAAGTTCCATTTATTGTAATTTCTACAATGTAAAGACCTTTTGAAAATTTAGAAACATCAACTGAACCTGACTTATTTACAGAAGCCGTTTTAATAACCTTTCCAGATAAGTCGAAAATTTTCACTTCTCCCTGGTTGGTTTTAAGATCAATATTTAAAACATCTTTAACTGGATTTGGATAAATCGCAACTTGATCCTGCTTCACATTTGCGCTTGCAAGAGATGAAGAACTTGTTCTAACAAAGAATCCACTAAATCCAACAGTGTCAATTGTTACTTCCCAATATTGGTAAGTAGCATTCCATTTAATGTTTTCAACGCTTGGTGTTAAGGTTACAAATCCGTTGCTGTATGAAGAAGTGCTTCCAGAATTATCTGAACTTGTTCCAGCAAACTTATCAATTAAAACATTTGCTTTTCCGGCTGCATCACTTGGCGAAGTTGGAAGTTTTACAGAATTGGTTGCATTGTAAGCATCAAATTCCGCTTGAGTAAAATACAAAGTCACTTTTCCTGTAGCAGTAGTTGGATTAGTACTTGGCGTAATTTCATACCTCCTTGCAACATAAGTTGATTCTGGATTAGCCAACCAAACTTTTGCTGTAACTGTTCCAGTCATATTGGAAGTAGAAGTTCTTTCTACCATACCAACTAAATTACAATTCGTCGTAACATAGTTTTTACCGT
>NZ_JBGZYM010000092.1:0-4080 GCF_041824135.1 Kaistella sp. | reverse complement strand
GTTTCTTTATTGATCTCTCCAGAATTAAAAGCATCACTGCAAGGCACTATTGAAAGCGCCAAGAGATAAAAGCTAAAAATTAGAGTGAAAAATTTCATTGGGGTGCAAGATAGTAAGAATTTTTTTTAGATTGATATTTTTCCACAAAAAAAACTCCAAAGAATAATAAAATCTGGAATTGAACGTGCTTGAATTAAGTCGTTCTAAAAAGAAGTAAAAACCTTGTGATTAAATTTGATTTTAATGGATCATGTTTAGAAAGCAGATATGAAGCTGTTAATTATAATACTGCTTGGCAATTATTTGCCGTTCAAAAAAGTGAGTCTATCAGTTGCTGATGAGGTGAAATTAGTTCAAGATTGGAAAGACGACTACAAAAAATCATAACTAATATTTTATTTTGAGTTTAAAATGCTTAATCCCAATTTTGCCATTTCATTATCTGGATATTCCTGTAAAGTTTTCATGTAATAATCTTTCGCTTTTTCTTTATTATTGAGAGCCATATAGCAGTAAGAAATGTTGACCAAAGCCATTTCTCTATAAAGATGTTTCGACGCAGACAGTAAGGTAATGAAACGATAATTATCCACCCAAATATGATCGCCAAAGAACTTGGCACTTTGTTCAAATGAGGCGATTGCTTCTACATTCTTTCCTTCTTTTGTTAGTGTAATTCCTCTGGTATGATTTTTCAAAAAAACTTTCTTGAGACCAAAAGATAAGAGTAAATAGGTAAAACCTACAAAAATGAAAGGTTCTTTCACTTTCAACATATAAAAAATACCAAAAATAATTCCCATCAATATAAGTTGAGGAATTAAGGAAATCCATGCAATTGATCGATCTGTTGGAATTATTTTTTGGCTCATCAAAAAGATTACTTCATTATAAATCCAATCGGCGCGACAAGCTTACCCTTCTCGTACATATTTAAATATAGAACGACGGTATCTTTTTTTCCTTTATACGTTACCGAATATTTGTCCAGTAAGCCACCACCCATGGGACTGCTTTTCGATTTAAAGAAACAACAGCTGCCAATTCTGTCGTACGTTACCGCTTCACCATTTGGGCCACTGAGTGAATTCAAATATTTTCGTTCACTGACTGGTCCGCCTTCACCACCGCCAACTTTTATGGGATTCTTTTCAGTCAAGCCGTAGGTTGAATCTGTAGATTGATTTGATGAGGAGTCGGTAAGGTTGGTTGAAGAGCTGCAAGAACTCATTAATCCGAAAACCAGCACAGAAAGTATTATTTTTTTCATATTCAATAATTTAAATTTCTAATAGAATATTAAAGATAAAAAAAACACCTGACATTAACTTACTTCGCTCCACTTCTTCTCTTCAAAAAAAACAAAAAAATTCCCTCAGCAAAAACTGAGGGAATCTATATCTAAAAACTACAATTTTTTACAACTGCGGTCCTGCTGCTACTAATCTTTTCGCTTCGTCATTATCGCAATACTGTTCGAAGTTTTTGATGTAACGTGCGGCTAAATCTTTTGCTTTAACTTCCCATTCAGATGCACTTGCATACGTATTTCTTGGATCCAAAATTCCTTCAGAAACCTTCGGTAAAGATTTAGGGATTTCCAAATTCATTACTGGAATTGTAATTTTCTCTGCTTTGTCGATAGAACCATCGATAATCGCATCGATGATGGCACGCGTATCTTTCAGAGAAATTCTTTTTCCTGTACCGTTCCAACCGGTGTTCACCAAATAAGCTTTTGCTCCGTGCTCTTTCATTTTACCGATCAATGTTTTAGAATACATGGTTGGATGTAAAGTTAAGAACGCCTCACCAAATGCTGGAGAGAATGATGGTTGAGGTTCTGTAATTCCTCTTTCAGTTCCAGCTAATTTTGAGGTATAACCACAAAGGAAATGATATTGTGCCTGATCTTCGTTCAACACAGAAACGGGAGGCAATACTCCAAATGCATCTGCTGATAAATAAACGATTTTGCTCGCGTGTCCTGCTTTTGAAGGCAATACAATTTTGCTGATATGATATATTGGATAAGAAACTCTGGTGTTTTCTGTAATTGAATTATCTGTATAATCCGCTTCACCATATTCGTTAACTACTACGTTTTCTAATAAAGAATCTCTTCTGATCGCGTTGAAAATATCCGGTTCTTTATCTTCAGAAAGGTCAATTACTTTTGCATAACATCCACCTTCAAAATTGAAGACGCCATTGTCGTCCCAACCGTGCTCATCGTCACCGATCAGGTATCTTTTTGGATCTGCAGAAAGAGTCGTTTTACCAGTTCCAGAAAGACCGAAGAACAAAGCTACATCTCCTTCTTCTCCAACGTTTGCAGAACAGTGCATAGAAGCCATCCCTTTTAATGGAAGGTAATAGTTCATCATTGCGAACATTCCTTTTTTCATTTCACCACCGTACCAAGTACCGCCAATGATCTGCATTTTCTCTGTAAGATTGAACATTACAAAGTTCTCAGAATTTAAGCCTTGCTCTTTCCAGTTCGGATTGGTTGTTTTAGAACCATTCATTACGATGAAATCTGGCTCACCAAATGTTTCCAACTCAAAGTTAGACGGACGAATGAACATATTGGTTACGAAATGCGCTTGCCACGCAACTTCCATAATAAAACGAACTTTTAATCTTGTATCAGGATTGGTTCCGCAGAAAGCATCAACCACATATATTTTTTTTGATGAAGACAGTTGTTTTAAAACTAATTTCTTACAACTTTCGAAAACGTCAGCCGTAGTTGGCAAGTTCACTTTACCGTCCCAATGAATTGTATCTTTACTTACCTCATCTTTTACAATAAAACGATCCTTTGGGGAACGACCGGTGAAAATACCCGTTTTTACAGCTACCGCACCAGAATCGGTTACCGCACCTTTTTCAAAACCTGCATTTTTACTTGACATTTCCGCAACGAATAATTCTTCATAGCTAGGATTATAAGATACTTCTTCATAACCTGTAATTCCGAGATCATGGAGTTGTTGGATAATTTTAATGTTCTTCATAACGTCTTTATATTTCTGATTTTTTATTAAAAAACAAATTTAATGATTAATAGTCATTAACGAGGTTTTAAAAATAATGATATTCATCAGAATCTGCAAGAAACCACGAAATCTATAATTTACTGACTATCAATAAATTAAATCATCATAGCTAAAAACACTGGAAAAACCTTTTCCCAAAAAATAATCCTGGTAGCCTGAAAATTTAGAACTCATCACAAAATCTCCGCCCCAAGCACCTAAGCTTTTGACAAAAGAAGGACTGGTTTCGAAATATTTTTCTTTCGTGGTTTCGATTCCAAGGAACTCACTTAATTTCTTTTCGTGAAGAATCATTAAGTCGGAAAATTCTTCTAAAGTTTGAACTTCTAAAACCTGTTTAGTGATTGTAGAAAAATCTTCTATTAAATGCGACGATTTTTCTTTCGATCGATAAAGATCGATTCCTTCCCGACTGTTCTGTTTTTGATTGAGATGAATAAAAATTAAATCATTTTTAAAGGAAGGATCAAAATCGATTTTCTTAACATTTCTTTCAGGCTGATTTTGATAGAAAATCGCAGATTGTTCCTGAGCGACGGCAATATCGTAGCCACTTCCACCCAAACAGGCTTCATTCAGTTCGAACGCATCAATGTCTGCCCACTGCGCCAAATTATTCATTAAAGTAGAACTACTTCCCAAACCGAAATTAGCCGGAAACTGTAAATTAGTAGTAATTGAGTAAGATGAATCTTCTTTTAATACGTTAGAAGAAAGCTCTTTCACTTTCATTAAAACCTTCAGAATAAATGCAGCCGAGTCGTGAATATTGGTCGAAACCACTGTTCCATTTTGATAATCGATGGTTGCATTTAACCAGGATTTACCTTGATGAAGCGCCGTCCAATTGATTAGAGACTGTCCATCGAATTGCTCTGAAACAAAAAACTCTTGCCCCCATTTTGTTGGTAGAGCAAGAGCCAAGGCGCCATCGAGGACGACATATTCAGACGTGAGCAATAATTTTCCATGGGAAAAAATCATACTCTTGTATTTTTATATTGCAGAAGAAACT
>NZ_JBGZYM010000091.1:0-3635 GCF_041824135.1 Kaistella sp. | reverse complement strand
TTAAAAAAGTAATAATCTTTCATGCATAAAATTGGACGATAAATTTACCTCTAATTACCCGAAAAAAAAATCTCTTTCTACATTATAGAAAGAGATTTTAATCATATTAAGATTTAGAATTAAGTAAGGCTAGCTCTTACAAATCCTACTACTTTTAAATCATCGTCTATTGATTTAACATAATCAGCAACAGACATGTTTGAATCTTTGATAAAAGACTGGTGTACCAAAGTATTGTCTTTGTAGAATTTCTGCATTTTTCCTTTAAGGATATTGTCAATAATGTTTGCAGGTTTTCCTTCTTTAGTCAATAATTCTCTTTCGATTTCTAATTCTTTATCAACCGTTTCCTGAGAAACCATTGTTTCATCTAAAGCGATTGGTTTCATAGCAGCAACTTGCATTGATACTGATTTTGCAACTTCTGAAGCACCATCTACATTTGCAGATAGAGAAGAGATTGCAGCAATTTTATTTCCAGCGTGAATGTAAGCTCCTAAGAAAGGACCTTCAATTCTTTCGAAAGCACCGATTTCAATTTTCTCACCGATCACTCCTGTTTGCTCGATTAATTTTTCAGCAACCGTCATTCCGTGAAAATCTGAAGCTAAAAATTGTTCTTTGTTTGCATACATCACTGCTTGCTCAGCCAATTCGTGTGCTAATTCAACGAAATTATCGTTTTTTGCAACGAAGTCAGTTTCACAATTCAAAGCGATGATTGCTCCCATTGTGTTATCTTGGTTAACTTTTGCAATTACAGCACCTTCATGAGAATCTCTGTCTGCTCTGTTAGCCGCAACTTTTTGACCTTTTTTTCTAAGGTTTTCGATTGCTTTATCGAAGTCTCCTTCAGATTCTACTAAAGCTTTTTTGCAGTCCATCATTCCTGCGCCTGTAATGTTTCTTAATTTAGCTACATCTGCAGCAACTGGTGTATACATATTCTTATTTTTTTATTTAAAATTGATTAAGTTAGCTATCTTTTTAAGCGTTGCAAAGATAATAAATTTAGCACAAACTAAAAAGTGCAATTTTTCGTTATCATTAAAATGTAGAATTCTAAAAATTAATCCCTTTATGAAAAAATTCATCTACTTTCTATTTTTATTTATTTGCTTCTTTTCTTGTGCACAATCCAAATATTCGGTAGCGCAAGTTGAGAAAAGCAGTGACGCGCAAGTGATTGCCAATTTTATTAAATACAATCCCGACCATCCAAAAACTCCGGAGTTTAAGAGAAAACTTTTTGCGGTAATTAATAATAAGAAAACGCCGACCCAGCAAGCAAAAGTTGCAAAGCCAACCATAGCGCCTGTAAATCCTTCAAAGCTTAAAAATGAAGTAAAAAGAGACGTTGCGAGAAACGGAACGAATACCAAACATAAAAGAACCGAAGATTTACTGAATCATCTTTTTAATAACGATCCCAATAGCAGGACCGCTTATGTGCAAATCAAAAATAAATCGAAGTGTAATCTTATTGTAAAACTGAACGGTAAGAAATTCTATAATCTAACTGTTCCTGCAAATAATGAAAATTTTATTTTGGTAGAGAAGGGTAGTTACTCTGTTACTACAATGGTTTGCGATGCGAAGTATTCCTCAACTAAAAATATCGGAAAAGACATCGTCATTACGTTGAATGCGCCGAAGTAAAAGATTATTTTGAAAACTGATGAAACGCTTCGGTCAATTTTAAATACTCATCTGAATACTGTCTGGGAGATTTTTCAATGATCAACTCTTCGTTCATCATTTCTTTTTGCTCCATTCCAAATTCTAATAAAAGTCTTTTGGGTTTCGAATTTATTATTCCATAAATCAGCAATCTTCTTTGTAAGTACAATTGATTTCTGCTGCAGAGTTCTTCGAATAAAACACCTGCTTCAAAAGGGATGATGACTGATAATAAACCGTTTTCACTTAAAAGGTTTTTAGATTTTACAATTAAAAGTTCGAATGATAGTTCAGTTTGTTGTCTGGCAATAATATCTTTACTGGAAACATTTTCTTCAAAATAAGGAGGATTAGAAATAATCAAATCGTACTTTTCTTTGGGATTAAAGTTTTTGTAATCCTCTAAGGAAACCGCTAATCTATTTTTAAAAGGAGAGTTTTCGAAATTTTGTGCAGCAAGTTTTACTGCATTTTCATCAATATCAATTGCCTGAATTTGTGCTTTTGGACTTCGTTGAGCGAGCATTAAGGATATTAAACCAGTTCCAGTTCCAACTTCCAAAATCTTTTTTGCTTCGTGTACAGATGAAGCCGCACCGAGCAAAACACCATCAGTTCCAACTCGGAAAACATGCTTTGACTGCTGTATGCTGAATTGTTTAAACTGAAATGGCTTCACTGAATTTTTTAGTGTTATAGATTTGAAGCTGACTTTTTTGAAATATAATTAATTTGCTTCGGTCGTTTTGAGATTGTTCGGTAACGAAATAGTGAAAGTCGTCCCTTTCCCAAGTTCTGATTTTACAGATATTTCTCCTTTATAATCTTCAACCATTTTACGAACCATGGTTAAGCCAAGACCCATTCCACTGGATTTAGACGTGAAGTTAGGCTCGAAAATTCTCCCGTAATGTTCCTCCGCAATCCCAACACCATTGTCTTCTACCGTGATAATTATTCTTTTTTGTCTTTGTTCGATATCGACATTAATAATATTTTCGCGCTCTTCATCATTGGCCTGACTCGCATTAGAAACTAGATTCGTAATAATTCTGGATAAATAAATTTTATCCATTTCAATCATGATTTGATCTTTATTCGAATGAAAGTAAATTTTTTCATCGCTGAAAATATTAATGATGTTTTTTACTTCTTTATTTAAATTGAAAATCTCATTATTCTTCTCTGGTAACTGTGCAAACTGTGAAAATGCATTCGCTACTGTCGCCACTAGATCAATTTGATCGACCATAGTTTTGCTTAAATGCTTTACTTTCTTGTGAATATCGACATCAGTCGGATCGAATTTTCGTTCGAAGTTCTGAATAGTCAGTTTCATCGGTGTCAAAGGATTTTTGACCTCATGCGCTACTTGCTTTGCCATCTCGCGCCAAGCTTCCTCTTTATCTTTAAAACTAAGTCTTTCTTTTTGCTCTTTAATTTGAAGAATCATTTTATTGTAGGCCTTTACCAATTGATTTAATTCGTCATTCTGGTAATATCTGATGGGTTGGGGGTCATTTTCAAAGAGAGTGATTCTATTAACCAGATCTGAAAATTTCGTTACCGCTCGCGTTAGGTGATTAGAGATGATCCAGCTTAGCCAAATACCAAAAGCAATTACAAACAGATTAACGATGAAAATATAATTGAGATATTTATTAAAAACGTTTACATAAGAAGCATCGTTATGATAGAAGGGGAAATAAACAATTGCAATCGGTTCCAGCATATTGTTTTTAAGGATCATATAGGACGAAGTTACATTGGCCTCGGTATTCTTATCATAATTATGGAAATCAACTCTTTTGTCACTTTTTAAAACTTTATTGATAACATCTAAAGGGATTTTTTTGATAGGGATCAGATTAATGTCTTTATTAGAAATGACATAATTTCCTTTTAAATCATAAATAATAACATCCTGATTATTAATATCGGCTATTTCGAAAATG
>NZ_JBGZYM010000090.1:0-26508 GCF_041824135.1 Kaistella sp. | reverse complement strand
TTTGTTATGATGGATTTAGAAAAACTTACTAAATTTATTTCTACCGCAAAAGAGGCAAAAGTTTTATTTTAATAGAAGTAAATCAATAGTTTGCAAAAGTTTAATATTTTTAATGTTTTACTTTTCGCAGGCTTTTGAAAATCTTTATTTCATCATTTGTCTTTTGTCTCTTTTGCGGTTAAAGACTAAAGATTTATGTTTTAGGAAACCTATTTTATTACAGTTTTTCGATCTGCAAATTCTGCGTGGATTTCATCAGTTCGATGGCGCTTCTTCTTTGATTAAAAATAGCGTTCTGATATTCCAGTTCTGCATTTTGTAAATCATTCTCGGCTTCAATTAAAGCCGCGGAAGTTTTGGTTCCATATCGGAATTCTTTTTCCACTTGTTCTAAACCTTGTTTGGCAATTTCGCGGGATTTTTCTTTCAATTTAATTTGCGCATTTGCAATTGTGTAGTTTGTCTGATTGTTGGCTAAATTCAGATTCAGTTTTTTATAAGCATCGCGTTTTTTATTTTCTAAAATTTCCTTTTCAATTTTGGCTTTTTCAATCAGATGTTTTCCTTCATTACCATCAAAAACATCCCATTTAAAACCAACTCCGGCCTGAACCAATGGCAACACATTTAAACTCGAGGGATTAAAATCCAGTTTCTTTCCGGAATTTGGCAACAATTCTTTTGACGTTGCAATATTCCCATTAAACAATCCAATATAACTTACGGAAGTTTGTGCCTGAACTTTCGGAACCCACCATCTTTCCTCGGCTTTAATCTTATAATCGGTTGCTTTGATGCCGTGATCCAGGGCTTGAATCTCTACTCTATTCTCAATATTTTGATCGAGAACTTCATAAGAAATAGTTTGCAATTGTGGCTGAATTAAAGCTATTCGGTCTCTTTCGATTCCGGTTAAAATTTCGATTTGGGTAATCAGCAATTCTTTTTTTCCTTCGTATTCTACTAATTTAGAATCCAAAGTTGCTTGCGCCAATTCAATTTTCTTGTGATCATAAGGAGTGATCAATCCATAACCCAATGCTTTGTCAGCCGTTTTTTTATTAATATCTAAACGTTTTTTCGCTTCATCTAAAACTTTTTTAGATTCCTGAACCAAGGCCATTTGATCATACGCTTTAGAAATTTCGGTAATGATTTCATCACGGCTTTTCTGCATCAATAAATTTTCAGAAATATTTTTTTCTCTGTTGGCTTCTTTCAGATATTTCACTTTTCCGCCAGAATAAAGCAAAACACTCGCTTCAGCTTTTGCCATCGTCGAAATCCCGGAAATATTAAGATTATTAGAAAGTTGACCTTCTGGAATTGCAGCACCCGGAAAAATGGGTGGAAGTGCGGGAAGATTAATTTCCGGTGAATTAAGACGCGCGGAAGTATAGAGATAACCCGCTTTCCCGGTCACTTCAACTTTCGGAAGAAAAACATCTTTCAGTTTTTGATCATCGAGTTGGGTATATTTATTTTCAAGGGTTTGTTGGGTTAATGTTCCGTCGTTGATCAACGCATGATCGATCAATTCCTGTAAAGTCGGTGCTGTTTGCGCAAATGCCAACGCCGGAAAAAAGAGCAGCAGTTTGCCCAAATTATTTTTAAAGGTTTTCATTTTGTCTGTTGTTTGTTTGATGGTACAAAGTTGCGGAGAATGGAAATCAAATCCTTTGACATTTGTCAAAAAGTGAATTTTCACATGTCAAGAGATGTTGAGATTTATCCTCCTCTATTCGTAAATAAATCTACGAAAAAATCTAAGGTTAAATTTTTCTGATAAACACAAAAAAATCCGCTTCAAAACTGAAACGGATTTGGTTAAAACTTTGACAAAGTACACTATTCGGTAATCGTAATTTTTGTTCCTTTCGTATGCGCATTCATTTGCGGCGCGTAATAATTTTGCAAAGTCGTAATTCCGTTACTAAACGTTCCGGAGGCGTTGCAAATATAATCGTACTCAAAGACATATTTCCCTTTTCTCATATTTTCAATATAGAAATTCGTAGAGGCATCTTTCGTAGATTGATAATAACCTAAACCATTTTTCCATTCATACCTAGAAATCACATTTACAGGTTCAAAACCTGCAGCTCTCATATCTTTCAGATGGATAAATTCCATGTTTCTGTCAGTGTTTAAAATCATTCTAACCGTAACTTTATCGCCTACTTTCAGCGGAGAATTTTCTGCAATTTTGATCAACTCTTCCCCATTTACGGTTTTCACTTTTTTATACAATTCTTTGGTGATGGAAAGGTAAGATTCAGAAGATTTTATTTTATCTAAATCCTCGTAATATTGCCAGAATAAACCACCTTGAACAATTCCAGGACCAGGTTTTGTCACGGTAACTGTTCCTAATTTGTTTTCGATTTTCTCTCCTTTTAAAGTAGATTTCACATAACCAGTTGCTTTCGTATCTGGATTAGTGAGTTCTTTTCCGCCCCAAATAATCGTGGCTTTATCGCTTTCAGAACTTGTCCAGGATTTCCCAGAATTTAAAATGGTGAAAATAACTTCTGCTGTTCCGCGAGAACTTCCCCAAGAATTAACTTCCTTTTGAGTAATCAACCAGATCTTCATTTCTTCGATCAAGGTCTCATCAGTTGGCGTTAATTTATTGAACGCTTCTAACGCTCCGGCGTGATTCACGGTTTTGGAAGAATACCATCCCCAATCGTTCAGATTCTGTTTCCAGTAAACGCCTTGAGTTTCCGAATCCGTCGAAGTTTCTTTTAAGTAAGTCATTAACTTTTTAGAAACAGTTGGAAGTTTATAATCATCAAAAAGTAAAGCAGCGCGGTGCAAACCAAAGAACGTGAAATCTTTGATCTCGGCTTTCGGTGCTTTTCGGATGACTAATGATTTCAACTGAGCGCCTTTTCCTTTTAATGCATATTCTTTCTCCCAGTAATGACGCGTATCTAGATAGTCTAAAACATAATTATTCCAAACGTATTCTTTGTTCACGTCCCAATATTTATGAACTTCTGAATCCACATACTTAACAAGTTTGGAAACCATTTCTTTTTGCTCTGAAGATTGATAATCGCCAACATTTCCTTTCAACCATTCATTGATCTTTCCTAAATTTTTCAGAATATAAAGTGAGTTGTAATAAGAACTCGGATAACCTTGATACCAAGAGAATCCACCATCTGGATTTTGTAGTTTCAGCAACTCGCTCCAATCTTCATTAATCGAATTTCGCATATTATTAGCATCGAACAAACGCGCTAATTTTTCCATTTGTTCAGTTTCATTTTTCGATTCGAAAACCCATGGTGTTTCTTCCAACAGCAATTGTTTCAGTTCCTGATTTTTATCCAGATTACTTTTCAGTAAACCTTTGCTTTGGTATTCTTCAAAAACAGTTTTCAATCTCGGATTGGCTTTGAAAATTTCTGAAGCCAAAACATCAGCAAACCATTTATTGAAAACCACATCTGCAGAATTGTTGGTATCATTTTTCAAACTTGGTAAGGCGAACATAATTTCCCAGATCGGATTGGTCGTTAATTCCAAAGTATTCGAAAAGTTGGTCGCCGTTGTCGAAGTGTTTTTTGCCAAATTTTCTAAAGTAAAAGTTTTGGTTTGTCCTTCTTTCACAAAAATCGGAACAGCATCGGTCACCAACATTCTATTTGGTAGAACAGCAATTGCTTTTTGTTCACCATCAGAAAAGTTTCCGGCTTTGGCTACGACTTTAATAATCATCGAAGAAACCTCATTTGGAACTTTCAATTTCCAGGTTACGACGGAATTTCCATTTTCGGTTAATTCGAACGATTTCTGAGTTTCATTTAAATTGAATTTAGATGAAATATCTTCATTTGTAAAAGCATCTAAAATTTGTAACTGCGCTACTCCACTCAATTTTTTATCGACTAAACTGGACAGTTTTGATTGAAGATTCAGTTCATCACCTTCACGTAAAAACCGAGGATAATTTGGCGTTACAGAAAATTCTTTTTGCGTAACGACTGATTTTTCTAAAGTTGCTGATCGCGCATCTTTTGTGTGCGCCAAGAACATCAGTTTCCATTGCGTTAATGCTTCTGGAGATGTGAATTCAAAAGTTACATTTCCATCTTTGTCGGTCATTAAGTTTGGATAGAAAAATGCTGTTTCATTGAGATTTTGGCGGACTGGAATTTTGTCTAAATTTTCGGTTGTCACAACATTCGCACTAACTTTCATAGAAAGTGTTTTTTTCACCATCCCCTCTTGTTCTTCATCTGCTACCATTGCTGAGTCAACTTGCATTTTTGAAGCAGGTGCGGACATTTCATTTTGAACGGTAATACCTGATGCAAATCCTCGAAGAACTATTTGATTTCCATATATTCCACCATCAAACCAATTAAAATCTGGAACATTTACATTCTTAGTTTTTAAATAAGGAACTCGCTTGTTGTAATTTTCTTGAGCTAAACCTTCATTAATTCCAAAAGAATTCATGAGGAAATATTTCTGATAGATCTGTTGCCAGGAAAAACTATTACCTGCAAATTGGTCCAAAGATTTATCGTACATATTCGCTAAAACTTCAGCGTTGATCTTCTCTTTATCCTCGCCTAAAACTTTTACCGTCCATTTTTCTTTTTGTCCAGGTTCTAATTTATCGCGGAACGTAACCGCTTCAATACGTAAAGGTTTCTTATCGGAAGCAATACTTAAATTGATATTTTCCGTTTTCACATCATTAAAAGCAACCAACTGAAATTGAAGATTGATCTGATCAATGCTTTCATCTTTCGGAAGATTGACAACATATTCTAAAAGTCCATTTTTAAACTTCTTTTGCTCCGTTAAAGTTTCGCCATTCCCATTTTGAATATAAATAGTAACCAAAGCATCCGGAATTGCTGAATAAACATAGATCTTCGCTTTTTCAGTTCTCTTGAATTCCGCTTTTGGTTGAATGACTTTTAAATAAGGCTTTTGTGAATCCGTTAAAAATCGTTTGTCGAAGACCTCGAAAGTTTTTTCCGTTTTGATGGTATCTTTTCCTTCTACATTAAAGAGTTCGAGCTTGTATTTTCCGGCAGCGAGTTTTCCTAGATCCAAAGATTCCTCATTTCGCTGCACACCATTCAGAATGACAGATTCAACTTTCGAATCCTTTTCTTCTTTTGAAAAATAGTCATACGGGAATTTTTGATTAAATTCTGATTTTGAAAAATTCGGGAGATCCTGAATTTGATTTTCAAAATTAGAACGGTAAACTCTTTCTTTCGGTTGAAGTTTCGACAACTTAATCTGATAGGATTTCTTTAAATTTTGATCGTTGTAATTTTTGGTCTCCACTTTAATTTTTAAAGGTTCATCGGTGAAAGTGTCTTTAATATCATCGGCTTTGATATAATGAGAAACCGAGGCGACTTTTACATTTTCCGTCGCAGATTGAGTTTCCCCATTAATATCGGTCACGGAAGCATTGATTTGAAAATTATCGATTTGAATTCCTTCTAAAGTTTCATCTTTCTTCAAATCGATCTTAATGGTAAATTCCCCTTTTTCGTTGGTTTTAACTTCTCCTAAAATAGAATTCTCATTATCATTTCCTCGTGGATACCACCAAAAATATCTCCAGCGGATATTTTGTTTTTTGATTTCATAATTCACGGTTGCATTGCTCAAAGCAACACCCGAAAACATCATGGCTTTCCCTTTCAGTTCAATGGTTTGTCCGTATTTGTATTCTTCTTTTATGGGTTCAAAAGTCACTTCAAATTTCGGACGTTTGTATTCTTCAACTTTAAAATACTTTGTAGCATCACTATCTAAATCATCAGAATCAACTTCCAAAGAGAATTCACCGTTGAGCTTTCCGTTGGGCAAAGTGAAACTTCCGTGGTAAGAACCAAATTCGTTCGACGTAAATTTTTGAGAAGAAACTTCTTCGCCGTTGGCATCATTTAAAATAATTTCTTGGGAAACTCCCGCGTTCACTGTTTCTTTATCATTTACTAATTTCGTGTTGATCACTTTAAAATAAACGATCTGACCAGGTCGATAAATTCCGCGATCAATAAAAATTTGCGCAAGATTTTGCTCTTTTACTTTTTTCGGTTCGTTGTAATATTGATTGCCGTAAACTTGCATCAAATTATAATCATTGGTCGATGGTTGCTGCACCAAATAATATCTGTAATACTGATTATCTTTGGAAACAGGAAATTTGAAAACCGCAGACTGATCTGTTTTCGCAGCCAGAGTGTTTGCTTTTTGGTCGTTGGTGAATTCAAAAATTTTCAAATTCTCATTCGGGATAGACTTTCCATTTTCACGGTTGACGAGTTGTAATTGATTGTCAGCTTTTTTACGTTCGTCTTTTTTACTGTAGATAATTCTGGAATTGGTAGCGATGAAATAGAAATTATCCTGAATGGAGTTTTCAACAACATATTCGGCAAGATAGATTCCAGACGGAAGTCCTTTTATTTCTAAAGATGTTTTATGATTTTTATAATCATTTAAGTCCTTCAGATCAAATGTTTCCTTTCTTACCAAATTTTTCTTAACCGCAGAGAAGCGATTTTTTTCATAGGAATTGGCTACGTATTTTAAGAAGTTATGCTGATCATCTTTGACCTCATAAATATTTAAAGAAAACTTTGCTACATTTTTAGCGTCAGCAACCAGATGAATTGGCAAATTCGCTTGAGTATGTTTCTCGTAATGAATAGACAAATTTGGTTGCAAAATCGAATTCTCTCTATTAAGAATACTGTTTATAAATGTAGACTTCGGATACTGCTCTTTGGCCGATTTTACTAAAGCGAGCGCTGCTGGATATTTTTGTTCCGCTGTTAGTTGATCGATGATTTCAGCAATGATCAATACTTTATAATCACCTTCGGTTGAAGATTTAACTAAATTTTGAAGTTGCTGAATTTTATCTTTACAGTTGGTAAGCGCACAATCATCATTTAATTTTTGATGTTGAAAATAGAGCTTTGAATTTCCAGTATTTTTCTGAATGAGCTCTTGATATAGATTTGAAATTTTTGATTGATTGACCTTCAATTCATTGGGAGTGAACAATTGAGAATTATTGTAGAACTTAATCTCGTTCATCGCATTCCAGTCGAATAAAGTTGGGAAATAATCCAGGTCTTCTGTTCCTTCAAAAATCGATTTATACTTCGACATCGAGATCTTTTGCAAAGCTTCTTTCTTTGTATCTAAACGTTGAAAGTGTTGACTTAAATAATTTTTAAAATCCAGTTTCGACCAGGTTTCAATTTGACCGAGATCCTCATTACTGATATTGGTTCTCTGATTGATCTGCCATTGATTTCGCTGGTAATAATCATTAAAAAAGTCTCCCAGTAACGATTGATACAATAATTGATCATCGCCCTTTAATTTGGAATCCAATCCTTTTAGCTTCGTAAAAAACCGACTGAATGAATCGTTTTTAGTATCATCGTAAGTTTGATTGATAATACTAAATTCTGCTTTTAAAGAACGTATCAATTGAATGGAATTGTCTTCTTTCATGGCCTGGTTTTGAATGTCTAAAATTAAGGGCAGATTAGATTTGTACTTTCCTGATTTGTAATTTTCAGCTACTTTTTTCCACTGATCGTCGTAAGTTTTCTGTCCGAAAACCACCGTAAAACTTATTAACAGCAGGAGGATTGTAAAAATTTTATTTTTCATAGATTTGTTTTCTAATTTGAAACCAGCCCAGGTTTTAAAAACCTCGAAGGTTTGTGAGAATGCACCGTTTAAATTTACTAAAAAAATACATCATCGACAGTCAAATTTATGTTTCTTTAATGGGAACTTTATTTGCTGTGTTTTTTATGTTTGAGCAGAACATTATCAAAACTCCGACCATCGCGCTTATCTTCATCACCTACTTCAGCGGATATATTTATACGAAATATCAGAATAGTAAAAAGGTATTTTATAAAGTTCTTGTTTTTAATGTCATTTGCGGAATTATTTCTGCTGGTTTGATCATCTACAATCACAATGATGGACGGCTTGTAAAATGGCTGATCATCGTGATTTTGGGTTTACTTTATGACAGTAAATTTCTCAAATATTTTGTACGGGAAATTCCTTTATTCAAAATTTTTTACGTTGGACTAACCTGGGCGTTGATCAACTCCTGGCTGATTCTACCAGAATTTAATTCAGAGATCTTTTGGATCAGCTGGATCTTTATTACTGCTTTGGTTTTACCTTTTGATATTCGGGATATGCGATCTGACACTGTTGTTACTTTCCCCCGATTGATTGGGATTCAGAACACCAAATATCTCGCGTATGGTTTGATTTTCATCAGTTTACTGATTGCGATTTTTTACTTAAAAACCGGGTTTTCATTTGCGTTTTTTTTAACTTCGATTTTCACTTATGTCCTGATTTATTTTTCAGAAAACTCGAATAAAGAGACCTATTTTTCTTTTTGGGTAGAGACTTGCAGCGGGCTGCCTTTGCTATTTTTGCTGCTGTATTGGCTCATAAATTGATTGTTCATTTTTAATTTAAAAAGATCACCTTGAATCACAAATATACTTTTCTATTTATCTTCTTATCATCCACGATTTCTTTTATTTCTGCACAAGAGAAAAAGGATTCGTTATACTATAAAATTGAGGAGTTTTCTGATAAAAGAAAATCCACCAAATTTATACACCGCTTGATTTTTCGTCGGGAAGCAGATTCGATTTCAGTTCAATCAAGAACCCAAAAACCTTCCCGTGTTTCTTACAATGGAAAAATAATCAGAAATATTAAAATTGAAACAACAGATCCTTTTGGATATCAAATTTCAGCTAAAAATACAGATTCAAAATGGTATGATCGTCTTGCTGATCGCGTCCATATCGATTCGAAGAGATCAACCATCAAAAATTATTTACTCTTTAAAAAAGGAGAAGAATACAACGCTCAGAAACTGTACGAATCTGAAAGGATTTTGCGGGATATGCAGTTTGTAAACCGTGTAAACATCAGTATTGTAGACAGTGCTTCTACCAAAGATTCAATTGATGTTGTAGTGAAAGTATTGGATTCATGGAGTTTAAAACCCAGGTTAAGATTTTCAGGTAGTAACATTGGAGCCGGGATTAGAGAAGATAATCTGCTTGGTTTGGGACATGAGGTTAGTTTTTTGTACTCCAATGATTTTAAAGATAAGCAGAATCAGGTCACCGCATCTTATATGGCCAACAATATTTTCGGGTCATTTATTAACGCCGGGATTTCTGGCGAGAAAGATTATATAGAAAATGAACGCATTACTTTCAGCGCAAGACGGGATTTCTTTTCACCACTTACCCGTTGGGCAGGCGGATTTACTTTTGAATACTTTATGAGGAAAGTTTTAATGCCTGTTGAAAATTCAGATGCTTTTCCGGAAGTTCAGATCAAGGTGTACAATCAGGATCTGTGGGGCGGCTATCAATTCCCCGTTTTCTTCGGTGACAAAAGTGAAATCTCCAGAAACATTGCCGTTTTAGGTCGTTTTCAAAATTATCAATATAAGGACAATCCTATTATAGATCAACAAAACTTCTTCTCCTCTTACAACAGTTTCTTAGCTTCGGCGACTTATATAGAAAGAAAATTCGATGTTAAAAAGGACATATTCGACTACAACCTTCCTGAAGATATTCCCTACGGAAAATCCTTTGGCATTACCACAGGATTGATGCAGCGAAGCACTAAAACAATTCCTTACGCTGGCGTTTCTACAGGAGTAGGAAGTTTTATCAACTGGGGATATTTAACGGCGAAAGCGGAATATGGCAGATTTTTTAATGAAGAAAAAGAAAACAGCGACTCTTTCAGATTTGAGGGAACATATTTTACGAACTTACATGATTGGAAATTTGCAAAAGTTCGCCATTTCTTTTCTCCTACTTTTGCCTGGGGAAGTGAACTTTATAATTCTTCTTACAAGAATCGAATGACTCTTTCCAGTGACGAAGAATTCCGAGCTTTCAGCGAAGATTTCATCGGAACAAAAAAATTAGTCTTGCGGCATCAGATGCAATTATTTGTGAATAAAACCTGGAAAAATTTTCACTTTAGTCCTTACAGCATCGTTGCTTTGGGTTGGCTTTCTCAAAAAAATCAAAGTCTTTTCAAGGCGAAAACGAATTCAAAATTTGGAGTCGGCGTTCTGATCAACAATCCGTATTTGGTTTTTAACAGAATTCAGCTTTCGTTCGTTTATTATCCTAATGTACCTTTTGATAACAAAGCAGTCTATGAATTTAATGATTACCGCAACAGCATGCTTCCAATCAATTCTTTTGGAACCGATATTCCTCATTTTGTAAATTTCCCAAACTAAAAAATCCTACGCCTGAAATTAAGACCTTTCTGAAATGAAATATTTATCTTTACAAAAAGTAAATTATTTTCATTTTGGGACCATTATCAAGACCCTGAAAAAATATACATTATTTTAGGATTATGATTATTACAAAATTATCCCTTCTCAATTTTAAGAATCACTCAGAACGAAACTTTGAATTTTCCACGCAGATTAATTGCTTTGTCGGAAATAACGGCGTGGGAAAAACAAATATTCTCGATGCTCTTCATTACCTGTCGATGGCCAAAAGTTTTCTTGGAAATAAAGACCTGAATAATATTAAAATCGACGAAGACTTTTTTACGATCGAGGGAACAATAGACGATGGTGAAAAAGAAAACATCATTAAAATCCAGCAACCGAAAGAGGCCAAAAAGATCATTAAAAAAAACGATAAATCGTATGAGCGAATTGCAGATCATATCGGGTTTCTACCAAGCGTCATCATTTCACCGTACGATTCAAATTTAATTTCTGATTCAGGGGAAAGCCGTCGAAAATTCTTAGATGCGATGATTTCTCAAACTGATTCTGACTATCTTTTTAATTTAATTCAATATCAAAAAACCATTCAACAACGGAATGCTCTATTAAAAGATTTCTCGAAAAACAGATATTTCGATGCTGATAATTTAGAAATTTATAATGAACCTTTAATTAAATTCGGATCAAAAATCTTTGAGAAGCGAAGAGAGTTCACGGATTCGATCGTACCTTTAATTCAAAATTATTACGAGATTATTTCGAAAGGAAAAGAAAAAATTACGGTCATCTACGAATCTGATCTGAGCGATAATAATTTCGGAACTTTACTGGGCCAAAATTTAGAAAAAGATCGAATGCTCACGTACACTTCAAAGGGAATTCATAAAGATGATCTGCTTTTTGAGATGAATGGTATTTCGATGAAAAGAACTGCCAGTCAGGGACAGCAGAAATCTTTTCTAATTGCGCTCAAACTTTCCCAAATGAACCGCATTAAGGAATTAACGGGGAAAACTCCAATTCTTTTACTCGACGACATTTTTGATAAACTGGATGATTCCAGAGTTTCACAATTGATAGAACTCGTTAATCAGGAACATTTCGGACAAATATTTATTACAGATACCAGCAGAGAAAGAACTGAAAATGTGGTGAAGAGAATTAATGAAGAAAGTAAAATTTTCGATTTATCATGAAAAAAAAGAAAAGAGAATATCAATCTTCAGAACTGGTTAAATCATTTGCAAGATTATACGGCTTTGAAAATAAATTACTGGCTTTTGAAGTGAAAGATTTCCTGCACGAATATTTGAACGACGCTCTTTTCAATGAGATTGAATCCGTGAATTTGAACAAGAAAATTTTAGAGATCAGAATTAAATCTCCGTTGCTGAAAAACGATTTTCGAATGCGAAAAACCTTTTATTTAAAAAAGTTTCAGGAGAAATTTGGTGAGGAACATTTTATTGATCTTCTGGTTTTGTAACCACCGTATTATCTACCATTTCTTTGGCGCTGTTATCTAAATTAGAGCGAAGCGGCAAGAAAAACCGCAATGGATTTTTCATAAAATACCTAAATATCTCGCGATAAATTTCCCGTACTTCTCCAAAATTAATCTTCCTCGATTGGAAAGCCAAGATCATCGATAAGCCAAAGCTGACCGCAAAGTTGAAAAATCCAATTAAAAAGACCGTGAAAAAAGCAATCCAAAAAGTTGCATTACTCACCGAGAAATCAGCTCCATACAATCCTAACGCAAAGTTCCCGGAAGCGAACGTAATGTGACGAATATCTAAATCTAAACCGAAGAACAATCCGATCGGTCCGGTAACTCCCAAAAAAATACCGAACCAGAAATTAGAAATAATTCCCGCCCAGTTTTTAGCGTAGTATTCTGAAAGTCCTTTTGCTGCATTTTTCCCAAAAAAGTAATTAAGAAATGGATTTTTTTCAATTCTTTTTGGAATGTGGTAAAAGACAGAACTGTTCCCAATATTACCAGAAATAATTCCAGATATAAATAAGAAAAAACCTGCGATACAAGCATGAAAAATAGCTTTAGACTGAATTGGATCCAGATCCTTTAGCAACGCAGCGGATTTTTCAACCGCAAAATTCTGTTTAAAGATGACATCCATTCCGTAGATAATGGCGAGTGCGATTGGGAACGCCAATAAAACATTTCCCATAAAAGCGATGAATTGCGTGCGGAATAATTTAGATACCAAATGGGCAAAATCTACATAATTTTTGCGGGTATTTTCTCCTTCCGAAAGTACTTTCGCCATCGTAGCTGCCGTCATTGCAGGTTGCTTGGTGGCTAAAGTATAATTCATCAAATAAATCATAATGAAACCCATCGCGTAATTGAAAGCATAGAAAAAAGCATGCGAAAAATCGCTGCCCGGAATATAGCCGTATAATAATTTTAAAACGCAAAGAGCTCCGACAATAACTCCACCACCACTCGCCCGCCAGAACATCGACATATAATCTTTGGACGTTGAGGCGATATAATGTGATCCGGTTTCTGCAGTATGATTGGTTATCAAATGCGATTTCAGTCTGGTGCTGTCCGAAATCAGTTCACGCAGATTATTTTTATGCGATTTGTATTCTAATATCTTGAAAAATAATCTTTTGGAATTGCGTAGAACATCTTCCTCTTTATCAAAAATCATCACCGAAAGAATGTCTGACATCCGTTCTAGCTGCTGCCTAATTTTAATTAAAGACTGATTAATTTTTCCAGAAATACCATATTTTGCAGAGTTTTTAAAAGCCAATGCAACAAAGTCTAAACATTGCTGCATTAAAACTTTAATCTGCTTGTAATTGACATCTTTCGACGTTAATTGAAAATCCGGATTGTCTTTGTAGCTATGATTTAATAGATCAATTTCATTCTGCATTGCCAGAAATGGATTGTCAAAATTCCGGTATTCTGGCGCCATATTCACAACTTGTACGTCCATCGCATTTCCGATGATTCGCCAGGCAAGAATATTTAACGAAAATAACAATTCATTTTTAACGCTCGGTTTCAAAATGAATTGATCAATTTTTAATAATCTGAAAATTTCATCTAAATGATCCTTCTTCAAGGTTCTGAAAAATTCCAGATCTGCTTTTGGACGCACAGAAACAGTGTCGACCAAATACCAGATCGTGTCTTCGTTCTCAACACTCGGCAAAATTTTATCCAGCAATCTTTTCTTTAATTCTGGGTAGAAGGCATTTTCTGATAAGATGTTTGCTTCCGTCAATGAAAGGTTAAACGGTTTACCTTCAAATAAATTTCGAATATAATAGCCAAAATTTTCAGTGAGTTCTTTATTTTCCTCTAAAAAATCCAAAACTTCATGAAAATCCTCCGAACGGATACTGCTCAATAATTCAATGAGTGGATCCAAAGATTTACTCTCATTTTGAAAGCTAAAATACTTGGTCAGAATGGTACTGAAACCTTCTCTATGTCGAAAAATAAATCCCATAATCGCAGTAAAGATAATTTATTTCAGCGTGATGTTATTCATTTGCCGCATGATCCAGTTGTGCTTTTTATTAAGGTAAGCAGACGGATTTTTGGGATCATATTTTTGTGGATTTGGTAAAATTGCGGCAATCCAGGCAGCTTCACTTTTTGTCAAATCCTGAGAACTTTTATTAAAGTAATATTTAGAAGCAGCTTCAACTCCAAAAACGCCACGGCCCATTTCAATCGAATTCAGGTATCGTTCTAAGATCACATCTTTACCCCAAACCAGTTCAATAATGAAGGTGTATACGGCTTCAAAACCTTTTCTAATCCAACTTCTGCCTTGCCAAAGAAAAACATTCTTCGCTGTCTGCTGAGAAATCGTGCTTCCTCCGCGAATTTTTTTTCCTTTTTGATTATGCTGCATTGCCTTCTCAATCGCTTTATAATCAAATCCGTTGTGATTAAAAAAGCTTTGATCTTCCGCAGCAATTACCGCTTTTTTTACATTATTGCCCATTTCAGCATAAGAAATATAATCTCTTTTCAGTTTTCCGTATTCCATCAAACCACCAACTTGCGTTATGGTGATCGGCGGATTAAAGAATTTCCCCCAAACAATAAATAAAATATTTGCCAGGACGATGATATAAATGAGTTTTTTAATTTTCTTCCACATAAATAAGGATCCAAAGATATAAGATTTCAAAGGTGCAAAAATAGAGATAATATTACTTCAATTCTTTAAAATAAGTTAATTTATACTTGGGTAATAATTCTGGGTGAAAAATCCTGATATAATCCTTGAGAACGACATCGGCTCTTACTACTCCACTTTCAAAATAATCATTAGATTTTCCTTGTGTTTTGCGATCAATCGTATATAATTTCCCTTCGTTAAACACTGGTAATTTAGTATAATTAGGATTGATCTGAAGCAGTTCTTTTTTATTTTGATGATTGCCAATGTTGACCCAGTATTCTGCTTTCTGACCTTTCACAAAAACCTCTTCAAAACTCATTGGGATTGCTTTGGTTTCAGAATTACCCGAATTGATATAAGTCGCATTCGCATCAAAAATGAATTGTGCTAAGTTTGATTGTCCACCCGGCAGGAACCATTGATTTCCGTACATTTCATTAGCGAGAACAATCGGTTTATTAGCTGAAGTTTTAGCTACTATTTTTAAGGAGTCATACCTTTTTTGAATTTCTTCTACTTTAGAAACTGCTTTTTTTTCATTATTGAAGAGCTTCCCAAACACCAATAAATATTTTGTTTTGTTTAAAGGATTCTGTTCCAAGTACTCATCCAAAAAAATAATTTCGATTCCGTTTTTTTTTATCAGATCATAAGTATTTTCAAAACTTGCGATGTAGTTGGTGAAAATTGCGTCAGGTTTTAGAGCAATAATTTTTTCTAAATTATATTTTTGTTCATTTCCAACATTCTGAATGTTACCAGTCTTTACCAATTGGTGAACTTTTTCTGAATATACATATTCCGGACTTGATATTCCGATGATGTTTCTTTCTAAATCAAGTTCCGTAAAATAACCAACCAAACTCGCATTCAGCAAGATCACTTTTTTATACGGAAGTTTTGAAGTTGGGATCGAATAATCAAACTTCCCGGATTTTAAGTGAAAAGTATTTCCATCTTCTTTAAACTGAACATTTTCGGAAACAATCTGCCAATCTTCTGATGTTGTTTTAATTTCCTTTTTACAGGCGAAAAGAAGAAAAAGTGATAAAAAAGTAAAAAAAGTTGATTTCATTTTTTGAAAGGAATAAAAAATTGTTATATTTGCACACCGAAAAACAGGCCTCGTGGCGCAACTGAATAGCGCACTTGATTACGGCTCAAGAGGTTACTGGTTTGAATCCAGTCGAGGTCACTAAAAACCTAGCATTGCGCTAGGTTTTTTTATTTCTCTAAGAGTAAAGAAACCCACTCTTCCCGCTGAATTTTCTTTGTTAAAGTCAATTTTTCTGCGGTACAGACTTCCAGAATATCATCTACGTCGAAGAAGCATAAACCAGAAAGTAACAATTGTCCGCCGTTATTTAAAATAGAAACGTAAGTTGGAATATCTGAAATCAAAATATTTCTATTGATGTTTGCCAAAATAATATCGAAGTTTTCACTTCCTAAATTATCTGCAGTTCCCTGAGAAATTTCTAGTTCTACCTTATTTCTGGCTGCGTTTTCAATTGAGTTTTCTACGGACCATTCATCGATATCAATTGCCACGGTTTTTCCCGCTCCTTCTTGTTTCGCAAAAATGGCTAAAACCGAAGTTCCGCAACCCATATCCAAGACCGTTTTGCTTTTGAAATCCATGTCCAGCATTTGCTGAATCATCAAATATGTTGTGGCGTGATGACCAGTTCCGAAAGACATTTTGGGCTGAATAATAATCTCGTGTGGCAAGTTCTGATTCTCGTGAAATTCGGCACGAATGGAAACTTGATCTTCGATATTAATCGGTGAAAAGTTTTTTTCCCATTCCTCATTCCAGTTGATATTCGGCATTTCTTTGAAAGTGTAAGAAATATTGATATCTGGATTTTGAAGCAATTGAACTTCTTTTAACTCTTCCTCTTTAAATAATTCTTTTTGAATATATCCTAAAATCCCGTCATACTCTTCTGTAAAACTATCGAAACCTATTTCGATGAGTTCTGCCATCAGGATTTCGTTCCAAGGCTGTAATGGTTGTATTTTAAAATTAAATTCAAGGTAATTTTGCATGCTTATCTTTTTGCAAAAATAGTGATTTTAAGATGAAACTGCGCCCCGGATTGAACGGCATGTTTGAGCTCTTTTTTTATGCAACGGCAAAAGCGCTGGCAAAAAAAAAGCGAGTAGTGAAAGCCGGAAAAGGCGTCCAAAAAAAACTATTCGATAAAGCCTTTCGACGAGATCAATTGTACACCCTGAACTTTGACAAGTTCAGTTGGACTAAGATTTATGAAAATGGGAAGGAAATGCGTCTTCTGGTTTTTGGCGGAAAACATTAAGTAAAATCCACGATTTGAGAAAACCTAAACCATAGGAAAACATTTGAATATAGGTCGCGATAATAGCATTTGCAGCGATGCTGACATTTCTGGTTTTGTATAAGGCGTGGAAGAAAACGATGAACGTATATAGTCCATAAAATCCTAGAATGAGGCCTTTTTGAAAGAAAAAATACTCGATAAATCCAAGGAAATATCCTAATAAAAAGAGCGACGGAAAGGCGAAAGATATTTTCACATACTTCGGATGGCGCTGATTAAGGATCGGACGCGCACAACCGAATTGATAGACTTGTTTGGAGAACTTACCAAAATCTACCCGACGTTTATGATAAACGCCAATATCATCGAAAAAAGCTGTGGTAAAGCCATTCTCCCAAAGCAACATCGATAGATCTGGATCTTCGCCGATGCGCATTTCTGAAAAACCACCGACTTTTTCGAATGTCGATTTTCGAACACCCATATTAAAACTCCTCGGTTGAAATTTGGTGACGGCTTTCTTATTGCCACGTATTCCGCCTGTTGTAAAAACGGAAGTCATCGAATAGGAAATTGCTTTTTGCATCAGGTTAAAGCCTTTGTGGGCTTTGTCTGCACCACCGAAAGCATCGCACGGAATTTCGGAAATGTTCTTTTTCATATTTTGGATATAATCGGTTTCAACAATTACATCAGAGTCGACGAAAACGAGCCAGTCATTTTTGGCTCTTCTGGCACCGTAATTTCGTGACAAACCTGGACCGGAATTATCTTTCCGAAAAAATTCTATCGTTAAACTCTCCTGAAATAATTCTGCTGTTGGACGTAAATTAAGAATCGAACCGTCATCAACAATGATCACCTCAAAATCTTTATCTGTTTGACGCGATAAGGAATTCAACAGCTCGAAAAGTTCGTCTTTTCGATTGTAGATAGCGATGATGATTGAAATGGTGGTCAATGTTATTTTTTGAAATGTTTTGTGGCTTCATCTTCCTTTTTATTGGGAAAGAGATTGAAGAAATTAAGGATTATATCTAAGATGTTCCACAGCATAAATTTAATGATATCTATTAACTATCTCCTTCTCTTCCTTCTAGTTTGTGAATTTTCTTAGTTCCTTCGTACATTTCATATTGCATAAAACGACATTCTAATTTTCCGTTGAATAATTTAATTTTACGGGAAGGTCTTAATCCTACTCTTTTTAATGAATCCATATCTGAAGAAATTAACCACGCCAAAGTATTGGGATAGTTTTTCTTAAACGTGTCTCCAATTTTAGCGTAAAACTCGTCATCGTTAATTACGATTCTTTCGTCATAAGGCGGATTGAACACCATCAGTAATGGGAATAATTCTTTTTTAGAATCAAAGAAATCCTGTTCTCTTACTTCGATCACATCGTCCATTTCAGCCGATTCGATATTGATTCTTGCCGCGTGTAACATATTAGAATCGATATCGTAACCTACAATTTTGCCGGTAAATTCTCTAACGCGATTAAGACGAACTTCTTTAATGGTTGTAAATAATTCGGCATCATAATTCAACCAGTTTTGAAAACCAAACCTTCTACGGAAAGTTTGTGCTGGTAAATCCATAGCGATCATCGCTGCTTCAATTAATAACGTTCCAGAACCACACATTGGATCAAGGAAATTTCCTTTTCCATCCCAACCTGCTAACTGCAACATTCCAGAAGCAAGAACTTCATTCAAAGGAGCTTCGCCCTGTTCTTTTCTGTAACCTCTTTTAAATAATGGATCTCCAGAAGAATCCAAAGAAACGGTTACCAATTCCCGATCGATGTGAAGGTGAATTTTTATGTCTGGATCTTGCGTATCTACGCTGGGTCTTTTATTATATTTGAATTTAAAATAATCGACGATCGCGTCTTTCATTTTCTGAGCCATGAATTGAGAATGCGAAAAACGCTCAGAATAAATGGTCGTATCGATTGCAAAGGTTTGATCAACGGTCATATATTCTTCCCATGGAAAATCGAAAAGTTTATCATAGAAACGGTTTTCGTCCCAAGCTTTAAAAGTTAAGACTGGAACTAAAACTTTCAACGCTGTTCTGGCGGAGTAATTAATTTTATAAAGAAACCCTAAATCGCCTTCACAATTTACTGCACGGTTTTTAACTTCAACATTGGCACCGCCTAGTTTTCTGATTTCTTCTGCTAAAATTGCTTCGAGCCCGAAAAATGTTTTGATCTGTATTTTTAAATTTTCTGTATCCATATATTGGTGATCAACAATTTGTTGATATTTATTAAAGTATTGAGTTTAATCTGAACCTCTTCAAAATGACAAATTAAAGTTAAAAGGTTTTCGAAGATCATTATCCAAAGAAATCTTTTTAAAACTTGTCGTTTTGGAATTGCAAATTTAGTTATTTTTGCAGAATGGCATGGTTTGAAACTTGGTTTGATACTCCTTATTATCATATTCTTTATAAAGACAGAGATTTTGCAGAAGCAGAAAATTTTATCACCTTACTAATCAACTACTTAAACATTC
This sequence comes from Kaistella sp., assembly GCF_041824135.1. GTDB lineage: Bacteria > Bacteroidota > Bacteroidia > Flavobacteriales > Weeksellaceae > Kaistella. The sequence continues at coordinate 7,148 of NZ_JBGZYM010000090.1, read as the reverse complement.
AGAAAGATTCAAAAATTATTGACTTGGCTTGTGGAAAAGGCAGACATTCTGTTTTTTTGAATAAAATGGGTTACGAAGTTTTGGGTTTAGATTTATCTCAACAAAGCATTGAGCACAATAAACAGTTCGAAAATGCATCTTTAAAATTTGAGGTTCATGATATGCGCAATGAAATTCTGACGGAACTTTCAACGCAAAAAGCAGATGCTGTTTTGAACCTTTTCACCAGTTTCGGATATTTTGAAGACGAAAACGACGATCGAAAAGTTTTTCAATCCATTTCAAATATTTTAAAAGATGACGGTTATTTTGTCCTGGATTTCCTGAATGCAAAATGGGTCGAAAATACTTTAGTCAAAGAAGAAATAACGTCCAAAGAAGGAATTGATTTTACTATCAGAAAGAAAATTGAAGATCAATATGTTATCAAAGATATTTCTTTTAAAGACGGCGGAGAGAAATTCCATTTTTTCGAAAAGGTAAAACTTCACACTTTAGAGGAGATGAATATGTATGCGGAAGAATTTAATTTAGAAAGAGTTCAGATTTTTGGTGACTATCACCTGAACGAATTTGAACTAGGAAGTTCTCCACGTTGTATTAATGTGTTCAAAAAGAAAAACCACCTCTAAATTTGAGTTATGATTAGTATTCTTTTAATTCTTAGCGTTTTGATCGGTGTCTTTCTGGGAAAGTTTTTCGGAGACCGCGAACAATTTGCGAAGAATCTTTTGATTGTAAGTGCGGGATTTTTAATTACCATTTGTTTGAATGAAGTTTTTCCGGAAGTATATTCGGGAGAACATCATAATATTGGACTTTGGGTAATTGGCGGCGTTTTGCTGCAAATGTTATTGGAAAATCTCACCAAAGGTTTTGAACATGGCCACTTTCACCATCATACCGAAGGAAAAAATATTCTGCCGTTAGCTTTAATGGTTGGATTGTTTATTCATGCATTTTTAGAAGGAATTCCATTAGCAAATGAAGACGTAGTTTTGAATCCATATTTAACTGGAATCTTAGTTCATAATATTCCAATCTCGTTTATTCTGGGAGCATTTTTGGTTAAGAATAAAAAGTTCTCACCCTCAGCCTTTCTAATTATTTCTATTTTTGCTTTGGCTTCACCTTTAGGTTTAATTTTAGGTAAATATTTCAGCCCAGATTTAGAAGTATATTTCTTGGCCTTAGTTGGTGGAATCTTCCTGCATATATCTTCTGTTATTATTTTTGAAAGTAATAAAAATCATAATGTTGACTGGAAAAAAATTGGTTATGTAACTTTAGGTGTTTTACTGGCGATGACCAGTCATCTGTTTCACAGTCACTAAAATTTAAGACAAAAAAAAGACTCCAAATTTATTTGAAGTCTTTTTTATAATATCTAAATTGTAGTTCGTTAGAATTTCCAACCTAATGTAATGAAAAAGTTGTCTCTAGTGTTTTTTACATTTGAAACTACGGATGCATCAGATTCTACAATATAATTGTCTGAGAAATATCCGGTATTGCTACCTGTTGAACCTCTCAAAAAAGGACTTTTATATTCTGAATTTAAATTTTGATACGCCGCATCAATATAGAATGATCTGAAGTCATATCCGATCCCCGCTCCGATCGTCGTTCTCTTTCCAACGATTAAATCGTCGTAAGAAGTATTGGCAACAGTTCCATTATCTGAAAAAGCTGAAATGCTCATTGAATCAAACGGACTTGAAGCAAAACCATATCCACCTCTTAATCGGAAAGCATCAATTCTATATTCTGCTCCTACTTTAACTTCAGATAAGTTTTTAGAATTATCGCTGAAGAAATTATTCAGTTCAGTTTCGGCATTTCCGAAGACTTTGTATTTCGACTTGGTTAAACCTAAAGTATAATCAACATTGATGGCGAAATTTTTATTCGGAACATAAGCCGCACTTACGGTAGCTTTCATTGGAGAAGAAAGATTTCTATCTTCAGTATAAGTTCCATCGGTAGGATTTTCGTATTCGTTGTACACTCTTGCAATACTCCACCACGTTGGCGTTTCTATAGAAGCTCCTAATCTAAATGGTGGATTAATTTTCCCGATCACCCCAACAGAAGCTGAGAAACCTGTTGATGATTCAGAAAACGGCGTATACTGTTTGTCGTAAACACTTGTTGAGTTATCCAAACTGGAAGTAAAGGCAGCAGAATCATATTGATCAATGGCTGCAGAATGAAAATTCAAGCCAGCACCTACATAAATTCTGTTATCATAATTACCACCAACGGCTAAACTCATTTTAGATACGTCGCCGTAGCGATTATAGGCATGTCCAGCGAGTGCAACGTTATCTATTAAGGTATTCGTTCCGTCGTAAATATCAAAATTCACATTACCATTTCCAGAAGTTTCGGAATAATCCTCAATCGACCGGTTGGAATAATTGACTCCGATATTCACGAACTTCCAAAGCGAAGAACCATCTAACTGGAAAGCCATCACTCCGCCAACATTTGCCAAATCAGTATTATTAACCTTGTAATCTAAAGAAGATCCGGCTAACGAAGTCGCATTCTTACTGTTTTGAATTGCTAAAGTTCCAGACATTTCGCTCGTGATACTAACTCCAATTCCTGCTGGATTTGTATTCATAACAGAGAAATCCCCACCTAAAGCTCCCATCGATCCTGCCATACCGTTGTATTTTGCAGACCCAATTGAGGAAGAATTAGAATAAATATCTGCTGTATTTCTAAGCGTTGAAATATCTTGGGCATTTGCGAAATAAGCCGCTGAGATTCCCAAAACTATAAAAGACTTTTTGATCATTTTTAATATATCTTAAATTAAATTTTTATCGTCTAAAACCACCAGATGATCTTGTAGAACCTGAGCTCGAACTCGATGACCCTGATGAACCACTATTAAAACCACCGCTTGAAGAGTTCCCTGATCTGAATCCATTATCATTAGAATTACTTCTGGTTGGCTGATCATATCTAGGTGTTGATTGTCGCGGCGTAGTATTTTGTCTAGGCGTCCTATTCGGTTGCGGAGATGTTCTGTATCGCGGTTGACTTTGCTGCTGGTTGTTGATTCGTGGCTGCGTATTATATCTAGGATTGGTATTCTGCTGCGTATTATAGCGAGGATTGTCATTTCTAAAACCAGAACTTTGATTATTGTTTGGTCTTACTCCAGAAGTACTATTTCTAAATCCAGAACCATCAGAACCACTTCTTTTATAATTGAATCCAGGAGCATTGTAACTGTTATAACCTCCATATCCGTAGCCATTTCCGTAAGGGGAATAGTAGCCGTAAGGATTGTAACCATAATATGGATTATATCCGTAGTAAGGATTGTAGTAACTGTAGTAAGGACTGTAATATCCGCCGAAAGGACTATAGCCAAATCCCCATGGATTATAGTATCCACTATATCCCCAAGGAGAACCGAAACCGAAACTCATCCCAAAACCAAAGCCTGATGAATAACCGTATGGATATCCCAAAGAATCGTTATAGTAAGTTTCTGTACCTGTAAAGTTGCCCCAATCAGAATTTTGGGAATCTTGCCAGTTTTGATTTCTATTATCAGTATTCAAGTATTTATTTTGATCATCCATTTGTTGATAATCATAATAGTCGCCAACTTGATTTCCGTTATTCATTACAACTCCCACAGGAATAGTATCACTATTTGGATCGTAATAAACACCATCGGTTTCGCTGTAACCACCCATGGTCGCTCCACAGGAAGATAAAATGAAACCTCCTAAAACTGCTAATAATGCTTTCGATTTTAGCAATCCTATCGATTTTTTATAAGTAATTATTTTCATGATAAGGTGAAAAAGTTTTAATTTGATTTATATTTGCAAATGCACCAAAATTGTACCAATTTATTAGGACGAATTTTGAGTAAAAATAAGCTTTTTAGATTAGATATAAAAAGCTACAAAAAGTTAAATTAAAAGATAAAATAGAATGGCAAAAATTACTTCGAGAGCCGAAGATTATAGCAAGTGGTATAATGAACTGGTAGTACAAGCTGATTTGGCGGAAAACTCTGGAGTCCGTGGTTGTATGGTGATTAAACCGTATGGATATGCAATTTGGGAAAAAATGCGTGATGAATTAGATAAGAAATTTAAAGAAACTGGTCATCAGAATGCTTACTTCCCGCTATTTATTCCTAAAAGTTATTTTGAAGCAGAAGAACAAAATGCCGAAGGCTTTGCAAAAGAATGTGCAGTTGTAACTCATTATCGCTTAAAAACAGATCCTAATAATCCTAAGAAATTAATAGTTGATCCCGAAGCAAAATTAGAGGAAGAATTAATCGTTCGTCCGACTTCTGAAGCCATTATCTGGAACACGTATAAAAAATGGATTCAATCTTACCGTGATTTGCCAATTTTAATTAATCAATGGGCAAATGTGGTTCGTTGGGAAATGAGAACGCGTTTCTTTTTAAGAACAGCAGAATTTTTGTGGCAAGAAGGTCATACCGCGCACGCTACTAAAGATGAAGCCATCGAAGAAACTGAAAAAATGATTCACGTTTATGCTGATTTCGTGGAAAACTTCATGGGAATACCAGTAATTAAAGGAATTAAAACGGCGTCGGAAAGATTTGCCGGTGCAGATGAAACGTATTGTATTGAAGCTTTGATGCAGGATGGAAAAGCTTTACAAGCGGGAACTTCTCACTTTTTAGGTCAAAATTTCGGAAAAGCATTTGATGTGAAATTCACCAACAAAGAAGGAAAAATAGAACACGCCTGGGGAACTTCCTGGGGAACTTCTACCCGATTAATCGGTGGTTTGATCATGACGCATTCTGATGATTTAGGTTTGGTACTTCCTCCAAGTTTAGCGCCTATTCAAGTTGTTATTGTACCTATCTTTAAAGGAGAAGATCAACTGAATCAAATTAATGAAGTTGCTTTTGCAATTCAAGATAAATTAAAAGCAAAAGGAATTGCAGTTAAATATGACAACAGAACTGAAAATAAACCGGGCTGGAAATTCGCAGAATATGAATTAAAAGGAGTGCCAATTAGAATTGCAATGGGCGCCAGAGATTTAGAAAACCAAACGGTGGAAATAGCGCGTCGAGATAATTTAACCAAAGAAGTTCAGCCGCTGGAGAATATTGAAGTGTACATCGAAGAATTATTGAAAACGATTCAAAAAGATATTTACGCTAAAGCATTAAATTATAGAGATACACACATTACTACCGTAAATTCTTACGACGAGTTTAAAAAAGTATTGGAAGAAAAAGGTGGATTTATTTCGGCACACTGGGATGGAACCGCTGAAGAAGAAGAACAAATTAAAAATGAAATTAAAGCGACCATTCGTTGTATTCCTTTGAATAATGAAATGGAAGCTGGAATCTCTTTAATTACAGGAAAGCCATCCAAACAAAGAGTAATTTTTGCAAAATCTTACTAATATAGTGTCACCATTGTTTATTTTTAAAATGTTAATATTTTTATAAATTAGGTAATCTTCAACTTTATGGACTAAACTTTGCATATATTTAAATATTAACATTAAAAATTAAACTATTATGGCATTAAACATCATTGATCTTATCAAGGGACAATTAGGTCCAGCGCTAATTTCACAATCAGCTACTCAATTTGGAGAAAGCGAATCAGGAATTTCGAAAGCAATCAGCGCTTTACTTCCAGCAGTAGTTGGAGGTATGGCTAATAATGCTGACAAACCGGGCGTTTTAGACGCAATTATGGGATCTACTTCGAACGGAATGCTCGGTAATTTATTGGGTGGCACGTCAAACAACTCTTTGATTACAACAGTACTGACTGCAATTTTCGGAGATAAAGTTGCAGATATTACTAATGCGGTTTCGACATTTTCGGGTGTAAATAATTCTACATCAAATTCATTATTAAATATGGTGACAGGTGCAACTTTAGGATCTGTGGGTAAATACGCAGCAGATAACAATATAGGTGCATCTGGAATTACCAATTTATTACAAGACCAAAAAGGAATTGTTTCATCATTGTTACCAGCAGGACTATCTTTAGCTTCTTCAGGAGTTGGAAATATGTTTGGTGCACAAGAAGCAGAAAAAGTTACAGTGAGTTCTTATGATCAACCAAAAGTTGAAGTGAACAGAGGCGGTGATACCCACTCACATCCAACTCCAGACAATAACAATAATGAAGGAGGTTCTATCTGGAAATGGTTATTGCCACTTTTATTATTAGGTTTAGCAGGTTGGTTTTTATGGAATAATTACAACAAGGATAAAACCGAAGAAGTAGTTACAACTGACAATACAGAAATGGTTGCCGATTCTACGGCAGGTATGGTTAATGACAGCGCAATGATGGTAACGCCAGTTAAAGAAGTTACCGACATCGATTTGAACGGAAAAATGATCAAAGGATATGCAAATGGAATGGAAGCGTCAATGATCACTTTCCTTAAATCTGATTCGTATAAAAATGCAGCAGACGATGCAGCATTAAAAGAAAACTGGTATGATTTTGACAACGTTAACTTTAAAATTGGTTCTGCTACAGAATTAGAGGCAGGATCTGAAGGTCAAATTCAAAATCTAGCTGAAATCTTAAAAGCGTATCCAGATGCTAAAATTAAAATTGGTGGTTATACTGATATGACTGGAGATGCCGCAAAAAATAAGGCATTATCTCAGCAAAGAGCAGACTTTATTAAATCTGAACTTGGTAAATTAGGAGTAGCAGCACAAGTTGTTGGAGCGGAAGGATACGGAAGCGAATTCGCAAAAGTTCCTGCTACAGCTTCTAACGAAGAAAGAGCTGCAGACAGAAAAATGGCTGTAAGATTTACGAAGTAATAGTTCTAAAATCAATTCAAATTATTCCCGGAGATTTCTTCGGGAATTTTTTTTATTTATATTACAAATGTTGCTAACTACTAAATAACATAGCTATATTTAAGATAAGGAAATGTTTTTATTATCGAACATTTAAACTTTACAGTTCCATCAGTACAATTTATCAAATTTAAAGTCAATAGGAATATTTCCAAATTAATCTAAATTTTCAATATTGATTTTAACAAATTATCGCGTCATATTCTTGTTAGACCCAGCCCACTCTATCAGACATTATTTGCTGCGTAAAACATCCCATTCTTTT
>NZ_JBGZYM010000089.1:0-38536 GCF_041824135.1 Kaistella sp. | reverse complement strand
CTTAACGATTTCTTTCCTAATAATATATTAGTTCAGTTTGTTTAACATTGCTGTTAGACTAGTTTTATTTAAACTCGGCACTCGAAAGTGCTCGGTTTTCTCTTTGTGATGTTTTTATCGTTTATGTCAATGATCTTATGTCTTTCTACTCCACTGATGAACAGATGTGTTTTTGGCTCCATCCGTAACTTTTAAATCAGTATCGTAAAACTGTGAATATATAGGTCTCGATCCTATCCAAATTTCCTAATCTCTTAGTCCATTCTGCCTCCTTTCGGCATCATTCTAATCTGTAATGTAAATATCTTCTATGCTCGCTTCCTTTCAGAAGCTTTTCGCTACATTACTGTAACCTGTTCCCGTTATATTGCTATAACTTGTGGAGAATAAGGGAGTCGAACCCTTGACCTCCTGCGTGCAAGGCAGGCGCTCTAGCCAACTGAGCTAATTCCCCGCTAGTGTTAGATTTTAGATGATAAATTTTAGATTTTAGATTAAATCCTTGCGGAGTCTATCTAACTTCTAGTATCTAACATCTATCTTCTATTTATTAGTAGTCTCGGGCAGGCTCGAACTGCCGACCTCTACATTATCAGTGTAGCGCTCTAACCAGCTGAGCTACGAGACTCTTTTATGAGTAATGGGTGATGAGTAATAAGTAATACTTGCATATTCTTCTACTCTCCTTCATCCTCAATCTCTTTCCCTGATTACTAATCCTAGTGGGTATGTTTTTTATAAATATCAACCAAATAAAGAAAATGCAAAGCTAACTTTGAGCAAGTGCTCTGGTACTTGCGTACCGTGTTGTTTGTTTATACTCTCCTAACGAAGAGTCTCAAAAATGAGATGTTCCAGCCGCACCTTCCGGTACGGCTACCTTGTTACGACTTAGCCCTAGTTACCTGTTTTACCCTAGGCAGCTCCTTTTACGGTCACCGACTTCAGGTACCCCAGACTTCCATGGCTTGACGGGCGGTGTGTACAAGGCCCGGGAACGTATTCACCGCGCCATGGCTGATGCGCGATTACTAGCGATTCCAGCTTCATAGAGTCGAGTTGCAGACTCCAATCCGAACTGAGACCGGCTTTCGAGATTTGCATCACATCGCTGTGTAGCTGCCCTCTGTACCGGCCATTGTATTACGTGTGTGGCCCAAGACGTAAGGGCCGTGATGATTTGACGTCATCCCCACCTTCCTCTCTACTTGCGTAGGCAGTCTCACTAGAGTCCTCAACTGAATGTTAGCAACTAGTGACAGGGGTTGCGCTCGTTGCAGGACTTAACCTAACACCTCACGGCACGAGCTGACGACAACCATGCAGCACCTTGAAAAATGTCCGAAGAAGGGTCTATTTCTAAACCTGTCATTTCCCATTTAAGTCTTGGTAAGGTTCCTCGCGTATCATCGAATTAAACCACATAATCCACCGCTTGTGCGGGCCCCCGTCAATTCCTTTGAGTTTCATTCTTGCGAACGTACTCCCCAGGTGGCTAACTTATCACTTTCGCTTGGTCTCTGAAGCTTGCGCCCCAAAAACGAGTTAGCATCGTTTACGGCGTGGACTACCAGGGTATCTAATCCTGTTCGCTCCCCACGCTTTCGTCCCTCAGCGTCAGTTAAATCATGGTAACCTGCCTTCGCAATTGGTGTTCTAAGTAATATCTATGCATTTCACCGCTACACTACTTATTCCAGCTACCTCTAATTTACTCAAGACCGACAGTATCAATGGCAGTTTCATAGTTAAGCTATGAGATTTCACCACTGACTTATCGGCCCGCCTGCGGACCCTTTAAACCCAATAAATCCGGATAACGCTTGCACCCTCCGTATTACCGCGGCTGCTGGCACGGAGTTAGCCGGTGCTTATTCGTATAGTACCTTCAGCTCTCTACACGTAGAGAGGTTTATCCCTATACAAAAGAAGTTTACAATCCGTAGGACCGTCATCCTTCACGCGGGATGGCTGGATCAGGCTCTCACCCATTGTCCAATATTCCTCACTGCTGCCTCCCGTAGGAGTCTGGTCCGTGTCTCAGTACCAGTGTGGGGGATCTCCCTCTCAGGACCCCTAAAGATCAATGACTTGGTGAGCCGTTACCTCACCAACTATCTAATCTTGCGCGTGCCCATCTCTATCCACCGGAGTTTTCAATATTAAATGATGCCATCTAATATATTATGGAGTATTAATCTTCCTTTCGAAAGGCTATCCTCCTGATAAAGGTAGGTTGCACACGTGTTACGCACCCGTACGCCGCTCTCTCTATTCCGAAGAATAAATACCGCTCGGCTTGCATGTGTTAGGCCTCCCGCTAGCGTTCATCCTGAGCCAGGATCAAACTCTCCATTGTATGTTTGTCTGACTCACTCAAAGTTATTGACGCTTTGCTTTTCCTTAATTTTTTGGTTGTTATTTGTATGTCAATGATCTCTATTCTTCTCGCTTTATTTCCAAAGACTAATCTGTCATTGTCTTCGAATTGCGAGTGCAAAAGTATAAACTTATTTCTAATTGACCAAATGTTTTTTAAGTTTATTTTAAAAGTTTTTTAACTCCTAAAATATCCATCTCCAATCATTCAATCTGCTCTACTTCGCTGCCCTCTCTCTCGATTTGGGATTGCAAAGATAAGAAGTTTATTTGATCCCACAAGAATTAATTTCTACCAAATTAAAAAAACTTACGCCTCTCAATTTTGATGCTCTTAGTTCCTCCTGGTCTTCTGCGCTACTCCTTTTTTAGAGTGGTGCAAATGTAAGCCTACTTGAAACATCTCGCAATGTTTTTTTGATAAAATTCAAACAAGTGTATAAAAAAGAATCCATTGCGTTGATTGACAAATAATTGCACATCATCTAAAGTTATCAACATTATCTGGAGTGGGTGATTTCAAACAATTTTACGAATCGAAATCCTTAATCTGCGGTAGGGATCGCAGTGGAAATCCCACAGCAAGCGATGGGTTTTAGCTCAGGCGCGAGGAATTGCAGCGAAGAGCCTGACCCGAGGTGTGGGAAAATTATGCAACATTTTTATAAGCGATGGCAAGGGAACCGCCCTAATAAAAAAATAACTACCAAGTTTATCTCGTCTTAAACAAAACACTTTATATCTAAGAAATTTTTAAACGAAAAAAATCCCACTCTTTCGAATGGGATTTGGATATCATAAAATTAAATATTACTTATTTAACTGATTGTTAAGATTAATTGCGTCCTGATAAGAAGGATTTAACATGACCGACTTGCTTACATAATCTTTTGCTTTCGCAGGATTGCTGTCCTTATCTAAGTATGCAACCGCAAAATAAGCGTAAGATAAGATCTCTTTGCTGCTTTCTACCTCTTCAGGTTTTACAGTAGCGATGTATTTTTCGTAAGCAATCTTTGCCAACTCATTGTTACCCGCCTGTTGTTGAGAGTAACCCTGGCTATAGTAAGCAGGTGCCCAATCTGGTAACAATCCGCTCATTTTTTGCCAAGAATGAATTGCTCCATTCCAATTTTTAACTTCCTGGTAAGCGTTGGCTAATTTAAACAAGGCATCGGTATCCTGAGGATTTTTAGCAACTGTTTTCTTTAGTGCTTCGATTTCTGGACTTGTTTCACCCGCATCCACAGATGCCTGGTTCACTCCACCGCCACCTTTGATCTTCACTAACTCTTCGTCCCAATTCATGGTTTCGTCTTTAGCTGCTTTCGCAACTGCGATTTTTTGCTGAGACTCTGTAAGTAAAGCTGCTTTCTTCACCGCATCTGTTTCCTTTTGCGCTAAACCAGCCGCGATAAGTCCTATCAAACCTTGGTCAGATGCAAGAACTCTGCTCTTCTCTGCTTTTGCTAAGAAGGAATCAATACTTGTTTTAGCTGCGGCATAATCACCATCTGCATATTGTAAATAAGCTCTTAATTTAAATTTAATTGGATCATCAACTTTGTCAAATACCTTATCTAAATACATTTTAGAGTTTCCATAATCGTCATTGGTAAAGAAGAGTTTAGAAATTTCTAACTGGGTATCTGGATCTTCATCAGCATATTTTGCGTAGTTTATTAAATCTTGTGTAGCTAAAGCATTTTGCTGATATCTAATGTCGTAACCAGCTTTTGCTTTATAAGCAGGAGCGTAGGTTGGATCGAAGGCAATGGCTTTATCAATATTTTCTTTTGCCGGTTTCCATTGTTGTGCTTGCATCCAAAGGGTTCCGATTCTGGTAAATACCGATGCTTTGTTTTTTGCACTTGGTAATGCTTTCTCATAAGCGGTCATCGCAGAACCAGCAACTTGCGGACTATTTGTTAATTTCAAACGATAAGCATCACCCAACGTGTAATAGTAGTGAGCTGGAGTTCCGTTCTTAGCAGATTTCTCTGCAGCTTTATTTAAATAATCAATTGCCAAATCAGCATTTGCTGCGCCACCAAATAAAGTCAAAGCTTCTGCAGCTCTATAAAGCACTTCCGCATCTTTCTCTCTTGAATCCTTAACAATACTCTGAATTTCAGCGATTGCTGATTTTTCGCCTTTTCCTAATTTCACAGATGCAAGACCTATTTTATTAAGATTGCTTTTTTTATCTAATGCTAAACCTTTATTGAAATCTTCTTGTGCTTTGTCAAAGTTAGGCTCAAACTGCGTTAAATAAGAATTACCTAAATAGAAATAATTCTCTGCGCTTGGAGATTTTGTAACCATTTCGGTAAATACTTGTCTCGCCTGTGCATATTTATGACTATCTGCACTGTTAATACCTTCCTGTAATGTCTGACCAAAAGCAAAATTTGTAAAAAATCCTACTGAAACCCCGAAGGCAATCTTCTTCGTTAAACTCATTATATCTTTCATTTTATAATTTTTAATTTATTAAAATAACTTTACACTACGATAGCACCCAATTATTATACCAAAATTGGTGTTCGTTTTCCAAAGCACTATTATTCTTATAATTAGCGCATTTGAACTTCTCTCTTGAAAATGTTGTAAGGTTGCAAACCTTCTTTTGAAACTACAATCTGACCCAATTGTGTGCAAGAAAACCGAATAAACCCATTTCCTAAGCCGAAGTACTTCTCATTTGTAAGAAAATACAAAACACGCGAAAAAGGATAAGACATATTCGCTAAGTTTTCTACGCGAGGCTCATACGCTTTATTGTCTTTGATCACTTTTAAAATCTTAACAGAATTTCGCAATAACTCAGATTCTGGATCATAAGGGCGACTAATCGTATTTAAAGCAATTGCACCGATCTTTTCTGGAAATTTATTTAATTGCTCCACGATGTTTTTGTTTCCATTGATAATAGAAAACTGCAACTTATCTGGTGTAGTGCTTAAATTCTGCGCTACGAAATTGAGATTACTTGAATTGGTACCGTCAAAAATAATATTTTTTGTGCTACCAGTCAACTCTTTTCTAATTTCTTCTACGCTGATTGATTCTCGGGGTGAATCTTTGGGAACGATAAAAACAACTGCATCGGCTGCAAACTTTGCAGGCAACCAATCTAAGTTTGTTTCCTTCTTGTAGGCTTCTTTCTCGCTGGGTGTTAAATCTCTCGACATCACGATTACCCTTGTTTTACCTTTTAGCAAATCTAAGAACGCGAAATCTTCCTTTTTAATTTCAAGGTTAATTTTAGTCCCAGGATACAGTGCCATGTAACGATCAGTGAGTGCTTCTGAAACACTGGCAAAAGACTCATCCACTTCCATGGTGATCTCTCCTTGCTGTGGACTATCGATTAAACGAACCTCTTTCTTTTTGCATGATACCATCAGTGCAAAAAAACTTATCATTAATAATATACTATTCTTCATTCCGCTGTTCTCTGATTCTATAGATTGCACGTACGATTCTAAAAGCTCCATAAAGAATAAACAAGCCGCCTAAAGGATAAGCAACATTGGGTTCTAAAAAGATGACGAAAAATTTATAAATAATTACCACTATTCCTAACAACAGATAGAAAAACCCTGCAACTACTGAAAGCCAATTAAATATCATATCCACAAAACTACAAAAAAAATAAAAAAGAGAAGCTTTCACTTCTCTTCCTTATTAATTTTAATTAAAATTATTATTCGAATTGCATTGTTAATGGCAATCTGTAACGGTATCTGACCGCTTGACCATTAATTTTTGCAGGAGACCATTTGTTTTTAACGGACTTCACTGTTCTAATTGCTTCTGCATTAAATCCTTTGTTAGGACCATCAGCTTTTACATCAGTAATCGAACCATCACGTTCAACAACGAAAGTAATTGTTGTTTTAACAACACCTTCATCTCCATCCATCACTCCGGTATCAAAGTTATTAGAAACGCTGCTTCTAAATTTGTTGATTCCTCCAGGAAATTCTGCTAACTGCTCAACTTCCGTGTAAACCTGAGTTTCTGAAACTTGTGGTTTTACTTCTACCGATTGTACTTTCCCTGTAGAAGGCGGCGGCGGCGGCGGTGCATATGCTGGAGCTTTCACTCCTTCCTGAGCCACAACTCCAGTTGTTGTTTTCAACTGTTCTGAAATTGGCGGCGGTGGAGTTTCTACCTTCGGTGCTTTCACCGGTTCCGGCACTACGTTTTGAATCACCTCAATTTTTGGTTCTTCTTTTGGTGGCGGCGGTGGTGGAGGTGGTTCATCTTTCGGTTGCTCAATAATTTGATCCTGTTCCGGAAGAATGTCAATCAAGTTGGCATTAACTTCAGTTGTCTCTTTCGCCTGCATTTGTTTAATTTTCATTATCACAAATGGGGTAATCGCGGCAATACAGAATAAAACTGTCCCAAGGATGAAAGCTTTGGTTAACATGGATCTATAAGAAGTTCTTAGATCATAGGCACCATAAGCTTTATTTCTATTTTCAAATACAATCTCATCCAAACCTGGACTACTATTGTAAGTGTTTTCATCTGCCATTATTCTTTCTTTTAAATATTAAAAGTATTATTCTAGTTGGTAGCTGGTGTTGCTGCACTTGGTGCTTCTCCTACCTTTTTCTCATAAACTGCAACTTCCCAAGACTTAACATCGGTAATACCGTATATCTCATTTTTGGTAATTGCCATTTCATCTAGAATATCTACGAAATTTTTATATACTGCATCGTCAGTTGGCTTGATAATAACCGTAAACTTGGTTTGATCTTTTGCTCTGGCTTTTGCTTGCTCGATTACTTTAGTAATCCCATTTCTATCAAAGGTAGTTTCCTTAAGAGTAGCTTCTGTAAGTTCCTCTCTTGGTAACTGGTGATAGAAAATTCTATTGTCTTTCCCTATAATTAGTGAAATTGAATTGGTTAAATCAATCTCTGTATCTGGTGGTTTCTGGTTTTCTTTCGGTTTTGCCGGAAGTCCTAAATCCATCACATTCGGTTTGTTAAAAGTAGTCACTAACATAAAGAATGTGATCAAAAGGAAAGCCAAATCCACCATTGGTGTAAGGTCAACGTGAGGTACCGATTTTTTCGATCGAACCTTACCGCCTTTCCCGCCTTTGTCTTGTACTTGTACGTCTGCCATTTCTTATATTATTGTGCCGTTTCTTGACTTGTTATTAACCAGAATTTCAAGAAATCCATATCTCTTAACCCTTCAAATAAAGATTTAACTTTCGGATACTTTGTATTTACGTCTCCCTTGATTGCTAATTTGTAATCAGGATTTACGGCTAAACTTTGTTTTACCCATTCTGTTAATTGTGTATTTGTACTATCCATTGGGATTCCCGTTTTGCTTTTGTAAGCTTTTCGGTCTTCATCCGAGAGATCCAAGAATCCTTTTAATTGATTCATCGGAACTCCAATTGACTGAACAGTGGCAAAAGCTGCCTTTTCTTTATCAGTAAATGTCATACCATACTTCTCTCCCATGTTATTCAGAAGAGCCATACGCTCGGTTCCGTTTTCAACTGGTGTAAAATAGAATCTTCCGTCGGTAGTACTAAGAATAGTCATAAGACTACCGTCAGGAAGAAGCTTTTCAGATATAGAAGATGGCGTAGTTATCGTCTCGATATCAGGTTTTGCAAACTGAGCCGTGAGGATAAAAAACGTAAGGAGTAGAAACGATACATCGGTCATGGCCGTCATATCTACTCGTATATTATGTCTTTTTGGTTTGACTCTCGCCATTGTAAATTATTTTTTATTAAACTTCTGTTTTTTGAGATCTTAAATTAAGACCTCCAATCGGGCAGTAATTCTTAGTGGAATTCTGCGAACGACTGCTGGATTGACATTGCGATCTCGTCAATTTTGAACGTTAATCCGTCAATCTTAGAAGTAAAATAGTTGTAGAAAATAATTGCAACTGCAGAAGTACCAATACCTAAAGCCGTGTTGATCAATGCCTCAGAAATACCGATTGACAATGCAGCTGAATCTGGTGTTCCACCTCCTGAACCTAGTGCGTGGAAAGCTTTAATCATCCCAATTACCGTTCCTAATAGTGCAACCAATGTAGCTACAGTACCTAAGGTAGATAGAATCATCATATTTTTCTCTAGCATTGGCATTTCTAATGTTGTAGCTTCTTCAATTGATTTGTTAAGTGCAACCATTTTTTGCTCTTTATTCATAGTAGTGTCATGAGACAATGCTTTGTAAGTGGTTAATCCCTCTTTCACAACATTCCCTACAGAACCTTGCTGTCTGTCGCACTCTTCTAATGCCTCATCAACTTTGTTTTGGCTAAGCAATCTTCTTACTGATAATACGAAGTTGTCAACGTTTCCTGCTCCTGCAGCTTTCTTAAGAACTAAAGCACGCTCGATTGAGAAAACGATTACGATAATCATAAATGAAATAAGAATTGGAACGATTGGTCCACCCATGTAGATAATTCCCATAAAGCCTTCTGGTGAAATTTCTTTAATTTCTACATCTGATAATGCTACCGATGCACCAGTTAACCTAGGATCTGGTTTGAAGTTACCTGGACTTCCTAAAACAAAATAATAGATTAAATACCCTATCACCAAAAGAATAGGCAGTATTAAGGCAGGATTTAAACCTCCTAATTTTTTAGCAACTACTTGCTCCTCGTTGTTTGAAACATTCATTTCCATACTAAACTAAATTATAATTGTTATTTTAAATTTTCGATTTGTAAAATAAAGTTAAAATATTTAATAATGCAAGTCCTTAAGAGTCATTAAAAATAAATTTTAGCAATCTTAAGATTCATTAACATTGAATTATCAATAATAAATGAATTAAATAATGGTGATAATTTTCGATTTTAAAAATACCTTTAAAAAATCACAAAAATTATGTCCTATTTTTTATGACTGCACCATCAATATTATTTCAACTATTTATTTTCAGAGAACAATATTAATTATTTTTTTCGGGACTATTATCACCTTTTTAGGATAATTTCCCTGTAATTGTTCCTTTGTCCGGTTATCAGCTAATGCGATTTCCTGAATTTCTGGTACAGATAAGCTGGCAGACAAACTTAATTTAAACCTCATCTTTCCGTTAAAACTTACAGGATAATCAAATTCATCTTCTACCAAATACTTTTCTTCAAAGGCAGGGAAAGGTGCAAATTCGATCGAATCAGCATGACCTAATTTGCTCCAAAGTTCTTCTGCAATATGTGGTGCGTACGGCGAAACGATAATTGCTAAAGGCTCTAAGATCGCTCTCTTGTTTGTCTTCAGTTTTTGCAACTCGTTTACGGCAATCATAAACTGTGATACCGAAGTGTTGAAAGAGAAATGATCAATATCAAACACTACTTTTTTAATTAAAGTATGCAGGATCTTGTACTCTTGTTTGGTTGGTTCGTCTTCAGAAACTTCGAAATCATCTCCATTATAATAAAGATTATAGAACTTTTTTAAGAAGCCATAAACTCCACTTAGACCTTGCGTATTCCACGGTTTTGATTGTTCTAAAGGCCCAAGGAACATTTCATACAACCGTAAACAGTCAGCTCCGAACTCATCACAAATATCATCAGGATTTACGACATTATATTTTGATTTGGACATTTTTTCGACTTCGCGCTCGGTAATATATTTTCCGTCTTCTAATATAAATTCAGCATCTGCGTATTCGGCACGCCAACTTTTGAATTTATCAGTATCGAGTTCATCAGTTCCGCCTTTTAATAAAAAAACATCAACATGGATTTTTTGAAAAGAGTGAAGATAAGCGTTAGCATTAAGATCAATTCCTTGATATCCCTTTGAACTGGCGAATTTATCTAATGATAACATCGTAGAATATAACATTTGCTCATCAGCCGATAGGTTTTCATTTGCAATTCCTCTTTGCTTAATATCCAATAAGCTTGCCCAATTTCTATCAAATAAATCTTTGATGTTTTTACTTATAAAAACACCTGAATCAGCAATGCTAATTGTACCTGAGCCATCTTCTAAAATAAATAAAGGATTATATTTTAAAACAAAAGCACTCATTCCCAAAATCATTCCCTGGTTAATGAGTTTTTTAAAAGGTTCATCATGGTTAATGTAACCTCGGTCTTTCATAAACATATTCCAGAAACGGGAATAGAGTAAATGTCCGGTTGCGTGCTCACTTCCGCCAATATAGAGATCAATCTGTCCCCAATAATCGGAAAGATTTTTATCAGTGAAAACTTCCTCGTTATTCGGATCCATATATCTTAAGAAATACCAAGAACTTCCTGCCCAGCCAGGCATGGTCGATAATTCTAAAGGAAATATAGTTTCATTATTAATTAAATCGGTAGAAACTACTTTCTGATTCGCTTCATCCCAACCAAATGTTTTTGCGTTTCCTAAAGGTGGATCGCCATCTTCAGTGGGAAGATACTTTTCAACTTCCGGCAATTCCAAAGGTAAAGCAGAAATCGGCAAAGTGTACGGCATTCCTTCTTTATAATAAACTGGAACGGGCTCACCCCAATATCTTTGACGGGAGAAGATAGCATCTCGCTGTCTGTAATTGGTGGTGCCGTGACCGATATTTTTCTTTTCAATTTCGCCAATAATTAAAATTTTGGCGTCGTCATATTTCAAACCATTTAAAAATTCTGAATTCACGCAAACCGAATCCTTAGAATCAAAAGACTCTTCCTGAATGTCGTTATCGTTTTCAATAACATTTACAATGGTTAAATCAAATTTCTTGGCAAAACGATGATCGCGTTCATCATGTGCAGGAACAGCCATAACAGCGCCAGTTCCATAACCCATCAACACATAATCAGAAATATAAATTGGCATTTCCTGATTGGTAAATGGATTCAAAGCATACGATCCAGTGAACGCACCGCTCACGTTTTTCACGTCTGCCATACGGTCACGCTCCGTTTTCTTCGACGTTTGTTCAATGTAATTTTCAACTTCTTCTTTCTGACCTTCAATCGTTAAAGTTTTAACCATAGGATTCTCTGGAGCTAAAACCATAAAGGTTGCACCAAAAATTGTGTCTGGACGCGTGGTGAATACGGAGATCTTTTCCTCAGAATCTTCAACATCAAAAGTCACCAAGGCTCCCTGAGATTTTCCGATCCAATATTCTTGCGCATCTTTCAACGGTTGTGGCCAATCTAAATTGTTTAGGCCTTGCAACAATCTTTCAGAATATGCGGTAATACGCATGCTCCACTGCATCATTTTCTTTTGAAAAACCGGATAATTACCTCTTTCAGATTTACCATCTTTTACTTCATCATTCGCCAAAACAGTTCCTAAACCTGGACACCAGTTTACAGTAGTTTCTGCACGATAAGCCAAACGGTAGTTTAACAGAATATCCTGCTGATCTAACTCAGAAGCACCTTTCCATTCTTCCGCGGTGAAATTTAAGGCATCGTTTTGAACCGCTGATAAACCTTGAGTTCCGTGATCTTCAAAATGAAGAATTAATTCTTTAATATCTTCCGCTTTATCTGTTGATTGATTATACCACGAATTAAAAAGCTGAATGAAAATCCATTGCGTCCATTTATAATAAGAAGCATCAGATGTTCGTACTTCCCTACTCCAGTCAAATGAAAAGCCGATCCTACGCATTTGCTGTTCATAGCGCGTGATGTTTTCCTCAGTTGTCACCGCAGGATGTTGTCCTGTTTGAATCGCATATTGTTCCGCCGGAAGACCAAATGAGTCATAGCCAATTGGGTGTAAAACATTAAATCCCTGATGTCTTTTATATCTCGCATAAATATCTGAAGCGATATAACCAAGCGGATGACCAACGTGCAAACCCGCTCCCGAAGGATAAGGAAACATATCCAAAACGTAATATTTGGGTTTATCGGTTGTATTATCAGTTTTGTAGGTTTGATTTTCTTGCCAGAAATTCTGCCACTTTTTTTCGATGGATTGATGGTCGTAAAACATTTCTTAAATTTATAAGTCACAAATTTAAGGTTTTGAAATCAAAAAATCCTCACCGATGAAGGTGAGGAATATTTAATTTAAAACAGAGAATTTAGTTTGCCACTTTCGTTGCCGAAATCTCTACCCTATTGGTACTGTCAGGATTACTTTTATCCACATAGTACACAACCATATTGGTACTGGTTAACATTGTGACCGCGCCATCCATTTTATTCCCATTGGTTGTAATCGAAAAATCTTTTGTTCCAGGATTATAACTGTAGGTCATGTCTAAATCAAACAGTAACGAACAAGTTCCATTGACATTATCATAGTAGTTAATCTTTCCAGAAGTATCTGTCGTAAACATTATTCTACCTTTTTGTTGACATGCATCGGTAACCACTGTGGTTGAAGTAGAGGTTCCGCCTGAAGTTGTAGTAGATACAATTTTATCTGGACGCCAATTTCCAGTGAGCGTTAACTGTTCCGATTCGTTGTCATTATCGCTTCGGCAACTCGTTAATACTGCCAAACCTAGAGCTGCGCTTATTACCAATAACTTTTTCATAATTTTTAAATTTATGTTATACATTGCATAGTACACAAACTTTGTACCGTTTAAATTTTAGTAATTGTTTAAGATTCAATTATCTTTGCTTTGAAATACTGTATCCTATGCCCGAAGTCTCTATTATCACGCCTTGTTTTAATTCTTCAAAATTTTTAAAAGAAACGATTCAGTCTGTAATGGCTCAAACGTTTACCGATTGGGAATGGTTAATTACCGATGACTGCTCTTCTGATGACTCGGTTGAAATAATTCAAAAAATTAATGATCCCAGAATTGTATTGACGCTGTCCGAAAAAAACGGAGGTGCCGGTCACGCTCGCAATCTATCTTTAGAAAAAGCACAGGGGAAATACATTACTTTTTTAGATGCTGACGATTTTTGGGAATCCAATTTTTTGGATGAAATGGTTTCTTTTATGAAAAAAGAAAAAGCAGAACTCGCTTATTCTAATTATGCGAGATGCGATGAAAACTTAAATCCGACAATCGCAGATTTTCAGGCAGACAAAGAGGTGAATTTTGATAACTTACTGAAGACCTGTCGTTTATCATTATTAAGTTCTATGTATGATTCTGAAAGAGTAGGCAAAGAATATTTTCCGGCCGGTAGCAAACGGGAAGATCATGTGATGTGGCTTAATTTATTAAAGAAAATTCCGGTTGGGAAACCACTCAATAAAACCATGGCAAAATACAGAATGCATGCGAGCAGCATTTCCAGAAAAAAAACGAATATTATGAAAGACCAATATTTGGTTTACAAAGATTATATGCATTTCTCTACTTTTAAATCTTGGTATTACACCGCTAACTGGGCTTTGAATGGATTTATGAAATACTCTAAACTATTTAATTAATGGAATATTCAAAAGAATTTAAAGAGGCAATTTCTAATTTTACGTCTCAGGAAAAAGATAAACTAATTATTCGTTTGCTTAAAAAAGATCGGATTTTATCGCATCGACTTTATTTCGAATTGATCGATCCAGAAACAGCAGATGACAAGCGAAATCAGCTGGAAACAATAATTAAAGAAGAAGTTGCAGCGGTTGCCAAAAAGTATGGTCGAACGAAATATTTCTTACCCGGCATTCGACGAATAAGTGCAAAAATCACAGAACATGTAAAAATTACCACTGATAAATTTGGAGAAGTTTCTTTGGCACTTTTGCTGGTAAGTGAAACTTTTAAAAATCAACCTAAATTGGGTGACCATTATAAACTGCATATTTATCTTCTGAACAAAATCTTCCGCTCATTGGTTTTAACTAAAAAATTAGATACAGATTATTTCTTGGATTTAAGAGAAATTTTTGAAACTGTTCAAAAACAAATCACCGACAATAAAGTTTTAGAAGAACTTTCGCTACACAACGGATTATTCCTAAGTTGGCTTGAACCTTACAATATTCCCGACGATATTGATCAAATACTGAAAGCTATTAAAGCTGATGGATTGTTAAAATAGGGATTTCAGATAACTGAAATAATCTTATTAAATAGGCATCAGGAAACTCTAAGACAATTGTTTTTGCACAATTTGATCCACAATAATTTGAGAAGCTATCGGTTGACTTTCAATAAACTGCATTGCATTATCTCCCATTTTTTGTAAAGAAGCATCATTATTCAGTAAGGCTAAAAGATAAGGCGCCGCAAAAAATTCATCTTCAAAAGATTTACCACCATTTCTGGCAATGAGTTCATCAGCTTCAGGATTTTTGGTGTATTGATCTCCGAAGAAAACAGGAATTCCGAAAGTTGCTGCTTCGAGAATATTGTGCAAACCTTTGGAATGAAAACCCCCACCGACCACGGCTAAATCTCCGTAAGAATACAATTTCGAAAGCAAACCAATGCAATCAATAATCAGCACTTTAACATTTAAATATTTTAAAGATTGTTTGTCTGTAATTTGGGAATAAAGAATTGCAGCAGGGAATATGGTCTTCAAATGCTCTACCCTTTTTAAATCGTGCGGAGCGATAATGATCTTAACATCTCTGTTTTTTGCAGCGATCATCTCTGCCAAACGCTCTTCTGCTTCCCACGAACTTCCGAAAATGATGACTTTACAATCCTGCTTAAACTCCTCAATAAAATCTACCGAATTATCTCTGGATCTGAGTTTTCGTACTCTATCGTAGCGCGTATCTCCAGTGGTCATGGAGTTTTTCAAGCCAATTCCTTTCGCTAAAGCTGTAGAATGTTTGGTTTGATGAAAGAAGAAATCTACATTCTTTTTCAATTGCTTTACAAACCAACGTCCATAAGCTTTAAAGAAAACCTGTGTTTCATAAAACAAGGCTGATACCACATAAATTTTCGTTCCCTGCGTTTTTAACTCTTCTAAAAGATGATACCAATAATCGTATTTAACCGTGAAGAAAATATCCGTTTTAAAGTTACACGTAAATTCTTTTACCCATTTTTCAGTATCAAATGGAAGATAGCAGATAACATCGGCAATCGTATTTTTTTTAATCACATTATCGTAACCCGACGGCGAGAAAAAAGTAACTAAAATTTTGTACGCTGGATATTGATCTTTCAGTTTTTCTAAGACCGGAAGTCCTTGTTCATATTCACCCAAACTTGCAGCATGCATCCAAATCACTTTATCTTCAGTTGAAAACTTTCCTTTGACCAAGTCACAACTTTGCCGTCTTCCAGCCAAGCCTTTCTTCAATTTATAATTAAAAACAGCGCCGACTCTCATTCCTGAAATCAGCAAACGGATGAAAAGATTATAGAAAAACATTAATTAAGAGGATTTTGAGAAACACTTCTCTTCGAAATCATATAGGAATAAATCATCATTGCGATGACGCCCAGAAAAAGAACAACTATTAAATAATTAGTGACCGGACTAACCGCATCATATTTTCCTAAACCAACCGCAATACTTTCGTAGGTAATAACGGTTAAGATCAACATAATGATCAAATGAAATATACTCACAATTCGTTCGGCTTTCATCGTATTGTCTTTAATATTCTGAGGCATTTTTAACATGGGAGAATTAATATTCTTGGTCAGATAAAAAATTAATAAATAAATAAAAGTTGCTACTCCCGCTAAAAACCAGATCATAATTCGGGGTACGAAAAAATTAGGTTTTCCATCCCAGTCAAAGTGAATGGGAACAGAGAGCGGTAAATTCCGATAATTAATAAAAATATAATCCCAGATGAATATCAAAAGAACAAACGAAACAATCTTTAGGTAAAAGGGTAATTTTTTCATGATGATTCTAAATAAATACAAAGCCCTAAATTAGGGATTATATTTTTTTCAAAAAATACTGCGCAAGAATCGCAGTTTATGAGTGTGCTTATTCAGTTCTTTATTGAAAATTCCAGTGGAATCCAAAGAGTCAATTCTGACTTTTCCCGAAGCGTGAATGATTTCGTGATCAGCGAGCATCATTCCAACATGACAAATTCTTCCTTCTTCATCTTCAAAAAAAGCTAAATCGCCCGGTTTACTTTCTTCAACGAAGCTTAAAACTTCGCCAATTTCAGATTGTTGCTGCGCTTCTCTCGGTAATGTGATTCCGTGAGCTTTATAAATTAACTGTACGAATCCGCTGCAATCGATTCCGAAAAAACTTCGGCCACTCCACAAATAGGGAACATTTAGAAATTGCTTAGCCGTTGCTGACATAGTTTCCAGATTCAAAAAGACAGGATCGGTTTTTTCAGAATTCACTTCGCTTCCCATTGACAGTAAGATCGAACCTTGCGAGGTGTTGTACATTTGAACGGTATTCGCTACGAGTTCAGTTTTTCTTTCGGTAAAATAGTCGTCAGAAATTTCGACAATCTGCTGAGAATCGATCCACCCTTCATAACCATCGAAATGCATTTTAACTTTAACGAACTTTCCTTTGTTTTGAAGAATCTCAACCGTTTCTCCGTAAAGAAGTTGCGAAGTCATTTCTGACTGATGAGATTGTTCTGCACGAATTGCAGCCACCGAAACTGTACAAATTCCTTTGTTCATCGTCATTTCCAAAGTTTATTTTTTTCTGCTTAAATGAAGTCCGTCACGCAAAGGTAAAATAAGATTTTCGAAATCCTCATCTTTTGCAATCAGGTCGTTGAGTTCTTGGATGATTTGCGTGGATTTTTGCTTTGGATTTTCTTCTAAAACTTTTCCGTACCACAACACATTATCAAAAAGCACTACTGCTCCACTTTTAATTCTGGGTTTTATTAAATTAAAATATTCCACATAATTTTCCTTGTCGGCATCGATGAAGACGAAATCGAAAAACTCATTAGTTTCCTTTAAGAAAGCTTTTGCATCTTTCAATTGAAAATCAATCTGACCTGAATGTTCACTTTCCTTAAAATACTTTTTAGGCAGATAAGCCAGTTCTTCATTAATATCTAAAGTGGTTATTTTTCCTTCTGCTGATAAACCTTCCACTAAGCACAAAGTGGCATAACCTGTGAAAGTTCCAATCTCCAAAATATTTTTAGGATTGATCATTTTCGACAAAATCGCTAAAAGTCTTCCTTGCAGATAACCGGAAATCATGTGAGGCTGAGTTGTTTTTTGAAAAGTCTCTTTTCGTAATCTCTTCAAAATCTCTGGTTCCACCGACGTATGATTTTCTAAATAGCGATCCATTTCTGGACATTGTTCTTCGAAAAAACTCATGCAATATTAATTTAAGTCAAATTTAAGCATTTAAAATAAAAAAAGCGCTGCTAGAACTTAAAGCTCTAACAGCGCTGAATAACTATCTAAAAGATATTTGCTTAGTTTTTCACAGGAGCAATATCCATTAATTTCATAAACTCATCCAGTTTAGGCATGATGATGATTTCTGTTCTTCTGTTCTCTGCTCTTCCAGAAACTGACGCGTTGGTCGTTTTCGGATTGTATTCGCTTCGTCCACCCGCTGTAATCCTCGCTGGATTTACGCCGAATCTTGTTTGAAGAACTTTCGCCATTGAGGTTGCTCTCAAAGCAGACAGATCCCAGTTATCTTTTGGTAAATTATTAGAAGTCAAAGGAACATTATCGGTGTTACCTTCGATCAATACAGAATAAGTATCGTAGTCATTGATCACTTTCGCTACTTTTCCAAGAACGTCCTGTGCAGCCGGTAAAATGTTGTAATCTCCAGTTTTGTACAACATATTGTCAGACAAAGAGATCATTACCACTCCTTTTAAAACTTTCACCTGAACATCGTTATCGGCGATATTATCCAAAGAACGTTTTAGTTTATTAGATAAAGCTAGATTTAAACTGTCGTTTTTAGAATTGGTCGAAATCAACTGTTTGATGTATTTGTTCGAAGAATTGATCTCACCAATCAACTTATCGATGTTGGCTGAACCTTTTCCGCTGTTAGACAAACAAGCATCCAAGGAAGATTTCAAAGCATCGTTCTGTCCTTTTAACAAAGCATTTTCGCTTGCAAGACCAGAATTCATTCCTTTTAAATCCTGAATCTCACGTTGTCTTTCTCCAACATTGGTGATACATTGATTGTAATTGGTATTCAACGCATCAAACTGCTTCTTGCTTACACACGAAGTCATCAATACTGCCATTCCTAAAACGGCTCCTATTTTTCCGATATTCATAATAATCTTTTTATTCGTCCAAAAATAGAGATTTCATTTTGAACAGAAGAATTATCTTTGCTAAATATTCCTTAAAAAAACCTTAAAAATTGCTTAATTCACAGACTTTTCAGCACTCTTTAGAACGACTTTTCGCTGATTACAGGAATACAAAATTTCTACTCGCAATAAGTGGTGGAGCTGATTCTATGGTTTTGCTTGATTTGTTTAAAGATTCGAAGTTGAAATTCGAAGTTGCGCACATTAATTACCAACTTCGCGGAGAAGATTCTGATAAAGACCAGGAATTAGTGGAGAAAATCTGCGAGCAAAACAATATCCATTTTCACCTTTATCAGGTTTCGGAAATGGACAACAAACCTAAAAATTCGATTCAGGATTGGGCGAGAATTATTCGGTATAATTTCTTTCGGAAGATTCAACAAGAACGGAGTTTAAATTTCATTGTGACTGCTCATCATTTAAATGATCAATTGGAAACTTTCATTATTCATCTTTCAAAAGCTTCTGGAATTAAAGGGTTGACAGGAATCCCGGCGAATGAAAATAATATTCTTCGTCCACTTCTTAGTTTTTCTAAAGAAGAGATCTATGATTTCGTAAAAGAAAACAATATTGAATTCCGTGAAGATCTATCGAACCAAAAAAATGATTATCTGAGGAATAAAATCCGAAATGAGATTGTGCCCAAGTTACTGGAAGTCAATGAAAATTTTCTGGACAATTTTGGTAAAAGCATTTCCTATTTGAATCAGACTAAAAACTTTGTTGATGAACAGATCTTTAAAATTGAAAAAGAAATTATCGTTAATAAAGAAGATTCTTTACAAATTAATAAGAAGCTTTTTTTTAACCAAAGTGAATTCATTCAATATGAAATCCTAAGAAAATTTGGTTTCACTGAAGCTGAAGAGATCGCTAAAATCAAAAAAGCCGAGGCTGGCAAGAAATTTATTTCAAGTGAATATCAATTAAACAGCGACCGTGAAATCTTTGTCCTTAAAAAAATCGTAGATCTAATTGTAGAGGAAGTTCAAGAAGAGATTATTTTGGAAATCGATTCTGGAAACCAACTAATAATCCCGGAAAATCTACAGCAGGAAATTAAAGCATTAGGGAAAGTCAACTGGGAAATTGATGGTAGCAAAGTTCAGTTTCCCTTTAAATTAAGACGTAAAAAAGAGGGTGATTTATTCCACCCAATTGGAATGATAGGTAAAAAGAAAATCTCAAAATTTTTTAAGGATGAAAAAATCCCTATTTTTGGCCAGCAAAAAATTTGGCTTTTGTGCGATGGTGATGACCAAGTATTAGGAATTCTCCCATTCCGCCAGGACCGAAGATTTGCAGCATCGAAAGAAAGTTCAGAAATCATCAAAGTAAAAATATAGCATTCTCTTTTATGGATGAATCGCTAAAAAGTAAAAGTAAAAAATGAAATTTAAAAATTGGTTTATCCTTATTGTCCTTTTCCTTTTTCAAGGAGTTACGGCCCAAATCAAAGATCCTGTAAAGTTCAAATACAATATCAACGCGCTCGCAAACGATGAATATGAAGCAGTCTTAACTGCGACCATTGATAAAAACTGGCATATTTATTCCCAAGACTTACCGGAAGATTCGGGAATTCCAACCGAAATGAAATTGACTTCCAAAGACGGAATTAACCTCATCGGAAAAGTACAGGAAGTGGGCAAAAAGCATGATGAATTTTCTGAAGCTTTCGGTGCTCAGATCGTTTATTATTCTGACAAAGTTTTATTTAAACAGAAATTCAAATTAAAGAACAACGCAAAACCTGCTAATGTAACCGCAGAAATTACTTATCAAACTTGTGATGACCGCGTTTGTTTGGCACCGAATACTTTAGAATTCGAACAGAAAGTAACTCCGGCAACAGTTGCGGCTGACACACCAACCTCATCTGAAGAGGTGATTGTCCCGCCAATTGCTGGTGAAAATACCGATAGTGTACGAACAACTGATATCGACGAAACAACAATTGCAGCGCCAGTTGCAACCGTTCAAGAAGGGTTGAAAGTTGCGTCAATTGATTTTGCCAATCCTCAAACTGATTGCGGAGTGGTTCAAGAAAAAAATTCAGAAAACTTCTGGACCTATTTATTATTAGGATTTTTCGGAGGGTTGATCGCCTTATTAACACCGTGCGTTTTCCCGATGATTCCATTAACCGTTTCCTTCTTTACCAAAGGAGCGAAAGACAAATCGAAAGGAAAAAGAGATGCCTTCATCTACGGATTTTTCATCCTGTTGATTTTCGTTTTATTAAGTGTTCCTTTCCATATTATTGATGGAATTGCCGGAAATATTTTTAATCAAATTTCAACTTCAGTTTGGTTGAACGTTGCCTTCTTTTTAATCTTCTTATTTTTTGCAGGAAGTTTCTTCGGATACTATGATATTACCTTGCCAAGTGCAATTGCGAACAAGTCTTCGAAAGCAGAAGACGCGGGAGGAATCATCGGAATATTTTTCATGGCTTTAACTTTGGTCATCGTGTCATTCTCATGTACAGGCCCAATTTTAGGAAGTTTATTAGGAAGTTCTCTTACAGGTTCTGCCGACATACCAATGATGTTGACCTTTGCTCTAGCTGGATTTGGATTTTCGTGGGCCATCGTTTTCGGATTGTTGGCATTGTTCCCACAAGCATTACAAAGTTTACCAAAATCTGGTGGCTGGATGAATACCGTGAAAGTAGTTTTAGGATTTATTGAATTAGGTTTGGCTTTAAAATTCTTATCAAAAGCAGATCTGGTTTCAAAAACATTCTTCCTGAAAAGAGAATTATTTATCGTGATCTGGATTTTAATCTCAATTGGATTGGTTCTTTACTTATTCGGGAAAATCAGATTTCCACACGATGATAAAAATGCGAAGATTTCGATTACAAGAAAAGTTATCGGAGTTTTTGGAATCGGATTTATCATCTATTTAATTCAAGGATTATTCCCAGGAGACCGACCGAAGTTGCAATACCTAAGTGGAATTTTGCCTCCAATCAACGTGAGTTATTTGCACAAAGAAGGTGATGGAATTCTTGGAATGCATCCGGAACATGATTATTTCAAAGCCATTGAGGTAGCGAAAAAAGAAAACAAACCGATGTTGGTTGACTTCACTGGTTACGGTTGTGAAAATTGTCGTAAGATGGAAGAATTCGTTTGGAGCGAACCAGATATTTTACCAATCCTACAAAACGAAGTGATCTTGGTTTCCTTGTATGTTGATGACAAAGAAGCGTTACCAGAAAGCGAGCAAACTTCAGTTGACATGGGGAATGGACAAAAGAAGAAAGTAAAAACGATCGGTGATAAATGGAGTTTGTTCCAACAGATCAACTTCAATAATAATTCTCAACCTCACTATGTATTAATTTCTCCAGATGGAAAAGTGATCAACACTCCAATTTCTGGTTATATGCCGAAAGAAGATTTCAAAGCGTTCCTGGAATGTGGAATTAATTATTTCAAGACGAATAGAAAATAGACTGATAGATGATAGACTTTCATCTTATTTAATAAAAATAACCGGCAGTGATTGTCGGTTATTTTTTTGTGGAAATGGAAATGTATTTGTAAAAAATTACGGTTCAGAAAGTAAAATTGACCATTCGGTATTAATGTTTTTGACAAATTAAGGAGTGCGTTTATATTCGCAGTATAAATAAACAACATGAGAACAAAATTATTATTGCTGATTTTACTGGTTACCAAAGTCCTTTTTGTAAATGCACAAATGGATGACAAATTCTATTTCCCGAGCAAAGTCTTACAACCCATTGAATGGAAAAATGTTGAAGCGATAAAATTACCAGTGGAAAATGACACCATCAGCGCTATCATTCTAAAACCTCAGCAAAAGGCGAAAGCAACCATCTTCTATTTTCACGGCGCAGGTGGAAACGTAACGACTTATGCTCCGTTATTAACGCCTTTATTAAATGATCAATTTCAAATTGTGATGATCGATTTCCGTGGTTATGGAAAATCGACAGGAAAACCTCTGCACACAAATATTGCGGCAGATGGAGAAAAGATTTTTAATGAATTAATGCATAGAGATGATATCAAAAATAAGAAAGTCATTTTTTATGGAGCCTCGATGGGAACGCAGATCGCAACGCATTTGGCGAAAAATCATCAGGATAAAATCAGCGGTCTTGTTCTAGAAGGTGGAATGTTTTCTTTTGGACACATCGCTGCAGTTTATGCTCCGCAAGTAAAAGATTATTTGGAGAACTCTTTTGTAACCCCGTATTCTGCCAAAGAAGATATTAAGCAAATCACTAAAATTCCAAAATTGATTATTCACAGCAAAGAAGACAAAGACGTTCCTTTTGCACAGGGAATGATGTTGTTCAATGACGCCTCTGAACCAAAACAATTTATAGAATTCAGTGGCGAACATTTATATGCTTTAAAATATGAAGGTGCGAAAATTTTGGCGGGTTTGAATAAAATGATTTCTGCGAAATAGACGGAAAGAGAATAAACGAATAGATGGTAGACCTTTATTAAAAAAGAAATAACCGGCAGTGATTGTCGGTTATTTTTATGTTTATTGGAAATGAAATTATTTAGTTTTTATTTTCATTCCAATAATAACTATCGGGATGAATTCTTTGTCCGAAAATGGCGGTTCCAACTCGGACAATCGTAGAACCTTCTTCGATGGCGGTTTCCAAATCACCGCTCATTCCCATCGAAAGTTCTTTCATTTCGACATTTGGAATTTGCAGAGAAATTACTTTTTGTTGAATACTTTTTAACAATTGAAAACACTTCCTTACTTTTTCTGTTTCAGCACTGAATAAACCGATCGTCATTAAACCTTTTATTCTCAACGTTTCCAACGCTGAAACTTGACGAATGAATTCAGTGGCTTGGTCTGGATGAATCCCAAATTTGCTTTCTTCATTCGAAGTATTGACTTGAATTAAAACTTCCATCGTTTTATTTTCAAATAATAACCGTTGGTGAAGTTTCTGTGCTAAATCAAATCGATCGAGTGATTGAATGCAGGAAATTTCGCATTTCAAAAGGTCTTTTATTTTATTGCTTTGCAGATTTCCAATGAAATGACTTTCGTGAGGAATTGATTTTAAAGATTCGTATTTCTCTTTTACTTCCTGAACTTTATTTTCTGCAATTAAAGTTTGACCTGCTTCGACTGCAATTTTAATGTGGTCTGCAGAAACGGTTTTCGTAGCAAGCAATAACCGAACTTCACTTGGATTTCTACCGCTTTTTACACATGCATTTTCTATTCTTTGAAGAATGCGTTTTAGATTTTCTACAATCGATTCTGTCATCATTTCACTGATTTTTCAATTTCCTCTAATTCGTCCTGTTGATCCAACTTTTCGAATTGTTCGATGAGAACAGATTTGATTTTAGTAAAAGCATAATCCTTGGCTTCGGCAAAGGAGATATTATATTGTCGCTCGAATTTCTGCATGTCCTTCGGAAACGGAAGTAATATCTTATCGTAATACGTATCTAAGACTTCAGCGGATGGCATTTCAAAATTAATACGCAACTGAAAACGTCGCATTAAAGCCTGATCAATAATTTCCGCGTGATTGGTAGCAGCAATGAGTAAAGCGTTGGCAGGATAATAATCAATGAGTTGAATGATGGTATTGACCAATCTTCTCATTTCCCCCACATCTTTATCATCGCTCCCTCTTTCCTTGCCGATCTGGTCGAATTCATCCAGAAAAAGAACGGCTTTTTCCCGTGCTGCTTTATCGAAAACCTGTTTGATGTTTTGGGAAGTTTCTCCAATTCTGGAACAAACGACGTTGCTCAAATTTAAAATCAAGATTGGTTTCCCGAGTGCATTAGCAATTGCTTTTGCAGTCGTCGTTTTTCCGCAACCGGAATGTCCTTGCAAAAGTATTTTATTATTGACCGGCAAACCATATTTAGTGAGTTCATCTACATATTTGTATTCCTTGATCAGTTGCAGAATATTATGATGATTGTATTTGTTGAGAAATACATCATTTAAAGAAACTACTTCTTTATCGTTGATAATAAGATCGAATACATTCATAAGGGGAAATTTCTAAGTACAAATTTAGGGAAGAAATGTGAGATTGGTTGGTAACCTGGAATGATAAATATTATGAAAACGGACTTGAGAACTTTACATCGGTAATTCGTTTTTCTAAACTTCATTTTAGGATGGACCACGAAAGACTTAGAACTATATTCTCCATAGTGATCTACAACGAATAAGATTAGCACTTAAAAAATCAAGGATATAAAATCAATTTATCTAATTCGATTGGATTATTGAACGTCTTCATGTTCTTTCTCAAACGTTCATTAATTTCTCTAGTATTGGCAGTACTTACAACTGTTCCATCATTAAGGAAAAAATCGGAACTACCTGATCTGCCATTAGCATTTTTCATAAACCCAACTGGTGATTCATAAAATTTTAATTTGGTGGCTTTATATTTTTCCCAGGTTACAGGAATACTTATTTCCATTGCGTACTCCATAATTTGGTCTTCTGCGGATTCTTTTAAATTTTCTGATTTCGCGAGCGAAAATTTGTAATTATTTTGATCATCAAAAACCTCAAGAATCATCCCAGGCAAACCATGGAATTTGTAAGGTCCTTCTTGAAAATGGATTTCTTTCGCAAACCAAGCGATCCAATTTCTGCCGCCCCAAGTTGTGGTCGCTTTTTGAAGGGTCAGATTATCTAATTGTTTTTTCTCGTTGGTCAATGTCCAGATTTGAACGTCTTTCGTCTGCAAATCCAGCACTGTACTTTCAAGTAAATCATATTCGTTGAAAGTAGAAATTCCTTTTTTGTGTTTTAAAATCGTAGAAGTACTCAACTTTAAATCTGCGGGAAAAGAAATATTATTTTTAATTAAAGAATCTGCAACAAAATAATCTCTTGAATAATAAAGAATGTCATCGCCGGTGATATCCAAATGATAATTATGTTGGGTGGTCACTTGTGAAGTTGAATCTTTTCGAAATTCAACATCATAAATAAAACGGTGAGTTTGAGCCGAAATACAAAGACTCAGAAATAAGATAAAAAATGCAACCTTAGTTTTCATCATTTCCGTCGTTTATAAATTTCAGTTCTTCTTTGCTTAAATTAAGTTCTCCTTTTTCAGCGCTTACTTTCATATCCCGCCAAAATGCACTGTTAATTTCTACAGATCTTTGCAGACCTGTTTCATTACCTTCCTTAAAGTTTTTAAAAATAATTTCACGGGCAGAGCGAAATTCAAAAATATTTTCACCCTGAGTGAACTTCGAACTGTCATATTTAATACTCACTTTGGATGGAACATAATGCTCTCCAACTTTATAAAAATCAAATACAAACTTCCCATTTGGCGACTGGCGCGCATATTCTTTGCCGTTCTCATCTTTGTAAATTTTCGGTTTAAAACTGCTTTGATTGAAAATCATCTCAAAATTAATGATCGCCCGATCTTTTTTATTGAAGATGATGGTTCCGCTGTAAGTTAGATCAGCATCTGTCTTGATCTGGTAAAAAATATGCTGCTCTAACTCATCCTCGTGCACAAGTCTTCCTGTAGTTATCGCATTCCTTTTTTTGGATAAACTGTTCATTCGTTGCAATTCATAATTAAAAAAGAAATTTCCCACGCCATCATGAGCTCCTTTATCTTCTTTGACTTTTATATTAAATTCATTAGGTTCTGTCTTAAAATACCGAAGCGTATCGATCTGCAGTTGAACGAAATTATCGTGCTTTCCATTGAAGGCTTCTTTTCCATTAAATTTTCCATCACGCACCCAATATTTCCCATCTGCAATCATTAAAGATTTCATTTTTTCATTTTCAAAACTTTTTTGTGAATAGGTGATATCATAAACAGCGGGTTTATTATAATATATTTCGCTGTAGTTGTTCAAAACTTCTCTAAATATTTTCTTTACATCAATGGAAACTATTTTCACCTCTTCAATATCATCGTACAAAGGCTTTAGTTTAATCGTGGATTGGTACTTCGCGCTTTTCAAGCTTTCATATCCAGCAATCGAAACATCAAATTGTTTTGCGTCTTTCGGTAGAGAAATAAATCCATCGTCGTTGGAATAAAAAATTTGGTTTGCCAGAATAATTCTCGCATTGGGTATCGCTTTGCCTGTTTCAGCATCTGTGATCTTGATTTTTTTAATCGTCTGAGAATTGACGAGAGAAAATGAAAAAAGTAAAAAAAGTAAAAGTTGCTTCATAAATTTTTAGATTTGGTTTTAAATTTCGCCCAAAATTAAATTAGTTTTGAATACAAAAGTGATAACGAAATAATAAATTTAAAGTAGATTTAGTTAAATATTATTAGTCAAAACATAAAATAATCGAATTATTCTTAAA
The DNA here is from genome assembly GCF_041824135.1 of Kaistella sp. Taxonomy (GTDB): domain Bacteria; phylum Bacteroidota; class Bacteroidia; order Flavobacteriales; family Weeksellaceae; genus Kaistella. Next base: position 11,616 of record NZ_JBGZYM010000089.1, on the reverse strand, counting down.
TAAACCTAAAATATTGTATGCAAAAAAAATAACCAACACTAAATGCTGGTTATTTCGAAAGTATATATGAATGTTCTTTTAGCCCGGATAGAGCGGTTTGTTTGAGCTCTCCCGATGCATTTGGTCGGGAAGCGAGCCGCGAAAGCCGGACCGAACTAACTAAGAAGCAAAAATCTTGTTGCTTCTTTAAAAAAATTAGTTTGTAAGGGGCAGACTGCTAAATCCAACCGAAGTTTTTACCGAAATATCTGAAGTTGGCGATTGTTTTAGCACGTAAACTAGCCTCTGCTGTACGCTTCCGGATTTCATCATATTATCTAAAGTTGAATTCGTCTTCACATCTAAAGCAAGAGAATTCCCAACGTTGTCTGGAATATCTTCACGAGAAGCCACTAAAATTTCATTGCTGCCATTATTGGATAGATAGACTTTTACCGATTTGAAAAGTCCAACACTTGCGTTAGAATTGACCGAAAAGGTTGCATTAGAAACACGAATATCTTTCACGTTAGCTCCTGAGCCCGTCAATTGATTAATACTTTGCGCAGCAGAAACGCTGGACAAAGTTGTATTTGCGGGTGAACCAGAAGTTACCAATACGGTTGCGTTGTACGGAAAAGTATTTTGTAAAATAGAAGAAACGGTAGAACAACTTGCCAAAGTTGCCGTAGCCACGATTGCAGATAAAAACATATTTTTCATAATAGTAGTATTTTAATTATTTGTTTCTATCCAGAAATTGTACCAACTGTTTTGTTTAACATAAGATTAACGATTACAATCGGCGTATGGAAAGGTAATTGTATCATTATAGACTTAATATTAATCTTAAAAATATCGATTATGATTTCTGACAAAATGAAAAACTCTGACTTTCACAAATTTTTTATCGACGAATTAAAAGATCTGTATTGGGCAGAAAATGCAGTTTTAAAAGAACTCCCGAAAATGCAGGAAGCCGCTACAAGCGAAGAATTAGCAGACAGTTTTGCTAAACATCATGAAGAAACAAAGAAACATATTTCCAGACTTGAGAAAGTATTTGAAAGTTTAGGGGAAAAGGCGGAAGGTGTAAAATGTGAAGCCATGGCTGGAATACTGAAAGAAGGAAAATCCATTATTGAAGACACCACTAAAGATACAATGACCATAGATGCCGGTTTGATCTTAGCCGCTCAGAAAGTAGAGCACTACGAGATCGCCACCTATGGAACGCTCAAAGTTTTCGCAGCGCATATGGGTCATAAAGAAGCAGAGAATTTACTGGCGGAAACTTTGGATAATGAGAAAGCAACCAATGGTACTCTAACCGGCCTTGCTGAACAATTCATCAATAAGCAGGCAGTAGCAGAATAAAAAAATAATGATCAATTATAAATCCATCTTCCCGGTGGATTTTTTTTCGATAAAAGGATTTATCCTAACTTTATAAGATTATCAGACTGATGGTGAGATTTTTCAAATTGAAAATGCCAGAATTATTTATTAAAATTTAAACGATGAAACAAATAAAAAAATCCTTAATCGCGCTTCCCATTGCACTTTTTGTCTTTGCTGCTACTTTTATGTCGTGCGAGGCACAGAAATCCGCGACTGCAAATAATCCAGATCCGGCACATTCCGCCCAAAACTCTTTAGATTATGATGGAATTTATCGCGGAATAATTCCGTGTGCAGATTGTGAAGGAATCAAAGCAACTGTTTATTTGATGAGAAATAATACATTTAAGACAGTATATGATTATTTAGGCAAAGAAGTGGAACCTTTTGAAACTATAGGGAAATTCACCTGGAATAAAGACGGGAACACGGTTACTTTAACATCCGGAAATGATAAAACCAGTTATTTCGTGGGAGAAAACACCTTAACGCAATTGGATCAGAACGGTAAGAAAATGACAGGAGCACTGGCCTCGAAATATGTTTTATCCAAAGACAATTACCGCATTCTGCACCGAAAATGGAAGTTGATCGAACTGATGGGAAAACGGGTGACCTCGAGTGAAACGATGAATAAAGAAGCATATATTCAGTTCTCTGATCAGGAAAACCGATATACTGCTTACGCTGGATGCAACAGCATGTCGGGAAGCTTTTCGACTGAAGCCGGAAACAAGATCGAACTTGGAATAGGAATAAGTACCATGATGGCTTGCGAGAATATGACCATAGAACGCGAGTTGAGTAAAGTACTGAGCACGGCAGATCATTTTCAGGTTGACGGGAATTTCTTGGTTCTAATGGAAGGAACCAAAGTATTAGCAAAATTTGTGGCACCTGTAAATTAACTTTGTCGATTACCCATATAAAACCGATTCCGCAAAGAGTCGGTTTTATATTTTTGATGATGAAGACTAGGATTAAATTTTTACTTCAAACTGATGGTAAATCTACCGGTTGGTTTTCCGGAAGCCATCAGATTTTTGCCGACAATCAGCCAAATTTCACCGGGCTTATTGAGGTCTTGCGTTATTTCCAAACCGAAAGGTCCATCGAAAGTACCGTCTGCATATTTAATTTGATTAAACCGGACATTCATATCAGCGGTACCAGGATTGATCGTGGCGTTTATTTTCTTCTCGCTGAAATTTTTAATTTTTAAAATATATTTTTGCTGATCGGTGGTAAATTCATCTGAAATAGTCAGTGGAATCATATCCGCGTTGATGGTTTTAATAATACTGTCCCCATCGATAACCCGGAAAGCTTTGGTAACTGATTTCGGTTTTTCCTGATCCAGCACGACCATTCCGTTGGTAGAAGAATCCATCTCATTTCCGGCCATCAATACAGAATCTTGTCCTACGGATGTTTCCGTAGTGGATTCATTCTTTTGACAGGACAGTAGTAATAAGGCTACAATTGCAAGTAATTTTTTCATTTTAATATAACTTTGAATTATTAGAATATTTCTAAAGTCAGCTAAAATCATTCCTACTCCAGTAAATCAGTTTGCGCGAAGTACAAAACCTCATCATCGTCGTTTCTTGCCAAAAAGTTGAGCGAGTGAATTATTTAAACCTTTACAGAGGAGATTAATTCCCATAACCGTTTATTTATCTTTCATTTTTAAAGTATATTTGAGAAACTTTTTTTCATGAAAATCAAAAACTTACTACTTATTCCTATTTGTTTAACATTACAAATGGTAAATGCCCAAGACCTTACGTCTTATGTAAATCCTTTCGTAGGAACCAAAAATATGGGTCACACTTTTCCGGGTGCAACTACGCCGTTCGGTATGGTTCAACTTTCGCCTGAAACCAATCAGGAACCTTATGCAATTGATGGAAAATACAATCCTGAAACCTATCGCTACTGCTCTGGTTACCAATATGAGGATCAAACTATTTTCGGGTTTTCGCATACTCACTTCAGTGGTGTCGGTCATTCAGATCTGGGAGATTTTCTGGTGATGCCGACAGTGGGAAAACTCAATCTAGAACCAGGAAATTTCAATCAACCCAAAAGTGGTTTTCATTCTCAATTTTCAAAAAAAACAGAAAAAGCCAGTCCTGGATATTACGAAGTAATGTTAGATGATTATGGAATTAAAGCCGAACTCACCGCAACTGAACGCGTTGGGTTTCACAAATACACGTTTCCGAAATCTTCGGATTCGCGCATTATTTTAGATCTGATGTCGAACATCTATAATTACGATGCCAAAAATGTTTGGACTTTCGTAAGGATTGAAGACGATCAAACGGTGGTTGGCTATCGGGAAACTACAGGTTGGGCGAGAACGAGAAAAGTTTTTTTCGCTATGAAATTTTCTAAACCTTTTAAAAGTTATGGCAGAAAACGTTACGAGAAAGTTGATTATAACGGCTTCTACAGAAAATTCAACGAAAATGAAAACTTCCCGGAATTTGCGGGAAGACAGATTCGTGCTTATTTTGATTTCGATACTGCTGAAAACGAATCTATATTGATCAAGTTTGCATTGTCCCCAACTTCGACGGCGGGAGCAATGAAAAATTTAGAAGCTGAAATTCCAGGATGGGATTTTACTCAGATCAAAAAAGAAGCTTCGGCAAAATGGGAAAAAGAACTGTCGAAAATTGAAGTCGAAACCCAAAATGAAAATGATAAGAAGACTTTTTATACGGCAATGTATCATACGATGATGTCACCGGTCCTCTATCAAGATGTGGACGGAAAATATTTAGATATCGATCAAAACATTCATGAAGCCAAAGATTTTACGAATTATACCATCTTCTCTCTTTGGGATACCTACCGGGCACTTCATCCTCTTTACAATATTATTCAGCCGAAAAGGAATAATGATTTCATTAAATCAATGCTTTCTCATTCCCAATACAGCGTTCATAAAGCACTGCCGATCTGGAGTCATTACGCTAATGAAAACTGGTGCATGATCGGTTATCATGCAGTGTCTGTTTTGGCAGATGCGGTGGCAAAAAATACGACCGATGCCGATTTGAATAAAATGTTGCAGGCAAGCATCACCTCATCAAATCTGAAATATTATGACGGCATTGAAGATTATTTAAAATACGGTTATGTTCCGGAAGATAAAAGCAGTTCTTCGGTTTCCAAAACCTTAGAATATGCTTATGATGATTGGTGTATTGCACAAATCGCGAAAAAATCTGGTGATCTTAGTAAAGAAGCAGAATATTTAAAAAGAAGTGAAAATTATAAAAATGTTTATAATTCGAAATCTGGATTTATGCATCCTAAATTGTCCGACGGCACTTTCAAAAAAGAGTTTGATCCCATGGATACGCATGGACAAGGTTTTATCGAAGGGAATGCTTTTAACTACGGTTTGTATGTTCCTCAGAATGTGCCGGAAATGATTAAAATGATGGGCGGGAAAAACAAATTCTCCAAACATCTGGACGAGATTTTCACGACGGAAATTGCAGATAAATATATTGAGAACAACGAAGACATCACCCGCGACGGCATTATCGGAAACTACGTTCACGGCAACGAACCTGGTCATCACATACCTTATCTTTATAACTACACCAACGATGCCTGGAAAACACAGGAGCGCGTGCGGGACATTTTGCAGAAAATGTATTCTTCAGAAGTCGACGGACTTTGCGGAAATGATGATGCCGGACAAATGAGCGCCTGGTATATTTTCTCCGCTTTAGGGTTTTATCCTGTTTTGCCGGGTTCTGATGAATATCAATTCGGTTCGCCGCTGGTGAACGCTGCAAAAATTAATTTAGAAAACGGAAAAACTTTACATATCAAAACCGAGAATCAGTCAGATCAAAACGTTTATGTTTCGAAGATCCTGGTGAATGGTAAAGAAGTGAAAAACCATATTCTGAACCATGCAGATATTGCGAATGGCGGCGAGATCATCTTTACAATGAGTTCGAAACATTAAGAGCCTGTTTAAAAAAGCTTTAACGACCAAAAAAAACGATCTAAAAAGAAAAATCTCAAGCGCGGCAAAAAGACAAATTCTTAGAACACTTTACAATTAAACTTTTGAAAAATTTAAATACTATCGCTTTTCTGACTTTTGTCGGGTATGAAAAATTGAGTGACTTATTAAAAATAATTATCTTTGATCAGAAATTAAAACAATGCTGGATAACTTACGACATAAACTGGAAAAACAATGGTTTGGAGTGCTCACGAGGATGGGCGCCAAATTGGGAATTCCCGTGTCGAAGCTTCGTGTTTTTTTCATCTACTCTACTTTTGCCACGGCTGGAGTATTCTTTCTGATCTATTTGGGGTTGGCATTTACGCTGTGGATCAAAGATATGTTTATTACAAGACGACCCAGCGTTTTTGACTTATGATCTGGTTTGAAGAATTACAAACGCGCAAGAAACTTTCCAGAATTTATTCTGCTTACGAAAGTACTTTTCCGGCAGATGAGCGGAGAGATGAAAATCAATTTTTAGCCTTACTCGAAAATCCAGACAGTTTTATTTTTGCTGTGAAAAACGAGGACGATTTTGTAGGTTATTTAATACTTTGGAAATTATCGGATTTTTATTTTCTGGAACATTTCGAAGTCTTCGAAGAATTTCGAAATCTGAAATTAGGTTCTCAGATCTTGACCGAGCTGAAAGAGAAGTTTGACAATATCGTTCTGGAGTCAGAACCCAGTCATTTAGATGAAATGGCAGAGCGAAGAATCAATTTCTATTTGCGCAATGGATTTTCAATCATTTCGGAAGATTATATACAGCCAAGTTACGGTCCCGGTAAAAGTTCAATGAATTTATTTGTGATGAGTAATTTTCAGGTTGAAAACGTAAAAAGCATTGAGAAAGAACTGCATACTAAAGTGTATCATTTGTAAAAAGGGTTAAAATGATTTCCGTTGATTTCAAAAAATGATATTTCTAACAATCAAACTGCACCGCGATTTCGGCAACCTTTTTAATGATCTTTCCTTCACCAGCTTCCGACGATAAATATAAGATCACCCGTTCCTCTTCGTAATCGCGATTTGCTCCAAAAATGAAATCCGGTTTTCCATCACGGTCGATATCTCCAATGAATAGAATTTCAACAAAAGTATCATTGAAAGATTCTTGCTTTAGAAATAAATGTTCGGAACCCTTATCTGCCGAAATATAAAGACGATACTTTTCAACATTTTTATAGACTTCTGTCCCGTCACCAGCACTTACATTCTCACTAGAAAGTACATTTCCTTCCGCTCTTAAAGTATAATCTACATCATTAAATTTAAAAGTCATTTTTTCAGTAGGCCATATTTTATTTTTAACGAATGCTACTGTTTCAATTTCTCCTAATTTCAACTGGTTTTCTTGAAGTAGAATTAAAGTCTTCTTTTTCGTTTCTATGGTTTTGGTTGAGTCACCTGAGCATTCGTCAAAACCTCTGGCAATTTTATAATCTGCTTGTCTCAAAAAATATTTTCCATTCTTCTCATACAGCTCGATCCAGCTTTGGTTCAAAACATCGGCTGCATTAGCATTCTCCCAATCGCGGTATCTGCTTGGCAGAAGAATTTCAAAATCATTTCCCTCTTTTTCCTGAATCTTGTTTTCAATAGGAATAACTTCGTTTTCCTCAGAAGCGATAGACAATGTATCCGTGATTTCTTCAGTCACTTTCTCGACTTCAGCAGACTTTTTACAGAAAAGTAAAGTAAAAAATGCAAGGATAAAAAGAGTGTTTTTCATACTCCTACTTTTTGAAATTCAATTTAAGATTACTTTTTAATTAAAATAAAATGGAAATCATAAATTAACCTCTCGGAGGATTCAAGGTCGTATTCGTCAGCAATCGCTCTATTACTTTTGAGGTTTCTTCATCTGATGAAATCCCATATCCATTAACCAATGTTCCTTTGTAATCGAATTTTGGCGAAGAAATAGCGTAAAGGACCGATTGATCATCTGGATTTGACTCCCCTTCAAAACGGTACACTTTATCAATTTGAAATTCACTCGGCAAAAGTTTGACATTAGCCTGGTGGCAGACGATACATTCTTCATGAATGTTAAAATCGTGGATGTAACCGAGTTTAATTAGCCCATTGATCGTTTCGGATAATGTTCCGAAACTTTCTTTTAAAATATCTGTACTCATTGTTCTAAATTTATTTGGTTTGTTTAAAAAATCTCAACTTCAGCTACCTAAAATCTCCTATATTAAATAGCGTCTCCTTAATTCACTTCATACTCCAACTTGATGGTAATACTCGCTTCTTTGTCTTTGGAGGAAGTATTAAATGTTCCGCCGTAAGAATATTCTTCTGTAGAATTCGGTGCTGTAATTTGAGTAATTCCCATGGTTGCTTTTTTAAGATTTCCCAGATTTGCTCCAGCATTTTCGGCAATTTTTTCTGCGCGCTGTTTGGCATCTTTGGTTGCATCAGCGATCATTTGATGTTTCACGTCAGCTAGTTTAGTGTAAAAATAATTCGGTGGCGAAGAGGTAAATTCGATTCCAAGATTAATAATTTCCGTAATATTTCGTGAAAGGTTTTCGACTTTCGCCACGTCTTTACTGTCGATAGAAACGGTTTGTGAAAGTTGATATCCGGCAAAAGTCTGCGTGCTTCTTCCATTAGAATCACTTCCATAATTAAATTGCTTTTGAATATCGACGGCAGAAAAAACCATTTGATCTTTCGGAATTCCTTTCGACACTAAATAATTTTCGATTACTTTTTTATCATTCGCCAATTCATCATAGGCAGATTTAAGTTCGAAACTGTTTCTCGAGAAATTTCCGCTCCAGGCGATCAGGTCTGACGTAAATTTATTAGACCCTAATCCAGTAACAGAAATGGTATTATCTGCTTTATTTCTATTTTTAATGGCGCTGCCTAAAAAGGCCAACCCGATAATAAAACCGGCGGAAGCAATGGCGATGGCGATAATATTTCTGTTCATGACTTGAAGTTTATAAATGCTAAAGTTCTTTCTTTAAAGATGATTAAAGATAAGAATAAATTATTCCTCTGTCACAAAACGAGAGATGATTATAAAAATAGGAGCTAAAAACATCTTAACGGCGAAGATATTGCGGAAGCGTTTCTTCTAAAACAAAAAGCACTTTTGAGAGATTTCCGGCTTTGATGTATTTTCCAATTTCGGGTTTTACTCAAATCGAATACTGCAGGAACTCAGAAATTTTCTCTGCTGGAATATTCATTTTAATAAAATAATCGTCGCCTACTTTTCCTCTGATCCACCAGATTTTATCCTGAAGATCGTCATATCGATACTGCGCTTTCATTCTTCTCGCATCGCCACTGATTAAATTATAAATTGCTTGTGGCTTTAAGCTCAACCCGATCAAAGGTAATAAAACATCATTTTTAAAATCAGCTGGCGTTTCTCTAGGTTTTTCCGGCGGTCCCGGAACGCCAACTTCTCTCTGAAGTTGCGCAACCTTATCGAACTTTGTTAAATTTCTGGAATCTTGATTCAGATCTCCGGTCAAACGAACGGCGGGAACTTGGACTTCTTCAATTTCCTGTATGGATCGGCTGATCATTATTTTTAAAGGTGAATTGAAATCCTGTGCAGTAACAATTTTAGAATTTCTATCAAAGTTATTCCGTAGGAAGCGAAGTTCATCGTTACTTGAAGCTAGGATTGAAAATTCACCCTGAGAATTGGTGTAGATTTTTTGCCCGCTTTTCAAATTAAAAACCAAAACAGCCGAAATAGGATTTTGATCTTCATCCGTAACTGTTCCAAAAACTTGTTGTGAAAATAAAGAGTTGAAAAAAAGAATAGTGAAAAATAAAAAGCAGCGTAACATTAATACTTTTTCAACGATTAAGATATTGCGGAAGCGTTTCTTCTAAAACAAAAAGCACTCTTGAGAGGTTTCCGGCTTTGATGTATTTTCCAATTTCGGGTTTTACACCAATCGAATACTGTAGGAACTCAGAAATTTTGACAGTGGGAATTTCCATTTTTATAAAATAGTCGTCGTCTACTTTTTCCCTTATCCAGACGATTTTGTCCTGAAGATCTTCATATTTATATAATTGACGCATTCTTCGTGCATCACCGGAAATATTTTTATACAGGGTAAATACGTTAATATTACTCAAAGCGTAACTAAGTACTCCAACCTGCTCGATCGTTGGAGGTGGAGTTTCTCGTGGTTTTTCTGGCGGTCCGGGCACGCCGACTTCCCGTTGAAGCTGCGCCACTTTATCGAACTTTGTTAAATTTCTGGAATCTTGATTCAGATCTCCGGTTAAACGAACGGCGGGAATTTTGACTTCTTCAATTTCTTGAACGCTTCGAATAATGGTCATCGATAAATTACCATTAAAATCACTTGTGCTGACGATTTTAGAACTTCGTTCAAAACCTTGTCGTATGAAACGCAGTTCTTCATTGAGTAAGGTACTAATGGTGAATTCACCATTAATATTGGTGTAGGCTTTCTGCTCCGTTTTCATATTAAAAACCAGGACAGCTGGAATTGCATTTTGTTCTTCATCCATCACTCTTCCCGAAACTTGCTGAGCATAGATCGAGGTTGAAAAGGAAAGCACAATAAATAACAATAATCTAAACATCAAGAACCAACTTTGTGCGTTTTGAGATATTCAACCAGAGCTATTTTTAGCTCATATTCTATTATTGCCCTGTTGAAGTTTTTATGATATTTTTTTGAAAGTGAATTGGCCTGATCGACATACGCCAGAAAAATATCAAAATCATATTCTGAAAGTCCATAATTCTTGAAATAATTAAGGTCGATAACGTCTTTTACACGTCGGTAAAAATCTTCGACCTCAGCGTAATTAGGCGGCGTAGAATTGTTTTTCTTACCAGCAATTGCGCCCGCCAGCAATCCTAAAACGCCACCATTTCCACCACTGCCGATACTCAAGAGAGGAACTTGTCCTTCACCGGGTTTTCTTTGAGCGAACATGGAAGGAATCGTATTTTGAGGCATTGCGTCAGGAATGGGACCGCGCATATATTGAGTCATCTCTTTATTCAGTTTTTCTGTCCTAGGGGCGGTTTTAAAATAAGCAAGATCTTTCTTTAAATTTCCTGTTGGATTAAAAGCGATGGTCACTTCTTCTATTTCGAACGGCAGTTTATTCAGTATAAGCTGCATTGGCTTGGTAAAATTACCGTCATTAATTTTTAAAGTCAGGCGTTCGAAACCATTTTTGACAATCCGCAATTCATCAGATGGAATAGCAGCAATAATGAAGTCTCCGGAAATATCAGTAATTACCACTTCTTCTGTACGGGGATTGTAGATGTAGGTTTGGGGAATATTGTTCTGAACTTCGTTTTTCACGTTTCCGATGACGTACTTTTTCTGCGCCAACAGAAGCGAAACTGAAAATAGAAAAAGAGGAATTAGTAGTTTTGTTTTCATTCAGGATATTTACGTAAATGTAATCTGATATTGTATTGGTTTGGTGTTTTTGAAATTGTGCAGGGGAAAGTTTAACCTGCTTTAACGGGTTTTATGATTTTTTTAGAAATTACCGATTTATTTTTTGTTAAAATATGTGATTAAATTTATTTTATTAAACACAATCCCGATAGCCATCGGGGCGCGAAGGATTTATAATTATTCGCTGCTAAAATTACGGACGCAAAGGCGTTTCACTCAGCGACGGACGCAAGGATTTTTTAAACACGAATTTCACAAATGGTGTTCACGAATAGCACGATTAGAGATTTACTAAATCTTGTTTTTAGAGGTAAGTAAGTAAATTAACCTTGTCAGGATTTTGAACCCTGACAAGGTTGAGCGCAGAATTGACGATACTTGTGAATTTTATCAAGATTGGTTAGCAAGTCGGATCTTGCGTAAGGGATTGCAGTGGAAATCCTTTTTTGGGGAAGTGGCGCGAGCAAAGCGAGCGTCAGTTTCCCGAAAAAGATTGCAACGGAAAGCCCGACCTGAATGAGGAAATGGAGTCTCGTCTTCCGGACGAGACGGAATGACCGATTGAAGGATACGCCCAAATTCTTTTTATTTTAAGAATAATTTTTGTTTATCTTTGCAGTCTTACAAAAACATGGGGTTGACTGGTTTCGACAGCAAGATCGATGGGTAAGTAAGCATGCAGAGAACCGTAGCGCGATCTCTTTAATCCCTTGCTGCAAACTTTTAACTGGCAACCAAGAG
>NZ_JBGZYM010000088.1:0-9029 GCF_041824135.1 Kaistella sp. | reverse complement strand
TATTCGTAAGACTTATTTCTAATCACTAAGATATGTTTTTTCCGACTATTGTTTTCCGCAATTGTAATTAAATTTTTCCTGAAAGCGTTAAATATCTTAAATAACTTCGTCTTTTTAGACCACTTCTAAAGGCTACCAAACGCCACAAAAAAAGCGGTCCTTCTAAAAAACTGCTTTGTATATCTAAATTCTAAAAACGATATCTCCATAAGAGAACCAAAATGCCGCCTAAAAGCCACCGGAGGTTCCGTTCAACGGGCTTTACCTCATTTATTGTTATTCTTTTATTTGTTTCGGTGATTGTTAATTCATTTCTTGTCTTTCAGACAAAACGAAAGCTTAGTTATTATGTGCAGCCCTTTTTAAGAATTAAGAAAATGAATGTCTGCCAAACAATTACTATTAAAATTTCTGGGACAAAGACATTAAAACTTAAATCATAATAGGTTTTTTTGTATATAATCGTAGAATATATTAGGTTTATCAGTGGAAAGGTCAAGGAAACTGCAATAATTTGCATCAGGATCTTTCTGTATTCAAATTTTGTTTTGAATTTATTGGCAAAATTTATTAAAGTGACTACTCCGCCCAGAATGGAAGCGAAAAAAATTGAAAGCCAGTAAGTAATTTGATATTCTTCACTTCGGATAAAGAAAAAATTTGTAAAAAATAATATTATAAATAATCCTACAAAATATTCTGTCGTTAGGAATGTCAACACATTTGTTGTGAAGTCAGTTGGTTTTGGTAGCAAAATTATTGCAAAATTTAGAGCGGATATAGAAATAAAAAGATTGAAAAATATTTCAGACAGTTTTATGGAAAAAAATATTTTGTGCAGAAAGTAGAAAATGACAAAATTTGAAATTACCAAATAAAATATTTTAAGAATTTTTATTCTATTCGGTGTTTTCATAAGGTTGCACATACGGTCTTGTATATGGCTCGTAGCGTGTAAATTATCAATATTTTTTCGGTTAAGCACGAGCCGAATTTTTTAATTTTTCTTATTATCTTTTCTCAATAAGCCAAATTAAAAAATTTGGCGGACTAGCAAATATATCTTAACTTTGATTAAGCAACTAATTAGCTATGAGCTATATACGTTGTTGTGCAACGTTTTTTATTCATTTTCTTCTTCCTCAATCGTATCGTAAGTGTTAAAAATTAGTGAGTATCCATATTCAAATACTTCGTCAAAATATTGTTTATAATCTTCTGCCATTTCTTCAATCGAATTTGTAATAAAATATTCTTCTTCTAACTCAATAATTTCCCAACCTTCGTCTTCGATATAATGTTTGGCTAATACAAAAGCACCATCAATTTCCTTAAAATCTATAAAAATAGTTGCATAAGCACCTAGCGCTTCTCCAAAATGTTCTGAATCTCTTTTAGGTTTTGCGTGAGCAATTATTTGATACATTCCTTATTGTTTTTTTAGTTCTTTGGCTTCTGTAAATTTTTCACGAAACTTATTTTCAATTTCTTTACTTTTTGATTTAAAAATTGTTGCTGTTCCGTCAAAACTTATGATTTCAATTTCGCTTTGTTTGTTTAGAAATTCATTAGGTTTATTCCAAATATTAGAGTTTAAATCCGCATAAGGCAATTCCGATTTTTTTAGTTTTGGAATGTCATTTTTAAATCCGCAAAATACACACCAAGTAAAATCAATTCTACGGTTTTTTATGATTTCCAAAAGTTCAATTCCGTTAAAAATTATTTTGTCCGATTCAAAATTCAGTTTTTCAATTCCGCCTTTTTGGTCGAAATCTAAAATCCGATAATCTTGATTAGTTAACAACCAATTTAATTCAGAAAACTCCTTTTCAAACGGTTCTATTATTTCATACAATTCAGTGTGAAATTCAACTTGTTTTGTGTTTTCTAATATCAATGTCATCGTTTTCCTCAAATGTTGCACAACGTTTTTCGGCTTGGCGATGTGGCGGATTTTTAGCACAAAAGTTCACTAGAATTACTGCCGTTGAACCTTGCAAAAATGTTTCATTGAAGCACTTCAGCCGCCATATTGCCAAACCGATGTTAGCACCAGTATTTTTATTCTGTCGGGTTAATAATTGTGTATCCACTGTCACCATAAATTAAGAATTTGCCATTTTTTATTCCTGTCAAGCCTGGTGAATAGTCTCCAAACTTTATTACTTCATTTTTATTTCTGTCCCACGAAAAAAAACTTCTTTTGTCGTGATAGCTTGAATGAAAAATAATTTTGTCAGCAGTGCTTGATATTGCTGAAGCTCCAGAAAAGTCACTTGGTGTTTCACAGCTTTCAATTTTAAAAGTGTCAAGATTAAGTTCAAATACTTTTAGGTCAGTATATGCGTAAAACAGAACTCTGTTTGTCCCGTGTTTGCAAATACAGTAACAATCGGCAATTACCATATCTCCTGCACTTGAATTAACACCAAATTCTTGTCGTCCTTCAAAGTCAAACACAGCAAGCCCATCTCCGTTTGGTCCGTCACCTCCGTAAACCCCTTCGTCAAAATATGTTATAATAATTTTGTTCCGATGAACGATAATATCCTCTATGCCGTCACCAGCTAAAAATGACTTTACCAATTGTCCGCTGAATTTAAAAATATAACCGTTGTTGTCTTTCTCTGTCCGACTGTCAGCAATGAAAAATGTGTCGTTGTCAAGTCTGCGAATAATCGGAAAGCGTAAGTCGATTTCTATTTTTAAATTATAGTCGTTTGTTACAACCGTTTTGTTGTCGGTAAACGCAATGAAATTTCCTTGGTCGTCAGCGTCAAGGTTTAAAATTTTACTTTGTCCTACGTCAATATGTGTTGTCTGTTCGGTCATTCTTAATATTGGTGCTAACGTTTCGGGGCTTTGCGATGGTGGGGCAATCGAAGCACAAATGTTCAATTATGCACAAAAGTTGAACCGAAGAACTACCGTTGAACTTTGCAGTTTCGCCCCACTATTGCAAAACCCTTCTTTACTTTACATTGATTAAATAAGTACCTTTAAAATAAGCAAGACAGAGGTGAACTAGAAATACCTTTAAAGATTAATAGTCTTCACTAACATATCAGTCCTCTGCCTTGTTTTAAAAGGTTGAAACCGCTTTAGATAGAATACCAGATTACCCAGATCTAATAAAGATTTTAAAGAATTTCAACATTTAATTTAATACCCAACTAAATTATGAAAAATTACACAACTTACCTCGGAATTGATGTGGCTAAATTAACGCTTGATTATTGCTTGGTTACAGAAGATGGGCAGCTGGAAAGAGACCAGATTCTCAACACCCAAAAATCCATAAACACATTTCTGAAAAACCTTAAAAAAGCCGGACATAACCTGAATGAAATACTCTTCGTCTTCGAAAAGACCGGGATTTATTCCTCCCTGATTTCCTTAGTTTTGAGCGAAAATGAACTCGATTATGCGCAGGTTCCAGCTTTGGAAATAAAACGTTCCCTCGGAATTACGCGTGGCAAAAGCGATAAGGTAGACGCCAAAGAAATTGCCTATTACGCTAAAAGAAATACCGACAAAATCTCACTTTCCGTGCTTCCGGAATTAAATCTCCAGCAACTTAAAATCGTTTTTTCTGAGCGTGAAAAAACCATCGCGGCCATTAAAGTTTTTGAAAGAACCTTGGAAAACGAAATGTTCCTCAGCAGAGAAGTTTTCGGAAGCGTAAAGTCCATCAACCGACAAACGGTGAAATACCTGAAAAAACAGCTTTCAATGCTGGATGACAAGATTAAAAAACTGATCCGGGAAGACGAACTGCTGTACAAACAGCAACAGCTTTTAAAAAGTATTCCGGGAATTGGGGAGATCACTTCAGTCTATATTTTGATGGTCACCAAAGGATTTACGGCGTTTACAAACGGAAGAAAATTTGCGTGTTATTCAGGCGTTGCACCTTTCGAACACAGCTCTGGAACGAGTATCAAGGGAAAAACGAGGGTCAGTCATCTGGCGGATAAAAAGATGAAATCGCTTTTACATATGGTGTCGCTCACTGCGATCAAATACGACCCTGAACTAAAAGAATATTACACGCGGAAAAAAGCGGAAGGAAAACATACGATGTTAGTTTTAAACAACATAAAATGCAAAATTGTCTACAGAATTTTTGCGGTGATCCAACGAGAATCAAACTTTGTCAATTTACACAAATTTGCAGCTTAATTTATTTTCAATTTTCGCTTGCTTTTTGTCATAGAATATGTTAGCGGCTGGCATTTTTGTCGTCTACTATTTTTCATAAGTATATGTCAATACTTTCTGTCCGTCTATCAGTTCATTATGTTCTATTTTTATTACTTTTTCTTGATTGTCTAATTCTATATCCATAATAAACAATTGAGCTGGACTACCTTTTATACCAACGGGAATGGATTTGTCACTTCCTTTCAAATTGGGTACATAATAATATTTTCTACATTCAATTTTTCGATTATTCTCAGGATTGTATGAATATATTTCCGACCATATAGAAGAGTTCTCTATTATATCAAAACGTTTTAATATTCCATTTTCATAAATTGTTCGGGTAGAAGGACCATTGTAAATAGTCAATTTTTTGTCAGAAAAATTAACGCTAAATTCAGTCTCTTTTTCTTTGATTATATAAGTTTCAACAATAGTTCCGTAAGAATTTATGTCTTGCATTCGCAAAAGTTTCCCCTCGCTGTCAATGTCACAAACCACATAATTTCCGCTTTTGTTTTTTGGAATATTTGTTTGCAATTTTCCTTTTTTAAATCCGCCAACAGTTTTGTCCATTACAAGACTTGGACAGAAATAACCTAAATACATACTCTGAGTTCCGTACTTTGTCTCACTTGTATTTCTTTTTACATTTTCTAATAGTTCCTTATATTTATTTTCAACGGAATTCATTTTTTGCTTTTGCGAATTCATAATCTCATCAAACTCGTTGTATCTATTTTCTGCCATTTTTAGATGTCTTGGATTTTTAGTTTCATCGTCCGTTGTGTTTTTGTCTGCTTGCCGCTAACGGTTCTCGGCTTTGCGTAGCGGCGGATTTATAGCACAAAAGTTCAATCGAAGAACTGCACTTGAACCTTGCACTAAATTGTCATACGAAGAACTGAACCCGCCATTATGCAAAACCGATGTTAGCGGTTCGGGCTTTTTACTCGTCATACTCTATTGCTTTGTTTATATAGTCAATGAGAGGTTTTGAAGCCTTAAAACTGTCCAAGATTTTCGCAACGCAGTCTTTGCTTGTTAGCATTTTGTCGCTTACGATTTCCTTAGTACAAAACCCTTTCATTTTCAAAAGTTCGCTTGCTGGATTTGTTTCGTCATAGCCGTCTGGCATTTTTTTTAGTTTACCTACACCTTGTATTCCGCTTGGAAAGGTCGTTTTAAACTTTGGTGATGTTATAATTTTGTTGATGTCAGTAAATGAGTAGTCTATTTCTTGACGTATCTTTTTTAGAAGTTCAGGTGTTGTCTGCCAAATTCCGCCACCTAAAAAATTAGCACTTGGCTCAATTTGTATATAGTATCCTGCCGTGTTGCCGTGAAACCCATTTTTGTTAAAAACGATTAAGACATAATTTTTGTAGGGTGTCTTATCTTTTGAAAACCTTAAATCTCGGTTTACTCTCGTCAAGCACTTTTTAGGGTCTAAGTTGGCTTGTAAAATTGTGTTATCAATCTTGGATAGTTCCGTCAAAAGATTTTCAGTCAATTGAAGTATGTCACTTTTGTAATTTTCGTACAAGACCCTATTTTGCTCAAACCATTCTCTTGAATTATTTAGTTTAAGATTTGAAAGGAAGTCAAGTGAAGTCTGCTTAATCATTGCTTTTACTTAATTGGTCAATAAATTTCAAAATCACTTTAATTTGTTTGTCTTCCGATTTTGTAGAAGCAATTTTTCCAATAATTTCTTTTTGTTCTTCGTTAGTCAGTTTTTTGAAGACTTTCAGAACTCCTTCTTCTTTGAATGTTTCAAAAATTTCTTTTTCGGTAATTTGTTCCTTTGTAGTCAGTAGGTAAAGTGTCACTGTAACTTTGTCGCCACCGCCTTTATTAATTGCTTTTCTGATTTTGTCGTTGATGGAAATTAGTTTGTCTTGTCCCGTGATTGTAAATAGGTTGATACTGTCAATTTTGTAATTGTCGATAGTGCCTGATACTTTTAGTGAACCCCATTTTCCGACAATGTGTTTGGTGTTTGGAATTTGAATATGATAAGTCCACGCACCTTTTCCGGGTTCATATTTCAATTCTAATATTTCGTCTTTTACTAAGTATTTCATTTTGTTTCGGATTGTCTTTGAGCCTGACCGCTAACGGTGGGGTATTTCTGCAGGCGGGATAAAAATACGAAAACTTTCTACTTGCTAAAAACTTAATTAATCGCTAAAATCTTCGATGAAAACTGCTTTGTGTATAGAAATTCTAAAAACGAAATCTCCATAAGAGGACCATTATGCTGTTGAAAAGCTACCGGAGCTTCCGTTCAACGGGCTTTCATTTCTTGTCTTGCAGACAAAACGACCCGAACGCAGTGAACAGAGCGAAGCTAAAACTTAGTTATTAGCAGAAGTTTTTTATAAATCATAAGGACTTATAAAGCTCTTATCATTTTTCTCTTTTGGATAGTAGAATAGAGGGATGATAATTTTTTCTTCTTCTGAGATTGCTGATTCTCTATTTCTAGCGTAAACCTTTGATTTAGTTTTTAATATCTCAAGTATTTCGTTATTAATTCGATTTGTTTGAAATTCCTTAATTGGTTTTACTGATTTTATACTCAAATCTTTATTAATTACAATTTCATATAATGCAAAATTATTTTTAGATTCAGTTAGACCATTGAATTTTTTTAAAGAATCAGAATTAATAACAAATGCAACGTTATTTTTTGAAGTCATACTTATTTTTTGTGACTTCAGATATTTTAGCATTTGCATTTTTCTTTGAACTGAAGATAAATTTTTGTCAAGGTTTTGTGATCCTGAGCAAAAACCAAAACTCAAAATACCATCTTTATCTTTTGATGCAAAAACTAGCCAAGTTGTATTTTCAGGAGTAAGGAATGCACAACTAGTCATTTGAGCACTATAAATTTTCATTTTTTTTGTAGATATTCCCTTGTATAAGTCTAGAACTTCAATTTCTATGTTATGAAATTTTTTATTTTTACTATCAAGCCAAATTTTCTTAATTTTTACTTTTGCAATAAAATCAGAAGTTGAAATTCTTTCTGTAATGTTCATTGGCATACATGAACAAGCATAATATATTTGCGTGAAAAAAATTGAAAATATGACAAATAGTGTTTTCATAAAATTTCTGCTAACGTTTTGCGGCTTTGCGATGGTGCGGATTAATATGCAAAATCTTTCTATTATAAACTAAATTTCAGAATATCTAAAATTGTTAAACTTGCGAAAATCCCGCACTATTGCAAAACCGCTGTTATCTGTACTGCTTTTCAGGTTTCCGTTTATTTAAAAGACAATTCAAATTTATTATTTTGTTTTGTTGAGTTTATGAAAAGGATGATAAAAAATGGAATTAAAAGTGGATATCCAAATTCAATTTTTTTAGAAGCAAATAAATATAATAGTAAAATTGAGTACGCAATTATAAAGCCTAAAATAACACCTTTTATTATTTTCGGAAGTTTGTAATTCGATTTACTCCAAAACATATTTTCGTTAATTTCAATTGGTAAAATTATTTGTCGTGAAGTCAAAGTGAAATTATGTTCTTTTTCAAAGTCTTTGCCTTTTACGGTAATTTTATGATTACCAAAATTTGTAATAAAATCAATCTTTGGATTTTTATAATCAACAAAACCAATGAAATTATCATTTATAAAAATTTCATAACGATTATTGAAAATTGAAGATTTTTGATTTAGTTTTAATTTAATTTTTCCATCCATGTTTTTGAACTTTTATTTTTGTAAATCAGGTGTGTAACTTTTAAAACCGATTTTTCGATAGCATTACAGATAACTTGTTTATATGTCTTACTCCGTTAGACAAATACAACGTATTTGGTAGGTATTTGTCTGATATTCGTAAGACTTATTTCTAATCACTAAGATATGTTTTTTCCGACTATTGTTTTCCGCAATTGTAATTAATTTTCTCCTGAAAGCGTTAAATATCTTAAATAACTCAGTCCTTAGACCACTTCCAAAGGCTACCAAACGCCACAAAAAAGCAGTCCTTCTAAAAAACTGCACTATTTTTCTAGATTCTAGAAACGATAACCCCATAAGGTTACCAAGTGGGGAGAAAAAGCCACCGGAGCTTCCGTTCAACGGGCTTTCATTTCTTGTCTTTCAGACAAAACGAAAGCTTAGTTATTAGGCGAAGTTATTTATTATTTTCTTTATTTTCAAGATGTTTTCACTATTTTTGCCATAATCAATCAAGGTTGTTGGTAATTGTGGCTTACTCGTAATTTCATACTCAAAATCATTAGTGCTTCCTTTTGTAATTTCAATGTTTTCGCCCCAAGAATATAAACTAATAGACGTTCTTATACTGATTTTCTCTGAAGTAAGGTTTATTGATTTGTATTTAGTTTTTAATTCATCAAATATTTCATTTAAAGTTAATTTTGAAGTAAATGTTGATTTTTGACTAACTTTAAAGTCCAAGTCAGAAGCATTTCTTATTCCGTTTTTTTTCATTTTAACCATTTGAAGTAATCCAAGAATTATGGTCATAAGAAGTCCAAAGATTAATGCTTTTATACTAATTTCTTTTATTTCAATTTTTTGATTTGAAAATAATTCTGGAATTACTAACATAATTCCAAATAATAATGCTGTGACAATGAATATTTTTAATAAAAATTTAATAGTTGATTTCATTTTCTTATAATTTCGCCTAACGTGCCGCGTATTGGCGATGGGCGGGATTTTTAGCACTGAACTTTAATCGAAGAACAGAAGTTGAATTTTGCACTTCCGTTGATACGAAGCCGTTCAGCCCGCCTATTGCCAATACGATGTTGTACGACGTAGTTAT
>NZ_JBGZYM010000087.1:0-2669 GCF_041824135.1 Kaistella sp. | reverse complement strand
GTTTGACTTGTTTTTGCTTTTCGCCAAATCCTAATTTTTGTAAAAGTGGATAAAACTTTTTAAATTTTTCAGGCTCTAAAAGCATATCAGCTATACGTTTCGCAAAATCTTCATAAGATTCTGTACCCTCTGAATGCTTGCTCATTTCAGGCATTTCAGAAAGCTTATGAGCGAATAGGAAGCGTTGCGGATCTGTCATTTTTACAAATAGATCTGGTGTGTTTTGATCTCGTTTGGGGTCTACTGTGTTTTCGATCTTAGCTTGTGGCTTTGGCTTAAATTTGAATGAAAAGCCTGTAATAGATCGCCCTGTTTTATGTTGCTCTTCTTTGACTGTTATATCGGTATGTTCGTTAATTTGCTTGATTGCTGGGTCGAAGACACGCTTTTTAAAATCGCACATTGCTTTATATTCGTTTTCGACTAAGCCAAGCTTTGAACGAAAGTCATTAATTTCAATAACTGGGGTTTTTCCTACGCTTCTCCAAGATACTAATAATTCATATAAACGAGTGGCGTATAGGTTTAAGTTGGCAACTTGCATCAATTCGTAGCTAGTAAAATTCTGCTCTAAACGAGTGATTAACGGCACAATTTCAGGGGCAAAACGTAATTTAACAATACCTGCACCTTCAACATAGGAAATACCACTTACCCATCTAACTACACGCTTTTCAGGCTTATTTCTCTTTTCATCGACAGTCATGTAAGTCACTTGACGATTAAAGAGCGTCATCACTGCATCTGACAGCATTCCATAGGTGTTTTTAACATCGACATGAAAGCGGTCCGCATAGTGTTGGGCGTGAATTTCTAAGAATGTTTCAGTATCTATCCCTTTGCCTGTTTCTCTTGCTTCAATAATTGCTAGCAGAACGAGTCGCTGTTCAACCAAACTCAATGTATAGCTCGCATTTATTAACGAATTATCTTTCACAACCAAGCTCATAATTAATCTTCATTCTTATAATAATAGGACAATTAAAAATTTATCATTAAAATGACAAGTTGTAAACAGTCCTTTTAAGCAGGGTAAATGTCCGTTTATAGCAGGGCAAATGTCCGTTTATAGCAGGGTAAATGTCCGTTTATAGCAGGGTAAATGTCCGTTTATAAGTTGTGAAAGCATTGCTGTGCTTGTGTTTCAGATGACTTAAAAGCATTTAAAAGCTTAAAAGATTATTTAAAAGCCCAAAAAACAAAAAAACATATTTGAAACTGCCCTATGTTTTCGCTTTCGCTCAAACTTTATTGAATCTCGCTGCGCTCGATTCCTGGGGGCAGTTTTGTCAAACTTTGGGAATGGGAATAAAATTAAAAATGGATTCGCTTCGCTCATAGTTTTTTTATTCTCGCTTCGCTCGCTTAGGAACAAACACCATGAAGATTCAAACTTTCGATTCTGCTTTCAATGCAATTCTTGAACCCGAAGAAGCCAAAATAATGCGTTATCGTTCTGATATGATGTCGCAAATTATTCAAAATATTAAAAAAAATAATTGGTCTAAAGATGAGGCAATTGAGAAACTAAAAACAAATAAACAAACTATTAATTTTCTAATGACTGGAGATATTAGTAATCTTCCAAATGATTTATTAGAAAAATTGGTCGCTACGCTCGGCTGATCTCGTTGAGTTTTTAATGGGAGCTTTGTAATCAGGGAGGAGAGTTAGCGAATTTTGTTTTTGTCGCTCGTAGACACTCGCTCTATTAATTTTATTTTGAAATCAAACAATCCATTTTTTAACTTTTTAACCATTTTCGATAAAAACATCCAAGATCAACATTAAAATACGTCCTATTTCATTTCTGTTTACGATTTAAAGGCGATTAAATCAATTTCCCTAGTTACCCTACGTTTTAATTTTTAAAAATGATTCTGTGCGATTCTGTGCGATTTTTTGGGTGATGGATATTTTTTTGAAATTTTGAGGTTGGGCGGTTTGAGATTTTAAGCAGGTTTTTGATTTTTCATTTCCGATCAGCAGAACGGTAATGCACGCTTACGCGTTTCTCCGAAACATCAAAAAAAGAAGCAAAAGAAAGAGTACGGTTTTTTTAAATAAGTAGTTTTGTGTTTGCAAAACTACTTATGTACATGGAGCATAATTTATTTGATCTTTTGTTGAGGCAAATAGACTGAAATGGAATTTTCATTTCTGAACAGCAGTGAAGTAATGCACGCTTCCGCGTTTCTCTGAAACAAACAAAAAATCGAACCCTAACAATGTGAAAAATCGGCCCAAACTCTTGGGCTATTTTTCACATTGTTAGGGTATATAAAATTAAATTTTCGGGGGATTCTCTTCAAAGTATTCAGCAAATATTTTTTGCGTATCTGTGTTTTCAATCATTTCTAAAATTCGATAAGCGAAACACTCATCTGGTTCTTGGTACTCACGTAATTTTTCATATCTTCTATCTTTAATAATTTTTTCTGCTACAGCTTCCTTTACTTCGTATGATTTAAATTTGATGAATTTATGTTTTTTAGGCTTCGTATTTTGTTGATTAATTACTGTGTTTTGTTTGACTTGTTTTTGCTTTTCGCCAAATCCTAATTTTTGTAAAAGTGGATAAAACTTTTTAAATTTTTCAGGCTCTAAAAGCATATCAGCTATACGTTTCGCAAAATCTTCATAAGATTCTGTACCCTCTGAATGCTTGC
>NZ_JBGZYM010000086.1:0-3231 GCF_041824135.1 Kaistella sp. | reverse complement strand
ACGATATTTTAATTCCAATAGGTATATTACGTGTAAACGTTGATATATCAGTGTTTTTAATGTTTTTTAAGGTTAATTATTTGGTATACAAAAAAATTTGCAATAAAAAAACCTGTGAATTATACTTTAAGTGTCGAGTTTAAAGAATATATCACAGGGGGTTTTTTCTATTGTTTTCTATTGATGATGATACCGTATGTGACTCAAATAATCAAGATTTGAGAGTTGAGTCTGGCGAAGTTTTCAGAGATATTCGCAGGAACGGAAAAGAGTTTGATTGGCGTGGTAAAAAGATTAAGAACCGTTATTACGCAGAAATATTAAAAATTTTACATTTCAAAAAGGCAAATAATGTTCATGGTTGTGCTGATGAAATGTCATTTAAAATGACAGATGATGGGTATTTAAGATTGCACCAAGTTTGGTTTTGCAAATCAAAGTTATGTCCACTTTGTGCTTGGAGGAGATCAATGAAATTCTCATACCAAAATGCTGAAATACTTTCAGAAGCTATAAAGCAAGAACCTAAAGCACGATTCTTATTTTTAACGCTGACTGTTAAAAATGTTTTTGATGGAGAAGAACTCGACAAAACGTTGAAGGAAATGACAAAAGGTTTTGCTCGGTTGATGAAATATAAAAAAGTTTCAAAGAATTTAATTGGTTTTTTAAGAGCTACTGAAGTAACAGTAAACGATATTGATAATTCATTTCACCCGCATTTTCATGTCTTGTTGATGGTTAAGTCAACTTATTTTAAGGGAGAAAATAATTACATAAATCAAGATGAATGGACTGAACTTTGGAAAAAATCTATGAAGTTAGAGTACATTCCTATTGTTAACGTGAAAGCAGTTAGAGGGAAAACTGGTAATAAAAATGATGTAAAGTCTGCTGTTTTAGAGACTTCAAAATATCCTGTTAAAGATTCTGATTATTTATCAAATAATTTTGATAGAGATACTTTAGTTGTTGATGAACTCGAAAAAGGTTTGAACAGAAAACGCCAAATTGGATATGGCGGATTGTTCAAAGAGATTCGAAAAAAACTCCACCTCGAAGATGTCGAGGAAGGAGATTTGAGAATTGTTGGTGCAGATGAGGAGGAAAAAGTTTCCGAATCTGCACAAATAATTTATGCGAAGTGGAACGATACTCGCAAAAATTATTTCATAAAAAGATGAGCGGTAACTCGCTCGTCTTTTTTTATTTTGAGGTTTGCGACCCCCCCAATTTGATAGGGGAGCAAAATCTCAAACCAAAATTATTTGAGCAGAAAGGACAAAGTCCAGCGAAAATATTTTGCTCGGAAATCGACAGATTTACGAAGGCACTTGATCTTGAACTTAGCGTCGCAGACCCCAATCTTTACGAAGTAAAGTATATTGGGGTATACTTTACTTGGGTATACTTTACTTGGAAGTTTCACCGAAGTAACCAAAGGAAGGTGCTTTTTATGTCTACAATAGTTGCAAGTATGATGAAAATGAAATCAGGAAATTTGGTTGGAATTGGAAATCATAATCAACGCAGATTCGAAAAACATTCGAACCCAGCAATCGACGTTGAACGCTCACATTTGAATTACGATTTAGTAAATCGAGATGAGCCTTTTAATTACAAAACTGATATTGAAAAATTTATCAACGAGAATAAATCGAGTTCTCGAGCAGTTAGAAAAGATGCAGTTCTAGTTAACGAATGGATAATTTCAAGTGATAAAGGTTTTTTTGAAAATAAAGATGATAAAGAAATCGAACGATTTTTTACCGAAGCGAAAGATTACTTTGCTGAAAAATATGGTGAAAAAAATGTGAGATATGCTCAAGTTCATTTAGATGAATCTACTCCGCATATGCATTTGGGTATTGTTCCTTTTGACCAAGATAATAAATTATCAGCTAAACGACTTTTTAATCGAAAAGCCTTAATTGAAATTCAAGATGAGTTGCCAGTTCGATTGAACGAGCGTGGTTTTGAATTAGAACGTGGCGAAAAGGGATCAAAAAGAAGTCATTTATCTGTTGATGATTACAAAGCCTATATGGACAATAAAAAGGCTCTTGAAGCAGAATTAACTGATTTAAAGAAAGTCATTGAAACCACTGAAGAAGAATTAGTGAAAAAGAAAGAAGAAATCAAAAGTCTTTCTGAAGATAAACCAGTTAATTTGGATATGAAAAAATTAAAGGTTCACTATGAATTTGAAGATGTGAAAGTTCCTTCTGGCGAAAAATTTATGGGAATTGACATAAAAAAAACAGAGCAGCAGCGAACAGGGAATTTAATTATTCCTCAAAAAAGTTTTGATTTGATAGCAAAAGATGCTGTTCAAAATGTGCAATTAAAGCAACAAGTAAAAAAATATATGGCAACTGACTTAGTTAAAGAAAATCAAAAATTAGAAGATGAGCTTGGCAGAGTGAAGCGAATCAATAGTGAAAATGTTAAAATTTATTATGATTTAGAAAAGAAATATAAAAAAGTGGTTGCTGAAAATGATAGTTTGAGAAGTGTGGTTCGTTCGTTGAAAAATGAGATTAAAACTATCTATCGTGAATTGAAAGATACGTTTAAACAGATTTTTGTAGATAAGACCAAATCGAAGGAAGTTACTAAAGATTTTGCTATGAAGATTGAACAAAATGCACCAAAAAGTGAATTTAAGCGTTTGGAAAGAGATGACAACAGAACTGTAAGTCGTGGAATGAGCAAATAAGGCTCAAAAATGCGTTCTAAGCGATTTTAATACCTAGTACATATTTAGATTAGTTTGTTCTTTCTGTCGGCATAAGCGTTAAAAATCAAGGCGAAAAAGCACACAAGGGCGAGCGTAGCGAGTGCTATTTACCCTTGTGTGCTTTTTTGATTTGATTTAGCTTCTGCCTGTCCGACAGAAAGGGCGAACTAATCGTGTTTGCCAACTTTCTAGAGGCATGGATCCAACGCCATGGCGTTGGCTGGGTTTGGGCGAGAGCCCAAGGTTTTGTCTTTTAAAGGTTTTTGTTTTTTATATTTTGATAGGCTTGTAAAAGCCTATTAAACCGCCGTTTTTGGCGGTTTCTTCTTATCTTGATAAATAAAGAAATAACGATATTTTAATTCCAATAGGTATATTACGTGTAAACGTTGATATATCAGTGTTTTTAATGTTTTTTAAGGTTAATTATTTGGTATACAAAAAAATTTGCAATAAAAAAACCTGTGAATTATACTTTAAGTGTCGAGTTT
>NZ_JBGZYM010000085.1:0-64851 GCF_041824135.1 Kaistella sp. | reverse complement strand
TTGCGTTGTGCCTGCGACTGGACTCGAACCAGCACATCCATAGGAAACCACCCCCTCAAGATGGCGTGTCTACCAATTTCACCACGCAGGCAAAAAAAAACCGTCACGTCGTTAAAAAACGAGACGGAGTTATTTTGCTTGTGACCCGGCTGGGATTCGAACCCAGGACCCATACATTAAAAGTGTATTGCTCTACCAGCTGAGCTACCGAGTCGGTCACCACTAAAACTGTCGAATTGTATTCTTGTTTTAGAGTGGTGCAAAGATACTTCTTTTTTTAAAATCTCAAAATTTTTTTGGAACTTTGTGCAAAATAAAAATATGATCATTTCACTCATCGGGTATATGGGAAGCGGCAAATCTCACATTTCCAAAGTTTTGAGCCAAAAACTGAACCTAAAATTAATTGACCTTGACAAGGAAATTATTTTGAAAAATAAGATGTCGATCCCTGAAATATTCGAAAAAAGAGGAGAAATCTACTTTAGAAAAGAAGAAAGAGCACTTTTAGAAGAAATTTTAAATACTGAAAAAGAATGTATTTTAAGTTTGGGTGGAGGTACACCGTCTTATTACAACAATATTGATCTCATCACCCAAAAAAGTGAAAGCATTTATTTACGCACTTCTGTGGGAACGCTCACTGAAAGATTACTGAAGCAAAAACAAAAACGTCCTCTTATCGCCAAAATTCCAGATGAGGATTTACCAGAGTTTATTGCCAAACATCTTTTCGAAAGACAGGTTTATTACGGTCAAGCAAAATTTACCGTTGGTACAGATGCAAAAACGCCGGAGGAAATTGTGACCCAAATAATATCCGTTATCTAATCTTTGTCAGAATCATCGACTTCACTGAAAAACAAATCCCAGTCACCGTTCTCCATTTCTGAATTGCCATCTGTCACCACAAAGCCATCAATATCCCGGCGGTCTTTTTTGGTTGGCCTGCCTTCGCCTTTATTTCGGTAATGTTCTTGGCTGAGCTGGCGCAGTTTCATCAGTTCGTACTGTTCCTTCTCGGTTTTGTCTTTAATATGAAGCGGAACTAATTTGGCTCCTATTCTACTTTTAGGGATTTGTATAATTTGAAGCTGCAAGTCGATCTGGTTTTTTCGAATTTTGATGATATCACCTTCTTTCACCTCTCTGGATGATTTTACAGTTTGACCTGCGAGTGATACTCTGTTCTTTTTAATTTCGTCAGCGGCAATGCTTCTGGTTTTATAAAAGCGAACACACCATAAAAACTTATCTATTCTCATATTTTATTTATACTTTTGCTGAATTAAATAATTTTAGCAATTTAATGATAATATTAAATATGAAAAAAACATTTTTGTTTCTTGCCCTGGCGTCAATCGCAATTACTTCTTGTAGAAAAGATGACGTAGAAGAGCTTGCTCCCGAAGTAAGTATAGAAACCCAAAATAGTTACGATAATGAAGCTGCGCAAAAATTCTTAGAAACTCACGCATTTGATTCAAAAGGAAACTTGAAGGATTATGTAGCGACCGATACCACTCTAGTAAAATTAGCCAGTTTAAGTCCGATCACTCTTCCGTCTGGAGTTATTTATGTGGTAAGACCAGGTGCACAACCTTCACCAGGAACCACAATTGCAGGTACAGACATTTTAAGATTAATGAGCACTTCTGTGACTTACATAGCGACGAATACTGATAGTAAGATTGCCTTTACTTCACCTTACGTTTTCAAAAATACGATTGCCGGCTCTGGGATTCCAGAAGTGGATCCAGCGTATTTCAACGTAAAACAATCTGTTTTAGACAATGCTACGGGAGACTTGGCAAAACAAAGAGGTTTTTACGAAATTGAAGGTTTTAAAGAAGCTTTGCAGAAGTTTAAAGCTTTTAACATTCCAGACGAGAGCAACTATAATTTACAAGGCGCAATCATTGTTCCTTCGCGTGCAGCGTTTGCGCGTGATGCTCACTTCAACTACAGTGGTATTTCATTTAAAGACAGAAGTTTTGTTTTTAGCTTTCAGGTGTATAAAAACACTCCTAGATAAAAACTAACTTTCATTAAAATATAAAGTTCCTTTTTTCAAGGAACTTTTTTTATGTTTAAAATTCAATAAGTCTATTCGAAAATTTGGCGAACCACTGCTAATGAATTTGGAGTGTAAAATCCTGTAAGGTGAAATTGGCAGTAAATCATCAACGAGTCCAAAAATGAGCTTCTATCGTTTCGTTTTAGACGGATTTGATATCCATCAGCGGTTGTCAAGAATTGTTTCCATAAAAAAGAGATATCCTCGTTAAAAAAACTATGAGAAATTTCATTTTCAAAGAGACCACTTTCCGGATTGAGGAATTTTTTATCTTCGTACAATGGTGTAACTCCAGAAATCGCTAAAAATTTAAAAATAAAGACCAGATAAGCATCATAATTTTGAATACTTAATTCTTTTCTTATTATTTCTATCTCATTAAAAATCGTTTGATTTTTACCCTCTTCCCTTAAAACTTGGTGTAAAAAATCTGCGATGAAAAACAACACAGCATTCATAGCCACCTCTTCCACATCAAAATAATCAGGAGCCAGTTCAATCTTTGAAATACGGGCTATTTTATTTTCTGGAACCACTTTGGAAATGGTAATACTCAATAAATTTAAGGGGAAAAGATAAGGCTTCTTTTTATTCCTCGCGGCATAAATACCTTTTGCAAAAAAACTTTGAAAACCATTTTCCAAGGAAAAACAATGTAATATTGCATCATTGTCACCATACTTTAAATAAGAAAGAAGAAAGCAGCTTTGTGTATGCATTAATTCACTACAGCAATTTTAGCAGTCGCAGTATCTGTACCATCTTCATTGGTCATCAAGACGAAATAAATGCCGGACGCAACACGCGCACCGCGATTGTTAGCAAGGTTCCACTCATAAGATCCACCTCGCGCTACGGATTGACGGACTAAGTTTCCAGCTGCATCAGTTATTCTAATATTTGTTTTAGCTGCTAAACCACGAATTCTTACATTACCCTTGTATTGCGAATAAACAACTGGATTTGGGTATACCAGAACGTCGCCGAAGTTTTCGGTAACTTCTAAAACATCACCCTGGTAAACAACGACTCCATCTAAAGTCACGAAATATACTTTACCCGTTTTGCTATCAACTTTAATATCAGTTACACTATTGGTCGGTAGTGGTGAATTAGCTTTGGTAAATTGATTTAAGGTTTTCTCTCCGTTTGAACTTAGGTAGAAGATACCACCGTCATCGATAGAAATCCATTTTTGATTTCCTTGATCAACCTCAATCTGCAAGATATGGCTATCTCTGAAAAGCTCTTCACCAGTTCCGTTTTCTTCAATTATAATGGATTCAGCTTGAGGATTATCTTCATCGATCGCAGCGGATGGATTTTGTAAAATTCTCAGACCCCCTTGAGTTCCAATCCAAAGATCATCATTTTTATCAATTGTAGCAGAAACTACTTGATCGGAGGGTAAATTATTTACTTTCTTTATTATTTTGAAACGGTCATCACTTAACGAAGCTGGTGTATTTTTATAATCATATATAAGTAATCCACCATTCGTACGTGGTGCTGGAAGATAAAGAATTCCCGAATTTGCAAAAGGTTTTTGCACAGAAGTGCCAGAAACAACGTTAACTAACGAAAATGCATCGATGCTTGAATTATAAAGATAAAATCCGATTAAAGCATCATTTTTGGCACTAGATACAAAAAGTTGATTATTGTCGTCAAAAGTTAATCCACCAAATCTATTGAAAAACGTTCCAACTTTTTCATAATTTTTTACAAATTCATTATCGTTCATACGATAAATACCCATGTTATTGTCTACGAAGGTGTAATTAACAAAAAATATTTCATTTGCTTTTACAGGATTAATAACGGCATCTAAAACATTTAACGGTCCCTGAAAACCTTTAAAATATTCCGGATAATTCCATTTAATTCCATCAAAATGGTAGTAACCTAGATTTCTGTAGATCGGAGCATTGTAGGCATCTCTACCCCCAGATGAAAGTACAATTTGCTGTCCTACAATATCAATTTTATAGGACGTATTACTGTAAGGTCCATCAGGTTTCAAAACCTCTCCATTTTCGTTTTTAATTCCAGAAAACTTGGTTCCTGCATAAATCTTCGAATTCGAATAATATCCAGTATTTACCGCTTCTTCAACTACATATGAATTGACCGCATTTCCTGTTAAATCAAAAACATAAACCTTCGAAACATCTGCGACGACAATATTTTGTGACGTGATCACAATATCCTGAACAGTCGAAAAACTTTGTGGAAGTTTAGTAAATGTAGAACCTGTTCCAAAAAAAACTTGATTTGCATTTGAATACGCAATCACATTTCCCTGCGCGATCTGGGTCAGATTTCCACCTGCAACCGTATCCCAAGTTGTATAGATCGGAAAAGTAACATTCATTTCATGCCTTTTCAATCCAGTTGCAGTTACGGCGTAAACAAAATTATCTTTGATTACAGCTTCTTTCGAGGCTTCGTAAATACCACCATTAATAAAAAACGCAGAATCGCCAAACTCTTTCAAATCTAATCTAAAAATTGAAACACCATATCCAACGGATATCACGGCCTTGTTATCGGTAATCGAAATATGATTAATTTTCTTGTCACCCATATAACCGGTTGCGATTGGGATATCGACAACATAAGTAATACCTTCTGGAGTAATCACATCCATCGACCCATTTTTATAACCGACCAAGCCGATCTTGGTTACTGGATTATAATCAAAGGCAGAAATTTTCACTTCATGCAGCCCATTTGCTTTGGACAATTTTTTAATTTCTCCTGTCGCCGGAGTATAGAAAAATATTCCATTTTCTGTGGCTGCAATCAATTTTCCATTGTCTTCCCGAATCGCTAAAACATTATTGTACGAAAATAAATCAGACCATTTGGACGATGAAATATTTTGCGCAAATAAATTTATTGAAAACACAAAAAGTAAAAATGGAAGTAATTTTCTCATACGATTACACTAAAATGCTATCATCTATAACTTGATTGTTCCATGAAATATTTTTCACGTTTTTATTTTTGTCGAAATAAAAAGTAATTTTTCCTAAAAGCAATCCGGCCCAACCAACTTGGTTGACCAAAACATTCTTGCCACTTTTATTACTGAAAGACTGTGGTTCAGGTAAAAAAGTATGCGTGTGTCCGCCCAAAATCAAATCAATTCCGTCTGTATTTGCGGTCAAAATTTTATCTGAAATTTTCTTAGGATCATCCCGGTAATCATATCCGATATGAGACAGACAAATGACCATATCACATTTCTTCTCATTTCTAAGGAAGTTTGAATAATGCTGGGCAATTTCGATCGGATCCAAGTATTCTGTTTCGCCGTAATCTTTCTTACCAACCAAACCTTCTAACTTAATTCCTACTCCAAATATTCCTACTTTAATCCCGTTTTTGTTGAAGATCTTATACTTTTCAGTTTCACCGTCTAAAATGGTGTTTTTAAAGTCGTAGTTAGAACAAAGAAAAGGAAACTTTGCCACAGGTCTAACTTTCTTGAACCCGTGCAAACCATTATCGAAATCATGATTTCCCATCGTGGAAGCATCATAACCCATCATCGACATTAACTTAAATTCAAGTTCGCCACCAAAAAAATTGAAGTACGGCGTTCCCTGAAAAATATCTCCAGAATCAAGCAAAAGAACATTGCTTTCCTGACTGCGGATTTTCTGAACTAAAGCTGCTCTTCTTGCAAAACCACCTTGATTGGGATTTCTGGTATAACTTGCATCGAAAGGTTCAATTCTACTATGTTGATCGTTGGTATGAAGTATTGTTAGTTGATTTTCCGACGCCAGTTTTAAAGCAGAAAAGTCTTCAGCCATTAATAAATTCGGAGCCAAAGCCATTGCCAATGTTCCACCGCCAAGAGTTCTTAGAAATTTTTTCCTATTCATCGGTTTTGTTTTTTTTATTTTTAAAATTAAGGCGCATATCGGTCGGAACCTTTACTTCTGGATTAGCAATAAATTTTTCTAAAAACAAATCACGCAATTTAATTCCGGTTGGCATTAACTCCCCTTTTTTTAAGTAATCCATATTATCACCACCTAAAGCCAAATAATCGGAGGTCGCAATATAATAGGTTTTATTAAGATCAATCGGTTTTCCGTCAATTAATTGATTGGTAATTTTATCTTTATCGGTCTCGATTATAAGATGCGAAACAGGATTGTTTTTCAGTGTTTTTAAATAATAGTCGAAAAGACCTTGCATATCTGTGCCTTTCATTTTAACAATGATGACTTCATTTTCGAAGGGCATCACTTCATAAATATGTTTTGTTAAAATATCGCCCGCTCCAATATTTGTTCTGATCCCACCGATATTGATTATTGCGGCATCTACTCCATCAACAATTCCATTCTTTTTTGCCCAGGCATCAGCGCCTTCAAAAGTGTAGTCGGCCAGCAAGTTTCCTAAATCACTATTGTCGCCTCTCTTCGTTAAATCTACCGCAGTGTGTGAAATCTTATTGTTCATTTTGCCTTCCAATTCAATTTTGTAAGGTTCAATAATATTTTTAAAAGTTTGATCTTCGGGTAAATCTTGAGAAATAGAAATGTTTTTCTCGGTCTGAACATTGGCTACATTTAACGGCGCTCTACACGAAATAATCGATAAAAATGCTAAGCCGGAAATCAGATATTTTGTCTTCATAGTCATAAAATCTATTCTTGCAAATATAAAGATATGAATACAAACTAATCCTCTATTTTAATAAATTCTTGTATTAAATTTCGTATTTTTGAAACATTAATTTTATAAAAATGAGCAATTTAAAAGGACTGGGTGTGGCACTTGTTACGCCTTTTAATGAAGATTTATCCGTTGATTTTGATTCTTTAACCAAATTGGTAGAATTTAATATTGAGAACGGCACTAATTATTTAGTCGTTTTAGGAACGACAGCAGAAGTAGCGACACTTTCAACGGAGGAGAAAAACGCAGTCATTCAACATATCATAAAAGTTAATAATAAACGTTTGCCATTGGTTTTAGGCATTGGTGGAAACAACACGATGGAAGTAAAAAGACAGATCGAAGAAGCTGATCTAACTGCCTTCGAAGCGGTACTTTCGGTATCTCCATATTATAACAGACCAAGTCAGGAAGGACTTTATCAGCACTATAAAATGCTGGCAGAAACGGGCAAAAAAATAATCATTTACAACGTTCCTTCAAGAACCGGACAAAACTTAGAAGCGTCGACTACTTTAAGACTCGCCAAAGATTTTCCGACTTTATTTATGATTAAAGAAGCTGGACCGAACATCAACCAGTATTTTGATATTTTACGTCAGAAACCCGAAAACTTCAACTTAGTTTCTGGCGATGATGAATATACGCTACCTGTAACTTTAGCAGGCGGAAATGGAGTTATTTCTGTTATTGGACAAGGATATCCAAAAGAATTTTCGACCATGTGTCAGTTGGCGTTTGATGGAAAAGTAAAAGAAGCTTACGAAATTCACAATAAAATGGTCGAGATCACAAGACTGATTTTTGCAGAAGGAAATCCAGCGGGAATTAAAACGATTCTAGCTGAAATGGGAATTCTGAAAAATTATGTAAGATTGCCATTAGTAGTTGCAACTGAAGGATTGCAGGATAAAATTAAAGCTGAAATGGCAAAAATATAATTGCACTTTCTAAAATAAAAAAAAGGACTCTTTTCGAAAGAGTCCTTTTTTGTTAGATGAATTAAGGAGCTAATCAGCAACCACCTTCACCAAAGATTTTATCTGAATTAACTGTTCCAAAAGGTCTTCACGAGAATCAGCTAAAACATTGATATGTCCCATTTTTCTACCAGGTTTTGTTTCCGTTTTTCCGTATAAATGAACGTAAGCATTTGGTAATTTCAAGACATTTTCTAAACCTTCGTAT
This sequence comes from Kaistella sp., assembly GCF_041824135.1. Classification (GTDB taxonomy): domain Bacteria; phylum Bacteroidota; class Bacteroidia; order Flavobacteriales; family Weeksellaceae; genus Kaistella. Next base: position 56,885 of record NZ_JBGZYM010000085.1, on the reverse strand, counting down.
TTTACTTTTCCGGTATGGTTTTCCTCACCAACCAAATTTAACATTCCAGAAAAACGGAAGGAAGAAGTTTCTGCCAAAGGAAGATTTTTCAAAACACGATAGAATTGCTCAAACTGAGAATTGGCATTTCCTTCTTGGGTTTGATGTCCCGAGTTATGCAAACGAGGTGCAGTTTCATTCACCCAAACTTTTCCGTTTTTATCCAGGAATAATTCGATAGCGAATAAACCTTCAGAATTTGCCGCTTTCATGAATTTCTCAGCAATAACATCAATTTGATCTTGCACCTCAGCAGAAATCTTAGTTGGACAAATATTGAAATCCAGCAAATTCAATTTCGGATCAGCGACCATTTCCGTAACAGGAAAACTTTTGATTTCACCTCGTTCATTTTTAGCGATAATTAAAGAAAGTTCCTTGTCAATTTCAACCAAATTCTCTAAAACGGAAGGTTCGTCCCACATTTTAGCGACATCACTTTCAGATTGAATGACCTGAACGCCTTTCCCATCGTACCCGCCCGTATTTAATTTCTGGACGAAAGGAAAACCTATTCTAATTTCCTCTTTTAACGACTGAATAATCTGAAAATCAGGACTTGGGATTTGATGATGTTTATAAAATTCCTTCTGTAAAATTTTCTGCTGAATAATTTTAATAATACTAGAATTCGGAATGACTTTGATTCCTTGCTGCTCTAATTCTTCCAATGCTTCTGCATTTACATGCTCAATTTCAATAGAGACGACGTCTTTGTCTTTTCCGAAATTTAAAACATCTTGCTTGTCATTAAAATTTCCCTTCGTAAAAACAGAAATATTTGCACAAGAGCAATCTGCATTCGGATCGAGTACGTGAATTTCATCATCATATTTTAAGGCGTCTTGAATCAACATTCGTCCAAGCTGTCCGCCTCCTAAAATTCCTATTTTCATTTTTATTTACTTTATTTTACTCATCGCTAAGTAGCCGATAAATGTGTGATTCTCCTGATTCTCGACCTCTGTTTTTTCTAAAACCATTGAATACTTTTCTTTCATTTCCTGAGGTAGAATATCGTTTACTTTAAAAATATCATCAATGTCAACGCCATATTTATCATCGATATGGCTTTCCGCATTTTTAAATCCCATGGTTTTATAGAATTCAGTTTTCTTTGCTTTTTTGATAATTTCCGCCATTGATTTGCCAACCATTAAATACTGATGATGAAGTTCCTCAAACCGTCCTTTCTCGTATCCACCAAGATTAATAAAAAAAAGGTGTTGGTCAGAAATTGCTGAATTCTTCTCTACAATTTTCAATTCAAAACCATCGACAAACTTCACTTCCTGATAGCCATCGATATGAATTTTACCTTTTGCTTCTGGCCAAAACTTTTTCATTGCCGGAATTAAATCCTTCAACGTTTCTGCAATACCGAAAAAAATATCGTGTTGCTCAGTATTTCTGCCTGCTGGTGTAGCACCAAGAATGATATAAAATAGTTTCATCGTTTGGAAAAAACAAAAATACGGTTTAAATAAATTCTATAAAATTTTATGTTTCAATTTTTCGTAAAAGATTGCAAATTCTTACATTTGTAAAATGTCAGAAATACTAATTCTGTTCTTCGGAGCTATTGCTGCTGGATTACTGGGATCCTTAACTGGATTAGGCGGCGGTGTTGTCATCATTCCATTACTCACTCTTGGCTTCGGCGTACCAATGCATTATGCTATTGGCGCATCACTGATTTCGGTGATCGGAACTTCTTCTGGATCTGCGGTCGCTTTTGTAAAAGAAGGCTTTACCAATGTCAGGATCGGCATGTTCTTAGAGATCGCCACTACAACTGGCGCAATTGTCGGTGCTTTAATTTCCGGAATTTTAAATCCTAATACCATTGGGATTATTTTTGCGAGCATTTTAATAATGACCGTTGTTTTAAATTTACGAAAAAAGCCAGATCACCAGGAACCTTTAATCGAAGGCAGTTTAGAACATAGGCTTCAATTATTCGGAACTTTTCCGGACAAAGGAGTGGTCAAAGAATATTCCGCCAGAAATACAGTTTCAGGTTTTTTTATGATGGTATTTGCTGGAGTGATGTCCGGACTTTTAGGAATCGGATCGGGAGCTTTGAAAGTTTTGGCCATGGATAACATGATGAAACTGCCCTTTAAAGTTTCTACCACGACGAGTAATTTTATGATTGGCGTAACTGCGGTAGCAAGTTCTCTGATTTATTTTCAGCGTGGAGAAATTATTCCGGTCATTGTAGCTCCCGTTTTAATCGGTGTTGTTGTAGGAAGTTTCATCGGTTCGAAAACTTTGATTGTTTCCCAAACTAAAAAATTGAAAGTCGTATTTGCCGTGGTCGTTGGGATTCTATCGATTTATATGATGTACAATGGCATTAACCATAATTTTAAATAGATGAAGAAGCATTTTACAGATATCGACCTGAACCGTTCCGTGGGAAATCTTCTTCGAATCGGTGTACTATTATCGGTGATCACTTCGTTTTTCGGCTTCATCAAACTATCGCTGGAAGGTTTTGAAATGCCGAAAGATTATGCTTCCTTAGAAATTACAGATGATAATATTTGGCAAAGTTTCTGGACTTCTTTGATGAAATTTGAAGGAATGGCGATTATTCAGTTGGGAATTTTATTATTAATTCTCACGCCTTTGGTTCGAATTATTTTTGCGCTCGCTGGATATATTAAAGAGAAAGATTATACTTATGTCGTCGTTTCGTTAATTGTTCTGGGGATTATGCTGGTGAGTTTCCTGATGGGATTTGCACATTAAAACTCGAAATTCCTATCAAAAAATCGTCTATTTAATTGCTACAGAAAATTCAGATTTAAATTAATTAAAAGATAAATTCTTTAAAACAGCTCCGGCTTTTAATTCCGTTTCCTGCCATTCTTTTTCAGGTGAACTGTCTGCGGTTATTCCTCCTCCAACATACAGTAAGGCGGCATCCTGAAAAATTTCAGCACATCTTAAGTTGACAAAATATTGAATGGTTTCATCGGTTTCAACTTTAATATAACCGGCATAGAAATTTCGCGGATGATCTTCAAATTCTGAAATAGCTTTCTTGCAAAATTCTTTTGGAAATCCACAAACCGCGGGAGTGGGATGCAATTCTGAAATTACTTTCTCTAAGTCGCTTCGCTGAATTTGAGCTTTAAAATCCGTTCGTAAATGTTTGATATTCCCTGATGGATGATCGTAAGTTTCAGATTGCTGTACCTCCGTTGAATAGTCTTTTAGGATCGCAGAAATATAGTCGGTAACAGGTTGTTGCTCTTCCAGTTCTTTCCTGGTCCAGTCTTCTTCAACAGAAGTCGTTCCGGCTAAACTCATGGTTTCAAATTCAGAAGTTTTCTTGTTAAATTTTCCCAGAACTTCCGAAAATGCGCCTATCCAACATTTCTCATTTTGAATAAAAACATACACAAAAGCGTTTGGATACGCTTCGCATAGATTTAAAAAAGTATGAGTTAAATTTATTTCTTGAGATTCAAAATCAACCAATTTAAGTCGAGAAATAACCAGTTTAGAAAGCTCATTTTCTTTAATAAAATCAATGACTTGATGAATTTTATTTAAATAATCTTTTTCAGCTTCCTCTGTAAAATTTGATAATTTTAAAGGAATTCGATTGGAAGGAATTTCATTTTCTAAAAATTCAGCTAGAGAAACAGCTTTTATATTCCCTTTAAAATCAATTTTTTCCAGCTGATCAAAAGAAACGAAGCGAATAGAACTTTGTCCTACTCTATTATCAGTTGTATAGATCTGGTCAGAAAAAGGATATCTGAAATACAACATGAATTCTACTTATTTGCGTGGAATAATATTATTGGTCATCGTCGTATGATTGATGAGCGTTCCTTTTTCATCGCGAATCTCTATTTCAGAGACATGCATGGTATTTCCTTTGCGAATGAACCTAGCGGTTCCAGTAACGATTCCTTTCTTTACACTGCGTAAATGATTAGAGTTGATATTGGTTCCAACCGGTGCATATTTCTCGGTATCAACATGCAGAACCGATAAAGAAGATCCTAAGGTTTCTGCCAAAACGCAACTTGCGCCACCATGCAAAATACCATAAGGCTGATGAACTTTTGCAGTTACAGGCATGGTCGCCGTCAACGTATCATCGGTAACATCTGTAAAAATAATATCTAAAGTTTTGCCTAAGGTTTCGCCACCCCAAGTATTTAATTTTTCTAATATCTGTTCTTTGTTTTCCATTCTTCTACTTTAATCTTAAAGCTAATAAATTTTTGGGTTCCAATTTTCAGGAACTTTTGGAGTTCTGTGGGTGTAATATTCTTCGAGTTCCGCCATGATATCTTCATAGCTTCTGGTTTCTAAATCTTCAATAGAGATTTTTTTACCTAAATAGATAATCTTCTCTCTAAAATCACCAGAGGCAATTACGATAGGAACTTTCGCAGCCAACGCCATATGATAAAATCCTTTGCGCCATTTCGGTACCCAACTTCTAGTTCCTTCGGGCGTAATGACCAAAGAGAAATCTTCTTTTTTAAATAGATTGGTAACGAACTTCACCAAATCATTTTTCTGAGACCGATCGATCCCAACACCGCCCATCGCTTTGATCAAAAAGCCGTACCACGCTTTGGTATGCTGATCTTTTATGATCACTTTCAACGGTTTACCAAGAGACCAATAGGCAAAGTTGCCCAACATATATTCTTCATTGGCGGTATGCGGTGCAACAACCAGAATGCAACGGTCGAGGTTATCGACATCGCCTTCCAGAACTACTTTCCAGCCGACAAGCTTGAGCATTAATTTACCGAATAGTTTTTTCATAAAGTTGAAAATTGGGTATTGAAAACCAGTGTTTTTAGAAAGCATTAAACAAAAAAGTATAACCAACTCAACTGGTTATACTTTACAAAGATATTGAAATATTGTTCTTGTTATAATAAATTACTTACGAAATCTATTATCTTAATTGCGATTTCTAAAACAAACTGTACCATAATATTGTGATTTTGATTGTTAATTAATTGGTATATAAAATTAACTGTACGAAATTAGGAATAATAATTCATAAAAAGAATTTCGGGGATGTTAATTTTTAATAAAGTTTCAAATTTGAAATCTTCTACTTATTTTGTTTTGATAGAGATTTCTTTCTTTCCGTTTTTAATGGAAATATCAACATTCTCTACATCATCAGAATTAAATCTCATTTTTTTGATCATCAATTCAGCTTCTTTCTTTCCTACTTTCTTTCCATTGATGATAATTGAATCTCCATTGTTAGAAGGTACGACAATCGAATTAGATCCCGAATTTACGGTTACAGAATCCTCATTTTGATTGACCGTTGTGGTATTCATCTGGTTATTGTCGTTATTGTCGTCATTGTAATCATCATCATCTACCGAAAACCCGCGTTCATCATTTAAAGAAATTACTTTCATATTTTTTGGAATAATCAACTCGTAATCAACTCTATAATCCCTGAAACGATCGTTATAAGGATAAGAGAAATAATTAGGAAGTGTGATCTTGTTGCCAACTATTTCTAAAGGAACATTCACCTTCATTGGCAAATTATAACCATCTGCTCTCTTTTTAATTTCAAGGTAAGGTGCTTTCACATCTTTTCTAATCACATCAAGTCTGGGATAATCTTGTTTGTAAATGGTTTGCCCATCAGAGTAAACATCATCCCAATAGGATTTAAAGTTTTGAGGAATCACCACTTTTTTCAAATCAATAAGAATAGAATCCGAAGTCGTATTGATGGCTACATTGGCCGTGTCATCATTGGTTCCACTGTATTGACTTTTAAATTTTATAGCACTAAAGCCAGTTGCTGCAACCAAACCGATCCAAAGTAAAACCAAACCACCAATAACGTATCCTGTATTATTAAATTGAGCTTTAGGTGAAAATAATTTTATAGCTAAGTAAGAAAAAATCAATCCTGGAATAAAGGCTGTAAGAAATGACAAAGCGATCACGATAAAACCAAGATTACTGTCTTGCAGATAAAATCCTAAATTGCTGAAAAAGTTGATATTGCTCGCTCCTGAAAAACCGAACCCTAGGATTGCAAAAGATCCTATAATTAATGAAAGTCCCATCATCGCAAGAATAATTCCTAAAACATATCTTACTAAGTTCCAGATCCCGTTTCCAGCTTTATTGATGTACGGTTTGTTTTCGTTGTAAAGTTCTCCGACTTTCTGCGTAGATTCATTCGCAAACTGTACAATTTTAGTCGATTCTTCTTTAAGGTTATCGAAGTTCATCGGTTTCCCTTTCATTTTTAAAAAATCTGTTGCAGTTTCTGCTCTGGGAAGTACAATCCAAAGAATGATATAAATCACTACGACGATAATGGTAGAGATTGCAGTAAACATTCCGATGATTGCAATTCCCAACCAAATTGCGCGCATTGCCGTAATATCCATTCCAACATAATGTGCTAATCCTGCACAAACACCGGCTAATTTTGCACGTTCAGGATCGCGGAACAATTGTTTTTGTCCGTTAAAGTTTGCAGAAGATCTCTGCTCTTTTTTATTGGTTGAAGTTTTTTCGGAGAAATACGCTTCTTCCTGTTCTTCAATTTTTTCGGGAGATCCAATTTGAGCAATTACCCTTTCAACGTCAGTGTCGTTAATGACTTCGCGTTTTCCGAGTGCGTCTTTGAAAATCTCGACCATTCTAATCTCGATATCGTGCATCACCTCATCGGCTTCGGAAACATCCAAAGAACTTCTAAGAGCTGCAAGATAATCGCTGAGTTTGATGTAGGCGTGTTCCTCTATGGTGAAAGAGAAACCGGCAAGTCCTATTGAGAGTGTCTTATTCATCGTTTTAGTTTTTAGGTTCGAACGAGTTTTCAGGAGCGTTCGTAGGGTTATGGTTTTTAGTAATTTGATTGACAGAGTCTGTTAGTTCGTTCCAGGTATTGAGCAGTTCGGCGAGAAATAATTTTCCTTTCTCTGTCAACTGGTAATATTTTCTGGGTGGTCCGCCGGTAGATTCTTCCCAACGGTAGGAAAGAAATTCGCCGTTTTTCAATCGGGTAAGCAGTGGATAAAGAGTTCCTTCAACCACATCCAGTTTTCCATTTTTAAGTTCATCAATGAGATCTGAAACATACATTTCTCTTTCATTAATTAAACTCAAAATACAGAATTCCAGAATGCCTTTTCGCATTTGCGCTTTGGTGTTTTCTGTGTTCATTGTTTATAGGTTATTAATTAGTTCAACTGTTAAAAATAAAATTTGATGAAGAATTAATCTGTAAAAGAATATTCTTAACCAATCTTACTATACAAAGATATGTAATTATTTTAGTATTATGCAATACAAAGTAGTAAATATTTTAATTTATTTTTAGTTAAAGTTTTAAATAATGTTGTAGAGTCCCTTTAATACTGAAAAGTTCGGTTCAAAAAAAACCGCCTCAAACTGAGGCGGTTCTTATATCAAGTAACTAATTACTATTTTTTGATCGCTTTGAACGATTGAATTGTTCCGTCTTCCATTTGAAGAGTAACGATATACAATCCAGTTTTCAAATCTGAAAGGTTCAGTTCTGCAGAAGGTTTCAAGTTTTTAACCTGTCTTCCTGAAACATCGCTTACAGAAATTGATTTCACTCCTTTCACTTCAGAGATTTTTAATACATCCTGGAATGGGTTAGGGTAAATTGAAACTGATGATTTAACTACATTTGATGTTGCCATCGTAGGCTCTTTAATTGTAACTGTATAATCTTCTACTTGCCCAAAAGTGAACGTTCCACAAGCCGTAGGATTCGCAGTACCATAATACATTTTAACTCTCATACGCGTATTTCCTAATTTTGCAGCACTAGGAATTGTAATATTCCCGGTAGCAGATGCTGCTGAAGTAAGTGTTACTTTTTCTGTTGCGTCATCAAAAGCTCCGTCTTGATTATAGTCAATCCATACTACTGTTGTATCACTATCAAAACCACTAATATCCACTATAACAGGATAGATCCCATCTCTTTCAACAAGTGCAGGAGCAAGTGCAGTAAAATCTTCGTATCCAGCCGTTGAAGTAGATGCGTTGTTGATTCCCGCAAATAAAACTTTGCTTATTTTCTCATAAGATGTACTTGTAGCTCCGGCAGAACAATAACCTAGTACATTACTAGTACTAAAAGCGACTTCAGTACAACCTGTTGCAGGGCCATTTCCGTTAACTGGGATTACTGTCGCAAAATAATTGCTAGAAGCAGCTAAAGGAATTGCTTTTGAAGTGCCAGAAACAAAACCAGTAAATACATCATTACCACCAGAAGTTGTACCAACGTTAACTTGATACTTTGTAGCAGTCGGAACTGCAGTCCAAGTCATTATATACTGACCATATGGAACAGTTGCTCCTTGAGCAGGATTTGTAACAGTAGTACATGCTGGTGGAGAAACTACAACATCTTCAACTATTGACAAATCATCAATATAAAGAACTCCGGCACCTGAACTTCTTACGAAAAATGTCCCAATCGCAAACTTTGAACCTGGTGCTAAATTAGCTTCATCAAGTACTCCTGCTGGGATGGTACCTGATAAAGGTGTACAAGTTGTGACTGGCGCTGCAGCAAGTGATTTAGTTGCAAAAGTAGTAACTGACCATTGTCCAGAAGGTCCCGTTAATGGATCAAAAACAAAATAAGCTAAGTACAATGTTCCTGCTCCGTCTGTTTTTCTGTAATTTACAGAAACAGAAACTTTTTGACCGGTCGTTGTTTGTGGAACTGCCTTGTCTGCAAAACTAATCGCATATCCAACCTGGGTAGTACCCGCTGTAGAAGCTATATTTGCTGCCCAAGAAGTAGTACCGCTACAAAATACTGTGGTATTTGCGCTACCATTTCCAAAAAAGATACGACCGTCAGACGGGGTATCAAAATTTTCAAGAATGTTGTACTGGGCACTAGCACCAATACCGAGTGCTAAAAAGCACGAGAGTAGAAATTTTTTCATGTAAATAATTTGTTAAATGTTATACAAATAAAACAAAACATATCCACATAAAAAAATAAAAACATGAAAATTAAATGCAAAAATATGAGGTAATCATTAAACTTACATAAAATTATACCTTGTATTGTTACAAATTCTATATTTATCGCAATGTTAAATTTTCCTCTCTCAATCTTTCAAGTTGATCTAAAAGATGTTTAATCACCTCCAATCCTGCGAGGTTGACTTCCAGGTCATAATGCCAATTGGTAAATTTCTCAAAAGTGGATAATTCATCAAACATTAAATATTTAATATTATTTTCAGTTTCTGTTTTTAAAAGTCCGGCTTCTTCCAATGAATCAAAAAAAGTGATTTCAACATTGTAGATTCTCACTAGCTCTTCGCGTGATATTCTTTCGTTCATATCGCTAAATTTTTAAGTTGAAGAAATAAATCTTTTTCCTTATCGGTCAAGTTGGTTGGAGTTTTTACCACATAAGTGACATATAAATCTCCAAATTCGCCTTCTTTTTTATAGACCGGGAATCCTTTGCCTTTTAATTTTACTCTGGTTCCATTTTGTGTTTCTGGTTTTACTTTTAAATTGACGGTTCCATCTAACGTTTTCACCAAAGTTTCTCCACCCAGAATAGCGGTGTATAAATCAATCTCCAGATCCGTACTCAAATCATTTCCCACTCTTTTAAACTGATGATCTTCCATAATATTAAAAGTAATAAATAAATCCCCACTTGGACCGCCATTATGACCAGGATTTCCATGACCTTTTAATCTAATTTTCTGACCATTTGCAATACCGGCCGGAATCGTAATTCGAACTTTCTTGCCATTGATATCAAAAGTTTGCTGATGGGTTTTCGCGGCATCGCGCAACTGTAAGGTCAAATTTGCTTCCACATCCTGGCCTTTAAATTTCCCCGATGCGCTACCTCTGGAACCGCCAGAAAAACCACCACCGCCGCCAAACATACTTTGAAAGAAATCTGAAAAATCTGCACCTTCACCAAAGTCCGATTCAGAAAATCCACCATAACCTCCTGCTTGTCGTGATTGTTGTGATCTTTGTTGTTGGTGAGCCTGTTCATATTGCTCACCGTGTTTCCAGTGTTCGCCGTATTGGTCGTACTTCGTTCTGTTGGCGGCATTGCTCAAAACCTCGTTGGCTTCATTAAGTTCTTTGAATTTCCGCTCTGATTCTTTGTCGCCTGGATTAACATCTGGATGATATTTTCGGGCTAATTTTCGGTAGGCTTTTTTTATTTCGTCGGCAGTCGCTTTTTTATCAATGCCTAAAACTTTGTAATAATCGATATATGCCATAAAATAATGATTTACTCAAATTTAAAAAAACTAAAACGAACGACGTTCTAAAGTTCTGTTAAATCTTTCTGTTTAAATTTTCTTATTTTTAAGTAAAATATTTCATTTCCAAATTCCAACACTATGAAAAAGCATCTCTTCATACTCCTACTTTTATCTTTGACTTATTGCTCCAAAGAAAGCACAACCCAATCGGAAAGTTTAAAGAAAGATTCTACTTTAATTACAAATGATTCACTGAAAGAAACAAATAACAATTTGGATAATGGAACATTAAATAAAGAAGAAACTTTAAAAACGATGAATAATGAAATTCTATCCATTTTAAAATCGAAAGATTACGCAAAACTCGCGAACTATATTCATCCCGAAAAAGGATTTCAATTTTCGATGTATGCTTATGTAAACGCCAAAAAGGACAAACATTTCACAAAAGAAGATTTCAATAAATATGTCGCAACCAATATTAAGTTTACTTGGGGCGAGAAAGATGGAACTGGCGATCCACTCATACTTTCAATCAAAGATTATTTAAATCAATGGGTTTTTAAAAAAGATTTTACGAAAGGAGAATTTCATTTTAACACGTTTAAAGGAACTGGAAATTCTTTGAACAATCTAAAAGAAATATATCCCAATAACTATTTCACTGAAAATTACATTGGCGGTTCAGAAGAATATGGCGGGATGGATTGGAATTGCGTTCGTTTTGTTTTCGAAGAAGTATATGGAACTTATTATTTAGTGGCTGTGATCAATGATGAATGGACGATTTAGAAATATGATCTTTCTCATTTAAATTATAAAATACCATTTTTAAAATTTACGCTTATCTTTGACGAAACATCAATTTATGAAGGAAGTTTTGAGAAATTATTCTGGTATCATTTTACTTTTAACCGGTATTACGATCGGAAGTCTTATCGGAATATTTTTCCCACAAGTCGTCAGTTATCTAAAACCGCTAGGCGATATTTTTCTAAATTTACTTTTCGTAAGTGTTGTTCCCTTGGTTTATTTCGCAGTTGCCAATTCCATTGCCAGTGTAGAACAAGGCGGAAAATTTGGCAAAATTATTTTCGCAATGATCATCACTTTTTTACTCTTCATTCTCATTGCTGCACTTTTCACTATTACGGTCGTATACTTTTTCCCAACCGAAGCTTTACCCTCTACAGGCAGCGACCTCTTAGATGATTCTGGCGATGAAAGCTGGGGCAATCGGATCGTAGGCTTCTTTACAGTTGGTGAATTTTCTCAGTTATTTTCCAGACAAAATATGCTTGCCTTATTGATATTCGCTTTTTTAACCGGAACAGCTGCGAGAAAAGCGGGTGAAGCTGGCCAAGTTTTCCGATCCTTTTTAGCATCAGGTTACGAAGTAATGAAAGAGCTTTTATTGCTCGTAATGAAAGTTGCACCAGTTGGTTTAGGAGCCTATTTTGCTTTTCAAGTCGCCACAATCGGGCCGCAACTTTTTGGTTTTTATGCAAAACCACTTGGCTTATATTATATCTCAGGAGTTGTTTATTTCCTAGTATTCTTCACGCTTTATGCCTTTGTCGCTAAAGGTAAAATCGGCGTAAGACAATTTTGGACCAATAATATTTACCCTAGTATAACAGCTATTTCCACGTGCAGCAGTTTTGCAACAATGCCTGCTAATTTACAGGCAGCCGCAAAAATTGGAGTTCCCGACGCAATCGCCAATATTGTGATTCCGATTGGAAGTACGCTTCATAAAAACGGATCTTCCATGTCTTCGATTATTAAAATTTATGTTGCATTTTTAATTATCGGTAAGGACTTCTTTGATCCAATGAATCTTCTACTCGCTTTAGGAATTACCGTTTTTGTAAGTATCGTCGCTGGTGGAATTCCTAATGGTGGATATATTGGTGAAATGTTGATGATATCGGTGTATCAATTACCCGTAGAAGCGATCCCAGCAGTGATGATCATCGGGACTTTGGTAGATCCTTTAGCAACGGTTCTAAATTCAACTGGTGATACCGTGGCGGCAATGTTCGTAACAAAGTTGTCTAGCGAAAAATTTGAAGAACCGAAAGAATTCGCTCCTTAAAATTCAATAAAAAGGACTTCCAAATTTGGAAATCCTTTTTCAAATCAAATATTTAAAAATTATTTATACGCCTCAATTGTTTTATTAATTAAATCAATCTGCGCATTAATGGTTTTACTGGAAGGATTCGCTTTTAAAACCTGCATCTTTTTCAAAAGTCCATCTTGTAAGATTTGAACGATCATCATTTTCGCTTGAGGATTGTTTCCGATTTGACCTTTTGCCTGACCTAAAATTTTGGTCAAGTTTTCAGTAGCTTTCAAGTTATCAGAACTCATAATCCAGTTAAAGCCTTCTTCTGCAGACGCTCCTAATTCGGGATTCTGGAATTTTAAAAACGGATAAAACGCTGCTGTTGTAGCGATTGCTGGCATTTGTTTTATAATTTTATTTTTAACAATAACCGGAAGAAGCTCTGCAATTAAATCATCACTTGCTCCTTCTAAATCGATATTTTCTGCCAAAGCCGCAACTCTTGCTGGATCGATGGCTGCAATTCCGGTAAGTGAATTTGCCTTAACAGAATTAGAAACTGCGTTCAATCCTTTTTCAAAAAGAGGAAGATAATTTTTATCCTTTGTTTTTGCCAGCGTAGAAATTGCCGCTCCCTGCACCAAAGTTTTCGGATCATTAGAAGCTATCTTCTCCACTTCGGAAAGGGCTGCTTTAACCTGATCAGGTTTTGATAAATCGAAACCGCTCACCGCTTTTATTCTGATTCTAAAATTCGAATCTTTCAAGCCTGCTACTAATATCTTTAAAAAAGCAGGATCTTTAGCAACGTTCTCTGCCGCATTTTCAACCGCCAGATACCTGCTTAAGAATTCTTTGGAATTTTGATATTGCGTGAAATACTGATCTGCCGTTTTAGTATCGGTAAACTCACCAAGTAAAACTCCGTCTGCATTAATATTAACCAACTCCGGATTTTTGGAAACGGTGAAAGTAAAATTATTTTTTTCTTTCGCATTCACCCAAACATTTTTACGCGCAGGTTTTCCATTTTCATATAAATCAATCGCTAGCGGGAATTGGTAATTTTGACCTACCTGAGTTTGGTTAATGGTTACGGTAACTTGCTTTTTTACCGGTTCAAAACTCGTGGTATAGGATAATTTTGGATGTCCGCTTCCGTAAAACCACTGATTGAAAAACCAGTTTAAATCTTTCCCCGAAATTTTTTCCAAAGACAACCGAAGTTGATGTGCTTCGCCAGTACCATATTCATTGGTTTTCAAATAGTCAGTTAGCCCTGCAAAAAATGCATCATCACCTAAGTAATTCCGCAACATGTGAAGAATCGCCCCACCTTTATTATAAGAAACGCCATCAAACATATCTTCGCGGGAATGATAATTAAACCGAACCAAGTCTTTAGAAATGTTCGAAGGATCCATCATATAGCCTTTGCTTTCTTTCATCAAACCGTAATCAGCCACATCTTTTCCGTATTTATGTTCGTTCCACAAATACTGTGAATAATTAGCAAAAGATTCATTGACCGTCAAATTACTCCAACTTTCGGCGGTAACTAAATCGCCAAACCAATGGTGAAATAATTCGTGTGCAATGGTTTCTTCCCAACGGTTTTCATCGATCAGATCGCCAGGTTTTTGTTGAGCAGATTCTTGGTGAAGCGTTGCGGTGGTATTTTCCATCGCACCAGAAACGTAATCTCTACCGGTAATTTGAGCGTATTTTGACCACGGATAATCATAATTCAATCTTTTAGAAAAGAACTCCATCATTTCTGGCGTATTTCCGAAAATCTGTTTTGCATACGGTTCATATTCCTTTTCTACATAATAATCGACGCGAACATTTCGCCATTTGTCTTTCACCACGGCATAATCACCAACTCCCATGAAGAATAAATACGGCGCATGTTTTTTATCCATTACCCAATGATCAGTGCGCAAACCACCATTTCCTTTGGTAGAAGATTTCATTAAACCATTCGATAAAGTCACGTATTTGTCAGGAACGGTCATATAAATTTCCTGCGTAGTTTTCTGATTAGTTTTATCGATTGTTGGAAACCAGGCAGAACTTGCCTCCGTTTCTCCTTGTGTCCAGATCTGAGTTGGTTTATCGGGATCTGTTCCTTGAGCATTGATGAAATAAAGTCCTTTCGCATCAGAAATTGCAGCGCTCCCTTTTTGAGTTACTTCATTCGGACGCGCGGTGTATTTAATATAAACCGTATAATCCTGATTCCTATTGTAAGTTTTATCCAGATTAATTTTGAGCATATCATCTTTATACTCATATTTCAAAGGACTTTTAGTTCCGTTTTTATCTAAAGCAACTTCATGAATCAGCATCGCCTTTGCATTCAAAACCAAAGAATCGGTCGGGTAGAAATACGGCGAAGCGGTTAACCATTCTTCACCACCCATTTGTTCTTTCTGGTAATCGAAATTCACTTTTAATTTCGTGTGTTTCAATTCCGTCATTTTGGTGTGCGACTGTCGGTAAACTTCAGTTCTGCCGGAAGTTTCAGTTTGGGCAAAAACATTTCCCGAAAAGAACATTCCGAGTAAACTAATGGAGATGATCAGCTTTTTCATTTATTTAAATTGCTTTTTAATTTTAAAGAATAATCTTTTCTAAAATCTAAGATTTCTTATTGACAAAGGTTTCGAATAGATCATTCACAAACGATTCATAGTCGCCACTTTTCAATTGCTCTTTGCTTTTGTTAACGGCTTTTTTCAAATCGCTTTCGTCATTTTCATGATTGATAAGTTCCACAGATTTTATACCTTTAATTTGAATTAAAAGTTCTGTCAATTTGCCAAGGTCGGCGTTATCTTCGAGGTTTATTTTTAAAGATTTCATTGAATGATTGGTAGCTATTTTAAAAGAAAAGTTACAAAAAAAGTGAAGGATCAACTTCACTTTATCTTTTCAAAAAATGTTTTATTTTTTTTGGATCTTTCTTACAATGCCAGAAGAGTTTAATAATTACATCTTCACCTATTAATTCATAAATTAATTTTACCTGTCTTTTTCCGATAAGGGTAAAACGCAAATTTGGGGAATCTGAAAATCTTTGATGTTCTATAATGCCATCATGCAAAGTTTGTTTAAACTTTTTAATATCAGTTCGTAACACATTCATTTCTCTATCAGTCCAACGTTCACGAATAAAATCAGTTACATCTTCCAACGAAGTCAACGCAATTTGTGAAAAAACAATTTTCATTTCTTATTGAATATTGAATCCATTAATTCTTCTGAATATTTTTCATACCGACCTTCTTCAAAATCTTTATGACTTTCCTCTAAAACTTTTTTAAAGTCTTCAGAACTTTCAATCTCGTCCCAGGAATATGTTTTTCCCTCGTCAGAAACCTCCACACTTTTTACCCCTTTCAATTGCAAAAGCATTTTTTTGAAAAAGGAAACATCGGTTTTATCGTCTAGTTTTATGGTAATTTCCATCGTTGAATTTTTATCAAAGTTAAAGATTAATTTTAAAATTTATCAAAGATTTAAACTTTAATGAATTGAATTATATCGCAACCGGCGCTTTTATTACTGGCTCTGGATTATAATTTTCTAATGTAAAATCTTCAAAATCAAAATCGAAAATATTTTTGATTTTTGGATTTAGTTTCATGGTTGGTAAATCTTTCGGCGTGCGCGAAAGTTGTTTATGAACTTGATCAAAATGATTGTTATAAATATGAACATCACCGAAAGTGTGTACATAATCTCCGACTTCTAGATCACAAACCTGAGCAACCATCATTAATAGCAACGCATAACTTGCAATATTAAAAGGAACACCTAAAAAGACATCTGCACTTCTTTGATAAAGTTGCAGCGATAATTTCCCATCGGCTACATAAAACTGAAACAAAGCGTGACAAGGCGCTAAAGCCATATTTGGAATTTCCGAAGCATTCCAGGCAGACACAATTAATCGTCGGGAATCTGGATTTTTTTTAATTTGATCGATCACTTCTGTAATCTGATCAACAACCTTTCCGTCGGCTCCTGTCCAACTTCTCCATTGTGCGCCGTAAACAGGACCGAGGTCGCCATTTTCATCCGCCCATTCATTCCAGATCGAAACGCCGTTATCATTCAGATATTTGATATTGGTATCGCCTTTTAAAAACCAAAGTAATTCATAAATAATCGATTTCAAATGGACTTTTTTGGTCGTCATCATTGGGAAACCTTTTGAAAGGTCGTAACGCAACTGGTACCCAAAAACACTTCTGGTTCCGGTTCCTGTTCGGTCGGTTTTATCTGTTCCGTTATCTTTTATATATTGAAGTAAGTCGAGGTAATTTTGCATGTGGTGTTATAAGTAATGAGCAATCAATAATGAGTAATAAAAACTTGTTAATTTACAAAAATAATAAACTTAATTTAATAAGGAACGTATCTACCATTTCCACCGCTATCATTCATAATAAATTTGATTAGG
Organism: Kaistella sp.; assembly: GCF_041824135.1. Lineage (GTDB taxonomy): Bacteria > Bacteroidota > Bacteroidia > Flavobacteriales > Weeksellaceae > Kaistella. Next base: position 40,015 of record NZ_JBGZYM010000085.1, on the reverse strand, counting down.
ATTTTTTCAGAATTCCCAGTGATGGATTTTAGCTTTCCGAGTTTACCTTTATCACTGTAATAATCGCCCCAATATTCAAAAGTTACAGGTCCGAAATCTTTAATTTTGCCGTACTTACTGTTATTCATTGGTTCATAATCGTAATAATCGATGAATATATTACCGATGCTTTTTAGTTTTCCGGATCTTTGGATATCAAATCCATCTTTTTTCCAATAATCAATTAGAATGAGACCGATGCTTTTTAGTTTTCCGAATTTTTCTGGCTCGTAATTAAAACTGTCATAATAATCCAGTTCAACAGACCCAATTTTTTTAATCTTGCCATTCCTCGCATCACGCTCATTTGAGGTCAGCCAATATTCGATTTTAATATCTCCGAAACTCTTCACTTTTCCGTATTTTTCTTTTTCAAACTGTTCATTGTCAAAGTAATCCAGTGTTCCATTTAACTGTATGGAAGAAACCGTTCCGACATAACCATTTTCGTTCAAAACGAAAATATATTCTTCGGTATAAATTTCAATAGAAGTTAAATTTTCCCCATCCATTGAAGCAACAATTCTCTGAATATTTTGTGCTTTAGAACTGATAAAACTGAATGACAAAAAAAGAAATAAGAATAGTTTTATTTTCATACTTAAATGTTTAAAAAAAATATTACCAAACAGCCTTAATAGTTTGCTTCATGTTGTTCAATGAAATCTCTTCCCCTTTTTTCATGCCAAATAATATTTTACCCAAAGGGCTTTCGGTGGAAATAACGAAAACTTTCTTCTCATTAAAAATAATTTCACCTAAAGAAACAGCGATATAAAACAATCCTTTATCCGTTTCAACCAAACTTCCCAAACCAATTGTCTGATGAAGATTCGTATTGATCTGTTTTAAAGAATTTCGGGCATTCCTATTTTCATTTAATTGAATCTGTAGCGTATTAATTTCCTGCTGAACCATTTCCCGCGATGTTTCAAATTTATCGCCCATCGAACTTTTGGTTTCGTTGTTTGATGCTCTGGTTTCGGCAATCAGCCGTTCTAAATTTTCAATTTTTGCTGAAAGTTTATCCTGTATGATTTTAAGGATTTCGGATTTGTTCATTTTAATTTTTGCGAAACCCTTTCAGCCTTCAGAAGGCTGAAAGGGTTGTTTTAATCTAATAATTTTGATGACATAAGGTGAAACTCTCTCTGTCTTCAAAATATTCTAATACTTTATCTCTCTGAATTTTAGTTGGTGCATCTGAAAGCATCGTGAGATACGAACTCCATTTATACTCTTCGATATTGTCAACAATTCCATGATGCTTGGGATTATTATGGATATATAAAATTAATTGTTTTAAGTAGTTTTCGTCCTCGATTATTTTTCGCTCAAATGGTTTCTCAAACAAACTGCCTGATCTGCTATATCTTTTATTTATCGCCAACGTATAAGCGTTGAAAAAATGAGAAAACTGTCTCGATGGATCAAAACTTTTAGGTTTTTCGACTGTTGAAAATTGGAAATCAGAAAATACCAATTCCTCAGCTTCCCTGATTCTAATCAATATATGAAAATGATTTCTTAAAAGACAATAACAGTAAACTTCTGAAATAGGAATAATATATTTTGCCAAAAGTTTTAAGAAATAACTGTAATTCTCTTCTTCAAAGAAAATATCCTGCCTGTTATTCCCTCTATTAAAGATGTGATAAAATCTCCCAAATTCAATTTTTTCAATTTGCATCACTTTTAATTTTAATTTTTTTCACTAAACCCTTTCAGCCTTTAAAAGGCTGAAAGGGTTCTAAACTTATTTCTCCATCACCGCATAGCCACCAACAGGCAAGTAAAAACTTTTATCTTTTGAAAAATCTTTGACGGGACCAGAAAAAACATTTTTAAAAGTCCCAGAAACATTTACATCGTCAATGGTAAATGACACATTTTCCCTAGAAAAATTTAAAACCGTTAACACTTCATCTTTTCCATTCTTACGAACATACGCCATGACTTTATCATCAGCAGATGTTTTTAAAATATGAGTTGAGGCCGCAGCATCGCCTCCCCGCAAGGCAGAATTGTTGGTTTTTAAAGTCAATAGGGTTTTATAGAAATCGGCAAGTTCATATTTACCGTTCCATGGAATTGGATCTTTCTCGAAAAATTCCAGACGTTTAGTTTTTAACGGTAATTCCTGACCATTATAAATAAGTGGAACACCATTCCAGGTTACAGAAAACACAGCTAAAGGCATGGCTAAGTCACCGTACTTTTCATACTCCGTTCCGTTCCAGGTATTTTCGTCGTGGTTGCTCGTAAACCAAGCTCTCATTGAAGAATCACCGATATTGGAATATTTGGTCAGTAAGTTTTTTAGATCTGCGAATGAGATTTTTCCTTCGTTATATTCCTGGGTTTTATGCATCCACGTCCAAACGTAACTGGCGTCGAATACTTTTCCATATTCGGGGTTGTCGAGTTCATCAAATTCTCCTAAAAAGAAAAGTGGTTTTATTTTCTCCACTTCAGGTCTTGCCTGTTCCCAGAAATCAACTTCAACCCAACTTGCCAGGTCACAACGGAATCCATCGATATTGGCTTCCTTCACCCAAAACTTCATTGCATCAATCATAGCATTTCTCATATCAGGATTTGAATAATCCAGTTCTATGATATCATCCATGCCAGAAGCAATATGGAATTTTCCGTCGGTATCGTGAAGATAATATTCAGGATGAGATTTGGTCCAAACGTGATCCCAACCCGTATGATTTGCGACCCAGTCGATGATGACTTTGAAACCCATTTTGTGCGCTTCATCAACCAAATGTTTAAAATCTTCCATCGTCCCAAATTCAGGATTAATGGCGGTGTAATCGTGTGCTGCATATTGACTTCCCATGGTTCCTTTTTTTACTTCCTGAGAAATCGGAGTAATCGGCATGAACCACAAAGTTTTCACACCCATTTCTTTCAGACGCGGCATCTCTTTTTCGAAAGCGCGAAAAGTTCCTTCCTTGGTATATTGTCGAACGTTAACTTCGTAAATGTTGGTTGTATGTTTCCACTCGGTGGGTAAATCCATTTTTTTTGTATTTGATTGCGTGCTGCAGGAAATTACTCCCAAGCTTAATATTGCTAGTAGAATCAGTCTTTTCATAGGTAAAGATTTAGGACAAATATATTGTTTATTATTGAAATTTCCGAGTTTACACAGTGGTCAAATTAGTAATTGATGATTTAAACAGCAAAATATTCTCTTTAAAAACAATTCATTTTTGGCCATAAAAAAACCCCGATTATTTCGAGGTTATATCTGTTCTTTGATTGATTAGTCTTCGTCATCATCGAAATCTTCTTCGTCATCGAAGCTTTCGTCATCATCAAAATCATCATCGTCTTCACCTTCAAAACTGGTTGATTTATACTCGTCTTCAAAACTTGGGAAATCGTCATCTAATAATGGTACTATTCCATTTTTCTTTGGTTTTGCACCGGTTTTACTTGGCGCTTTCAAAGGGATTTTACCAAAACGGAAAACGGTAATTGGATAATTAACCACTGATTTTTCATCAACAATCTCTACCAATTCACAGAAAAATTCCCATAGATCCATAAATCCATATTGGAAATGAATTTTATCTCCTGGCTTTTCAAATACTTCGCTAATGTAAACATCAGACATAATTTCGCCGTCACCATCATCGCTCATATCTTCCAACGGGACCGATTTCACAATGATTCCATCTTCATCTAAGATATTAAAAATAGACAAATCGTCGCCCATTAGTGAAAAGGCACTTTTGATTCCTAAGTGCAGATTCCACAGACTTTGCTTGTCTCTGATTTCAACATCTCTGAAAATATCCTCCTTGGTGTCTAAAATAATTCGGAGTTTATAGACCATTAGTACTTTAAATTTTTACGATTAATTATTAGTTTTATTCTTCGACTGCAAATATAAAACAAATGCAATTTGGCAAAAAAATTATTACCGAGTATTTATTAAAAAGTTTTGCTTAAATTTCCCCGCGCTCTAAGTTGTTTTTTCCAAAGAAAAACTAAATTTTGTACCTTCTAAATACACACTTTCGACCGCAATATTTTCCTGATGCGCTTCTAATATGTGTTTTACAATCGCCAGACCAAGACCAGATCCGCCATCATTCCTGTTTCTACTGGATTCTATTCTATAAAACCGTTCGAAGATCCGAGGCAACATTTCAGGCTTGATGCCCATTCCATTATCTTCAATTTCGACGAAAACTTTTTGATTCTGAACTTTCGTTGTGACCGTAACAGTCGCACTTTCACGATTGGAGTAATAAATCGCATTGGAAATTAAATTGAGTAAAACCTGCGATATTTTTTGTTTATCTGCCACAACCATCATTTGATTGGACGTCGTTTGAAGAATGATCTTCGTATTTTTTTTCTGCGCTTCTAAATCTAGGATGTCGATTAACTCACGAATAAGATGATTGAGATCAAAGCGGCTTTTATTTAAAGTAATAATACCACTTTCAAACTGATTGATCATATCCAGATCCTTGACAATATTCAATAGTCTTTCGACCGATTTATCAATTCTTTCCAGGTATTTATCACGAATAGCCAAGTTTTCAACACCACCTTCTAATAAAGTATCTACATAACCCTGAATCGTAAAGAGCGGTGTTTTCATCTCATGTGAAATATTGCCCATGTATTCTTTACGATACGTTTCCATGCCTTTCATGGTATCGATCTCAGTCGTGTTTTTCAAATTAAGATCGGTGAATCGTTGACTTAATTCTTTGAAATTCAGATCGGTTTCTTCATCTCTGATTTCGTCGGGTAAGATGGTTGAAATTTTACGGATCTGTCTTTTTCCATAAAAATTAAATAGAAAATCAACGACTAAATAATTGATAACCAAAAGCGTCAAACTGCTGATGAGCATAGTCGTAAAAAACTGCAAATTGGTATCTGAAAAATAATGTTTTACCTCATCAAAAACGTAGATGAGTAAAAGCATAACGGCAGTGAGGAACAAAGATGCCAGAAAGGTAAGTCGATAAAACTTCATTTGTTAAGAATGGTTATTGACCAAAGTTACACAACTAATTTATAACCGATTCCTTTTAAGGTTTGAATCATGTTGATTCCAAGCTTTTCACGCAATCTACGGATATGCACATCGATGGTTCTTTCGCCCACAACGACATCATTTCCCCAAACTTTTTCTAAAATCTCTTCTCTCTTAAAAACCTTTTCAGTGTTAGAAGCAAGCAGATAAAGTAAATCAAATTCTTTTTTAGGCAGTAAAAAGTGTTGTCCGCTTTTGGTTACTTTCACATTGTCTTTATCAATTTTTAGATCTCCAATTTCGATAACATTCGCATTTTTACCGACGTTGGACGTTAGTTGTAAAAGTGCATTTATTTTTGAGATTAAAATCCGCGGCTTAATCAGTTTCACGACGTAATCATTTGCTCCAGCCTGAAAACCCGCTAATTGAGAAAACTCTTCACTTCTGGCAGAAAGAAACACGATGAGCGTATTTTGTAATTCTTTGATCTGACGAAGTTCCTGACACGTTTCGATCCCATCTTTTTCCGGCATCATTACATCCAGGAGAATCAAGTCGGGAATCATTTCTTTTGCTTTCTGAATTCCTTCATTTCCGTTGGTTGCAGTGGTAACCAAATATCCTTCTTTCTCAAGATTATAGGACATGATCTCTAAAATATCAACCTCGTCATCGATCAGAAGAATCTTTTTCTTGTGCATTGTAAACTTTTTATTCTTTCAAAATTACTCAAATTAAAGGTTCCAAAACCCATCCTTTTAAGAATTCATAATTAATTAATATGACCCCGATTTTGTTAAAGGAATGGTAAACTAAAGTTAAAACTGACGCAACCTCAAATCAAGGTTTTGTTTCTTCCTTTGCCCCGAAAGAAATTTAATTAAAAAGAAGAAATGAAGATCAGAAAACTGAGTATCGGGGTGTTTTTTTTAATCTCAACAAGCGTTATTTATGGACAAGAGGTTAATAAAGATTCGATACAGAAAGAAAAAATCATCGAAGGAGTGATCATTCGTGGAGTCGGGAATAAAAAATCTGAATCTGCATTGTTACTCGATCAGAAAAAAGCCATCATCCAAAAACAATCGATGGGTTCTGAAGAAATTTCGCGGAAAGGAATTTCGAATATCGAACAGGCATTGGTAAAAGTAACCGGAATTACCAGCGTTGAAGGACGTGGTTTATTTGTAAGAGGTCTGGAAGATCGATACAATACTTTATTAATTAATGGTTTGGGTTCGCCGTCTAATAATCCGTTTCAGAAAATTATTGCGTTGAAACAATTCCCGACTGATGTAGTGGGAAAACTGAATATCTATAAAACCTTTAATTCTAATCTATATGCAGATTTTGCCGGAGCGACTTTCGATATTGAAACTTTAACTTACGACAAACCATTTTCTAAAATTGAATTCGGGATCGGAATTAATACCTTGAGTACGTTTCGCAATAACTTTAAAATTAATCCGAACGCTAATTCCATCGAAGGTTATGTTGGTTTAAATTCAAGAGATAAACAATTGCCAACTGAAGTAAATGGTTACCGACCTTCAAGTTTTAATTTTAATAATGTTCAGTCCCAAAATTCTTTTGGTGAAGGCTGGAATGTTGATAATATCAAATCATTACCGAATACGAGCATTGGTTTTACAACTGCTCAAAAATTTAAAATTGGTGAGACTTCTAACTTAGGATTTTTGTTCTCCTTAAATCAAGGTAATACCTATGAATACAGAGAGGGTATTAAAAATCAGTTTCGCTTAAATGGAAATTCGATCGATTATAACAACAATCTTAACCGAAAAGAGTACACCTACGAAACCGAATCATCCGTTTTGCTGGGCTTGGGTTTTAAAAATAAAGGAACTGCCATTAATTTAAATGGATTCTTTCTTCAAAATTCAGAAAATCTTATACAGGATTATGTGGGTTTTAGAAATGGAGAAACCAATAACGAACAATTTATCCGCGTGAATCAACAGGATATTTCCAGGTTTACCGATCTGCAATTAACGGCGTCACAAAAAATCAATGAAAGGCATTCTGTAAAAGCCGGCGCAAGTTGGGTGAATAATTTTTACCAGCAACCCGACCGAAAAATCATGTACGGACAACCGGGAAACGGAAATAATATTAATTTATCTTTTGGTGGAAATAATTTACTCCGACAATATTTAGATGTTAATGGAAAAAACTACTTTTCTGCCTTTGCAGAATACGCTTTAGACCTGGGAGAAAAAGGCGGCAAAAGAGAGTTTCCCTGGCAATTAGCGATTGGTTATAATGGTTTCGCGGATGTACGAAATACGTCTTACCGATTTATTTATTCTGTTTTAGACAATCCAGCGCAATCACAGATTACTATTGACAGAGACACGCCGCAAGCGATGTTTGATCAATCTATTTTAAATGGAACTTATCATTATCGGGAAGGTTCAACATCGGAATATAAAAACAATTTGTATCAGTTTGTGAATGCCGGTTACCTCAACATTAATTATAAACCGTCGGAATTGTGGGACATCTTAATTGGTGGAAGAGTTGAAAACAACATCAATATTACACGCTACAAACCGATCAGTGTCGGAATTAATGATGACTTTGTAACCCTGACCAAAAACCAATATTATATCCTTCCCTCTTTATCGGTGAAAAGAGTTTTGAATGATAAATCCAATATCCGTTTCGCAGCCAGTAAAACCATTACAAGACCGATCCTTATTGAATATATGCCGATCACCTATATCAATCCGGACAACGAAAACATCTTCGGAAATAAAGATTTAACGAACAGTGAAAATTACAATATCGATTTAAAATACGAGTTTTTTCCAAGCAACAAAGAAATGTTTGCCATTAACCTTTTCGCCAAGAAAATTGACAACGCCATCGAGCGCTCTTACATCGCATCCGGAAATTCAAACGGACAAACCATTACCTTTTTCAATGCTAAAACTGCAACGTTGGCCGGAGTTGAACTGGAAGGAATTTTATCTCTAAGCAGAATCAGCGAATCATTATCACGCTGGACTTTAGGCGCCAATACGACCCTCATGTACTCGGACGTGAAACGGAGCGCAGACCAAGGACAGGAAACAGATGTTGAAGCCAACAGAGATCGCGCTTTGCAAGGTGCAGCGCCGTGGACCGTGAATGCAGACCTGAAATATGAGTACAAAAATGCTCAGAATTTCGCCAAAACATTCTCCTTAATTTACAATGTTTCCGGCAAAAAAATCTACGGTGTTGGTTTTTCAAAACTCGATAATATTTTCGAAATGCCTTTCCATCAACTGGATTTCGTTTACAATAATCAAATCTCTAAAAACTGGAACGTGAAACTGGCTATTCAAAATATGTTGAATTCCCAATATCAATTGAAATTGGGCAACAACAGTTTAGTTCAGGTTCAGGAAAGTTCGCTGATGATGGAAAATTACAAAAAGGGAACTTCATTTAATATGACCGTTGGTTATACTTTCTAAATCAAAAATAAAATCTCATAAAAAAGTAAAAAAGAAATGAAAAAGAACATTTTAACTTTAGTAGCGCTGGCATTGGTTCTGTCTGTAACCTCTTGTACTGTTGACATTCGTGAAGACAATGACACTCCAACAAACAATGGCGGGAATCAGCAAACACCAGGAAATGTAATGGATGGTTCCGGAACTTTAACCGGAGAAATCTTTAAAGACCTTTTGATAAAAAAAGGAAATTATACGCTGAAAGGAATTGTAAAAGTAGGGTCTGGCGCAACGATTACAATCGAACCAGGCGCGATTTTCACCGCAACGACAAGCGATGTGAGCGGATTGGTTATTTTAAAAGGAGCCAAAATAAATGCGGTTGGAACCGGTGATTTACCGATCATTTTCACTTCAGACAATAAAACTCCAGGAGATTGGGGCGGAATTACTTTATACGGTGACGCTCCTATTAAAGCATTAAACGGAGCAACGACCGCACTTTCAGAAGATGGAAATAACCAATACTATGGAGGTGCTGATGCCAACTCCAATTCTGGAACGATGAAATTTGTAAGAGTAGAATACGGCGGACGTAAAATTGGTGACGGAACTTCTGAAACCAACTCGATGACTTTCTACGCCGTTGGAGCTGGCACCACTTTAGAAAATTTAGTGGCTTACAAAGGGACTGATGATGGTTTTGAATTCTTCGGTGGAACGGTGAGCACAAAAAACCTGGTTTCTTACGGGAATTATGATGACGCTTTCGACTGGCAGGATGCCTGGAGCGGACAAAACAATTCTAACTGGTTCGCCTATCAAACGGGAATCGGAAACTTTGGAATGGAGATCGAAGCCTCTTCAAACGCAGATAATATCGCACCGAAAGTCAGTAATATTACTTTGATAAGAGCCGCAGGAACGTTACCAGAAGCATCAGGTTCTGCCGAAGTTTCAGCGATCCAGTTTAAAAAACAAGGAACAGGAATTTTCTCAAACGTCTATATCGATGGTTACAAAAATACGGGTGGAAAAAATGCTTATTCAGTACTGATCCAGGATCTGGCGACAGAAACCAGCCAGTTGAAAACGGGTAAGATAAAAGTAGAACCAATCTATGCGACTGTGAACAATGATAATCAGTTGAAGTTTGGTTATGGATTTACCTCAACAAATCCACTAACCTACACCAATGCTGCAACTGTAACCAAAGTTTCTATGGTTGGCGGCGCTTGGGTAACCGTAAACGGAGTTAATCTGCTCTCTCCTTTAAAATAATTTTTTCATTCCTATCAAATTAGAAGGCTTTTCAAAATATTGAAAAGCCTTTTTTTATTCCGAATCCTCGTCTTCCTCTTCATCTTCGTACTGTTCGAGATAGTAGGAAAATGAAAAATCTTGAAGTTCTTCGTCGGCATCTTCCAGTGTTGTCAGCAGATCTTCAAAATTTTCGAGTTGTTCTACACTCATATTCACGAACTCAAGATGAAGTGGCAGTTCTGAAAATCCAGTAATCGAATCGTAAAGCGCATCTAAATTATCACCAAAGGTTTCCGGCAGTTTTAATTTTTCTTTTAACTGATCGAAGAAATCTTCCATATCGCCGATTTCTATAAAGTCAATATATACAGTATTCATATTTTTAGGTTATTTTTTAGTTGGTAGCTGGTAGGTTTTAAACTCTAAATTTCTTAAGATTAAAATTTTGAACTGATCTGAATTCACTTGGCTCTTTCTACTTTTCACTTGGCTTGTCTTACTGTTTGTCAAATGTTTTATAATGATTTTTGGTAAGCCAGACTTCCCCATTTTTTGTAAAGACAATTCGGTCAGCATTTCGGTTTCCGCAATTGTAATTCACATCGGCTTCATAATATTTATTTCCTTTTGGAAGTGTTTTTTCTCGGTTGCTGAAATGATCACCACCAATGGCTTTTCCTGGAAGAACATCACAAAGATTTCCTTTGGAAGCAACCCAACCTTTTTTGCGCGCTTCAGCTTTTGTTAGATAATAATCAGGAAGTCGGCGATTGGTTTTGACGTAATTAATAATGGTGTTTTCATTGGTCAGTTCATCAATGTTTGCAGAGAAATTGGCTGATTTCGGATTTTTATTTTCTTTAAACTCTCCATCTCTATATTCATTAATGGAAACCTCAGCTGGAGTTACTTCTTTATTTTTCTTTTCAATTTTATAAGTGTTGAAAAAATGCATTGCCAAAAAAGCGGTGAGTAATCCGATGATAAAGATGAGAATGAGTTTTATTTTTTCTTTGTCCATGTTTTGCAAATGTTTCTTCTTATTTTTAGATAGCGTTCCTATGGAACGCAACTTTCCGTTTTATTTAAATTCTACAGAGATAACGTTCCTACAGAACGCTCAATTTCTTAAATTAATTCCGCCACTCTTCCGGAATATCACAAACAGGAATTGGTTGAATTTTATGTTGAGCTGCACGATTCATTCTCTGGAAAATTTTGAAAACTTCTAAATCTCTACCCGAATAATATGCTTCTGTTTTCGTGCCCCATTCTTTTTGAATTTTCTCCAGTTCCGGATACGTTGCACCAATCTGCTGTTCATCGGTTCTGACTTCATCCCATAATCCATCTGCCGGAATTGCATTTTGAATCGATTCAACGAGATCCAACGATTTTGCCAGAGCATAAACTTCGGTTTTATACAAGTCTGCAATTGGGGAAACATCTACTCCACCGTCGCCATATTTAGTGAAAAATCCTACGCCGAAATCTTCAACTTTATTTCCTGTTCCGCAAACGAGAAGACTATTGATTTGTCCGTAATAGTATAAAGTCAACATCCTTAATCGGCTTCTGGTATTCGCAAACGCCAATTTTTCTGCTGGAAAATCTTCATCTTTTACATCAAACGTTTTATATAATTCTTCGAAGGCTGGACTTAGATTTACTGAAATTGCTTCGACATTGGTAAAGCGTTTTTTCAAATGTTCCATGTGTTCCCAAGCACGATTCACCTCATCCTGATTTTGACGAATCGGCATTTCGATCAACAACGTTTTTAAACCTGTCATTGCACAGAGTGTAGAAACTACGGCAGAATCAACTCCACCTGAAACTCCGACAACATATCCTTTTACGTTTGCTTTGGTGGCATAATCTTTCAGCCAATCAACTATTTTATCTGTTATTTTATCTGTTTGCATTTAATTTTTATTAAATTTTTCTTTCTCTAATTCGTACCAATTACAAGTTGCATCATCAAGCGGATCAATGAAAGTTCCTTTTAATTCAAAGCCTAATTTATCTTTCAAAATTTTATCAGAATTAAAGTTTTCAACATCGACACAAGCATAAATCGTATCTAAATTCATTTCTTTAAAACCATATTCCAAAACTGCTTTGCCAGATTCTGTGGCATAACCTTTTCCCCAAAATTCCGGTAAAAATCGATAGCCTAATTCATATACATTTTTAAAACCGTTGATTGGTTCGGTTAAAAATTTCAAACCGCTCCAACCGATCAGGAGATTTGATTCTTTTTCAACAACTGCCCATCGCGCAATTCCGTTTTCTTTATATTGTTTTTGGATTTTCTTAATGGTTTCTACCGACTCTTCAATCGCTTTGACTGGCTTTACGCCAATATATTTCATAACGTCAGGATCGCTGTCCAATAAAAACATTCTGTCCAGATCTTCAGAAATAATTTCTCTTAGAATAAGTCTTGGAGTTTCAATGAATATTTTTGCCATTAATTTTACTTATTTTTGCATTTCAAAATCGATGTAAAAATAATGAAGTTTTTTAGATATCTCTTATTTTCTGTAGTATTCCTGATGGGAATGAGTTCGTGTAAAAAAGATTCCGAAAATATTTGGAAAGTAGATGTTAAAAATCCAGTTGACAAAGTTGAACTGATAGACATTTCTAAAGAATTTTACGATCCCAATATTCCTTTGGAAAGTTTCACTCAGATATATCCTTTCTTTCAGGGAACTGTTCCGAATGAGGATTTTGCGGAACGAAGAAAAGATGCCGAGGAAATCAAAGTCTATCAGGAAGCGATTTCCAAAATTGATCTAATTAAATTAAATAAAGAGTTGTCGTCTTTATTTTCACATATTAAAAATTATTTTCCCGACTTCAGCGAACCAACCGTTTTCATCTATTCATCTGCGTTACAAGGCGCCACTGATCCAATTTTTTATCACGCTAAAGAGAATATGCTTTTTATAGATATCACCGCATTTATGGGTGAAAATAATCCGAATTATAAAGGAATGGAACAATACTTCCAGAAAAGCATGAATCCAAAAAATATCTTGCCGAAAGTTTCTTTGATCTTAGCTGAATATTTTATCACTCCAACGGGCGATTCGCAGAAATTTATTGACCAAATCGTTTATTACGGAAAACTGATGACTTTGCAAGATGCCTTTTTACCGCAAGAAACTGAGGCTTTGAAAATGAATTACACGCCCGAACAATACGAATGGGCAAAAGCAAATGAAGCGAATGTCTGGAATTTCTTCGTAGAAAATAACCTGGTTTTCAGTGACGATCAAAGACTGGCTGAACGTTTTATCAATCCTGCGCCGTTTTCAAAATTCTACACCGAGATCGACAACGAATCTTCACCACAAATTGGAATTTATACCGGTTGGCAAATTTGTAAAAAATTCTATCAGGAAAAACCTGAAACCAAATTAGCAGATTTTCTAAAAATTAGCGCTCAGGAAATTTTTAATCAAAGTAATTATAAACCGAAAAATTAAGACGAAAGATAATAGATAATAGATCGCTTCGCTGATAGATGATAGAGCTGAGAGGTGACTTTTTTTTAAACGCAAGGTTTTGCAATCATTTATATTTTATCTGAAGAAAGCGAAGAATACGAATACTCTCATTTGAAAAGTGTGCTTACTAAAATCTGCTTGTAAATTCAATTTTGCCGTTATAAAAAATATCAATAAATCAATTTTCAATATAAATAATATCATTTAAAAAATTATGAAAAAGACTCAAATCACCATAGATATCGAACTGGACGACAATCACGTGCCAGAAAAAATGACCTGGAATGCGGAAGATGGCGGCGTAGAAAAACAGGAAACGAAAGCCACCATGATCTCGGTTTGGGATGATGAAAAAAAGGAAGCTTTAAGAATTGATCTTTGGACGAAAGATATGCCAGTGGATCAAATGAAAATGTTCCTTCATCAAATTTTAATTTCGATGGGAAACACTTATGAAAGAGCGACTGGTGAAGAAGATGTTGCATTTTGGCTGGAACAAATGGCCGAAGAATTTGCGCAAAAAGCTGCGATTAAAATGTAATTTCAATTTCAACATCATGAAAAAGAAAAGCGTCGTTCCCACTCGGAAACGACGCTTTATTATTGCTAAAAACTAACCTCTATTTCTTGATAAATTTGATGCTTTTATTTCCTTTTTCAGTTTTTACATTGATGATGTAAACTCCTTTTAATAATGAAGAAACATTAATTTCTTTCTGAGTTCCAGCTGCATTTCCTTGACGGGAAACTCTGCCAGAGAAATCGATAATTTCGTAAGAAACCTTAGCTTCAGGTGTAATAATTCTTAAAGATGAATCCACTTGTGTAGGTGTAATCTGAACATCTACTTTAGCAGCAGTTACATTATTTGTCGCTAGTAACGGTTGGGTATTTAAGTAAGGATAACCGTCGTTAATCGCTGGATCGATAGACCAAACTCCAGTTGAAAGTCCACCGTTCATCGTCATTTTAAAAGCTTCAGTTTTCATATCTGCTGTTGCATGACCTGTAATATCCAAAGTTGCAGGTGTTCCTAGAAACCTTCCCACCGCATCATAAGGTGCATTGGTAGAATCATAGTGTGCATTTGCTACGGTAAGATTTCCAACAGAACCAACAAAACCTCCTGTATCAGTAACTAAAGTTACGGTACCGGTTGAATATACATTTTTGAAATTCCCAGTCGTTTGGGCAAATCCATAAAATCCACCTACGGTCTCTATTTCAGCGGTTACATTGGAACGGCTGTAAGAATCTTCGATTCTATTTACGGTAGCTGGACCGAATGCAAAGGTTACAAATCCAGAAAAACCACCTACGATATATTGACCTGCTACAGTTCCTTCACAATACGATTTTGAAATTAGAGAATTGCTCCACGAAGTTCCGGCGAACCCACCGATCTGATTAACTCCTACCACACTACCCGAAGCGGAACAGTTGGTTGCTTCTGACCCCGAAAGAACACCGCCGGTAAATCCACCAACATTATAAGAAGTAAATACCAGATCAACATTCTTTACGTGACAGTTGTCTGCTCTACTGTTCATCGCCATATTTCCGATAAACCCACCAGAAGTATCTTTACCATACATTTTAGAACCATCGAGAGTTAAGTTTTTAACAGTCGCCGTAATGAACTGTCCGAATAATCCCATCCAGTCGCCACCTGCTCTATCGATCTGAAGATTTGAGATCGTTTTAAAGTTACCGTCAAAATTACCTGAGAATGGGTTGGTATTATTATAACCAATTGGATCCCACTGATGAGACTGAATATCTACATTCTGCATCAATTTGAAATTTTTACCTACCATTTTATCTCCTGCCTTCACCAATTTCGCTAAACCGGCTAATTCTGCTGCAGTTGAAATCTCAAAATTAGTATCAACTGTATTGTACCAACTGGTGTCTGCAAAATCTCTCCAGTTTGAACTCGGAAAAGCGGCAACGAAACCTGGTTTCAAAACTTCTTTAACCACAGCTCCCTGTGGAAGTTGATTTGGAGACTTAGCCTCCTGAGCGTTTAAAAATCCTACACTGGCAATTGCAATTGCCGCGATAGTAAATGTTCTTTTCATAATATACTTTTATTTAGATTTGACGCGAAAATACTAATTTTTCCGTAAAAAAAAACAATAATTAAGAAAATATGAACAAAGATTTGCTAATTTACTTGAAATATCACTAATTACAAATCTACCAAATTAGTAGGGTATTCTAAATTAGTCGTCTTAAATTACAGAAAGAATTATCTTTGTATCTTTCTAATTATAATCATTCATTTAAATATCAGCAGATGAACTTCAATACCAAAGTAATCCACGGTGGCCAACACCACGAATCAGCAACAGGTTCTGTAAATGTTCCTGTATTTTTAACTTCAACATTCGCGCAAAAATCACCCGGAATTCATTCGGGTTACGAATATTCCCGTGCCGCAAATCCAACACGTCAAGCTTTAGAAGACAGTTTGGCTTCTATCGAAAACGGCGCGAGAGGATTGGCTTTCGGGTCAGGTCTGGCAGCGATCGACTGTGTTTTAAAATTATTGAATCCTGGTGATGAAATTATTTCCGTAGATGATTTATATGGCGGGAGTTACAGAATGTTCACCAGGTTGTTTGAAAAATACCAGTTGAAATTTACCTTCGTTAATTTCGATGATGTTTCAAAAATAGCGGATGTTATTACTGATAAAACAAAATTGATCTGGCTGGAAACACCGACCAATCCGTTAATGAAATTGGTAGATATCAAAGCCGTAACCGATTTAGTAAAAGGAAAAGATATTTTAGTTGCAGTTGATAATACTTTTGCAACACCTTATATTCAAAGACCCATCGATTTAGGTGCGGACATCGTGATGCACTCAGCGACCAAATATTTAGGCGGACATTCCGATGCGATCGCCGGAGCTTTAGTTGCAAACACTGCAGAGCTTGGTGAGAAACTTCATTTCATTCAGTTTGCAAGTGGCGGAATTTTAGGACCACACGATTCTTACTTAGTTTTAAGAGGAATTAAAACATTGGCTTTAAGAATGCAAAGACATTCTGAAAATGGTATTGCCGTAGCTAAATATTTGGAAAGTCATCCTGCCGTAGATCAAGTTTTTTATCCAGGTTTAGAGTCTCATCCACAATACGAACTGGCAAAAAGACAGATGAGAGAACCGGGAGGAATGGTATCTTTCACTTTTAAATCAGGAAAAAAAGAAGATTCAATTAAGTTCTTAGAACATTTAAAAGTCTTCACTTTGGCTGAATCTTTAGGTGGCGTTGAATCTTTGGCAAATCATCCAGCTTTGATGACGCACGCTTCTATTCCCGCCGAAAAACGCGCAGAACTTGGGATTACCGATGATTTAGTTCGTTTAAGTGTTGGGATTGAAGATCAAGAAGATCTGATCGCAGATTTAGAAAGAGCTTTTGGTAAATAAAATAATTAACCTTCAAGTACCAAATGCTTGGAGGTTTTTTTATACTTTTAAAGATGACAGAATTTCAAAAATATATTCAAAGATATCTCAATCTCATTCCAAGTGAAAACTGGCTGGAAGAACTTAAAATTTCCGCAAGTCACACTTTAGAAATCTATCAGCAACTTTCAGAACAACAATCCAATTTCGCTTATGAAGAAGGAAAATGGAATTTGAAAGAATTATTACAACATCTCATCGATGCAGAACGTATTTTCATTTATCGCGCCTTACGATTTTCCAGAAATGATCAAACGGAATTGGCTGGTTGGGATGAAGAATTATATGCGAAAGAGTATTTTCTGAATGATGTTTCTTTAAAAACTTTATTGGAAGAATTCGACTTTTTGCGGAAGTCAAATATTCTTTTTTTCGGAAATTTAAAAGAAGAAATCCTTTCCAGAAAAGGCGTTGCAAACGGCAATGAAATTTCTGTAGAAACGATCGGGAAATTAATTATTGGTCATAATATCCATCATTTAAATATAATTCGAGAAAGATATTTGCCCAATCTTATTTTAAATTAAATACAAAAAAAATGAACTGTCCCTGCTGTTCCGGAAAATCATACTATGAATGTTGCAAACCTTTTCACCTCGGCCAACGACATGCTCCAACTGCTGAAACTTTAATGCGTTCAAGATTCTCTGCATTTGCAATTCCAAATGGCGATTATTTAATGGAAACTACTTTACCCACAAAGAGAAAACTTCACAATAAAGAAGATCTACAGGAATGGGGAGAAATTAATCAATGGACCAAATTGGAAATTGTGCGAGCACCTTCGGCGAACGAAGTAGAATTCAGAGCTTTTTATATCGACGAAAAAGGAAATCCGCAACTTCATCATGAACTTTCATTATTTCAAAAACTGAATGATCGTTGGTATTATCTTTCCGGTGAATTTTTAGATTAGATTTTTAACAGTTAAATTCAAAAAAATTGATTGATAAACTGATCAAAAAAATATTTCCCTTTGCTAAGTGAAACATCTTTATCTCAGTTATCTATTGAATTTAATCGAAACGATGAATCTTCGATTTACGGACGTAATTTTAAAACGTTAATTATTTTTAAACCTTCGCGTCATTGCGTTAAAAAAAAGAATTTGTTATTCTTTTGATCTTTCCTGCTTCTTTTTCTGTCTTAAAACGTAGAGGTATAAACTTTCCACTTTCGTTCTTGCCCAATCTGTTCTTCGCAAAAACTTCAACGACGAATTAATGCTCGGCTTTTCAGTGAAGCATCTGATATTAATCTGCTCTCCGAGTTTTTCAAAGCCACCATAATAGTCTACCAATTCTTCCAAAATAGCATCAAGACGTTTTCCGTGTAAAGGATCTTTCGATTTTTGTTCCATAATTATTGGTAAAAATAAGGATTTTACAGTTGACAATTTTAAAAACAACTCCTCCACATTCAACTTCGAGAAATACAGTTTAAATTCATTAAAACTTCAAGTACCAATTTCAAATCCTCTTTTTGTTTCTTACATTTGAGATATGAAAATTCTGCATACCGCCGATTGGCATCTCGGTAAACGTTTAGACCGTTTTTCACGCTTAGAAGAACAAATTCTGGTCATGGACGAAATCGTTCAGATTGCCGATGAACAAAACGTTGATCTTATTTTGATCGCAGGAGATCTGTTCGATAATTTCAATCCGAGTGTGGAGGCGATCGAGCTTTTTTATAAAACTTTAAAAAGGTTGTCTTTAAATGGAAAACGTCCGGTCATTGCTATTTCTGGAAACCATGATTCTCCAAGTTTAATCGATGCTCCGAATCCTTTGGCGCGCGAATGTGGAATTATTTTAATCGGTCATCCGAAGACAAAAGTAACTCCTTTTGAACTGGAAAATTTCGAAATCTCAAATTCCGTGGAAGGGATGATTGAGTTGAAATTGAAAAACCACGATTACCCGATTCGAATTGTCCATACCTCATTTGCAAACGAAGTTCGATTAAAAGAATATTTTGGAGAAAATAAAGAAGACGCCCTCAATCAAGTTTTAGCCGAAAACTGGAAAGATATTGCTGATGAATTCTGTGATGAAAATGGCGTCAATATTCTGATGACTCATTTATATATGAATAAAAAAGGGGCGCCAATTCTGGAAGAACCTGAGGGTGAAAAACCGATTAAAATTGGAAATGCTGATTTGATTTATTCCGATATCATTCCGAAACAAATTCAATACACGGCGTTAGGACATTTACACGCTTTTCAAAATATTGGAACTAAGGAGAAACCTGTCATTTACTCTTCGTCGCCTTTGTGCTATAGTTTTAGTGAAGCCGGACAAACGAAATATGTTTCTATTATCGAAGCGAATCCTAATAAACAGGTTACCTACGAAAAGATTGCCTTGAAAAACGGAAAAGCTTTGGTACGAAAAACTTTTGATGATGTTGAAAAAGCAATTGCATGGTTGACAGAAAATCAGAATACTTTAGTTGAGCTCACTTTAGAAAGCGAAACGTATTTAAAAGCGGAAGAACGGAAATTGATTTATAACGCGCATCACGGAATTGTGCATCTTATCCCAAAAGTTAAAAATCAAGAAATCAATCAAAATCAATTACACGAAATTAATCTCAATCAGGATATTCAAAGTTTGTTTAAAGATTATTTTAAATCTAAACATAACGCTCAGGAACCGAATGAAGAGCTGCTCGACTTGTTTAATGAAATTTTAAATCCCTAAGAAATGATTCCTATTCAATTGACTTTAGAAGGTTTGTATTCTTATCAGGAGCGCCAGACCATCGATTTTACAACATTGACCGATGCTGGCTTATTTGGAATTTTCGGTTCTGTGGGTTCAGGGAAATCTTCTATTCTGGAAGCGATCACTTTTGCCTTGTATGGTGAAACCGAGCGTTTGAATTCGCGGGACAAACGTGCCTATAATATGATGAACCTGAAATCGAACAAGTCTTTTATTGCGTTTGATTTCATGAATTTCGAAAACAAAAAATTTCGCGCAACGCGTGAATTTAAACGTAATTCAAAAAATTTCGAAGATGTAAAAGCTCCACTTGTTACTTTCTATGAATGGAAAGATGAGAAATGGATTCCGCTCGAACGATCCAATACAGAAGAAATTATTGGGTTGAGTTACGCCAATTTCAAACGGACAATCATTATTCCGCAAGGTCAGTTCAAAGAATTCATCGAGCTTGGCGCCACGGAGCGAACCAATATGATGAAGGAAATTTTTGGTCTCCAGCGTTTTGATCTGCAAAATAATGTTTCGACTTTAAATGCTAAAAACCGATCTGAACTCGATCACTTAGAAGGTCAGTTAAAAGGTTTCGAAGAAGTTAATGAAGAACAGATCTTAACTCAAACCGAAAAATTAAAAGCAGAGAAAGCGCAATTTAATGAAGCTGAAATCAATTATAAAAAAATAAACCAACATTATCAACAGTTCAAAAACTTAAAATCAGACCTTGAAGTTGTCCAGCAGAAAAAACAAGACTTTAAAAAATTATCAGAGAGAAAACCCATAATCGATAATATGGAAGCAAGAACTGAATTGTTTGATACAGTTTTTAGAATTTTCAATCCCATTGTTTCAGAGAAAAATAAACTCCAAAAAGAAATTGCTGCACAAAAGAAAGATAAGGAAAATCAAAATCATCTTTTAAAAGAAATTGAAAATCAGTTCAAAACGATTAATGAACAGTTGAAAATTTTATTACCAAAATTCGAAGCTTTAAATGAATCTAAAATTCAGGAAAATGATTTGAGGTTGATTTTGCAGATGTTGCAGTTTTCTGAAGAAATAAAATTACTGAAAAGTCGTACTAAAGATGGTTCAGAAAAGGTAAAAGAAGTTGAAGAAAAAATTAAAGCACGTCAACAAAAAATTAAAGATCTTTCCGAAAAATCAGATTTACTGAAACCACAAAAATTAGATTCGAATCTTTTGGTTACTGTTGGAAACTGGTTTTCCGAAAACAAAAAATTAAAAGAAGTTGAACAAATTCAACTCAAGAAAATTGAAGAATTAAATTTAAAAATCAGCGATATTTTACCTGAATTGAAACTTTTTGAAATTGATATTGAAACCTTTAATGAAGATTATAAAGCGAAGAACGATGTTTTAGAAATTCAAAAAAAGGAACTTTCCGAAAAAAGAACTCATCTCGAAGTTCAACAAAAATTAGCTCATTTCTCCAATGACTTGCACGACGGCGAATCCTGTCCGCTTTGTGGCGCTTTGGAACATCCGAACATAGTGGCTTTTGAAGATGTTGAATTAGAACTGCATTCGATTTTAAAACAAGTTGAAAATACGGAAAATCAACAGAAAGAATTTCAGAAGCAATCGACTGAAATAGAGAAAATTCTCTACCGTAAAAAAACTTTTGAAGAACAGTTAAAATCGGAACAGGAAACATTCAATCACGTAAAAATTCAACTTGAAAATCATCAGCAGAATTTTAGCTGGCAAGAATTTAAAGCCGAAAACGAAACTGAATTTATACAAAAGCGAGAACAGTCTTTTACCCTGGAGAAGCAGCTTGAAGACCTTAGACAATCTATTTCAAGTGAACAGAAAAACCTGGAAAAAGAGCGAGAGCATTTGGATAAATACAACAAAGCTTTGGAAGAATTTAAACTGGACGAAGCGCAAAAAGGAACCCAAATAAGATCCAATCTTTCTAATCTGAAAGTTTTAAACTGGACTTCATTTCAGGAAAAACCCATCAAAGAAGTTTATGAGTATTTGCAAGAATTATCGAAAGTTAATCTTGAAACAGAAAAGAATTACCAGCAATTAATCGCAAAAGAGAAAGAGATTTCGCCCAAATTAGCTGCTCAAAAATCGAGCGTAAACCATCTAGAAAAGCGAATCATTGAATTAGAAAAGGAAATATTTGAAAATGAAAAAGCTTTAACAGAATCGTTATCAGTTCAAAATTTCATTCATTTCAACGAGGTGGAACTAATTTTAGGTCAAGAAATTAACGTCTCAGAATCCAGAATTGAAATTCAAAAATTTAGAATTGAATTTGAAACTTTGAAAAACAGCATTGCCGAATTGACATTGAAACTAAAATATTTCTCTTTTTATCCACAAGAATTTACGATCGTTGAAACTCAATTTCAAACTGCTGAAAAGGAATTGAATTTAGCCAATGAAAGCGTCGTAAAAACTAATTCTGAAATCGAAAGATTGGAAAAAGAGTTTAGGAAAAAAGAAACTCTATTAAAGGAATTGGCAAAACTTCAAAAAAGATCAGACCATCTAAAAGTGATGTTTAATCTATTTAAAGCAGCGGGATTTGTGCAATTCGTTTCATCTATTTACTTGCGACAATTGTGTGATCATGCTAATATTCGTTTTCATCGCATGACCAGAAATCAGCTAAGTTTGCAGCTGAATGAAAATAATGATTTTGAGATCATCGATTATTTGAATGAAGGAAAATGCAGAAGTGTAAAAACGCTTTCTGGTGGACAAGCGTTTCAAGTTTCGCTAAGTTTGGCTTTGGCGCTGGCCGAAAGTGTACAATCGAATGCAAAAGCAACCAAGAACTTTTTCTTCATCGATGAAGGATTCGGAACCCAGGATTTAGAATCGGTCAACGTGGTTTTTGAAACCTTAACCAATCTTCAAAAAGAGAATAGAATTGTCGGCATTATTTCCCATGTGGAAGAGTTGAAAGAGAAAATGCCGGTGTCGCTCAATATTACGAAAGACGAAGAACGAGGAAGTTTGATTGAGGTAATGCAGTAAATTTCCTAGTCAATAAAATAAAAAAATCTACCAAAATAATACATGGAAAAAATCATAGAAACTTTAAAATCCGGCGGAACAATCCTCTATCCAACCGACACGATCTGGGGAATCGGTTGCGATGCGACCAATATTGACGCCATCAATAAAATTTTCGAAATCAAAAATCGCGAGAAAAACAAATCGATGATTATCTTGGTAGAATCTGCAAAACGCCTCGAGGACTTGGTTGATGTTCCCGAAATGGCTTGGGAAATTATGGATCTATCGGAAAAACCAGTGACTTTAATTTATGATAATCCGAAAGGTTTACCGAAAGAGATATTAGCTGAAGACGGAAGTATTGGAATTCGCTTGGTCGATGATTTATTTTTAAAGAAAATAATCACCAAATTAAATAAGCCTTTAGTATCTACCTCAGCAAATTTTAGCGGAGAAAAATCGCCAATGAAATTTTCAGATATCTCTCAGGAAATTATCGACGCTGTAGATTTCGTAGCCGAAGAAAACCATGATAAAGTTTCGGAATATTCCGGATCTTCTGTAATAAGAATTTGGAATGATGGACGAATTAAAGTTCTTCGGGAATAAGTTTTACTGATAAGTTTTTAAAACCACAAAAGTCACAAAAGTTTTATGATTATTAAAGTGAAAATTGCTTCTCTGAAAAATTTAAAAAGGAATTACTCTACTTTTTTTTAAATTCTCGTTCATACAAAGAAATCCAATCTTGCGGAGTTATTTTTTGACACAGCTCAGCGATTAATTCAAACGGAATATCGTCAGCTTTTTTAAAACGAATGCATGACTTTCCCATATCTAATTTTCGGGAACAATATTTCGCATACTCTGCTACAAACCAATTGAGCAGATTCGGTTCGGCGTAAATTCCCATGTGGTACAATGCGATAAAATTCTTCTGAGAAGCCAAATTAATAAAAGGTAAGGGCGTATTTGGAGTGCAATGATAACCGGCTGGATAAGTTTCCAAAGGAATACTCCAGCCAATCATTCCATAGCTGAGTTGCTCCTGAAAACCCTGAGGCAAATTTTGTGAAATAGTTTCATACAATTTTCTAAAAGAAAGACTTCTTTCTTCAGGAACTTGATTAAGATAATCTTCAACAGAATTTGCATCGATTTTCATCAGCTATTTTTTTAAATATTCATCGAAATAGTCGGTTACTTTCTGCATCAAATGCACTCTATCTTTCCCTAAAACATTGTGTTCATGTCCTGGATAAACAAAATAATCCATTTGAACACCGTGATCTACCGCAGCTTTTAAAAAGTTCATGGAATGTTGCCAAACCACAACATTATCTTGCGCTCCGTGAATCATTAATAGATTCCCTTTCAAGTTTTGAACTTTGTCTAAAAGATTAGCTTGTTTGTAACCTTCAGGATTATTTTGTGGCGAATCCATGTATCTTTCGGTGTACATAATTTCATACATATTCCAGTCGATTACTGGTCCACCTGCAACTCCTACTTTAAAAACTTCTGGATTTTTCAACATGAAACTGGTCGTCATAAATCCACCGTAACTCCAACCGTGAATTCCTAATCGGTCGCCATCAACATAAGGCAACGACTTCAAATAAGCAACGCCTTGCAACTGATCTTTCATTTCAGTTTCTCCTGCATTTCTGAAAATAGCTTGTTCAAATTTCAATCCTCGATTCGATGAACCTCTTCCATCCATGGTGAAAACGATATATCCTTTTTGCGCCATAAACTCATACCACAAATTCCCCGAAGCTGGGAAACTGTCCGTCACCAACTGGGCATGTGGACCGTTGTACAAATAAACGATCACCGGATATTTTTTGTTCGCATCGAAATCAGTTGGCAAAATTATTTTCCCAAATAATGGTGTTCCATCATCGGCTTTTAAAGTCAC
Organism: Kaistella sp.; assembly: GCF_041824135.1. GTDB lineage: Bacteria > Bacteroidota > Bacteroidia > Flavobacteriales > Weeksellaceae > Kaistella. The sequence goes on along the minus strand of NZ_JBGZYM010000085.1, from coordinate 15,577 downwards.
ATTTTTAATTTCCGGTCGCTGATAGGTTTTTAAAGGATTTTCTGAAGTCAATACGTTTTTCACTTTTGAAGTATTTGTATTGATGAGATTCACGGTTCTTGGTGTAGTTGCATTGCTGTAGGTATCGTACAAATGATTTCCATCTTTACTCAAAATACCTGAGTGCATTCCAGAACCTTGATCTAACCTTTGGGTTTTAAAATTCGTCCAATCCACTTTATAAAGATGTCTTTCCATCGGTGAAACCTGCGTAGAAGTGTAGAAAATCTCTTTTTTCTTTTCATTAAAACCGAGAATATCCGTTACCAACCAATCTCCTTTGGTCAACTGCGCAATCAAACCTTTGTCAACATTATAATGGAACAGATGATTATATCCTGTTCGCTGACTTTGCCAAATAAAATCCGTTGTTGAATTCGGAAAAAATAATAATTGCTGTTGCGGCTCTACATATTTATCAGATTTTTCCTCAAACAACATTTTCATAAAACTTCCACTAGAAGCATTGTATTGATTCATTTTTAAATCATTCTGATCACGATTTAAAACGCCAACAAAAACTGATTTAGAATCTGGATTCCAAGTAATGACAGTCAGATATTGTTCTGGATCACCTTCGATATTAAGAAAAGTGGTCTTATTGGTTTTAATATCATAAACGCCTAATGTCACATGATGAGAAGGCGTTCCCGCCATCGGATATTTGATGTTTTTATTGACAGCTGGCACAACGCTCCAATCGATGATCGGATAATCCTTCACCATCGACTGATCCATTCTGTAGAACGCAATTTTAGAGTTATCTGGGGAAATAAAAATTCCTTTTGTAATCCCAAACTCCCGCTGATGAACTGCTTGACCGTTCAGAATATCTTCGTTGGAATCATTGGTAATTTGAGTTACTTTTCCGTTTTTATTAAAGTAAAGATTATTTTTAATGGTATAAGCAAAACCTTGATTATCACTGAACGCTTCCGTGTTTTCAGCTTCTTTAACTAAAACTATTCCTTCTTTAATTTTCCATTCTTTACCAGAACGTTCGATCCAAAAGTTTTGTGAATTCTGAGTGAAATAGCCTTTGTCTTTATTTACGAAAGTAATTCTCGGAAAAGATTTTAATTTTTTATCTAAAGATAACGTCGTATTCAATTGATGCAAAGAAACCAAAGTATCTTGTTTCTGAGTTGAAAGTTCGGTTACCAAATAACCATTTTTTGTAGCTTGATAGTAGGATTTGCCATCATCAGCCCAAGAAAATTGAGAAATATTTTTGATCGCAAGATTGCTTCTTAAACCGTTTACCGCTTCAGCAATCGTAAATTTTTGAGTTTGAGCAAAGAAAAAACTTCCTGAAAAAAGGAATAGAAAAGAGAGTTTAGATATTTTCATTAGATATAAATAAATATTTTAAGATAGAAAAAGAATCCTTTAAATCAGAGGTTCTAACCTGTATTAAAAGATGGCTAAAATTAATAAATAAAATTGATTTCTTTTAAACCGATTAATTTTCTGGTAAAGTGTACAAATTATTGAATGGATCTAGATCAGATTTTGGTTGATTCCATTTGTATTGATGCGTCCAGTACGCAGCTTTCATCGACAAAACCCCTAAACCTGCACCAAAAAGTACATCTGAAATGTAATGTTTGTTATTGACCATTCTCATTGCACCAACAGTAGTCGCAACGCCATAAGCAACGTACGGCACCCATTTGTGATGTTCACCATATTCGATAGCAAGCATCGTTGCCCCCGCAAAAACATTAGCCGTGTGACCAGACGGAAAAGAATAGGCAGTTCCATCTGGACGCGTTTCCTTTAAAGATTTTTTTAGAATATAAACCAAACCCAGATTGACCAATTGCCCTTTAACTAAAATTGCAGTTCGATTTTTATAATCCGTTCTAGGTTTCATGCCAGCGATTTCAAATCCATAAATTGCCACAAATGGAAAAAACTGAGCGTAATCGTCCAAGTGATTTTCAAAACCGAAAAGATGTTCGTTTCGCTCTTCTGCAATTTCATTTTTCAGAGATTCTTTTCCGCTTCCATCTACAATAATTCCGGAAATCAATAATCCAGCAGGAACATACAATTTTTTATATTGAAAATCGAACTGCTGATTTTCAATTTTTAGCGAATCTTTTTGTTGAGCAAAATTCAGACTCATAAAAAAGAAGGACCATAGGAAGGCAATAAAATTTTTCATAGGGCGTAACAAATATAAAAATTAATCCTTTCTTAACCTACATCAATGTTTATCTATTTGTCCTGCAATACCTTTGTAGTATTAAAATAATAAAAAACATTAAATTTATACTTATGGCAACACAATGGAATTTAGATCAAAGTCACAGCGAAATTACTTTTAAAGTAAGACACATGATGATTTCTAATGTTAAAGGATCGTTCACCAACTTCACAGCAGAAATGCAGGCAGAAGATGACACTTTTAAAAACGCAAAAATTAATGCAACCATTCAAACTGATTCTATCAGTACGAACAGTGCAGATCGAGATGCACATTTGAAAGGAGAAGAATTTTTCAATGTAGAAGCAAATCCGCAAATTACTTTTGAAACTGATTCTTTAAATAACGAAATCACTGGTCACTTGACGATGAATGGCTTTACAAAACCAATTCAACTTGATGTTGATTTCGGTGGAATCAATGTTGATCCGTGGGGACAAACCAAAGCAGGTTTTTCTTTTGAAGGAAAAATTAAAAGAAGTGAGTTCGGTTTAAACTGGAACGCAGCTCTCGAAACAGGTGGCGTTATGGTTTCCGACGACGTAAAAATCGCAGGAGAACTGCAGTTTGTGAAAGCATAATTTCGCTTCCAATAAAAAAGTAGAGTTCACCTTATACGGTGAACTTTTTTCTTAAAAAAAATTAAATGAATATCAACGACTTATCTAAGATTTCCGATAGCTTTCAACGAACCGAAAAAATGCCGGTTCTTTTTCTAGGACATGGCTCGCCCATGAATGCTATTGAAGAAAACGAGTTTGTAAACGGCTTTCGAAACATTTCTAAAGAAATCCCGACACCCAACGCCATTCTCTGCATTTCAGCCCATTGGTTGACCCACGGAACTTTTGTTACCGCGATGAATATGCCGAGAACCATACATGACTTTGGCGGTTTCCCCAAAGAACTTTTTGAGGTACAATACCCGGCAAAAGGAAGTCCGGAGTTGGCAAAGAAAACGGTAGAATTACTGGGTCAAAATGTAGCAGAAGAAGACCATAACTGGGGATTAGATCACGGCGCATGGAGCGTGATCAAACACCTTTACCCCAATGCAGATATTCCCGTGATTCAATTAAGTATTGATTATACAAAACCTCCACAATATCATTTTGACCTGGCGCAAAAACTTTCAAAATTAAGAGAAAAAGGGATTTTAATTATCGGAAGTGGAAATATCATCCATAATCTAAGATTGGTAGATTTCAGGAATATTGATACCGTAGGTTACGGTTATGATTGGGCAATTGAAGCACGCGAAAAAACCAATAATTGGATTCTCGACGGTAATTTTCAGAATTTAATCCATTACCAAAAAAAGGGAACATTTTTGCAAACTGCTGTACCAACCCCCGATCATTATCTGCCTTTAATTTATTCTTTAGGTTTAAAGGAAAAATCAGAAAACCTGTCATTATTCAATGATGAATTAATTGGCGGAAGCCTGAGTATGACGAGTGTAAGGATTGGTTAAAATAAAAAAAATACATAAAATTAGTTCTGAACATTCTTATTTTAGGAAATTCAGAAAAAATACCAGAAATTAGGATTGTACATTTTTAATATTTTTTTAGTGCATTTTTTATCTGTAACGGTTAACTCTACCAAATCGATCACCTGTTCCATGGAAAAATCGAAAGTACCTGCTTTTTCATTTGAAAATTTTTTAAATCCATTTCTGTAGTGAACCGTCCATTGGTAATTAAAATTATTTACGGGCGCAATTGCTTCAAAAGCCACCGATTTATCAGAAACTCTAACTTCCTTAAACGAATCGATTTCAATGGTACATTTCTGCGCATTGGCATCCGTAGCTACTGATAATGGCGCAATAATTTCAATCGATTTTTCACACTTAAAAGTTCCGGCTGCGGTTTTTATTTCTAATAACAAAACAGATTTTCCGGGAACTGAACCTCGTACGGTAAGAGAATTTTGATGGAGTTCACTTTGAGGAATCATTTTTTGATCCAAATAAATCCATTCATAATTACTAGCCGCAAAATCTTTCGAAACTTCCCCACTGTAAGTTTGCCTTTCTCCAACTTGAACTTGATCAGCTCCAATAATCGTGCATTGGGAAATTCCAAAACTGAAATTCAGAACTGCGAGCAGTAATAAAAGTTTCTTCATATCGAATATTATTTTTGTTTTATTATTAATTTGATAGTGGAGGTGGCGACTGTGTAAATCCTTCTTTTTCCAGTTGATCAGTAATTTTCTTTGCGATCTCAAAGCCCCATTTCTGTCCAATAGCTTGACTTTCCTTCACAATCAAAGGCATATTTGAAATCATTTTTTTACCTAGAGGAGATTTGTAAAATAATAAAAGTTCCTTAATTTCGTCTTCTGTATAAAACTTTTCAAACAAGGTAGCAGTCTGTTCAATAAGACTATGGGTATTAATTTCAGCTTCCATTTTTTTCCAAAATGAATCCTTTACTTTTGGATATGATTTTTTAAACTGATTTAAAAACTGACTTTTCATATCGGTAGACATGAAACTCAGTCCGCTTAAACTAATAATTTCTTTAACATTTTCACTCTTGCTTTGAGAAAATCCCAAAACTGAGAAAAGAAATAAAGACGCAGTTAATATATTTTTCATTTTATTTTTTAAAACTTAAAATTAAACCTGAATCACTCCTAAATTAAATTTCTCTGTAATTGGCGCATGATTCGCTGCTTCGATTCCCATAGAAATCCATTTTCTGGTGTCTATTGGATTGATGATAGCATCGGTCCATAATCTCGCAGCAGCATAAGTGGGTTGGGTTTGTTTCTGATATTTTTTCGAAATGGTATCTAAAATGTCCTGCTCTTCTTCTGCCGAGATTTCCTTTCCTTGTTTCTTTAATGTAGAAGTTTGAATCTGAGCCAAGACTTTCGCAGCCTGACTTCCACCCATTACGGCTAAATCAGCCCAGGGCCAGGCAACAATTAATCGTGGATCATACGCTTTTCCGCACATGGCATAATTTCCAGCACCATAAGAATTCCCTGTTATGACAGTAAATTTCGGCACTACGGAATTAGAAACGGCATTCACCATTTTCGCTCCGTCTTTGATAATTCCACCCTGCTCCGATTTTGAACCGACCATAAATCCGGTAACATCCTGTAAAAATAGCAGTGGGATTTTCCTTTGATTACAGTTTGCAATAAATCTGGTCGATTTATCAGCGGAGTCAGAATAAATAACGCCACCAAACTGCATCTCACCTTTTCCGTTTTTCACTAATTTTCTTTGATTAGCTACAATTCCGACGCTCCATCCATCAATTCGGGCGGTCGCGCAAATAATGGTTTTGCCGTAATCTCCTTTGTATTCTTCGAATTCAGAATTATCAACCAAAGATTTAATAATATCAAAAGTATCATATTGCTCCGCTCTCGAAATAGGCATGTATCCGAAAATATCTTCTATTTTCTGTTTTGGTGGGAAACTTTCAGTTCTATCGAAACCGGCTTTCTCGTAATCACCGATCGATTTCATAATGTTTTTAATTCGATCTAAAGCATCTTTATCATCTTTGGCTTTATAATCAGTAACGCCTGAAATTTCACAATGCATCGTCGCACCACCTAAACTTTCATTATCAATGGTTTCTCCAATGGCAGCTTTTACCAAATAACTTCCAGCTAAAAAGATTGATCCTGTTTTATCCACAATCATCGCTTCGTCACTCATAATTGGCAAATAGGCACCACCGGCAACACAACTTCCCATCACCGCTGAAATCTGAATAATTCCCATAGAACTCATTTTCGCATTGTTACGGAAAATACGTCCGAAGTGTTCTTTATCCGGAAAAATCTCGTCCTGCATCGGTAAAAAAACACCTGCAGAATCAACCAGATAAATAATTGGTAATCTATTTTCCATGGAGATTTCCTGCGCACGAAGATTCTTTTTAGCAGTGATCGGAAACCAAGCACCTGCTTTCACAGAGGCATCATTGGCAACGACCAAACATTGCTTACCAGAAACATAACCCATCTTCACTACGACTCCTGCACTTGGGCAACCGCCGTGTTCTTCATACATTTCATACCCCGCAAAAGCACCAATTTCAATAGCATCAGAATTTTTATCAAGAAGATAATCAATTCGTTCACGAGCCGTTAACTTCCCTTCATCTCTTTGTTTCTGCAAACGTTGCTCACCACCTCCTTTCTTGATTTCAGAAAGTACACTGTTGATTGCGCCAAGCTTTAATTTATTTTGATCTTCTCTTTTATTAAATTCTAAATCCATACGTGAAAAAAATTTTCTTAAAGGTAAGATTTTTTCAAATAATACCTTCAGCGCGATGCATTAGCATTAATGATTTGAAAGACAGAAAATTATTTATTTATATTAAATAGAATCAGTCAAAATAAAAGGACGATAACCACGTTACAATTCGAAGGAAATTATTCCTAGTTTATTTTTTTAGTAGTTTATTATTTGGAGACCCTGAAAGTTACAACAGTTTTCAGGGTTTTTTTTATTGGGAAAACCGACCGTAAATTATCCTGAAAATACAAATTGGATTTGTAAATTTGCAAAAGTTAAAAAACATAAATAGTGGTAAAAAACTCTGCTCTTTTCCGACTTCATATGATCGTCTTCCTTTGGGGATTTACCGCAATTTTAGGGAAATTGATCGAGTCCAATGCGCAAGCGCTAACATTCTATCGAATGCTTTTTGCTGCCATTTTCTTATTTATTTTCATTCGTTTTGTAAAAAAAGAAAGTATTAAAGTTTCTAAAAAACTTTTTATTCAGTTGTCTGCGATTGGTGGATTTATGGCTTTTCACTGGCTTTGTTTCTTTTATTCCATCAAAGTTTCTAACGTTTCAATTGCTTTAAGTTGTCTTTCGCTTTCTACTCTATTTGCTTCCATTTTGGAACCTATTATTTTTAAAAGAAAAGTCGATATTTCAGAGGTAGTCATGGGCGTTGTGATTGTAATTTGTATGGGCTTAATTTTCAAAACTGAATTTCAATATAAAGAGGGAATCTTTTACGGAATACTCACCGCGCTTTTCGGAACTATTTTCTCTGTTTTTAATGGAAAAATATTTGGAAAAACCAGTTCAGGAAACATTATTTTTTACGAAATATTCTCAGGCTTTCTTATTTTAACGGCTTTTTTATTATTGAGTGGTCAAATTTTTCAGATCAATGAAATAAGTACTCGTGATTTAACGTTAGTTATCTTATTAGCTAGTGTTTTTACGGCTTTCCCTATGTTAGAATCAGTCAATTTGATGAAGTATATTTCGCCATTTACTTTGATCCTAACTGTAAATTTAGAACCAGTTTATGGGATTATCCTGGCTTTTTTTATCTTTGGAGAATCAGAGCAGATGAGTCCCATTTTTTATGGCGCATCTTTAATTATGATTTTGGCAATTATCGTTAATGGAATTCTGAAATCACGGAAAAACGCAGCTGCGAAAAAAGTAAACATTTGATGAAAAAATTATTCTTTGCCGCTTTAATAACTTCAGGAGTTTTTTCTGAAGCTCAAATTGTACGTAAATACTCCAATGAATTCCTTAGCATCGGAGCTGGCGCAAGAGGTCTTGCAATGGGTGGCGCGGTAATTTCTAATCAAAATGATGTGTATTCGCCCATGTGGAATCCTGCAGGATTAATCGGTGTTGACCGTGACTGGCAAGGCGCTGCGATGCATGCTGAATATTTTGAATCGATTGCAAAATATGACTATATTGCTTATGCAAAACCTTTGGACGGCAGTGGCGTTTTTGCAATTTCTATCGTTCGACTTGGTGTTGATAATATTTTAAATACGACGCAATTAATAGATCCTGAAGGAAATATTGATTACGATAAAATTACCAGTTTTTCTCAATCCGATTATGCCGCTTTGATTTCGTACGCCTTTAATCCGGGTGGAAATCAGAAATTAGACGTTGGGGTCAACGCGAAACTTGTTTACCGAAATGTAGGAAAGTTTGCAAGTGGTTACGGTTTTGGATTTGACATCGGAGCGATTTATCACTCAGACAATGGCTGGAATTACGGTGCGGTGATGAAAGATGTGACAACAACAGTTAACTTCTGGACCGTCAATCAAAAAGAACTTTCGGCGGTGGTGAATGGCGAGGAATTCAATCCCGCTCCGAAAGATAAACTGGAGCTAACGATGCCTAAATTAAATTTAGGCATGAGTCGTAATTTCGAAATTAATCGTGATTTAGAATTGATGCCAGAAGTTGGGATCAATGTTGATTTTGCAAAAACGGCTGCACTTATTTCTACCGATTTTGCAAGTATCACGCCTTACGCAGGCGCCGAACTTAAATTTCAGGATATGATTTTTGTCAGAGTTGGTTTAAATAGATTTCAAAATATCACTGATATAGAAAATTTAAAACGTAAAGTTTCTTTTCAGCCCAGTGCAGGAATTGGAGTCAAATACCAAGGCTTAACATTGGATTACGCGATTACCAATTCTGGAATCGGTGGCTCTAATTTTTACTCTAATTTCTTTTCTTTGAAATTGGATATGGGTGATTTCAGGAATTAATATTTGTCTTAAAACTTGATGTAAACCACAAAGTCACAAAGGTTTATTTGTGTCTTATCAATATGTTTCCTTGCACATTAGCCATACTGATTAAAATTTTTTCAGTAAAGAGTTCATATTCGTTTAGCGTAACGCAATTTCCGAAGGAAATCTTAATGATCTTAATTTCTTCATAAATCTTAATGGTTAAAATTTTCCCGAATCTTCTATTCAATAATTTCTCGCAGATTTTGCAGATGTCGCAGATTTTCTTGTTGACAAAAGCCACGAAATTTTCCGTGGCTTTGCATTTATTTTTAATTAAAAACTCTATGCTCCGTAAGGAATCCAGATATTTTTAATTTCTGTCGCATGTCTCAAAAATTCCTGACCTTCACCATGTTTTGGATTCAACCAGTTTCTGTATTTACCGAAATTTACCCAGGAACGTTTCATCGAATCCGTAGATAATAATTCGATATTCTTGCTTCCTTCAGCAGTTCCGAAATACCAAATTCCTTCTACATTATAATGTTTGGCGAGTTCGTTGGCTAATTCTTCTTTTGGTCCCGTTACTATATTTACCGTTCCGGCAGGAACGTCGGAAGTTTCTAAGATCTGATAAAAATCGGTTGCCGAGAAAGGATGTTTTTCAGATGGAATTACCACTACTCTATTTCCCATAGCGATCGCCGGAATCACCGTAGAAATAAATCCTAACAAAGGATTCTCTTCCGGACAGATAATTGCCATAACGCCAATTGCTTCCGGCATTGCCAAAGTCACCATTCTTTGAACGGTAGAATGCGCTGCACCATCGTATTTGTCGGCGTAAGCTGCGTACGTATAAATTCTTTCGATTGATCTTTCAACCTCATCTTGCGCAGATTCTAAAGATTGATTCGTCATTTCCACAATTCTTTGTGCAAATTCTTCTGAGCGGATTGCTAAATTTTCTGCGATATAATAAAGAACTTGTGCTCTTGAATGTCCAGTCATTCCGCCCCAGGATTTTTCTGCGTGGGCTGCTTCAACGGCATTTCTGATATCTTTTCTGTTTCCTTCTGAAACTTCACCGATATATTCACCAAAAGCATTTTTGATCTCGGTACTGTAACCACCATCTGGACGAGCCTGTTTTCCACCAACGTACATTTTTGTGGTACGATCGATCTCTGCTAAAGTATTTTTTGATTTTTTAGCCTCATTTGGTTTTTCAGTTTTCGGTACAATTGGTTTCGAAGTAAATTCGGCTTCCACTTTTGGTTTCATATATTCATACAAACCTTCTTTTCCGCCTTCTCTTCCGAAACCGGATTCTCTATAACCACCAAAACCTGCCGCAGCATCAAACTGATTCGTACAGTTGATCCAAACGCTTCCTGCTTTGATTTTCGGTGCAATATCTAAAGCCAAATTAATGTTTTCTGTCCAGACACTTGAAGCCAAACCATATCTTGTATTATTCGCCAAAGCCACGGCCTCAGAATGCGAACGGAAAGTCATGGCGACTAAAACTGGTCCGAAAATTTCTTCCTGCGCAATAACAGCGCTTGTCGGAACATCAGTAAATAATGTTGGTGGATAAAACCAACCATTTTCCGGAACGCCATTTTTCGATTGGTAGATCGTACAACCTTCATCGATTCCGATCTGAACCATCTCTTTAATGGTTTTTAATTGAACAGGATCAACGATAGAACCCATATCAACTGCTTTGTCCATTGGATCGCCGATGCGTAAAGTTTCCATTCTTGCGCGAAGTTTTTTGTAAAACACTTCAGAAACTGATTCCTGAATTAACAGTCGGGAACCGGCACAACAAACCTGTCCTTGATTGAACCAGATCGCATCTACGATTCCTTCTACTGCGGAATCTAAATCAGCATCCTCGAAAACGATGAACGGCGATTTTCCTCCTAATTCCAGTGATATTTTTTTACCTGTTCCGGCAATATTTGTTCTTAAAATTTTACCCACTTTGGTAGAGCCAGTAAACGCTACTTTCTGAATGTCTTTATGATTGACCAAAGCATTTCCGGCAACGGTTCCTTTTCCGGTTACGATGTTGACAACTCCTTTTGGAAGGCCAACTTTCTCACAGATCTCTGCAAAAAGCAAAGCGGTCAATGAAGTATATTCTGCTGGTTTTAAAACCACCGTATTTCCCATTGCTAAAGCTGGAGCGACTTTCCAGGAAAGCATCATCAATGGGAAATTCCACGGAATGATCTGTCCGACCACACCGACTTCCTGATAATCTCTAAATTCGGTATCCATCAGTTTTGCCCAACCAGCATGATGATAGAAATGTCTGGCTACAATTGGAATATCAATATCTCGGGTTTCACGAATTGGTTTTCCATTGTCTAATGTCTCCAAAACTGCAAACAATCTCGAATGTTTTTGAATTTGTCTTGCGATGGCGTACAAATATTTCGCCCGTTCGAATCCACCGATTGCTGCCCATTCCGCTAGCGCTTTGTTGGCAGCTTTCACTGCTTTGTCAACATCGGTTTCGTCGGCTTCGGCAATTTTGGCTAAAAATTCTTTGTTGGAAGGATTGTTGGAATCCATGTATGTTTTGGAATGCGGTTTTACCCATTCTCCGCCAATAAATAAGTCGAAATTTCTGTTATGATTTTCTAAAAATTCCACAGCAGAAGCTGCGCTTTCTGGAGCGGGACCGTAAACCATGGTGTCGTATATTTCTTTGATTTCCATTTTTGATGAGGTGTTGATGTGATGATTTGGTGATGTGCTGATTAACCACAAAAGTCACAAAAGTTTTTATTTTTTTAAGGTTTCCAAAGAGCAAAAAAGTGATGCGCATTTACTCTGTTAAAAATCTAACTACTTGTTTTTATAATCCTGTTTCAATTCTTGGCTCCCAGTTGCGCCCCGACCTGAGTGGAGCTCTTTTTGCGCAACGAAGTGGAGCAAAAAAGCGGGAACGGAGGGCGGAAAAAGGCGCCCATACTTCGACAAGCTCAGTATGACAATTATGCCATCGGATGTCTGAACCCGGCGCTATATCTTCCGGTTACGAAATGTTCTAACTGTCGTTCGATGTCGCCCAACAGTGAACTTGCACCGAATCTGAACAAATCGGGAGTCAACCAGTCGTTGCCCAATTCTTCTTTTAATAAGATCAAATAATCGAGTGCCTGTTTTGCTTTTTGAATTCCGCCAGCTGGCTTGTAACCGATCTTCACGCCGGTTAATTCGTAATAATCACGAATACAACGCATCATCACTAAACTCACAGCTAAAGTTGCGTTCACCGATTCTTTCCCAGTAGAAGTTTTAATAAAATCTGATCCTGCCATCATCGCGACCCAAGATGCTTTTGCTACCTTGGTGTATGTTGGAATTTCGCCTGTTGCGAGAATCGTTTTCATATGAGCGTCACCACAAGCTTGTCTGCACAATTTGATCTCATCGTACAATTCCTGCCATTTTGATTCTAAAACCAAATCACGGGAAATAACGATATCGATCTCTGTTGCTCCGGCAACCACTGATTTTTTGATCTCTGTAATCTTATCTTCGAGGGAAATTTTACCTGCGGGAAATCCTGTAGAAACTGCAGCGATTGGAATCGAAGTTCCTTTCAAAGCTTCTTTGGCGTAGGGAATTAAATTGTGATAAACACAAACTGCTCCGGTTGTCAAATTGGCGTTTTCCATTCCTAAGATTTGCAATAGATCTGCACGGACGGGATTTTTCGCTTTTTCACAAAGTCGCATTACGTTGCCGCGCGTGTCGTCGCCTGCCAAAGTGGTGAGGTCAATCATTGAAATTGCTTTGAGTAACCAAGCTGCCTGAAATTCTTTTTTCACACTCCTACGTCCGCCTAAAGTTGCGACCCGTTTTTCAACTGCACTGCGATTGATATTGATTGCGTCGAAATATTTGGTATTAAAAGGCAACAGTTCATTGTGATTTTGCATAGGAATTGTATGTTCTTTTTCTAATGTTTTTTGCATGAATAACGATATTTAATTAGAAAATATATTTATAAATTAAGAAATGTAAATTTAACCATTTATCTGCGAATCAAGGGTGCATTTGTGGAAATTGTTAACTCATGTCTTTAAGCGAAAAAGTACACTTCCTGAGAAATGTACTTTTATAAATGCTTTATGATTGTCTTTTCTTAAACTTTCAATTGTCTGCTGATGCTTTGTTCTAAAGAGATAAAAGTTTCGGTTCTGGTAACTCCTTTTAGCTTTTGAATTTTATTTAAAATCTCCATCAAATGATCATTGTCTTTACATAATACTTTAAGAAAAATAGTATAATCACCGGTCGTATAATGGGCTTCTACCACTTCATTAATATCTTTCAAGGCTTTTATCGCATCTTGATAATGACTTGGTTGTTCCAGAAAAACGCCGATGTAAGACACCACTTTGTACCCTATTTTTCGAGGATTCAAAAACGAAATGGAATTTTCCATGACGCCTGCATTTTCTAATTTTTTAATTCTTTGATGTACGGCTGTAGTTGAGATCCCCACATTTTTGGATATTTGTGCTAAAGAAGTTTTTGCATTATCCATCAACATATAAATGATCTCCTTATCTATTTTATCTAAATGGTATTCGGCATTAATGGCATTTTTCATTTTAAATAATTTTTTCTGTTAAATTACTAATTCAATACTCTGCTACTCCTTTTTTAGAAATGTGGTCAAAATCGGAAAGTGATCACTATAACCACCCAAATATCTTGTTCCAGCATAAGTTCTGAAAGGTCGCCCTTCAAATTTCTTATCCCAGTTGCTTAATTTTTCATGATTGAAAACTTTAGCTTCCTTAAATATTAATGGGCTATTCGCATTAAAAAAACTTGCAGATAAAATCATTTGGTCAAAAAGTAAGCCACTTTTATAATGAAATGTAGAAAATTTTCCGTTTTTAAACAGATCAGCGGATGGATTAGTCAGAATTTTGTTGAAATCTCCATCATAGATAAAATTGGCTATCATTTCTTCATCCGGATTTTCGTTAAAATCACCACAGATAATTACGCCTTCATCTTTGGTAGAAATTAAGTCAACTACTTTCTGGTGTAAATCTTTAAGAATATATTCCCGCTTCGGTTTGTTAACATCTTTTTCCCTTTTAGATGGCAAATGAAGAACAAAAATATTCATGATGGTTTCCAAATATTTCACCTTGCAAAAAAGCACATCTCTGGTCGTGTCATAATATTCGGAATCTTTATTTTCTATCGCAAAAAGATAGGAGATGGGCTCAGAAGAGATAATTTCAATTTTACTTTTGTCATAAAGCAGTGCTACATCTACGCCTCTTTCATCCATCGATTCGTAATGGACAATTCCGTAAGTAGCATTGAAAGGTTCTAATTTAATCAAATCTTCCAGCGGTTGCCTGCCCTGAACTTCAGATACTCCAATCAACATGGGTAACGACTTTTCACTTTCCAATATTAATTGAAAAACCTGTGCAATTTTGAGAAGTTTGTTCTGGTACTTTCTATCGTCCCAGTTTTGCATTCCAGAAAACGCTGGATCTAATTTATGTTTACGCGGAACGTCCGGACTAAATAAATTTTCTACATTGTAGAAGGCAACTAATTCCTTATCGTTCATATTTTCCATTTAAAAAAATTAACAGCTTTTTCATTATGGTAAACTTAGCAAAAACAATTAGCTATGTTCGTAATTAATTTAAAATATCTGGTCTTTTTTCTAAAGTAATCTTAACTGCCTGATCGTGTTGCCATTCCTCTATTTTCTTTGAATTACCGCTGAGTAAAATTTCAGGAACTGCGAGTCCCTTATACTCCGCAGGTCTTGTATAAATCGGTGGTGAGAGTAAATTGTCCTGAAAACTATCGGTTAAAGCAGATTGCTCATCATTGAGAACGCCGGGTAACAGGCGAATAATGGAGTCCGCCAATACGCAAGCTGCCAATTCTCCGCCAGTGAGCACATAGTCGCCAATAGAAATTTCTTTGGTAATATGAAGTTCCCGAACTCTTTGATCAATTCCTTTATAATGGCCACACAAAAAAATAAGATTTCCTTTAATAGAAAGTGTGTTCGCAATTTTCTGCGTCAATGTTTCGCCGTCAGGAGTTAAGTAGATGATTTCGTCGTAAGTTCTTTGGGATTTCAATTCGGAGATGCATTTATCAATCGGTTCGATCATCATAATCATTCCTGCGCCGCCACCATAAGGCTCATCATCAATCTGTCGATGTTTTCCGATGCTCCAGTCTCTTAACTGGTGAAAGTGTACTTCTGCTAAACCTTTCTGCATTGCTCTTTTCAGAATTGAAGTTTGAAATGGACTTTCCATCAATTCTGGCAAGACACTTATAATATCTATTCTCATTGTTCGGTATTGTTCTTTTTATTAGGAATGATGATTAATCTTAGAGACGAGTCTTTGTTAATATAGCTCCACATCCAGTTGAAGAAAATGGCTAATTTATTTCGAACACTCAAAATTAACATTAAGTGTAAAAACATCCAAAAGTACCAGGCCAATAATCCCTGGAATTTAAAATTAGGCAAATCGACTACTGCTCTGTGTTTTCCTATTGTTGCTAAACTTCCTTGGTCATTGTATTCGTATTCCGTCCAATCTTTTTCAGATTTTTTCAGGAAATTTCGTCCTACATTCTTACCTTGATTGATAGCGACATTCGCAACTTGCGGATGCCCGGTATGATATTTAGGAGTTTCCATATAAGCGATATCTCCAATGGCGAAAATATTATCGTAGCCAAGAATTCGATTATAACGGTCGGTTTTAAATCTATTTCTAA
>NZ_JBGZYM010000084.1:0-220125 GCF_041824135.1 Kaistella sp. | reverse complement strand
AAAACACTTGAAAGCGTAAGAAATAAAACGAAAAATAAAGAAGAAATTCTCTTGTTCATAGGTCAAATTTATCGGTTTGCAAATATATTGAAATTATTAAAACTTACCAATACAAAAAATTGATTTTTATCAGTTAATTTTCAGGAGCGGTTTAAGAATCGTATTACTTTAAAGTATAAGGCAAAAGAAGTCACCAAAAAGATCCCGATTAGAAATAAGAAATTGGTTTGGCTGGTTTCTAAATTAATCAACCAGTACCCTACCCAGATGATGTCTTTGAAAATATTGATGACCAGAAATAACATCGCGGGATTATCGGTTTTCATTAAATACTTTTTGAAAATGTAGAAGAGAATGACATTTAAAAAAGCCGCAGACAGGAATAATAAAGATATATTTACAATATTCATGGTGCAAAAATAAGCAAGTTTATTATAATTGAACGAAATTCCTTATTTTTGCAAATCTTAAAGATAAATTATGTTTAATAGCTTACAGGATAAATTAGATAAAGCGCTTCAGAATATTTCGGGGCGCGGGAAGATTTCAGAAATTAACGTTGCCGAAACGGTAAAGGAAATTCGACGTGCGTTGGTTGATGCCGATGTTAATTACAAAGTAGCGAAAGACCTCACCAAAAGAGTTCAGGACAAAGCACTTGGTCAAAATGTACTGACGAGTTTAACGCCGGGACAGTTGATGACCAAAATCGTTCACGACGAATTGGTAGAATTAATGGGAAGCACCCATGAAGGAATCAATCTTTCTGGAAAACCAAGTGTAATCTTAATTGCCGGTTTACAAGGTTCTGGTAAAACAACTTTCTCTGGAAAACTAGCTCATTATTTAAAACAAAAGAGAAGCAAGAAACCACTTTTGGTAGCGTGTGACGTTTACCGTCCAGCTGCTGTTGAACAATTAAAAGTTTTAGGTGGTCAGGTTGGTATTCCTGTTTATACTGAAGAAGGTGCTTTGAATCCTTCCTCTATTGCTGAAAATGCAGTGAAGTTTGCGAAAGAAAATGGTCATGACGTTATGATCGTAGATACCGCAGGACGTTTGGCTGTTGATGAAGCGATGATGAACGAGATCAAATCCATTCATTATTTCATTAAGCCAGAAGAAACATTGTTCGTTGTAGATTCCATGACCGGACAAGATGCCGTGAATACTGCAAAAGCCTTTAATGATGCTTTGAATTTCGACGGAGTTGTTCTGACGAAATTAGATGGTGATACGCGAGGTGGAGCTGCTCTAACAATTCGTTCCGTCGTTGAAAAACCAATTAAGTTTATTTCGACGGGAGAAAAGATGGAAGCACTCGATGTTTTCTATCCGGAAAGAATGGCGGATCGTATTCTTGGAATGGGTGATGTTGTTTCCTTAGTTGAAAGAGCGCAGGAACAGTTTGACGAAGAGGAAGCTAAAAAACTTCATAAAAAAATTGCCAAAAATGAATTTGGTTTTGATGATTTCTTAAAACAAATCAATCAGATCAAAAAGATGGGTAATATGAAAGATTTAATGGGCATGATTCCAGGAGTTGGTAAAGCCATTAAAGATGTTGATATTCAGGACGACGCTTTTAAACATATTGAAGCGATCATTCATTCGATGACGCCGGAAGAAAGAAGACGACCTTCGATCATCAATACTCAGCGTAAAAACAGAATTGCAAAAGGAGCCGGAAGAAAGATTGAAGATGTAAATGCTTTGATGAAACAATTCGAACAGATGGGTAAAATGATGAAAATGATGCAAGGACCGCAAGGAAAACAAATGATGGAAATGATGAGCAAAGGAATGCCGAAAGGAGCCGGAATGCCGGGCGGTAATTTATTTGGTAGATAAGACATTAAAATTTTTAAAATTGAAAAATCCTGTATAATTAATTATGCAGGATTTTTCTTGATATATAGAAATTGTGTTTTAATTGGATATTTTCTTAATAACAAATTCAGCATGACTACTACTCAAAAGACCTAAGCTTAAGCCTCCACTATTCAACTCAAAGGAGAGACGGTCTCCAGCATTTAATTGATAAACACTATTAATAGAAGTTTCTGACACAATTAAACTCAAGACAAGAGGTACGCTTACGCCACTAAATTTTCTCGAATCCAAAACATTATAGGGACCGCTGGTCGGATGCCGTAAGATGCCGATACTTGGCACTCCACCAAAATTTAAAAGAGATGCCAGCACGCCACTTCCATATCTAAATTGATAATTAATCTCATAGACTCCAGTAGAAGGTATGGTATAAAAATCCGTTGCAGCGTCAAAATTCGCATCTTGATTAATAGGAATATTAGCTGATGCAAAATTTATCTTTCGCCAGCCTGCAAATAAGCTTCCGGATAAAAGGCTCACTCCATTTCGCTCAACTCCTTTTGAAATAGTTTTTTCCGCTGTGACCGTAGCTAAATTACCATTAATTTTATGTACTTCATTGGTAGCATTGTCATGAACTAAAAAGTCGTACGCAGAACTCACAGTTGCGGGATCAACCGTTCGTATAATAACATTACCATTAACATCTAATGTTGATTGGGGATCTGTGGTGTTGATTCCAACTTGTGCATATAATAATACAGTACTTGAAATTGCTAGAAGAGCATACATCTTTTTCATATTTATTTTAATTATTTGGTTGTCGCCTCAAGTTAGAAAAAAACATCTACATAACAAAATCTACAACAATAATTCATTAAATTTAAATTAAAAATAACACAATAGCATTATTAATATTTATAGTTTATTATTAGTGTCTTTTTAACGTAAAATTTGATAATCTAGAAATATTTTAAATTTAATATTGAAAATTTAGAATCACATTCATTTTTTATATTTATATTCTCAGTTTATTCATAAAAAAACCTGAGGAAATTCCTCAGGTAAATTTTACGATCTTAAGTTGCTTACATTAAAATCTAATTCCTAAACCAACATTAAATATATTGAAGGGTAATTTATCACCCGCCGGACTTTTAAAAGCTTCATTTAACTGAAAAGCATATCTTGCTTCGATTAATAGCCCAGAAAATAAATCGGCTCCTAACCCAACAGCAGCACCGAAATTCGTTTTACTACTAGAAGAGCTGTCATTCATTCTAAAAGCGAATTGCGGACCGGCCTGAATATTTACCTTCGGAACAAAATAAAACTTCATCATTACCGGAACCTGGATGTAGGAATCGTCATGAATCTTTACATAATTTAAAGCAGGTTGTACTTTTGCAAAACCAGGAATTCCAATTTCAGAAAACAGACCGACATAATAACCCTGCGTTAAGTTATCCCATTTACTAGATACAACGGCCGATGAAAATCCACCATTGACTCCGAATTTAATTTGCGCATTCATCATTCCAAAACATCCAATAGCAAACGCTAGTACTACTCTTTTCATAAATCTTAATTTTTCACAAAAATATCAAATAATTACTAGACTACACCATGCCTACTGCTTTTTAGCTTAATTTTAAGGTGATTTTTTGTACGAAAAAATTTTATAATAAAACTTTAAACAATTCCTTATAAAAAGTACAGTTTGACATTAAATAATTATTTTACTAAAAAAAAGTAAATAATTCAGTAAACTATTTTTGCGGAAAACGGACCGTTAAGTCTACAATTTAAATTAAGTAAAGCAATCGGGAATATACACCTTTATCTGCCAGCTGAAATCTATTTTGAGTTAAAAAAAGACCTGAAAAAAAGACCAATCCTGACCTAAATTCGATCAAATGATCTTCAATCAGGAGCTGAATTAACAATAAAATCCCTCATGAAAAAATCCCGCTAAAAGCGGGATTAATAAATCGATATATTTTTATTTAGAATTTGTAAACCAATCCTAAAGAAATATTGTTTAGGTCTAAACCAATACCGAAATTATCAGTAGCGATAGCACCATCAACGTCAGGCTTTACAGATGAATAATTAATAATTCCCCAAGTAGCTTCTAAAGCAAAGTTTGGTGAAAGAAAGTAATTAATCCCTGGAGCAAGCGCGACGTTAAATCCATTTGCTTTACTATCAGTTGAAATACTTCCTGCTTTTACTGTATTTTTTGCGTTAGCATAGTTTGCAGCTAATTCACCAAAGATAGAGAATCTAGATGCAGGCATCCAGTAATATCTACCAAATGCTCCGATTGCGAAAGTATTAACCTCATTAGAGAGTTCTACATTTGCTACCGTATTTTTGTCTGTTGAATTTATGTAACCAACTCTTGCTCCAAGCGCAACGTTAGATGTTACAAAATAGCCAACACTTGGCGCTATAGTAAAGGTATTGCTTTTTACATCTCCCGTAGTTTGAGAATTAAATCCTACTGCTCCGGTAATGAATGTATCACCCATATTAAATCCAACTGTCTCAGTTTCCTGTGCATTCATGCCTGCGAAAAGTGCAATTGCACTTGCTACTAATACTTTTTTCATGTTTATTCAAATTATTTATGACGGCAAAAATAATTAAACATACGTTTAAGAACCAAGCGAAACTGATTAGGTTTTTGAAAAACTGATTTTTTTCATATTTGACTTTTTTATCACTGTATAAATTTTTTCTCTATAAATTTTTCACTTAATTGAAAGCTTTTAAAACCTATAACTATTCTTCCCGCTGCCTTTTTTCTTCTGCGCCATAGGCGTGAATAATTTTTCTAACGATTGGATGTCTCACTACATCTTCTTCTGTTAAATACACAAAACCTATTTCATCCACTTCACCAAGAATTCTCATCGACTCTTTTAAACCGGATTTCTGACGCATCGGTAAATCGACCTGACTTGGATCACCCGTGATGATGAATTTCGCATTCATTCCCATTCGGGTAAGAAACATTTTCATTTGAGAATGCGTCGTATTTTGGGCTTCATCCAGAATAACAAATGCTTCATCTAAAGTCCGTCCTCTCATAAACGCAAGCGGCGCGACTTCTATGACCTTTTTCTCAATAAAACTTTCTAATTTCTCATGCGGAATCATATCCCGCAGTGCATCATATAATGGCTGTAAATAAGGATCTAGTTTTTCTTTTAAATCTCCCGGTAAAAAGCCTAAACTCTCACCTGCTTCAACAGCTGGTCTCGTTAAGATGATTCTCTTGACTTCTTTATCTCGCAAAGCCCGTACGGCTAATGCAACACTCGTATAAGTTTTTCCGGTTCCGGCGGGTCCGATGGCGAATACCATGTCTTTGGTATCACATGCTTTCACCAATTTTTTAAGATTCGTGGTTTTCGCTTTAATGATTTTTCCACCAATTCCTTTTACAATAATGTCCTGATCGAAAACCATTTGTTTTTCAGCTTCATCTTTGATATCCAGGATGCTTTCGAAATCTTTTAAGGTAATCGAATTGTTTTTAGAAATAAAACTCACCACATCATCTAACTTAAGCTTCAAGATATCCAACACCTCGCGCGGCCCCAAAGCAAGAATAAAATGATCTCTACCCGTTATTTTCAGCGTCGGAAATTTGGACTTTAATAAATTAAAATATTGATTATTAACTCCATAAAAAGTCTTGGCATCAATGCCTTCAATTTCGTATTTCAGTTCAAACATATATCACCTGTTTTAAATATTTATTTTTATTAAATGTATCGATTTTATTTGAAATAGGAGTTTAACTTTTCCACAATGGTGCTTAAAATATTTTTTTTACGCTAAATTTGTGGTTTCCTAAAAATACAGATGGCAGTTATTACTTTTACTTCAGATTACGGATTGGTCGACCACAGAGTTGCGGCAGTGAAAGGTGCTATTTTAAAACTAAAAGAAGAGCTTACGATTGTTGATATTACGCATCAAATACAAGCCTACAATCTTCTGCAGACCGCTTATGTCGTAAGAAATGCTTATTCATTTTTTCCCAAAGGAACGGTTCATATTATCTCCGTAGATAGCTTTTACACCAAAGAAAGAAAATGTATTCTTTACAAAGCAGATGATCATTATTTTATCGCTGCTGATAATGGACTTCTAAGTTTGATTTTCTATGATATTAAACCAGAAGAAGTGTACGAAATCACGTTCAACAATCGATTTGATGATGAAGTCCGGTTTACGTCCACCGATATTTTTGCACCTGTTGCGGTACATCTTCAAAATGGAGGTTTGCCAGAAGTTATTGGCCGCAAATTTAAAGATCCGAAACAACTTTCTTTTCCAAGGGCTGTATTTAATGAAAGCGAAAAAATGCTGATCGGAGAAATAATGTACATCGATAATTTCGGCAATGTGGTATCGAATATCTCCAAGAAAAACTTTGAGAAAAGTAGTGTTGGATTTGAGAGCTTTATTGTGAAATTTAGAAATTTAG
The DNA here is from genome assembly GCF_041824135.1 of Kaistella sp. GTDB lineage: Bacteria > Bacteroidota > Bacteroidia > Flavobacteriales > Weeksellaceae > Kaistella. The sequence continues at coordinate 213,788 of NZ_JBGZYM010000084.1, read as the reverse complement.
CATTGTCCAGAATTCATGATCAATATACCGACTTGGTGAATGACTGGAATAAAGAACAGGAATTTCATGGAAAAGCGGCTGCCGTATTTAATGATGCCGGTTTGTTAGAATTAACCATTTACAAAGGAAATGGTGAAAGTGGCGCCAAAACGCTATTCGGTTTACAAGTAGGCGAAAGCATCTATATTGAATTTCAATAAAAAATTGACATAAAAATAGCCGACGTTTTAAATGCCGGCTAATTGATATGTTAAAATTCTTCTTTTATTTCTTAATAATTTTCTTGATCACCGTTTCTTTTGCGGTTACAATACTTACCATATAAGTTCCAACCGGTGCAGCAGAAAGATCTAATTTTTCCTGTATGCCCGTAGTATTATTAACGGTTTTAATTAATTTTCCTGACGCATCAAAAACCTGATAAGATTGAATTTGATCTTTAGAAACAATCGTGAAAATTCCTTTGATACCGCTTGGCGAAATTGAAATTCCGTTATTACGCAAACTTTCATTGGTTGCTAAATTTGAACAGCCAAAAGTGGCCACCCAACCTGCGGCATTATTCTGACCGTTTGGCGTAAATCTAAAGGTGATTGCACCTGTTGCATGGGTTGATTCGAATGGACCAGGAATCGTATTTCCGCTGATATTGGTACCACCCGGAAATCTTGGTGAAGCTAAATTGGGTCCATTATAAATAATGACATTATCAGCACCCTGTTCTGTAGCAAATTGAGTAAATGTGAGTTTTAACTTGTCCGTAGAATTAGCTGGATAAAAAGTTTTTATCATTGATTGAGCGTCCAGGTAATTTCCATCTTCGCCACCAGAATCTGTGAATTTCACTACTGAGCACCAATCAGCATTGGTTAACAAAAGTTTTTCTGAGGCGAATGCTTGCGGACCTGAACATGCAGTACCAACAGCAATAAGATAATAAGTATTTTCTTCTAAATTATTAAAGTTAAGCACTTTATCGTTGGATATTCCTTCAGAAACAATAGTTCCATCTGGCTTCGAAAGTCTGTACTTCCAGCTAGTACCAGCATTATCGCTTATGGTTGCGGTAACAGAGGTTTTGGTTGGTTCACTCACCGTTAAACCAGAAATAGTTACTGTACATGAGGAGATACAATCACTACCCAAACATCCACTTGTATTGATTTTATTTCTAATAAGTGCTCCTGGCTGTTCACCAAATCCATTGGCAAAATTAATCCCAACACTGCTTAACAAATGACAGTAACTCATAATCGTTCCGCCTTCTGATGGTAATGGTCCTGTACAACCTTCATCATTCCCTGATTGTGGTCCGCAGCCATCAATTGCCGTATTATTACCATTCCAGAAACAGGCATGGGTGTGTGGAGAACCTAAGCTGTGTCCAAGCTCGTGCGTCATCGCTTCAATATTCCAGGAAAATGTAGGAACATTGGCATAGCTTAAAAATACATCTACATAAGAATAGTTATTATTGGTACACAAGGTATTCAAAAATGCAACTCCACCACTTACGGGACTTTGATATTTTATTAACTGCGCAACATCACCATTAAAAGTGGGTCTGCCAGATCTAAACTGATTTAATTTAGCTAAAGTTCCTGACCCAGTATAAGGATCCGCAGAAGTCCAAACAAAAACTTCGCTTAAGGCTACCGTGATTCCATCATTATTATAAAGCGTCGAAATATTATTATGCATTGCCGAAACCCAGTTGATCACATTAGCGACCGAAGAACCTTTGTTCGTATAGATCGTGTAACCCGTTTCATAATAAATTCTTACACAATTATCTGTTTTTTTAGCAGTCATGATCGCCGGATCATACGAAGGTCCTGGCGAATTTTTATTTTCTAAAATTTCATCTGCTGTACAGGCGAAAGGATTTGAGCCTTTTAATTTTTGATCATTGTAAGAAATAAAATCTTCGGAATGTTTGGCTTTACCTATGACGATATTTCCGACATTTTTAACAGAGGTTACACCAACGACATCATTATTAAAAAAACTAATGGCTACCAAAGATTCATTATCACCCTTTACAATTCCCTGGTAATAAACACCTGGCGTGTAAGCAACATATCCTTTATCGGTATTCACTTTAAAATCTCTGGTGTAAAGATCATTTTTCACCAATTCGAGCGTAATAGTTTTGCCTTCAAACGGAAAACTCATTTCTAAAGCATCAGGTCTTTCCGTTGAAATCCTGTTAATTTCAGATTTGTTGATCGTCATTACCGTGATATCTTCTGCGGCCGCCTTATATAAAGCTTGCTTTTGTGCAGATTGATTCAATGCAAATAAGTCATATTTGACAAATGATTTGTTTGCCATTTTAGCATCTTTAACTTTTTGAGGAATCGGTTTTAAATCTTGCGAAAAACCTAAAGCAAAGAATACCAAACTGAACAACAATTGGAAAACTTTTTTCATAATACGTACTATTTAATTTAATATTTTACAAAAAAACCAAAAAAATTCGGAATTAGCCCTAAATATCGAAAATTTAATTTTAATAAAAAAGTCATCCTACTCCAATTTATCAATTCTGATATAAATCCATTATCTTTGCCTCTAAATTTTTCAGATGCTTTATACCATTATCAAAGCTGTTCACATCATTTTCATGGTCAGTTATTTTGCGGGAATTTTCTATTTGGTTCGACTCTTTGTCTATTATAAAGATACTGATGAGTTTGAAGAAAATAAGAAACAGGTTCTTCGCGAACAGTATGTTTTTATGGCCAGAAGATTATGGAATATCATTACCATTCCGGCTGGCGTAATTATGCTGGTCTCAGGAATCACGTTGATCGTTCTCAATTTTGGTTTGATGAAAACTCCTTGGTTTCATTTGAAATTAACCTTCTTATTAGGACTTGCCGCTTATCATTATTGGTGCTGGAAAAAAATCCTACAGATTAAAAATCTTAATGGAAATGTTCTTCCCATTGAAAATATCAAACTACGTCAGGCGAATGAGATAGCGACTTTTATTTTATTTTCGGTCGTCTTTACCGTTATTTTAAAATCAATGGTGATTGCATTTTGGTGGCAATTAATTGTCGGATTTATCGTTTTGGCAGCTTTAATAATGATGACGGTGAAGTTGGTGAACAAAAAGAAATCTTGATAACTCTATTGTGAATGGTAAATGGTCAATTGTGAAGAGTCAATATCCTTATCATTAAACTAAAACATATTTCCTACAATCTTAAATTTTATGTTTGCACTATTTAAAAAAGAACTTTGGACTTATTTCGGAAACTGGAGCGCCTGGTTGATCATTGGTGCATTCAGTTTAATAGGAACGCTTTTCTTATTTTTCTTTGATAATGATTCAAATATTTTCGAAATTGGATCGGCAACTTTACAGAGTTATTTCGTCTTGGTCCCGTGGTTATTGATGTTTATTATTCCAGCAATTGCCATGAAAACTTTAGCTGAAGAACAACAGTCGGGAACATTGCACTGGCTATTTTCGCAACCGATTAAAATTTCAGAAATTGTTCTCGGTAAATTTCTAGCCGTTTGGTTGGTCGGAATTTTATGTTTGTTACCTTCTTTAATTTATTTATATACTGTTTACGTCTTAGGCGTTCCAGAAGGAAATATCGATTTAGGTGCAACCTTCGGAAGTTATTTTGGCTTAGCGATTTTGATTGCCGCTTTTTCTGCAGTCGGAATTTTAGCTTCATCACTTTCGAAAAATCAGATCATGGCGTATTTGCTTGGCGTCTTCTTATCCTTCTTTTTATATTTCGGAATCGAACAATTAGCGAGTTATAAATTGTTAGGCGGAGCAGATTATATTCTTTCAAATATTGGATTCTATCAACATTTTCTGACCTTTACGAGAGGACTTATTGATACCAGAGATATTTTCTATTTCCTCTTGGTGATTGGAATCTGTCTGTTTCTCGCTAAAATTTTTGTAGAAAAGAAAAAGTAATTGAATTTTTATCGCTTTTAAAAATGAACAAAAAAAACCTCATCTATAGTATTCTTGCGCTCGTTTTGTTATTAGGAACTTTCGGGATTTTTTCTATGCGTTTCGATTTAACACAAGAGAAAAGATATACGCTTTCTGATGCGACCATTATGGTATTGGAATCGGTTGAAAAACCTTTGACTTTTGATGTTTACTTGGATGGTGATTTCCCCGCAAGTTTCCGTCAGTTGCAGAACGAAACGAAATTTATTTTAGAAGAATTTCGAAAAGTAAATCCTAAAATCGATTTTAAATTCATCGATCCCATTAAGACCAAAATGTCAAAAGATACTTTGGCTGCCATGGGAATACAACCGTCGATTTTACCCGATATGAAAGAAGGGAAAATGTCTGAAATCGTAATGTTTCCGTACGCTGCCATTAAATATAATTCTAAAGGAGCTTCGATTCCTCTAATTGTAAATTTATCTGGAATTGATGCTTCTGAACAGCTCAGTAAATCGATTGAAAATTTAGAATATAACTTTGTTTCCAGTATTAAAAGAATCACAGCCGATCGCAAAAAGAATATCGGAATTCTCATTAACCAGGATGAACTTCGCCCCGATGAATTCCGTGGTTTTATGGAAATGGCTTTAGAGAATTATAATGCCGGACCCATTATTCCCAAAAATCAAACAGAACTGACCTACGAAGATGTTCTCCAACTTCATAACATGGATGCTTTGGTCATTGCAAAACCACGAAAAGCTTTTACTGAAAATGAAAAATTAATTCTGGATCAATACATCATGAATGGTGGAAAAACATTGTGGATGATCGATGCCGTGAATGCCGAAATGGACACGCTTTTTCAAGCTAAGAAAATCATGGCTTATCCGATGGAGACGAATCTAACTGATTTCTTTTTTAATTATGGAATTCGATTAAATGCAGGTTTGGTAAAGGATATGAAGAAATCTGCGCTTATCAGGATCGTGTCTGGTGAAGTTGCTGGAAATCCTCAATACAGTAGTTTCCTCTGGCCCTACTTTCCGTTAGGAATTGCTGAAAATAAAAATCCGATCACGAAAAATATCAATCCGGTAAAATTTGAATTTCCATCATCGATCGATACTTTGGGTAGAAAAAACATTAAGACTAAAGTATTGTTTGAATCCAGCGAAAGAACCAACATCAAACAAGTTCCTAATTATGTTGAGTTGGCAGAAATTGTACAAGTCGACTCCCTCAATTATCTGGAAAAGACAGCTGAACCTAAAATTTTCGCAGTGAGCTTAGAAGGAAAATTTAATTCTGCTTACGCAACCAGAAGTGAAAAAAACATATATCCGAATTTTAAGGCACAAAGTCCAGAAAATAAAATGATCATCATCGCGGATGGTGATATCGGTCGAAATCAAATATACAAAGGCAATCCTCTCCCACTCGGCGAAGATCTGCTCACCAAACAATCTTATGGCAACGAACAGTTTTTAAGAAACGCTTTAGATTTTCTTTTAGATGATTCTAATTTAATGGAACTCAGAAACCGAAATATCGAAGCCAGATTACTCGACCGACAAAGAATCGACGAAGAGAAAACCGATTGGCAATGGATCAATTTATTGGTGCCGCTGGCAGTTATTATTCTGTTAGGAGGATTCTTCTACTGGTGGCGAAAAAGAAAATTCGGCTAAATCAAAAACCTTCAAGAATACAATCTTGAAGGTTTTTTTTTCATTTTCGTGAAACATTAGTTTCTACTGAATGAACAAAAATAACGGAGCTAAGGATTTTGTCATGAAAAAAAACAATCTGGGAATACACTTTTAACAAAAAATCTAAAAGCAAACATCAAATCCTAGGCTCCATTATTAAGTTAAATATCTAACTCACTGCATCGTGAGCGCTCAACATATTTTTCGGATCTAGAATTTCATCCAGTTTTTCTTTCGAAAGAATTTTTTGTTCCAAAACTAATTCATACACAGTTTTTCCTGTTTCCATGGCTTGTTGAGCAATCTTTGTACTGGCTTTATATCCAATGTAAGGATTCAATGCAGTTACAATACCGATGCTGTTCATGACTAAATTTTTACAAACATCTCTGTTGGCAGTGATTCCATCAATACATTTTGTTCTCAAAGTATCCATCGCTCTTTGCAAATAGATCATTGATTCAACGATCGAGGCACAAAGTACGGGCTCCATTACATTCAATTGTAATTGTCCTGCTTCTGCCGCAAAAGTTACCGTTAAATCGTTACCGATCACTTTAAAACAAACCTGGTTTACCACTTCTGGAATCACAGGATTTACTTTTCCTGGCATAATAGAAGAACCGGGTTGCATGGCAGGAAGATTAATTTCATTGATACCTGTTCTCGGTCCTGAAGAAAGCAATCTTAAATCGTTACAGATTTTAGAAAGTTTCACTGCCAAACGTTTAAGAGCTGACGAGTATATTAAATAAGAACCCGTATCTGGTGTAGCTTCTACCAAGTTTGGAGCAGATACAAAAGCTTCTCCGGTAAGTTTAGCCAATTTGTCTGCACAAAGTATAGCATATCCCTGTGGAGCATTAATTCCTGTTCCGATTGCAGTACCGCCCATATTGATTTCTAAGAATAAATTAGAAATATTATTTAGAAGCGTAATCTCTTCATCTAAATTAGCAGCGAAGGCTCCAAACTCCTGACCCAAAGTCATCGGAACTGCATCTTGCAACTGCGTACGTCCCATTTTAATGACATCACTGAACTCCTCTCCTTTTTTTCTAAATGAACTATTCAGTTCAGCTAAATGTTTCACCAAAATCTGATTCATTCTGATTACCGTAAGTCGAACGGTGGTAGGATACACATCATTGGTAGACTGCGAAAGATTCAAATGATCGTTCGGATAACAGTGTTGGTAATCTCCTTTTTCGTAGCCCATGATTTCTAAAGCACGATTGGCAATAACTTCATTAGCATTCATATTCACGGACGTTCCTGCTCCACCCTGAATCATATCTACCGGAAATTGATCGTGGAATTGACCATCGATAATTTCCTGACAAGCTTGAGAAATTGCAGCCGTCATTTCATCATCTAAAAGACCCAGTTCATGATTGGTTTGCGCAGCGGCCAGTTTTACATAAGCGATCGCTTTTACAAACTCTGGATACTCTCCCATTTTGTTACCGGTGATGTAGAAATTGTCTACCGCTCTTTGAGTTTGAACTCCATAATAAGCGTCTTTAGGAACTTGTAATTCTCCTAGTAAGTCGGATTCTAATCTATAATTTTTCATAATAATTGATTTTGAAATATTAATATTTATTTATTTATTTTTAATTTTCGTTGATGCTTAAATTGAATTTGTCAGTGTTTGACAGAATTTTTAAACACCTATTGATTTCTGTTTGCTTTTTTAGAAGGCTTTAATTCTATACATCACTCCTAAACTAACTCGATCAGTTCTATAATCGTGTAGAGAAGGAATTGCTTCCGTATACACATATTTTCGACCGATGTAGGCTAAGAAAATCCGTAAGTCTTGATCTTTAAAGGGTAGATATTCAACTCCACCCATGTAACCGTAGGCTTTTCGGAAATCATCATCGTAATTCTCTACGTTTTCCACAGAGGTGGTTTCATACATTCCTTTGGCGAAAATATTCCATTCCGGTTTTGGCTGAAATTCTGCTTTCAAAATCACCGTATTATAAGTAACGTCTTGAAATACTTTCTGATTGTTAAGCGCCAACCATTCGGCTCCATCTTTTGTAGCGATTCCCAATCGGTCTATCTTTTCATCAGCATTCATATAATCTAAAGTTAACTGAAACTGCTTCAGATTATATTTGGTCCCCATGGTAATCATCGAAGAATAATTATTTTCAGCTTCTGTCTGAATACCGTACGCCCATCGGGTCTGAAAACGCTTGTCGAGAAAACTACCATTCCAGTTGACGATATAAGCAAGCGGATTGTGAGACTGTTCAATTCCCTGCGCTGACAAATCACCGTAAATATCATCTAAGTATGAGTTTCTGCTATTGGTAATTTGAAACTGAAATTCTTGATCTTTAATGGGCGTATAAATAATTGCTCCTCCCATCATACTGTTGTCCATTGCGCTAATAAAATCAGCATATTCGTGAACATTGATGGCATTCTGATCAAATTCAAATCCGCCCCAGGCCTGACGCTGTTTCCCAGTGATAATGCTAAATTTATCATTGAATTTATAACCTACATACATGTAATCAGTGGCTTTACCGATATTATCTAAAGACTGTGGATTGGTAGATCTGTTCAACCTTTGTCTGAATCGATAAAATATTTTATCTGTAAGATTACCTTTAATTTCTAATCGAAATTGTCTTGCTTTGAAGGCCATATCGGCTTTTCCATCGTCCTCTGTTATGACGTCAAAACTGGACTGTATATGGAAATAAATATTGAGTTGGTCGTTATGTCTTTCCAGAAAACTAATTTTACTGTCAGCCTCCGTGCTGGTGGGATTATCCTGTGCATAGACGCCCAGAGAGAATAAAGATGCAAGGGCGACTGTTATATATTTTTTCATGATGTTTCTCTTTTAATGTTTACATAAAACTGATGATGAGATATCCTACGGCGATGGCAACTATGGTAGATACAAATCCTGGAATCTGGAACGAGTGGTTGATTACATACTTACCAATTCTGGTGGTACCGGTCCGGTCGAAGTTAATTGCGGCGACTACGGTAGGATAATTTGGTAAGAAGAAATAACCGTTCACTGCTGGGAACATTGCCAGTAAAGCCAGTGGAGGAATTCCTAAAGCCAATCCCAGTGGGTAAAGCGTACGAACCGTCGCAGCCTGGCTGAACAAAAGGATCGACATTACAAATAGGGCAAAGGCAAATAAGAAAGGATAAGAAGTAACTACGCTTTGAATGTGCTCTTTGAAAAATGCGAGGTTACCATTAAAGAACGTATCTCCCATCCAGGCAATCCCGAAAATTGCGATTACTGCCTGCATTCCTGCGATAAATATACTGCCGTTTACAGCTTTGGTGACATCAGCTTTAGCGAATATCAGAATTAATCCAGCGGTAGACATCATCACGATCTGAATGATCTGCGCCATGGTTACTTTCACTATTTCGCCATCAATAAGAAATGAGGGACGTAAACTTGAGATTGAACCAAATAAGACTACAGAAAAAACACCCATTAAAAAAAGTACTACAGCGATAAGCGGACGCGTGTTGCTTCCTTTTTCATCAGAAACCACTGAGTGATCTTTCGTTTCAATTAAACCTTCTTGAAGTCTTTTAAGATAGATAGGATCTTTTTCCAGATCAACTCCTACAAAACTCACAGCAAAAGCTCCTGCAAGAACTCCTATGATTGTTGCTGGTACACAGACCATCAAAATGTCAATCATTTCAATTCCTTGTCCACCCAATAAACTTGTACTTAATAAAGCTGCGGTTGCTGCTGAAATAGGACTTGCGGTAATCGCTTGCTGAGAGGCAATCACCGAAATACTCATCGGGCGCTCCGGACGAACTTTACTGTCTGTTGCAATCTCCGAAATAATAGGTAATAAAGAGTATGCGATGTGTCCGGTACCTGCTAGAAAGGTAAATACATAACATACAATCGGACCTAGGAAAGTAATTGATTCCGGGTTTTTCCGAAGAATTTTTTCAGCGACCTTGACCAGATAATCTAATCCACCCGCTGACTGAAGTGCTGAAGCCGCAGTAATCACTGCAACAATCATTAGCATGACTTCTATGGGAGCTTCTCCGGGTGGAACGTTAAATACAAATACCAGAATGGCCATTCCGATCATTCCAAATATTCCTAAACCGATTCCGCCAACTTTGGCTCCTACAAATATAGCGGCTAACACTACTATAAGTTGTAAATATACTGCGTATTCCATGTGCTTGTTTTTATTTATGTAAAGGTGCGCAGGAATAAATCTGATTCAAATTTTTAGGCTATGAACTATATTTCAGTCGATTGTTAGTTTAGTCACAGAGCGGTGTTAACATTTTTTTTGTTGACTTATCTCACCTCAAGACTTTAAAATTTTTATTTTAATCAGCGTATATTGCTCCCTTATTAAAATACGATGATTGTACCCGAAGCCTATTTAGAAAATCCTATTTTTGATCACTTATCCGATCGCGAAAAGGCGGTTCTGAATTCGAATGCCTCGTTAATGCAATTTGATCAGGAAGAAATGTTTATTAAAAATGAAAGCTTATTGTTTTCAGTATTTTATATTTACAAAGGAGAGGTGAAAATTAAAGACGATAAATGTCGCCTCATCGATCTATATGGAGAGACCGATTTTATAGGATTGCGTTATTTGTTTAATGATGATCCGGTTTTTTTCTCCGCCTATGGAGTAAAAGGCACTCAGGTTATTCAGTTCGAGAAAAATGTTTTTAAGAAATTTGTCACTACCAATTCGAAATTTTTGGTCGATGTTTATAACGAGTCCTGTAATAATATAACTGCACTCACGAGAAATCTTTTGAGTTACAAAGCCCACAAGATCAATGGTGCGCTCGCAGATTTCCTTTTACATTACAATGAAAGAGGTTGCCTTCAGTTTTTGAAACAGAAAGAAATCAGCGAAGTTTTAGGATATTCAAGGGAAAATGTGAATAAATGTCTGAATGAATTTACGTCGGAAGGATACATCAAATACACAGACGAACGCATCGAAATTGTTAATGCGGAAGGATTGAAATCGATTCGGAAATTTGGATAGTTTTAATTAAACATCTTTTATAAAGTCCTCATATTCATAAAAGACTCTTTCAAACCCTTCCATTTTTTCTATAAAAAACTCAAAGATCTCCTGCCATGTATTTTTATTATAAATAGATACATTTTCTTTGGTGATCCAAAATCGAGAAATGACTTTACCGTTTTCTAAAGTATAAAACTCATCCTTGTTAATTTCACCTAATTCCTCTTCCAAGATAGATTCCAGCGACCACATCTTCTCGAAATATGCATTGCGGAAAATCTCATCGTTGATTTCTATATCTAAAGAAACTTCCGCTTTTTTAGCATCAGCATTAAATTTAAAGGAGAAATCTTTAATCTTGGTATTGTACAAAATCCATTTTCTGGGAAAACTTTTCCCAAAGGCGATCCAGAATTCTTTTCTTAATTTTTGTGCTTCTTCTTTGCTAAACATTCCACTGAATTTATGACCTGCGAACTTACTTAAAATATCACATTATAAACAATGCAGGGGGCAATTTTTAAGACAAACCATTTTGCATCTATTTTTCTACTTAAATAAATATTTTCAGTTCTATTTAAATAAATAATATACGTGAATTCGTAGCAAAGTTTGTTGTGTTTAAAACCTTACTTCTCTATCTTCTGAAAAGTTTTACTTAATTTTACATCATGCTTTCTAAAAAATCTCAGTATGCACTCAGAGCGCTTTCCTTTCTCGTGGAGAAAAAGGATCAAGGACCTGTTTTGATTTCAGATATTGCCGCTGAGAAAAAAATTCCGATCAAATTTTTAGAAAATATTCTTTTGGAACTGAAAAAAGCCGAAATCCTGGACAGCAAAAAAGGAAAAGGTGGAGGCTATTTTTTTAATGCCGATCCGAGTCAGGTTACACTTGCTACCATCATCCGTTTGGTGAATGGTCCGATTGCAATGATTCCTTGTGTGAGTCTTAATTTTCACGAACAATGTCTTAATTGCAACCATGAACACTGTGGATTGCATGATGTTCTCATCGAAGTTCGTGATGCTTCGTTAGCGATTTTAGAAAAGAAAACTTTGCTGGATATTACAGATTAAACCACTCGCTTTTTATTTGATTTATTAGTCCACTAATTTGGTAGGGTAATAAATTTATTGCAAATTTGCTGACATTAAATAACGAATTAATGTTCTCAATACCCGAAATTCAGCACATAGAAACCCTTTCTCTCGAGCAAAGTCTTTTTAAAATATGCGAGATGATTCCAGACGGAATAGTCTTTTCAACTTCTTTAGGTCAGGAAGATCAAATCATTACCGATGTTATTTTTAAAAATAAATTACCCATAAAAGTTTTTACACTGGATACGGGAAGATTATTTTATGAACATTACGACCTTCTCGCAAACAACAATTCCAAATACAAAATCAAAACGGAAGTTTACTTTCCGGAAGCACAAGATGTTGAAAAGTTTGTCAATGAAAAAGGAATTAACGGCTTTTTCCATTCTGTAGAAAATAGAAAAGAATGTTGTTACATTCGAAAAGTTAAACCACTCAATCGTGCTTTGGAAGGAGCAAAAGTTTGGATCACCGGTTTGAGAAGTGAACAGTCAGAAAACCGACATTCTTTAAAAATGCTGGATTGGGATGAAACCAGGCAACTCTATAAATTCAATCCACTACTGCATTGGACTTACGATGAGGTTTTAAAATTCATTGACGAACATCAAATTATGGATCTACCTCTTCATAAAAAAGGATTTATCAGTGTTGGGTGCAAACCCTGTACGAGAGCAATTGAACCCGGTGAAGATCCGCGTGCCGGAAGATGGTGGTGGGAAGAATCTCAGAAAGAATGCGGTCTTCATTCAGAAAAATAAAAATTCTAAAACTCAATTATGTCAAAATATCATTTAAATGATCTGGAGCAATTAGAAGCGGAAAGCATTTATATCATGCGGGAAGTTGCGGCTCAGTTTGAAAAACCTGCGCTATTATTCAGCGGTGGAAAAGATTCTATTACGCTGGTTCATTTGGCGATGAAAGCCTTTGCTCCTATGAAAATTCCGTTTCCATTGGTTCATATCGACACAGGGCATAATTTTCCTGAAGCCTTGGCTTATCGAGATTTTTTAGCAAAAGAAATCGGAGCAGAATTAATTGTAAGAAAAGTGGAAGACACCATTCACAAACAAAAACTGACGGAACCAAAAGGAAAGTTCGCTTCCCGAAACTGGCTACAAACCCACACTTTATTAGAAACGATTGAAGAATTTCAATTCGACGCCTGTATTGGTGGAGCAAGACGCGATGAAGAAAAAGCCCGAGCCAAAGAACGGTTTTTCTCTGTTCGGGATGATTTCGGACAATGGGATCCAAAACTTCAAAGACCGGAATTATGGAAAATTTACAACGGACGAATCAACAAAGGTGAAAATGTTCGCGTCTTTCCTATTTCGAACTGGACCGAACTCGATGTCTGGAATTATATTAAAAAAGAAAAAATTCAGTTGCCCTCAATCTATTTTTCACACGAAAGAGAAGTTTTGGAATATGAAGGTCAGCTGATCGCGGTTTCAGATTTCATTCAAATTGATGACAACGATGTTATTTCTACGAAAACTGTTCGATATAGAACTGTCGGCGATATGACCTGTACGGCGGCCGTAGAAAGTAATGCAGCGACTTTAGATGAAGTTGTTCAGGAAATTACCGCTTCCAGAATTTCAGAAAGAGGTGAAACCAGAATTGATGATAAAGTAACCGAAGCCGCCATGGAAGACCGAAAAAAAGGAGGATACTTTTAATGAGAAATTAATATTAAAATTAATGTCTAACAAAATTTGTACAACATATTTTTAACCGCAAAAGAAACAAGAGTATAAGTCTGAAAAAGAAGAAAATCAACAGTTTGCAAAAGTTAGAGGCTTATGTATATTGCTGTTATCAACTTTTGAATTACTTAAAGAATCACTTTTTTCTTTTGATCCTTTTGCGGTAGAAATTTTTTGTAATGTACTAAAATAACAATTGATAAAACAGAAAATGGATATATTAAGATTAATGACTGCTGGAAGTGTTGATGATGGTAAAAGCACTTTAATTGGCCGGCTTTTATACGACAGCAAAAGTATTCTGGTCGATCAACTGGAAGCCTTGGAAAAACAGTCTAAAAATAAAAACTCCGACGGAATTGATTTGGCTATTCTCACCGACGGTTTGCGCGCCGAACGAGAACAGGGAATCACCATCGATGTGGCCTACCGATATTTCTCGACGCCGAATCGAAAATTCATTATTGCAGATGCTCCGGGACACGTTCAATACACGCGTAACATGATTACGGGCGCTTCTAATTCAGATTTGATGATCATCCTCATCGATGCCCGACAAGGTGTTATTGAGCAAACCAGACGTCACAGTATTATCGCTTCTTTGTTGAAAATTAAGCACGTTGTGATCGCTGTGAACAAAATGGATCTGGCGAATTATTCGGAAGAAGTTTTTCAAAATATTAAAACTGATTATCTGCAAATTGCCCAGAAATTAAACCTCAGCAATATTCAGTTTTTCCCGATCTCGGCTTTGGATGGAGATAATATTGTCGATCGATCTACCAAAATGCCTTGGTTTGAAGAAAGTTCTTTATTGGAATATCTAGAGCAAGTCGAAATTAATAAAGAAATCAATCTGGAAGATACACGCTTTCAAGTTCAGTTCGTAATTCGTCCGCAAACAGAAGAATTCCACGATTACCGAGGTTATGCGGGTGAAATCGTAAGTGGAATTTATAAAAAAGGAGATCGGATCAAAGTCCTTCCACAAAATATTGAAACCACTATTTCTAAAGTTGAAACCGGTGGAAAAGAAGTCGACGAAGTTTTTGCACCACAACCCGCGGTAATTCATATTGCAGATGACATCGATATTTCGCGTGGTGATTATTTAGTAAAGGTTGATCAAATTCCGACCGTGGCTAATGAATTCCAAGCATTGGTTTGCTGGATGGATCATAAGGAATTAGTTCTCGGAAATAAATACTTTCTTCAACACAGAAGTAAATTGATTAGAACTATTGTCAAAGAAATCGATTATCAATTAGATGTTAATTCATTAGAGAAAACTCCGACTGATTCGGTAAAATTGAATGAAGTCGTCAAAGTTACTTTAAAAACGGCGAGTCCTTTAGTCTTTGATTCATTCGAAAAAAACAAAGGAACAGGCAGTGCGATTTTAATTGATGAAACCAGCAATTCTACTGTTGGTGCCGTAATGATTCTATAATTCATGAGCGAAATTCAACCTAATAATATGCATCCGCTATTCCTCAATTTGGAACGGATTCCCGTATTATTGGTTGGACATGATGAATTGATTTTCAGAGCCGTAAAGCAAGTCTGCCGAAATTCCATCAATTGCAAAATCAAGATTTTTGATGAAAACATTTCAGAAGAATTAATTGAATTTTCGTCGGACAAAGCCAACATCATGCTTTTCCATCGGAAAATGGGAGAAGATGATCTACAGGATTTTGGCTTATTAATTATTTCTACTGAAGATCACGAATACGAAGAACATCTTCTTCAACTTTCTCATAATAAAAACATACTCATCAATGTTATCGGGAAACCACAGATCAGTGATTTCTCTTTGGTTTCCGTCATTAAAAAAGAAAATATAAAACTGGGAATTTCTTCCAATGATTATTCACCAGAAGTTCAGGAAAGAATTAATAGAATTATCGAACACAGCATTCCATCTGACCTCGAAGAGTTTATTGTAAAGTTGAAATTCGCCCACAAAAATCCTTTAATGAATCGGGAGGAAGAATTGAAAACGCTCGATGCGATCACGGCTAATTATCTAGATCAAAAACATACACATCGACTCGCAGATTCTGAATTCGAAAATTTAGAGAAAATCACGAAAGCGGTTCGCCGTCGTTCTAATATCTATCTGGGAATTATCGGCGTACTGGTTTTAATTGGCGTTCTTTCTTATCTGGTTTTTGAATTTCAATTATTACCAGATATTAATGCATTTCTAAATGCGGACAATCATATTTTCTATAAAATGCTGGCCGTCGGTTTCATCGCAGAATTGGTGGTTGGAAGTACGGGTATGGGCTACGGAATCATTTGTACCACTATTCTTTTAATGCTGAATATTGCGCCACCAATTATTAGTGCAAGCATTCACTCGGCAGAAACATTTACGTCGGCTGCGGGAAGCATCAGTCATTTCCGGCTAAAGAATGTGAATATGAAATTGGTAAAAGCCTTGGCAATTCCTGCAATTATTGGAGCGGTTATCGGCGCATTATCACTCACCTATTTTGGACAACATTATGCGCATATTGTAAAACCAATTATTTCCTGCTACACTTTGTATCTCGGAATTAATATTTTACGAAACGCTTTTAAAAATAATAGAAAGAAAAAACGAATTCAGAAATCTGGTCGAAGTATTAAAGTTTTAGGATTGTTTGGGGGATTTGTTGATTCATTTACGGGTGGCGGTTGGGGACCAATTGTTACCGGAACTTTATTAAAAGACGGACGAACACCAAGATATGTCATCGGTAGTTCTACCCTATCCAAATTTATTTTAACGATTACCAGCGCCATTACTTTTGTAATAACAATTGGGATTCAGCATTGGAATATTGTCCTTGGACTTTTGATTGGAGGAATTGTAACGGCACCATTTGCAGCAATGCTTACGAGCAAAATACCGATTAAGAAAATGTTTGTGGTTATTGGTATTCTTATTATTACTTTGAGTATTATTTCGATTGTGAAATCATTGACTTAACAACATGTATTTTTAAACCACAAAAGTCACAAAAGTTTTTGATCAGTGAAGTTTAAAATAATACTGTTCAAAAGTTTACAATATATGGAACAAAAAAAACCTTCCATGACAGAAGGTTTTAAATATATTCTATAGAAGTTTTTAAATCACTCCTAAATCTTTTCCTACTTTTTCGAACGCAGCAATCGCTTTGTCTAAGTGCTCTCTTGTGTGAGACGCAGAAAGTTGAACTCTGATTCGCGCTTTTCCTTTTGGTACGACAGGGAAGAAAAATCCGATCACGTAAATTCCTTCTTCCATCAAATGTTCTGCCATTTTCTGGGCCAAAGGTGCATCGTATAACATTACCGGAACAATCGCTGCCTCGCCGTCAGGAATATCAAAACCTTTTGCTTTCATTTCTTTTCTGAAGTATTCTGCATTTTCCATTACCTGATCTCTCAAACTGGTGTCGTCAGAAATCATATCTAAAACTTTTATTGCAGCACCAACGATTCCGGGAGCCAAAGAATTCGAGAATAAATAAGGTCTTGAACGCTGTCTCAACATATCGATGATCTCTTTTTTACCAGAAGTAAATCCGCCCAACGCGCCACCTAACGCTTTTCCTAAAGTAGAAGTAATGATATCTACTCTACCCATTACGTCATTCGCTTCGTGCGTTCCACGGCCCGTTTTACCAATAAATCCGGTGGCGTGAGAATCATCAACCATTACTAAACAGTCGTATTTGTCTGCTAAGTCGCAAAGCCCTTTTAAATCTGCTACAATTCCGTCCATTGAGAAAACACCGTCGGTTACGATGATCTTAAAACGGTGGTCTTTTTTGGAAGCCTCGATAAGCTGCTCTTCCAAATCTGCCATATTATTATTCTTGTAACGGTATCTGGCTGCTTTACACAAACGAACACCATCAATGATTGAAGCATGGTTTAATTCATCAGAAATAATTGCATCCTGATCAGTAAACAAAGGTTCGAAAACTCCACCATTTGCGTCAAAACATGCAGCATATAAAATCGTGTCTTCCAAACCTAGAAAACTAGAGATTTTTGCTTCTAATTCTTTATGAATATCTTGAGTTCCACAAATGAAACGTACCGAAGACATTCCGTAGCCATGGCTTTCGATCATGTCCTGAGAAGCTTTCATCACTTCTTTATTATTCGACAATCCCAAATAGTTATTGGCGCAAAAATTTAAGAGTGTTTTTCCGTTGGCTTCAATCACTGCAGATTGCTGTGAAGTAATGATTCGCTCGTTTTTGAACAAGCCGTCATTTTTAATATTTTGAAGTTCGCTCTGTAAATTTTCCAGATAATTTTTAGAAATCATATTTAATTATTTTGAATCGCTAAAATACGAAAAAAAGCACTCTTGCGAGCGCTTTTTTCAGGATGTTATTGTTAACATAAGGTTAAACTTGCCTTGATTATTCTTTGATAAACTTCAAATTCTTGCCAGCAATTTTTAATAGATAAACTCCTTTCGGAAGTGCGCTCACACTGACTGAATTTTTTGATGAAAGAGTTCCCGACTTTACTAATTTCCCCTCAATACTATAAACTTCATACGACTCATCTTTAGTAATTCCAGCTACAGACAGTTGGTCTTTCACAGGATTCGGATAGATTCTAATTTCCGTAGTTGAAACGTCATTAACTGCTAAGATGCCAGTATCTTTCGTTACCGTTGAATTTTTAGTAATGATTTGATTTTCATAATTAAACTGTACTGAAGACACATTGAAAGTAAGCGCTTCAGCAAAATTTTGATTGTTTGAATTATTATTTAAAACCAGATAAGCAACTTCACCCTGAGTTCCGGTTACTTTAATAGGCAAAGGCATTTCAAAGAAACTCACCGATGAATTACTTTGCGTTTGACCTACTTTAAAACGGATAACTTTATCTGGTGTTTGGTTCCATTTAATTTGATAAGTCGGATATCCCTGACCGTAAATCCAATCGTTGAAAAATTCGGTAAAATCTGTTCCTGTAGATTGTAATAATGAAGTCTTTAAATCATCTGTTCTCACATAATTATAAGCAAGATTTGGACGGGCGTGGTAATCTTTTAATGCTTGATAAAACACGGCATCTCCTAAAATCCATTTCATCATTCTTAAAACGTATCCACCTTTTGCATAACTTAAACGTCCACTAAAAACAACATTGTTATTTCCTAAATTAGCATCAGCAACATATACGCTTCCGCCAGTGGAATCGGTAATGTAATTTATTTCTGACAAAAGATAACTCATAAACTGACTGTTGCTCATCAATAACTTCTCATTGGCAAGATGTTGACCGTAGGTTGCAAATCCTTCATTAAGCCAAATGTCATTCCAGGCGCCACAAGTTACTTTATCACCAAACCATTGATGGGCCAACTCATGCGCAATCAGACTTTTACCAAAAGAACCCATTGATGACATGGTCGCATGTTCCATACCGCCGCCCCAGCCAAACTGCATGTGTCCGTATTTTTCGTTTCTGTAAGGATAAGGACCGAAATAATCTTCGAATACCGTCATGATATTTTTGGTCCAATTAATATTAGCCATCGTTGTGCTATTCGCCGCGGTAGAAGGATAAACGTAATTGACAAAGGGGAAAGGCGGACTTCCCATGGTATCATTAAATTTGGAATAATTAGTAATTCCAAGCGCAATCAAATAAGCCGGAATAGGATAATTAGTTTGCCAGAAAGTCAGTTTTTTATTTCCTGGTAAAGTTGTTTCCGAAAATAATTTCCCATTAGAAGCGACATTATATTGAGAAGGTGTTGTGATTTTAATATCCACTTTTTCTATTTTGTCATTCATACTTTGCTTAGTGGGAAACCATTCCTGAGCACCATAAGGTTCCGAAAGCGTGTAAAGAACAGGTGTTCCATTTTGAGTAGAAGTGGTAAATGCATCGCCGGCACTTCCAGAAATATCAGGAGATCCAGAATATTTAATCGATAAAGAATCAATGGTAGAAGCAACCAGCGAAGTTGGGAAATCAATTTTTATTTCCTTGGTTGGCAACTGCGTAAACGTAAGATTGGTGCCGTGGTATTTTACTTCAGAAACCGTCAACACATTAGAGAAATCGAAATAGATACTGGATATATTTTGGTTCGGAACGAAATGGCTTGTCACCGTTCCGCTTACAAAAAATTGCGCTGGATCTAAGTCTAAATCTAAACGTTGGTATTTCAAATCATAATTCAAAGTGTTTGGATTCACATTGTAATTAATCATTTTAGCATATCGTTGAGATTCATTATGAATCATACTCTTTCTTTCTGCTTCTTCGTTTTGGGCGAAAACATGTGCGAAAGATAATATTAAAGCAAGTGTATAAAAATGTTTCATTTCTTCAATTATTAGTGTATAAAGATAAAAAAAACCTTTCAATAATTATCGAAAGGCTATTTTATTTATGAAATAAAGATTTATAGATTCAAGGTCGGCTCCAGGATTTGTTCCATTTTGCTTTTCACTTGATCTACGGAACCTGCATAATTATTAATGAGTAACGAGAAAACCAGGGTTTTACCAGAATTCGTTTTCATATAACCAGCCAAGGTTTTTACTTTATTTAAAGTTCCTGTCTTTGCAAATATCTGTCCGTTTCCGGTATCGTAAAACATTCTTTTTAAAGTTCCGGTTTGTCCACCAATTGGTAAACTTTCCTGAAAAGTTTTGTAATATTTTTCATTCATCAGATTCGCTAAAAACTTCACTTGAGAAATCGGTGTTACCACATTACTTCTCGAAAGACCGCTTCCATCATAATAGTTTAAACCTTCGGTCTCAAAACCAACTGATTTTAAATGGTTGTTCACTACTTTTCTACCAGATTCTAATGTTTGATCACCTAACTTCTGAAATCCAACCATTCTCAAAGTCGCTTCTGCTAGAGCATTATCGCTGTGTTGATTGGTATACATAATGATTTCTGCTAAAGTTGGCGATTGATAATTGGTGATCACTTCTCTTCTTTCAGGATTAGGATCTGTTACTCTCGTTACCACTTTTCCACTTACGGGCAGACCACTTTTTAACATCGTAGCTCTTAAGTTATTAGCTAAATAAGCTGGAGCATCCGGCATTTTTGTAGTCAAATATGCGCCCTCAAATTTATCTGCATAAACCATCTGTCCAATATAGGGAGAGATGTAGTAGAAGTTTTTATTTTCAGAAAACGGATTTGATTTCTTAGCAATCAGTTTTTCATTTTCCGGATTAATTTCGTGAGTTGTTCCAACAGGCAAATAGTAATTTCCGTTTTCTAACCAGACGATACTTTCCGGTAAAAGCTGCGTTTTATTTACTTTAAAAACAGCAGTTTGGATGATGATATCGCCATTAATTTTAGTAATTCCTTTGTCTTTTGTTGCTGCAATAAAATCAGAAATAATTGTTCTATAAGAATTTGCACCTGCTTTATTGGTACCTAATGATGGATCGCCACTGCCAACGATGTATAAATTTCCGTTAAGAACTCCGTCTTCAATCGCTCCGGAGTATTCTAACTGCGTGATCCACCTGAAGTTTTCCCCTAAAAGATTCATGGCCGTTTCTGTAGTCAACAATTTCGTTGTGGAAGCGGGAATCAAGGAAGCGTTTTCGTTATAAGAGCTGATTACCTTTTTGGTTTTCGGATCATAAACTACAAAACCCCAGTTTGCATTTCGCAAAACAGGATCATTCATCATTGAATTCAATTTGATGTCTACGAGTTCTTTTGCACTTAAAAGCTTTTCAGAGCTTTCTTTTGATATACTAGAATTTTGGCTTTCGAAGGATTGAGGATAATTGGAAGAAGTGAAAGTTCCCTGCGCAAATACAAATGAGGACACTGCAACTGCAGAAGAAACTAAGATTTTTTTGATGTTAATCATTTAATTTTATTATTTGATTATCGATTTTATGTTTAGGTAAAGCAAGAAGATCCTGCACAAAACATCTTTTAAACGTTCAAAAATATAAAATATTGTTGGAAGACAGTCCTTTACCCAGTATAAAAAGGTGGTAATAACTGTTAAACTTTGTTAAAAGTCAACGAATATCACCTTTTTCATGGAATTGTACGCCGTGATCTCATCAAACTCTGCTAAACTTTTGGCTACCAAACCTTTGTATTCAGAATACTTTTTTCCTTTTGGTAATTTCAATAAAAGCTGATATTGATACATCAAATTCAGTTTCCCAATTGGAGATTTCTCAGGACCAAGAATACATTCTTCCGGTAAATATTTACGAAGAACAGAACCTAAAAATTGGGAGGCGCGATTTACTTTATCTTCGCGCCGGTGCTTTAATTCAATCATAATTAATTTGACAAAAGGCGGATAAAAAAACTTCTTCCTTTCCGTC
The DNA here is from genome assembly GCF_041824135.1 of Kaistella sp. Classification (GTDB taxonomy): domain Bacteria; phylum Bacteroidota; class Bacteroidia; order Flavobacteriales; family Weeksellaceae; genus Kaistella. Next base: position 191,934 of record NZ_JBGZYM010000084.1, on the reverse strand, counting down.
AATAAATGTTCATAAATCATCGGCGTATCATGATCTTTCAACAGTTGAAAAATAGAATGCTGTGGATTATAAGTTTGAATTAAAACCTTACCATTTCCAGACAGTCTACCAGCTCTGCCCGAAACCTGGGTGATCAATTGAAACGCTCTTTCTTCCGCCCGAAAATCCTGTACATATAATAAGGAGTCCGCTTTGGGTATTGCCACCAATTCAATATTATCAAAATCTAATCCTTTGGAAATCATCTGAGTACCAACAATAACATCTGTTTCGCCATCTTCGATTTTCTCGTATAATTTCTCGTACGCAAATTTCTTGCGCATGGAATCAACATCCATTCGATCAACTTCTGAGTCTGGAAATATCTTGCAAACTTCTTCATGAATCTGTTCTACGCCAACTCCTCTCACATTCAATTTCTCAGAATGACATTTTGGACAGGTTTTCGGTTTGCCGGCTTTTTGTCCACAATAATGACATTTCATTTCATTATTGTATTTGTGATAGGTCATGACCACATCGCAATTTGAGCAGTAATTGACGTAACCACAGGTTTCACATTCGACGACATTGGCATAACCACGACGGTTATGAAGAATCATCGTTTGTTTATGCTGATCGATTTCTTTTCTTATTTCATCAATTAAATGCAAAGAGAAACTGCCAACTAATTTTTTAGAATCCTGCGCTTCTTTAAAATTAATGAGTTCAAACTCTGGAATTTTCACATTGCCAAAACGTTCACCTAAGAAAACATATTTCAGTTTTTCTTTTTTTGCTGCATAATAGGATTCTACAGACGGAGTCGCAGAACCCAGAATAACATTAGCTTTATAGAATTTAGCTAAAACCTGCGCCGCATCTTTAGCATTGAAAAATGGAGAAGTTTCCCGCGGCTTGTAACTGGAATCGTGTTCTTCGTCAACAACGATCAAACCTAAATTTTCATAAGGTAAAAACAAAGCATTCCGTGTTCCAATCAGAATTTTGATATCATTATTTTTAATTCTCCGCCAGACTTCTACCTTTTCAAAATCGGTTAATTTTTGATGATAAAATCCTAATTGTTTGCCGTATTTTTTTTCTAAACGCTGAACAATTTGTTTCGTTATCGCAATCTCAGGAAGCAAAAATAAAACGTTTTTTCCATCTGCCACGGTTTCTTCAATCTTCTCTAAATAAACGTGGGTTTTTCCTGAAGACGTAACGCCGTGGAGCAAAACATTTTTTTCTTCTTCGAAAGCTTTATCAATTTCAGTTTTCGCTTGAAGCTGAATATCACTCAGTTTTTCTAATGCTTCAGTTTCCCCTTCATAAATTTCCAATCGATCTTTTTGAAGATAATATTCCTGAACCAAATCTTTTTCAATCAATGATTTTAATTGAGCCTGAGCATAATTTCCTTCATGAAAAACATCTGATTTTTTGATTAATTTTTCAGGATGTTCGGTTTGTTTTTCCAGAAGTAATAAAAATAATTCCTGTTGTTTAGGCGACCGTTTTAGTGATAATAGAATTTCCGGTAGGTGAGCATTTTTAATGGTTTCATCGTTGATCTTTAAATAAGCAACTTCCTTTGCTTTGTATTTTTCAGCAACTTTCTCATCAATTTCGATGTATTGTAAATCGATCAGTGACTTGATGGTTTTGACAATATCTTTTTTAGCAATAAAAGCTTCAATCTCGGTCAAATTAATAAGTTGTCGAACTTCCAACGCCTGAATCAGATACATTTCATTGACATCTAAATTCTCGAAATCAACGACAACATTCGGCTTTAATTTTAAGTATGTTTCACTTTCCAGTTTTAAAGAACCGGGAAATGAGAATCGATAAATTTCACCAATATTACAGAGATAATAGTCTGAAAGCCAATTCCAAAATTGAATTTGCTCCTTGGGTAAAATCGGAAGATCATCTAAAATATTGATGATCTCTTTCGGTACAAAAGTTTCTGGTTCCTCATCATGAAGATCGAACACAATCCCTGTATAAATTTTTTTGCCACCAAAAGCCACTAAAACGCGCATTCCAACTTGAATGGAGGACGAAAGTTCAACGGGAACTTTGTAAGTAAAAGTTCCTTTTAAATTTAAGGGAAGAATGACTTGGGCGAAAGTTGGTGTGATGATGCGGTGATTTGTTAATGGGGTGATGTGGTGATGTCTATAATCGATTTACAAATTTAGAAATAAATTTTGGCTAAAGAAAGCAGCATTTATTTAATAAAAAAGGATCGGAAGTGATTCCAATCCTTAAATTTTGTTCTCATCGGAATGAATTCCAACGCTGCAATATCGGTCGCATTGGAATGAATTCCAACGCTGCGATATCGGTCGTTCCTACGGAACTTTGGATTTATTTCCCTCTTCTTCTATCTAATTCTTTTTGAATCAAACCTAATTCTCTACCTGTTTGTCCAGCTACAGAAGTATTTTCCTGCGCTCTTCTGGTCAAGTAAGGAACTACATCTTTCACTGGTCCGTACGGAAGATATTTGCAAACGTTGTATTTTTCAGCACCTAAATAATAAGTGATATTATCGCTCATTCCGTACAATTGTCCAAAATGAATTTGGCGGTGATCATGCGGTAATCCCATTGCTTTCATTTTATCCATCACGAGTTCTGTTGATTTCTCGTTATGTGTTCCAAAAAATCCAGAAACTTTATCAAGGTTGTTTAAAACAAAATCAATTGCTGCATTATAATTATCATCAGACGCTTGTTTAGTTGGCTGAATCGGATCGGGATATTTCATCGCTAAAGCTCTTGCTCTTTCTTTTTCCATATAAGCGCCACGCACAAATTTGTAGCCCAGGAAATAGTTTTTCTCTTTGGCTCTTTCCAGATCTTCCGCCAAATATTCCATTCGTCCGGTTCTGTACATTTGAATGGTATTCCAAACAATCGCTCTTTCCTTATTGAATCGCTCCATCATATCATTCACCAAGTTGTCGGTTGAATCCTGCATCCAACTTTCTTCGGCATCGATCATGATGACAACGTTACGGTCAAATGCCATTTGGCAAACTTCTTCATATCTTTTTACCACTCTTGCCCATTCGTCTTTTTGGGAAGTCGTTAATTCTACATTTCTACCAACTTCTTCATAGATTTCAATGCGTCCAAAACCAGTTGGTTTAAAAACCACAAACGGAATTGCGGGATTGCCTTCTGCAAATTTGATGTTTTGCTTAATTTCGGTACAGGTACCGTCAAAGACTTTCTCTTCTGCTTTTCCTTCAATGGCATAATCGAAAATACTTCCGACGTGCTGTTTAAACATTTGCTTCACCACTTTCATGCTTTCTTCATGGGTTTCGCCACCGCAAAACTGTTCAAATAAAGTTTGCTTCACAATATTGGTAACAAACGGAAAATCATTCTTTACCGTAAAGTTAAGGGCCGAAATTCCAACATTGGTAATCAATGGCTGTTCGATCGCTTTAAACATCCAATACGCTTTTTTCAGTTGAGAATCGGTTTTGTCGGCGAAGGCAATTTGGGTATTATTGAAAATGCTCATAATTAAAATTAAAGTTCAACAAATTTAATATAACTCCCTGAATTGATAAAACTAAATTAAAGTTTAATTTTGTGATAAATTTCAGTACGCATGATTTCAATTTTAGACCAGAATTTCTCCCAACTCAACAACTTTATCGAAGCATTACAACCAACGCAACTTTTAATATTGGTTGACGAGAACACTCATGAACATTGTCTTCCCACCCTTTTAGGAAATTTAGAAACCGAAATTTCTTTTGAAATTATCGAGATTGAAGCTGGTGAGGAAATGAAAACTTTGGAAACTGCAGCGCAACTCTGGGAAATTTTGACTGAATTTGAGACCGATCGCAAAGCTTTGATGATCAATTTGGGTGGTGGCGTTATCACCGATATGGGCGGATTTATCGCTTCAACGTATAAGAGAGGAATTCCGTTCATTAATATTCCGACGACTCTTTTGGGAATGTGCGATGCTTCCATCGGTGGAAAAACTGGAATCGATCATCAGTTTTTAAAGAATATTATTGGGACTTTCGCGCATCCAGAACAGATTTTTGTTTTTCCTGAATTTCTTCAAACTTTACCATTCGAGGAATTAAGAAGTGGTTTTGCAGAAATGTTGAAACATGGTTTAATTACGGATGAAAGTCATTGGAGTGACTTAATTTCAATTAAAGAATTAACTCCTCAAAATATTTTTCCTTTCATTGAAAGATCGATGCAGATCAAACAAAACGTTGTTGAACAGGATTTTACAGAGCAGAACGTTCGAAAGACTTTGAATTTTGGTCATACGATTGGTCATGCTCTAGAAAGTTTATTTCTATTAAAAGGAAAACCAATTATGCATGGTGAAGCTGTAGCTTTAGGAATGATCTGCGAAACCAGAATTTCATTTTTGCAGGATTTAATTTCTGAAGATACTTCCAATGCAATTGTTTCAAATATTCAAAAGTACTATCCACACTTAGATATCAGCGAATTTTCTGTCGAAGAAATCGTTAATTTAATGAAGAACGATAAGAAAAATTCAGCCGGAAATATCAACTTCTCTTTGATAACAGGAATAGGAAGTTCGATTTTTAATTGTTCGGTTAGTCTCGAAAACATAAAAACTTCATTGCTTTATTATCAAAATATAGCTTAAAAACTGTCAAAAACACGCAACAGCATTCCTATACAATTATTGTGTAGGAATTTTTAATTTTTCATAATCACCTGATATAAAGATACTTAAATTAAGTACTATTTAAACCATTGTTTAATTTATAGGTCAAGCATATACTTTTGGCACACCATTTGTAAGTAATCCAAGCGTAAACAAAATTTAAAAATCAATAGTAATCAGGATTAATCGATTTTAGAAATTATTTAATTTCAATTTTTAGAATCAAAATAATTCAATTATTAAAAACGTAAAAATTAATCAGAAAAATTTAAGATTATGAAAAAGTTAGTATTAGGTGCAGCAATCGCAATGAGTTCATTGACATTCGCACAACAATTCGGAGTTAAAGCAGGAATGAATGTATCTTCTTTATCAAGTGAAGAAGGATTAAGCGATCAAGGATCAAAAATTGGATTTAACGCTGGTGTGTTCATGAACGCTCCGTTAGCAGAGAACTTTAGCATCCAGCCTGAGTTAATGTACTCACAAATGGGTGACAAATACAACCAAACAATAGCAGGAACTACCTATGCGAGATCAAGACATCTTGATTATGTAACATTACCAGTAATGTTCCAATACAACGCAACACCTGCATTTTATTTAGAAGCAGGTCCAGAATTCGGATTATTAGTAGGTGCTAAAAATAAATTCACGAATGAATCTACAAACAATACGATCGCAGAATCAGCAAATTACAAAGATGATTTGAACGGATTTAACGTAGGTATCGGTTTAGGAGCTGGTTATTACTTCACTCCAAAAGTTGGTTTGACTGCAAGATATGTTGCTGGATTAACTGACATCGCGAAAGACAGACCAAGTGGATCTGATTCAGTTAAAAACAATGTATTCCAAGTAGGATTGGCTTACAAATTCTAATAGAATACTTAATATATTTTATAAAAAAAGGTTGGGATTAATTTCCCAACCTTTTTATTTTTACTTTATTCGTCTGTATAATCTGGATATGGTCCTGCAGGAACAGGATATTCTTCTGTAAAGCAGCCAAAACAGTGATCGGAACTTCCCAAGATATTTTTAAGATTTTCCATACTTAAAAACTCCAAAGTATCAACGCCGAGGTAAACCCTCAATTCTTCTACACTCATATTTGCGGCAATTAAATCATCTTTCACCGGTGTATCGATTCCAAGATAACAGGGTGCAATAATTGGTGGAGAAACACTTCTAAAGTGAATTTCCTTAACGCCCGCATCTTTCAGAATTTTCACCAATCGTTTCGAAGTTGTGCCACGAACGATAGAATCATCGATGATCACCACTCTCTTTCCTTTGATTTCAGAAATAATTGGATTTAATTTAAGATTCACAATTCGTTCCCGCATTTCCTGAGTCGGAACGATAAAACTTCTACCAATATATCTGTTCTTAATTAAAACCGGCCGAAACGGAATACCAGAAGCAATTGAAAAACCGATCGCAGCAGGAACTCCAGAATCAGGAACTCCGATCACAATATCAGCTTCTACGGGCGCTTGCTCCCAAATTTTCATTCCAGATTTTTCACGAATCTCATGAACGTTAAGTCCTTCCATGATCGAATCTGGACGGGCGAAATAAATATATTCGAAAGCACAGGTTCTTTTCTCACAGTTCTCTCTGGCCATGAAACTCTGTAAACCGGTTTCATTTTCATTGGTATAAATAATTTCTCCAGGTAAAATATCACGGACATATTGTGCTCCTACAGCATCTAAAGCTACAGATTCTGAAGCTACAACATAGGTCTTTTCATCGATTGCTCCTAAGACCAACGGACGAATTCCATAAAAATCACGGAAGGCGAAGAATTTATTTCTGGTCATTCCAACTACAGAATACGCACCCTGAATTTTTTCCATGGTAGTTTTAATCGCCGCACGCAAACCTAAATCCAAGTGTTTCTGAATTAGTCGGAGAATCACTTCAGAATCAGAGGTTGCTCTAAAAACGACTCCTTCTGCTTCCAGTTCTTTTTTTAACTCTGCAGCGTTGGTTAAATTTCCATTATGTGCAATCGAAAGAATAGTCTGATCATATTCATTCTTGGCAAAAAATGGTTGGAAGTTATATTTCTTCTTGTCGCCAGCCGTCGTATATCTGGTGTGTCCGATCGCCGAATTTCCCATAAAGGTTTCAGGATCGCGAATTTCTTTGTAAACATCGAGCACCAAACCCTCATCTTTAATATTGAAGATCTTTCCCTGTTTCATTACTGAAATACCACATGCTTCCTGACCACGATGCTGCAATGCAAATAACCCAAATTGTGACATTGAAAAGGTATCGACATCGTTATTAGAATACAATCCAAAAATACCGCACTCTTCAGAAGGTGAATCAAACGGATCGTCTGTTTTCATCAGATTTCGACCGTAGGTATTTTCCTTGAACTGATTTAAATAATCTTCTCTGTGTTGTTGTAAATCTTTCATTTTTATTCTCACCCTAACCCTCTCCAACGGAAAGGGAGTAAGATTTTTTTATTTGTTAAGAACTTTTTTCAATCGTTCATAAATTTCTACATACGCTTCGGTTACTTCACCCAAATCCCGTCTAAAACGGTCTTTGTCGAGTTTCTTCATCGTATCTTTATCCCAAAGTCTGCAGGTATCCGGTGAAATTTCATCAGCCAGGATAATTTTACCGTCTGAATCTTTACCTAATTCAATTTTGAAATCAACCAGTATGATATTCATTTTATCAAAAAGATCGATCAGAATATCATTGATATCAGACGTCAATTCGTACATTTCATCCAATTCCTCATACGTTGCTGCACCTAGAAAAACGGCGTGATGATCGTTGATCAGCGGATCTCCAAGATCATCTCTTTTATAGCATATTTCAAAAATGGTTACGGGCGATTTGATCCCTTCTTCCACTCCTAATCTTTGCGCCATGCTCCCCGCAGAATAATTTCTCACGATAACTTCCAAAGGAATAATGTCAACCTTTTTGACCAACTGTTCTCTTTCGTCTACCTTTTTGATGAAGTGTGTCGGAATTCCTTTCGTGTTTAGATATTCAAAAATCAAAGTGGTGATGGCATTATTCATTTCCCCTTTCAAATCGAAATTCCCTTTTTTCTGTGCATTGAAAGCGGTGGCATCATCTTTAAAACGAACAATCACCTCGTTGGGATTATCCGTTGCAAAAACCTGCTTTGCCTTTCCTTCATAAAGCATTGCTCCTTTTGTCATTTTTACTTTTTATTAAATTTTACTTTCTATTAATTTAATAGGATTAAAAGCCTATTCTTTTTTAAATCGCCACGTCGTGGCTTGTGGAATTAAATTTTAATTAGAATTCCGGTTAGAACTGCGATGCCAAAACTTAGCAAAGTTCCTATTAATACATACTCTGTAAGTTTTCTCTGTTTTGCTTCAGCCAAATCACTGAATCTGAAAACCGACTTTGCAGCAATCATAAATCCTACTCCTTCCCAATGATCGACTAAAATAAATACGAAAACCAAAAGGCGTTCAAGAATACCAATATATTTTCCCGCATTGACCAGAGATTCTGTTTGTATTTTACTATGTTCTACGGTAACTGGCGTCCAGATCGAGATCACTGTTTTGATTAAAATGGATGATGGAACGGTGAGAAAAACTAAAGCGGTGATGAGTTGCAATGTTCTGGGATTAAAGAGATCTTCCCATCTGAAATAAGGAAAATATAAAATCGATAATGCTGCAATAACCAAAACATGTGCAATTTGATCTATAAAGAACCAGGTTCTTTTGGTCTTGGCAGTTTGAAATTGAAGTTTTGCCCAGTCAATCAAAAAATGGGTAACTCCTATGATTACAGCAACCCACCATAAATTGCGATCCCATAAAAACACAAAAGCAAGAATGGTGTGCAGCAAAACATGAATGTATAAATAAATACTGCCGCCCTTTTTCTTCTCTTTATCAGCCACCCAAGAATTAGGCTGAAGAATAAAATCTCCTAATAAATGTGCTAATATGAGAGGAATAAAAATCATTTACAATTCTGATATTTTTTTTCTGAAAAACTGATCGGTTTCGTGTATCAAGTCAAAGTTTGCTCTCTTAAGTCTTTGACTAACTGAGGATTGCGTAATATTCAATTCTTTTGCGAGGTCATCTTGTGTGAGTTCTGAATTGCATAATAACTGATGAATAATCTCTGCAGTTGCAACGGTCCAGTTATCAAAATCAATGGAAGCCCATTTGAAAAGGATATTCAGATCTCGATTCACTTTTTCATTTTCCGTTTGTATGGCTAATGTTCTTCCCTGTGTTTTGATATCCGTCAGCAATCTTCCCGAATTTACGTAAGCAGAACCATTTGATTCGGTAATTTTTTCAGAGTGAAAAACTTCATTTCCGATCCCGATCGCCAAGCGAACATCTAAATTCTCAAATGTTCTGATGAGTGATTTTAAAAGAAGCGCTCTATGAAACACTTGATCGACACTGCATTTCAATTGAAACTCATCGCCTCGATAGACTTCCCAATTTTCTGGTGTTGTTGACCATGTTCCCATTAAATCTTTCAATTTAGGTAACCATGTTTCAACATCTGATTTTTGAGAATTAATAATATCTCCGGTGATAATCGCAATCATGTGACAAATATAAGCAATAATCCTTATAAACTCTAAATATAAGGTAAACACCTTATAATGTTTTGTTAAAATTTAAACTTAATTATAAGCCAATTCACTAATATCTAATGAATATAAGCAAATTGACTTATAATTAAATCTCCTGTTTCTATAAATGAGAAGAATATTATTTAAAATATTCAACTCCGTTTTTAAAAATATTATGATAATTCGCGGTTGGAATATTCTTCATCAAACCTTCGGAATATCTTTCTGGATGACCCATTCTTCCAAATATTTTTCCGGATTTCGAAGTTAGTCCTTCAATTCCGAATAAAGAATTGTTCGGATTAAAAGGCATTCCGTGTGCGATGTTTCCGTCGTGATCTATATACTGCGTTGCGATCTGACCGTATTCGTACAATTCCTGAATTACCTGTTCTGAAGCCATAAAGCGGCCTTCACCGTGTGAAATTGGAATTGTAAACAACTGATCTTTCATTCCTTTTAACCAAGGAGAATCATCATTGATAACTTTCACATCAACCATTTGAGATATATGACGACCAATTGCGTTATGCGCTAAAGTCGGTGAATCTAAATTTAAATCCCGAATCTCACCATAAGGCAATAAACCGGATTTTACCAAAGCCTGGAAACCGTTACAGATTCCGAGAATCATTCCGTCCCGTTCTAATAATTGATGAACTGCATTTCTCATCTTCTCGTTTTTCAAAACATTGACGATGAATTTTGCAGAACCATCAGGTTCATCTCCAGCTGAAAAACCACCCGATAAAACCAAGATTTGCGATTGATTAATTTCAGAAATCCAGGCATCTAAACTTTCATTTAAAAGCTGATGATTGAGATTAATTAAAGGTAATCCTGAAACTTCAGCACCTTCTTTTCTAAAGGCATTTTGGGTTTCATATTCACAATTCGTTCCCGGGAAAATCGGTGCAAAAACTTTCGGTTTTGCTAATTGATGTTTGTTAAAATGAATGATTCTCGGCTGAATAGAATTCAATTTTGAATCAATTTCAACCACTATTTTCTTTATTTCTGCCGTTGGAAAAAGTTCTTCAAAAGTTCCTTTCCATACTTCAAGTAGTTTTTCGATATCGAACTCAAAAGCACTCATTTTCAAAATATTCAAATCTGATACCTCACCAATAACTTGAAGTAAATCACTTTCTAAATCCTCTGAACTTTCGATGATTAAACTTCCAATATTCTTTGTTAAAAGTAAATCTTCATCAACTTTAATTTCTGCTCCAAGATGATTACCAAAACTCATTTTCGCTAGGGCAACTGCAACTCCACCCTCTTTGATCGTCTTCACCGAAACAATCTTTTTAGCCTTAATATTTTCAAATATGAAATCGAAGATCTGTTTCAAATCTTCATAATTCGGCATTCCATTTTCTTGTGAAATATGGTTGAACAAGTACAATTTATTCCCTGCTTTTTTGAACTCGGGTGAAATGATATTTTTCTTTTCTCCATTCGCACAAGCGAAAGAAATCAAGGTCGGTGGAACATGAATATCCTGGAAACTTCCACTCATGGAATCTTTTCCGCCAATCGCAGCCAATTCGAAATTCATCTGCGCATCATACGCTCCAAGCAAAGAAGCCAAAGGTTTCCCCCACTTCTCAGGATTGTTTCCGAGTTTTTCAAAATACTCCTGGAAACTCAAACGGATATTTTTATAATCACCGCCCATTGCGACGATCTTGGCAACACTTTCAACCACGGCATTCGCAGCACCAACCAGGGGGTTTTGAGACGATATATCGGCATCAAATCCCCAACTCGCAAGCGATACTGTTTCAATATTTTTAGCGTTTAAAATCGGTAGCGTCTGCACACTTCCTTCCATTTCGGTCAACTGATTTTTTCCACCAAACGGCATGGCAACCGTAGTTCCGCCTACAGAAGCATCGAACATTTCTGCCAAACCTTTTTGGGAAGCCACATTTTTACTGGAAAGAATCTTTAAGAAATTCTCTTCGTTGAACTTTATGTTTTGATTTTCAACCGGTTGCAAGTGTGACACTTCCGCATGCTGTGTTTTTGCACAACCATTGGTATCTAAGAATTCCCGACTTAGATCGACAATTTTATTTCCTTGCCAAAACATTTGCATTCTACCCGAATCAGTTACTTTCGCAATTTCTACGGCTTTTATATTTTCCTTTTCACAGAATCTGATGAATTTTTCTTTGTCTTTCGCTTCAATAACCACCGCCATTCTTTCCTGAGATTCAGAGATCGCAAGTTCAGTTCCATTTAAACCGTCATATTTTAAAGGAAGAATATCGAGGTTAATCTCCAGTGAATCAGCAATTTCTCCGATCGCAACAGAAACTCCACCCGCTCCAAAATCATTTGATTTTTTAATTAAAGTGGTGACTTCAGGATTTCTAAAAAGCCTCTGAATTTTTCGTTCTTCAACTGCATTTCCTTTCTGAACCTCTGTTGACAAAGTATGAATTGAGGTTTCATCCTGTACTTTTGAACTTCCACTAGCGCCGCCTACTCCGTCTCTTCCAGTTGCGCCACCTAACAAAATAACGAGATCTCCATTTTGAGGCTGCTCTCTTTTTACCCAGTCTTTTTTCACAGCACCAACGACAAAACCAACTTCCATTCGTTTTGCTTTGTAGCCGTCGTGGTAAATTTCATTGACAGAAGTTGTGGCTAAACCAATTTGGTTTCCATAGGAAGAATAGCCGCTTGCAGCCTGTTTCGTAATCGTTCGTTGCGGAAGCTTTCCCGCTAAAGTTTCAGAAATAGGTTCTAAAACATTCGCCGCTCCGGATAAACGCATCGCTTGATAAACGAAAGCACGTCCAGACAAAGGATCGCGAATTGCGCCACCTAAACAAGTTGACGCACCACCGAAAGGTTCAATTTCCGTTGGGTGATTGTGCGTTTCGTTTTTAAATAACAAGTACCACGGTTCTTTCTTACCATCAAATTCTGCTTCGATCTCAATGGTACAGGCATTGATCTCATCGGAAACCACGAGGTTCTCTAATTTACCTGTCTTATGAAAATATCTGGCGCAAACTGTGGCTAGATCCATTAAGGAAACTGGTTTCGATTCTCTGCCTAAGAATTTTCTCTTTTCTAAATAATCATTAAATATCGTTTCTAAAGTCGATTTAAATGAATCATTAAACTGAATATCAGTCAGTTCAGTTTCAAAAGTCGTATGACGGCAATGGTCGCTCCAATAGGTATCCAAAACTTTTAATTCAGTTTCGGTTGGATTTCTATTTTCTAATTTAAAGTAGCTTTGAATAAAACCGAGATCATCAATATCTAAAGCAAAACCATGATCATCATAGAAGGCTTTTAATTCTTCCGCAGAAAAATCATTGAAACCTTCATGAACAATAACCGGATCAGGAGTTTCTTCAGCCGGAATTTCTAATTTCGACAAATCTTTGACCTGAGATTCCACCTTATTGATCAAATGATTTTTAATGGTTTCAACATCCGAATCAGAAACTCCAAACAATTCGATGAGCTTTCCACTTCTCACTTTCCCGTTCTCATTTTCAGTCAACAATGCAATACATTGCTGTGCTGAATCTGCACGCTGATCATATTGTCCCGGTAAAAATTCGGTTGCAAAATGAAGACTTCCCGCAGGATTATTTTCATGTAAAATATCGGTAACCGGATCTACAAAAGTGTTATTGATGACTTTTGAAAACTCATTATCATTAACACCGAACACATCATACACATTATAGACTTTAACATCTTTAATAGCGGGAACGATATTTTTTATTTCATTAAAAACCTGAGGACTTTCAACATCGAAAATTCCTTTTTTTTCTACGAAGATTCTTTTTTTCATTTTTCTACAGATATTTCGCTCCGATGGAGCGTAAAAAAAATGCAGCCAAAAAGACTGCAATAATAATTTATACTTTAAGGTCGGCTTTTAACCCGATTAGGTCGGCGTATTTTTCCAATATTGGATTTACCTCATTTTCGATAAACTCCTCGGTTTGAATGGGCGCGAAACCGATGAAGTTTTTCGGATCTAGCACTTCTCTTATTTTTGATTTATCCATTTTTAAAGAGGTGTCATTCATAATTCTGGCAATCAAATCATTTTCTTTGCCTTCCTCTTTCACCTTTTTACTTGCTTCCATCGAATGAACGCGGATGGTTTCGTGAATTTCCTGACGGTCACCGCCAGACTTCACTTCTTCCATAATAATATATTCGGTGGCCATAAAAGGAAGTTCATCCATTATATGTTTCTGAATTCTGTTTTCGTAAACCACTATTCCGTTCATGATATTATTCCAGATTAAAAGAATCGCATCCACCGCTAAAAACGATTGTGGGATGGTCAATCTTTTATTGGCGGAATCATCCAAAGTTCTTTCAAACCATTGTGTAGAAGCAACCATTGCGGAACTGGTAGACAATGATATCACGAATTTTGCCAAGGCGCCGATTCTTTCCGAACGCATTGGATTTCTTTTATAAGCCATGGCTGACGAACCAATTTGGCTTTTCTCGAAAGGTTCTTCAATTTCTTTTAAATTCTGTAATAATCTTAGATCGTTGGTGAATTTATGTGCTGACTGAGCGATGTTCGAAAGTAAAGCAACCACCTTCGCGTCGATTTTTCGATCATAAGTTTGTCCGGAAACACCGAATACTTTATCAAAACCAAAACGCTTTGAAAGTTCTTTATCCAAATGTTTAACCTTGGAATAATCACCATCAAACAACTCTAAAAAACTTGCGGCTGTTCCGGTAGTTCCTTTTACACCACGAAATCTTAACGTTTCGATGAAAAATTCTAATTCTTCAAAATCTAAAACCAAAGACTGCAACCATAAAGTGGCGCGTTTTCCAACGGTTGTTAACTGTGCGGGTTGATAATGTGTAAAACCGAGCGTCGGTAAATCTTTGTATTGAATCGCGAAATCAGCCAGGTTTTTCATCACATTGACCAACTGTTTTCTGATCAACAAAAGACCGTCACGCATTTGGATCAGATCGGTATTATCACCAACGAAAGCCGAAGTGGCTCCCAAGTGAATAATTCCTTTTGCCAAAGGAGCAGCATCGCCATACGTGTGAACATGCGCCATCACGTCATGACGGAATTTTTTCTCGTATTCTGCAGCCTTGACATAATCAATATCTTCTGCGTTTTCTTTAAGTTGTGTAATTTGCTCGTCGGAGATATCAAGACCGAGATCCTTTTCGATTTCAGCCAGTGAAATCCATAGTTTCCGCCAGTTTCGGAACTTATTATTAGGAGAGAAATTGTACAGCATTTCTTCACTAGAATATCGTTCTTCAAGAGGATTTTTGTAGGAATTCATTTTAAATCTTTATGGTCACAAAAGTAATATTTTAAGAGCAGAAATAAAAGTTAATCAATCTTAAATAAATTTTATTTACCAACATCTTATTTAAAGCATTATTAAAACTCAGTAATTTTTTAAAAATTTGCGCAGGAAATGATTAAATTTAGAAATTAGACTTTAAAAAAAATGAATGTAGATTATATAATTATTGGGGCAGGTTCATCCGGAAGTGTTCTAGCTAATCGCTTGAGTAAAGATTCAAAAAATTCAGTTTTATTATTAGAAGCCGGTGGAAAGCCAAGTTTCTTATCTAAAATTCCAGGTTGGTATAGTTTACTGAATCGCGGTAAAATGGACTGGGCTTTTTCAACTGAACCTCAAAAATTCGTCAATGATCGAAAAATTTATATTCCGAGAGGAAAATCATTAGGCGGTTCCAGTGCGACAAATGCAATGGCGTACGTCCGTGGAAATTCAAAAGATTACGATGACTGGCAACAAATGGGAAACCAAGGCTGGAACTACGAATCCGTTCTTCCCTATTTTAAAAAATCTGAAAACAACTATTCCTTTAATAATGAGTTTCACGGTAAGAATGGTGAATTAAAGGTGTCTTTGAGAAAAGAATACCATAAATCAACTTATCAATTTATTGAAGCTTGTAAAGAAAACGGATTAAATTTTAATGAAGATTATAACGGCGAAAAGCAGGAAGGATCTTCTTTTTTGCAGTTCACCATCTATAAAAATATTCGGCAAAGCACTTATGAAGCGTTTTTAAAGAAAATTGCTGACAGACCAAATTTAACCATCAAAACAAAAGCTTTAGTAAAAAAAATATTGATTGAAAATGGAATAGCAATTGGCGTTGAAATTTATACAGGTAAAAATACCACTGAAAAAATATTTTGCAATAAAGAAGTGATTCTATGTGCGGGTGCCATTCAATCGCCGCAGCTTTTAAAAGTTTCCGGACTTGGTCCCAAAGAGGAACTTAAAAAATTTAATATTGAAGTAATTAAAGATTTACCCGCAGTTGGCGAAAATCTTAAAGACCACGTTTGGACCGGAACCAGCGATTTTAGTAACGTAAATGGCCTCAATACCATTATTAAGAAAACGGGTTTCGTCAACAACTTATTTCAATATTTTCGAAAAAAGGAATCTTTGCTCAACCACTCTATTATTGAAACGACCTCATTTTTTAAATCTTCAGAAGAGAAAAAGATTCCAGATCTGCAGTTTCATTTTTCACCCTTACATATGGGAAGTGATTATAAAGCAGACATGTACAACCCATTTTCGCTCCCATTGACGAATGGATATACCATTTTAGTAATTTTACTTCATCCTGAAAGTATGGGTTCCATTGGCTTACAATCTAATGACAGTCGGGTTCCGCCAGTTATTCAACCGAATTTTTTATCGAAAGAAAATGATGTCAAGCGATTGTTAACTGGCTTAAAAAGAGCAATGGCAGTTTTGGATTCTGCGAGTTTTGATGATGTCCGATTAGAGAAAATGAACTGGCCGCCGAGAAATGCATCTGATGAAGAACTGATCGATCATATTAAAAAAACTTTAGAAACACTCTATCATCCTGTTGGCACGTGCAGAATGGGAAATGATGAAAATTCTGTGGTGAACGATAAGTTGCAGGTTCATGGCATTGAAAATCTCAGAGTTGCAGATGCCTCGATAATGCCTGATATTATTTCTGGAAATACCAATGCGGCATGTATTATGATTGGAGAAAAGGCGGCAGATTTTATTTTAAAGAACTAATTAATTTTTATCAAAAAACAGTTCACTAAATTTACTTCAAACTACAAATACAAAATAATGGATTTTCAAAATATTTTAAAAGAACAACGGGAATTTTTCAACAGCCAAAAAACAAAAAATCTGAGCTTCCGAAAAATGTATCTCGAAAAACTCAGAGATGTCATTCTGAAGAATGAGGAGCTATTATATGAGGCGATCTCCAAAGATTTTGGGAAATCGAAATTTGAGACTTATGCAGTAGAGATCTCTTTTGTTTTAAAAGACATCGATTATTTCTTAAAAAATCTGAAATCGTTATCAAGACCCAAAAGGGTTGGGACCAATATTGCCAATCAATTTGGATCCAGTAAAATTCATCCGGAACCTCTTGGATGTACTTTGGTGATCGGTGCGTGGAATTATCCTTATCAACTTTCGTTATCGCCTATGGTTGCTGCGTTGGCCGCGGGAAACACCTGTATTTTGAAACCGAGTGAAATCGCGGAGAATACGATGAAAGCGATGTCTAAAATTATCAATGAAAATTTCCCAAAAGAATATTTATACGTTATTGAAGGCGGAATTGAAGAAACGACCGAAATTTTAAAATTAAAGTTTGACAAAATATTTTTCACCGGAAGCACCAAAGTTGGAAAGATCGTTTACGAAGCTGCTGCAAAAAATCTAACACCTGTTATTTTGGAATTGGGTGGGAAAAGCCCCGTTATTGTTACGTCAGAAGCCAACTTTGAAGTCGCTTCTAAAAGAATCGTCTGGGGAAAATTTCTGAATTCGGGGCAAACCTGTGTTGCGCCTGATTATATTTTGGTTGATGAAAAAGTAAAAGACAGTTTCCTGGATTCTTTAAAATCCTATATTCAGAAATTTAATTACCAACCGGATTCTGAACATTATACCCGAATTATTAATGATCGAAATTTTGATCGACTGATCAATTTAATTGATCAGGACAAAGTTTTCTTCGGTGGAAAATATGATGTGGCGAAAAGATTTATTGAGCCAACCATCATGAACAACGTAACCTGGGACGACGCTGTGATGCAGGAAGAAATTTTCGGTCCGATTCTGCCGGTATTAACTTTTAAAAATTTCAATGAAGCCTTACTTCAAATTGGAGCTCACGAAAAACCACTCTCAGCTTACTTATTCACCAATGATTCGGAAGAGAAAGAAAATTTCATTTCTAAAATATCTTTTGGTGGTGGCTGTATTAATGATGTAGCGATGCATTTGAGCAACGATTCCCTGCCTTTTGGCGGTGTCGGAAATTCAGGAATGGGAAACTACCACGGTAAATTCGGCTTTGAGGCATTTTCTCATCAGAAATCAATTCTGGATCGTGCAACCTGGGGCGAACCGGATTTAAAATATCCACCGTACACTGAGAAAAAACTCAATTGGATCAAAAAATTATTATAAAAAAAAGTCCCGTCAATATTTTGACGGGACTTTTTTACTTTATGATTTCGGCGCCCATTCGGTAAAGAATGCTTTCACCTTTTCGATGCTATAACCTTTACCTTCTTCCAAAACTGCGCTGTCTTGGGTGTGAATCATTTTTCCATTTTTATCTAAAACAACGAAAACTGGATAACCGAATTTTTCCCCCGGATTGCCATATTTCGCAAAAACTTTTTCGTTTTTATTTTCCGGTGAATAATTGAGATGATAATAAATATAATTTTCATCAACAACAGTTTTTAATTCCGGCGTCGTCTGAACAAACTGATTGAATCTTAGACACCAAATACACCAGTTTCCACCTGCCTGCAAAATAATATTTTTATTTTCGGCTTGCGCTTGTTTCACCAACTCAGCAATTTTTGTTTCTGCGTTTTCCTTATCATTATAAGGTTTCGGCAGCTTAGCTTTTTCTGCAGCGGCAGCTTTTTTCTTCGCTTCTAAAACTGCTGTACTGTCAGATTCTACAACTTGTGCTGTATCACTCTTCATTACCTCTGTTTTACTATTTTCAGTTTTCTGGGAACATGCCAAAGTTGTAATTAGCAGCGAAGAGAGCGCTAAAATTTTAAAGGGACTATTTTTCATTATGATGGTTTCAAATTATTCTGTGCAAATTAACAAAAATAGAGCCAACGGTAAAGTTTATTATCGCTAAATTTGCGATATATATATATATGAACTTTATATTTCAATTTCTACTCCTTTTTTCAAGACTGCCTTTGCGTGTTTTGTATTTATTTTCAGATTTCATTTTCTTTGTCATCTACCATCTTGTTGGCTACAGACGAAAAGTCGTTTTTGAAAATCTTCAGAATTCCTTTCCCGAAAAATCGCTGGAAGAGCTGAAAAAGATCGAGAAAAAATTCTACGTTAATTTTTGCGATTATATCGTAGAAACTTTTAAATCATTTACCGTTTCATCGACTGAACTGCGTGTTCGGGTTCAACATATCAATCAAGATGTTTTTGATGATGCTAAAACGGAAGGAAAAAATATTATTCTTTTGGCAGGTCATGTTTTTAACTGGGAATGGTTCAATGCTTTAGCTTTAGGTGTTGTACAAGAAAACAGTCATCCTGTTTACAGAAAGGTTCAGAGCGGTTTTTGGGAACAGAAAATTAAAGAACTGAGAACCCGTTTCGGGAATCAACCCTTAGAAGCAAAAGAAGTAGTTCGACATATTTTCAGAAATCCTAACGATGGTAATTCTATCTATTTATTCGTTGCCGATCAAACTCCACACGTTTCAGAAGTTACTTTTGGTTTAAAGTTTTTAAATCAGAAGACGCCGGTTTTTGTGGGTTATGATAAGCTTTCAACGAGAATGGATTTGGCATTTATTTACTGCGATATGAAAAAAGTAAAGCGGGGATTTTATCAGGTTAATTATTATCGTATTCAGCCAGATGGTGAAAAATTCGTGGAACATGAAGTGGTGAAAAAATTCCATACTTTGCTGGAAAATACCATTAACAAAAGGCCAGACAATTATCTTTGGTCTCATAGAAGATGGAAATATCAGCACGCCATTAAGGTTATGGGCGAATAAAATCCCACCTTCTTTTTATAAATATTTAGCATCTAAAATTTGGATTTAGCAATCGTCATATTAAATTGGAATGGAAGGAACTGGTTAGAAAAATTTCTGCCCAATGTTATTGAACATTCTGAAAATACTTTTATATATGTCATTGATAATTCATCTACCGACGATTCCGTTCGCTTTTTAGAACAAAATTTTCCTCATGTAAAAATCGTTCATAATAAAGAAAACCACGGCTTTGCTGGAGGTTATAATGAAGGTTTAAAAGAGATCAGCCACGAATTCTACTGCTTACTCAATTCAGATGTTGAAGTGACGGAGAACTGGCTCACTCCCATTCAAAATATTTTTGCGAGCGATTCCCAAATTGCTGCGGTTCAACCCAAAATTCTTGATTTTAACAAAAGAAATTATTTTGAATTTGCGGGAGCTGCAGGCGGATTTTTGGATAATCTCGGATATCCTTATTGCCGAGGGCGCATTTTTGAAAACATCGAACAAGATCACGGACAATACAACGATGAAGTTGAAATTTTCTGGGCTTCTGGGTGTTGCTTTTTTATTCGTTCTAAAGATTTTTGGGCTCAAAATGGTTTTGATGCAAGATTCTTTGCGCATCAGGAAGAAATTGATTTGTGCTGGCGTTTAAAAAACTCGGGCAAGAAAATATTTTACACTGGAAAATCAACAGTTTATCATGTCGGAGGCGGCACCTTAAATAAACAAAGCCCGCAAAAGACTTTTTTGAATATGCGGAATAATCTTTCCATGATTTTAAAAAACATGCCTTTGCTCAATGGAATCTTTCTGGTTCTCTTCAGAATGATTTTAGACGGATTTGCTGGAATTTACTTTGGTTATAAAAATGGACTATCCCATTTTTGGGCTGTAATTTGTGCGCATTTTTCTTTTTACGGACAGATTCCACAAACGCTAAAACTTCGTCAAAAAAATCAGATCACCGATTTCTACGAAGCGAAATGGTTGGTTTTTAAAAATTTCCTTTAAAAATTTTCTATTCTTTCCATCTTGTTTGGGGTATAATTATCTAAATTTATGCTATGAATATAGATATCTACTTTATCATTTCTGTCATCGTGGTGATCATTCTTGTTATAGGAATTCTCATCTATTTTTTCCAGCATAAATTTTTCTTTCAGCCAGAAAAACTTCCAGCAGATTTTAAATTCGCTTATGATCATTTGAAAGCGGAAGAGAAATTTGTTGAAACTGAAAAAGGTGCACATATCAGTTACCTTCATTTTCAGGTTGATGATCCAAAAGGGGTCGTCATTTATTTGAAAGGGAATACAAAAAGTATCAAAGGTTGGGGGAAATTTGCCATCGATTTTACACGACTAGGTTATGAAGTAGTGATGATGGATTACCGCGGATTTGGAAAAAGTACTGGCAAAAGAACGGTTGAAGCCATGAAGCGTGATTCCCAATTCATTTATAATATTGTAAAAAAAGAATTTAGAGAAGATAAAATAGTTGTGTACGGACGTTCACTTGGGTCTGGTTTTGCAGCACGACTCGCTTCGAAAAACAATCCTCGATTGCTGATTCTTACTTCACCTCTGTATTCATTACTGAGAACGATTCACCGCTACTTACCCTTCATGCCCGCAAAACCATTCCTAAGATATAACATTCCAACTTTTCAGTATTTAAAAAATGTACGGTGTCCCATTAAAATTATTCATGGTAGCGATGACCGACTGGTTCCCATCAACACTGCCATCGATCTTTCAGAGATTAATCCTGACCTCTCGAGACTTTATGTGATCTTAAGAGCTGGCCACATCGACATCCATCAGTTCGAAGAATACCACCGGGTCATGGAAGAAATATTCGACGAAAGGAAAGTTTTCATCGACGCTGAAACAACAAGTTTAGGCTATTCTCACAGGAAATAAAAATTCTTTGATACCATCAAAAAAATTATCTTTGTGGTAATTAAAAGATTTTAATGGAATTATTGATCATTATTTTACTCGTTCTACTTAATGGAGTGTTTGCAATGTCGGAAATGTCACTCGTATCATCCCGTAAATTTAAATTAGAAAACTCTGCCAGAAGAGGAAATACATCTGCTAAAAAAGCTGTAGAGCTTTCAGAAAATCCAACCAAATTTTTATCGACCGTACAAATCGGAATCACCTTAATCGGAATTTTGCTGGGAGTTTATTCCGGTGAAAACCTTACGAATGATTTTAAAGGCTTTTTAGATCAATTCGCAATCATTCAGCCTTATTCCAAACCTTTGTCAACCATCGGAATTGTTATTTTTATTACCTACCTCTCTATTTTATTAGGAGAACTTTTACCGAAAAGAATTGCAATGACTTTTCCGGAGCGAATTATTATATTGCTCGCAAAACCGATGGATATTTTATCTAAAATAACCTCACCATTTGTTTTACTGCTTACCACCTCCAATAATGTGTTGTTGAAGGTATTGGGAATAAAAAACACCTCAGACAGCATTATCAGTGAAGAAGAAATAAAATCAATCGTAAGAGAAAGCGCCTTGGAAGGAGAGATCGATGAAATTGAACAAAATATTGTAGAACGTGTTTTTGAATTAGGAGACCGAAAAATCAATACTCTTTTGACGCACAGAACTGCCATAACATCGTTCAATATTAATGATCCTTTAGAAGAAATTCTACAGAAAATAAAAATCGAAAAACACAACGCTTATCCAGTTACAACAGGAAATAGCCTGGATGATATTGCGGGAATTGTAATGCTGAAAGATATTTTCCCTATCGAAGATCCTGTAAATTTTGATTTGAAAAAATATTTGAGGCAACCAGTTTATCTTAATGAAAATTATTATGCCTACAAAGTATTGGAAATTTTCAAAAAAGAAAAAAATCATTATGGTGTTGTCATCGATGAATATGGTAATACCGTTGGAATCATCACCATGCATGATGTTTTAGATGCATTGGTGGGAAACACTGCTACCAATGAAAACTTTGACTATAGAATCACCCAACGAAGCGAAAATACCTGGCTTGCCGATGCACAATTTCCAATCGTGGAGTTTATTAAATATTTTCAGTTGGAATATGAATTTGATAATAAGGATAACTATACCACATTGGTTGGTTTTTTCCTCAATGAACATCAAGGTTCTACCGAAATTGGAGATAAGATAAAAATAGATGATCTGGAATTGGAAATTATTGACAAGGACAGACAGCGTGTTGACAAGATATTAATTACCAGAAAGGAACCCATTTCAGAACGATAAATGAGTAGATTGCTTCAATACTTGCAGGAGAAAGTTGTTTTTTTGCCGATTATTTTGCAAAAAGACCATGAGTTTGATTTCAAGGTAGAATTTGAAGAGTATTTCTGGGAAACCCCATTTGAAGGAATAATTAATGTGCTTCATTTTAAAATTGAAAATCCTAAAGGCGTCATCGTTTATTTTCACGGGAACGCTGACAATCTCCATCGTTGGGGGAAAATTGCAAATGAATATACCAACTTTGGTTATGATGTTCTGGTTATGGACTATCGTGGATACGGAAAAAGTTCTGGTCCCAGAAATGAAGATTATCTTTATTCTGACGCTCAGTTTTTCTATGATTATGCAAAGGAATATTATAGCGAAGAAAAAGTAATTGTTTACGGACGTAGTTTGGGTGGATCTTTTGCAGTGAAAGTTGCGGCCGATAATCAGCCTAAAGCAGTAATCTTAGAAGCTACATTTTTTAATTTACAGGACATTGTTAACCGTTGGCTGCCAAAACAAGTTACTGACAAAGTTTCCCCAACCATGACCTATCATTTTTTATCCAATGAAAATATAGCTAAAGTCGAAGTGCCGCTCTACCATTTTCATGGAACAAAAGACAATGTAGTTCCGATAAGATCAGGTAAGAAATTATTCGAAATTTTCAAAAAAACACAACCTAAAATTAAAAAGAAATTTATCGAAATTTCTGGCGCTACCCACGATGATTTGATTAATTATGCAGAATTCGTGGATGAAATGAAAAAAATATTAAAATAAGATAATACTTTTGAAGTATCAAAAAAATGATAAAGTACAATGATTGATTTCTGCGCTATTGACTTTGAAACAGCCACGTCAGATAGAAATTCTGCTTGTGAGATGGGAATTTGTGTGGTTGAAAATGGCGAAATTGTTTCTACGAAAACCTGGCTGATTAAACCTCCGAGCTATCCGTATTTTAATCCCTATAATATCGCCGTTCACGGAATTACTCCGAAAGACGTTCAGGATGCTCCAACGTTTGATGAGATCTGGCATGAAGCTGAAGCTTTAATGTACGGCAATTTAAT
Organism: Kaistella sp.; assembly: GCF_041824135.1. Lineage (GTDB taxonomy): Bacteria > Bacteroidota > Bacteroidia > Flavobacteriales > Weeksellaceae > Kaistella. The sequence goes on along the minus strand of NZ_JBGZYM010000084.1, from coordinate 168,196 downwards.
GATCGCTCATAATGCAGGTTTTGATGCTGGCGTATTAAGAAGTTGTTTAGATCACTATGGATTCTTTAAACCCAAAATGAATTATTTGTGCAGTATCTCGATCGCTAAAAAATCGTGGAAAGGTTTGCCCAAATATGGACTGAAGAGTTTAGCCGAGCAACATAATATTCAATTCAATCATCACCGGGCTGGCGCTGATGCTGAAGTATGTGCGAAGATTTCTTTACTGGGTTTTAATCAAATGATGCTCACCAGAAATGACGAAGTTCAGGAGGTGATGAAAAAGAATTTAAAAATTTTGTAAGATTAATTTTGTACGAAAGTTTAAAATTAAAACATCGATTGATATAATAACTACCTCGCAACCCGACTTGAGTGGAGCTCATTTTTTAGGCAGGCCAATTAGCGGTGGAAAAAATAGCGGGAACGGAAGGCGGATGAAGTTGCCCAAAAAAAATAACGCCAATTTACAACTGATTTAGTTACTTAACACTTCGGCAACCAAATTGAATTTAGGAACTTCAATCTCTAACATTTCTTTGGTAAGTAGATTCTTACAGAAAAATAATCCTGACATATTTCCCACTCCAGAGCGAAGTAAGACATTTGAAAAGTAGGTGAAATTATCACCAGGTTCAATGGTCGGAGTCAAACCAATAACGCCTTCGCCCGCAACTTCGGTAAAACCAAAACCCAGATCAAAGATCAACCATTTTCTTCGTAACAATTGTACCGCATCTCGACCTAAGTTTTCAATGGTAATATTGTATCGAAAGACAAAACGGTTTTCCGCCGGGAAACTATTCTTGGTATCATATTGTGGAATAACGGAAACTTTAATATCGGAAGTAGTGGTTGAAAACATATCAAAATTTTAATAAAGTCAATACAAAAATCCCGCCTTTATAGACGGGATTGATATAATTAGTGAAAATCTTTAATTGGAATTAAAGTTCCAATCCTTTTCTTTCATCTCCTCCCAATAAATGCTCAACTGGATTGTCAATTGCTTCTTTTACAGCAACTAAGAATCCTACAGATTCTTTACCATCGATAATTCTATGGTCATAAGACAAAGCCACATACATCATAGGACGAATTACTACTTGTCCGTCAATAGCCATCGGTCTTTGAAGAATGTTATGCATTCCTAAAATCGCAGATTGTGGCGGGTTGATAATTGGCGTTGACATCATGGATCCGAAAGTTCCACCATTGGTCAAGGTAAATGTTCCACCTGTCATTTCATCTACGGTAATTTTTCCGTCTCTTACTTTTTCTGCTAAAGATTTAATATTGCTTTCAACACCTCTGAAAGACATGTCTTCTGCATTTCTTAAAACCGGAACCATCAATCCTTTTGGACCTGATACCGCTACTGAAATATCGCAGAAGTCATAATTAATTTTGTAATCGCCGTCAATAGAAGCGTTCACATCTGGATATAATTTCAATGCTCTTGTTACCGCTTTGGTGAAGAAAGACATAAATCCTAATCCAACGCCGTGTTTCTGTGCAAATTCTTCTTTGTATAGCTTTCTAATTCTGAAAATCTCCGACATATCCACTTCGTTAAAAGTAGTCAACATCGCAGTTTCATTTTTCACCTGTACTAATCTTGCAGCAACTTTTCTTCTTAGTACGGAAAGTTTAGTGGTGCTGGAACCTCTTGATCCGCTTGTTGCAGTAGTCGATCCCATTGCTGGAACTGAGGCAAAATCAGCGTCTTGTTTAGTAATACGACCATCTTTCCCGGAACCGCTTACTTGAGAAGCACTAACTCCTTTTTCATCTAAAATTTTCTTAGCCGCTGGAGAAGGTGTTCCCGTTGCATAAGTTGCGGCAGGTTTCGCTTCAACTTTTGGAGCTTCTACTTTAGCAGGTTCTGCTGCCTTTACATCTGCTGTTGCAGCAGGAGCTGAATCTCCTTCAGGTTTTGCAGCTGAAGTATCAATTAAACATACCACTTGTCCTACTTCTACCACTTCACCTTCTTCCGCTTTTAGCGTGATGGTTCCGCTTTCTTCAGCAGGTAATTCAAGAGTTGCTTTATCAGAATCTACTTCTGCGATGGGTTGATCCTTTTCTACATAATCGCCGTCTTTAACTAACCACGTCGCGATTTCAACTTCTGTGATGGATTCTCCCGGAGAAGGGACTTTCATTTCTAATATTGACATCGGATATATTTTTTATTTTTTTAATTATAATTACTATTTTTTACTAAGCCGTAACAGGTCTTTTTGTTGGCGCATCATCTCTATCAAATACTCTGTTGATCACGCTGTTCTGATTATTTTCAAACATCTTATGGCTTCCTGGTGCAGGTGAACCACTTGGTACTGGAGCAATAACCTGAATTCCTGTATCTCTGAAATTTCTTAAGATATAACCCCAAGCTCCCATATTCTCTGGTTCTTCCTGAACCCAAAGCAATTGTTTTCTGTTGCTGTATTTCTCGAAAACTTCATTTATTTTGTCTTGTTGAAGTGGATACATTTGTTCCATTCTGACCAAGGCAATATTTTCACAATTCAATTCTTCTTTTTTAGCTAAAAGTTCATAATAAATTTTACCTGAACAAATAACTAATTTTTCAATCTTTTCCGCTTTTGCAGTTGCATCATCAATAATCGGCTGGAATTCTCCGGTTGCCAAATCTTCAATGGTTGAAATTACCTTTGGATGACGCAATAACGATTTTGGGGTCATTACAATTAATGGTTTTCTGAAATTCCATTTCATTTGTCTTCTTAACAAATGAAAGTAATTTGCAGGAGTTGTCGCATTGGCAACCACCATATTTTCATTGGCACAAAGTCCTAAGAATCTTTCTAATCTTGCCGAAGAGTGTTCTGCACCCTGTCCTTCATAACCATGCGGAAGTAACATCACCAAACCGGCTTGAATTTTCCATTTTTCTTCTGCAGCAACCAAATACTGGTCGATGATGATCTGTGCACCATTAACGAAATCTCCAAACTGTGCTTCCCAAATAGTTAACGTATTTGGCGAGGCCATGGCATAACCATAATCAAAACCAAGAACACCATACTCAGAAAGATGCGAGTTATAGATATCGAAACGATTATCGCTGATGTGTCTTAATGGTATGTACTCTTCTTCTGTATCTTCAGTTTTTACTAAAGCATGACGGTGAGAGAATGTTCCTCTTTCTACATCTTCTCCAGAAATTCTGATATTATTTCCTTCAGTAAGCAAAGTAGCATAGGCTAACCACTCACCAAGTGCCCAATCAATCGTATTTCCTTCAATCGATTTGATTCTGTTCTCAAAAAGACGGGTTACTTTACTAATGAATTTTTTATCCGTCGGCAAGGTTGACATTTTAATCGCCAGTTCCTTTAATTTCTTAGCATCAAATTGAGTATTAACAGGATTTAAAACTGCACCTTTTGGGGACATTGGTAAATCTTTCCAATAGCTCGCCATGAAAAGATCCATCGTATTCTTTTCAATTTCTTTTGAAGCATCATAATCAGCATCTAAAAGTTTTTTGAAGGAAACTTCCATGTCTTTCAGAACATCAGCAGAAAGAACTCCTTCTTGCATGAGTTGTTCCTTATAAATCTCTCTCGGATTGGAATGTTTAGAAATCTTTTTATATAAGTTGGGTTGCGTAAATCTCGGCTCATCACCTTCATTATGCCCATATTTTCTATATCCTAAAAGATCAAGATAAACGTCTTTACCAAATTCTGCGCGGAAATCTGCGGCAAATCGAACTGCATGTACCACTGCTTCTACATCATCTGCATTCACATGCATTACTGGAGATTCAGTTACTTTCGCAACATCTGTACAATAAACCGACGAGCGTGCATCTAAGAAATTGGTTGTAAACGAAACTTGATTATTCACCACAATGTGAATTGTTCCACCCGTTCTATAACCTTCCAAAGTCATCATTTGTGCAACTTCGTAAACGATGCCTTGTCCAGCAATTGCACCATCACCATGAATAATGATTGGTAAAACTTTTTTGAAATCTTTATAAGTATCGTCAACTTTCGCTCGACAAATACCTTCTACCAAAGCAGCAACAGTTTCTAAGTGCGATGGATTTGGCGTCAAATTGATTGAAACCTCTTGTCCATTCGCTGTTTTTATTTTCTTGGAAGAGCCTAAGTGGTATTTTACGTCACCCGAGAATACATCTTCTTCAAATTCTTTACCTTCAAATTCTGAGAAAATCTGTTTATATGACTTTCCAAAAATATTGGTCAATACATTTAATCTTCCTCTGTGCGCCATTCCCAGAACAACCTCGTCTACTCCCAAGTGTGAAGAACGGGTAATTAATTGATCTAAGGCAGGAATTAAAGATTCCCCTCCTTCAAGAGAAAATCTTTTTTGTCCAACAAATTTGGTATGAAGATAATTTTCAAATGCAACTGCTTGATTCAGTTTTTCTAAAATCTCTATCTTCTCATCCGCATTTAAGCGAGGATGATTTTCATTAACCTGCAACCATTCTCTAATGAATTTACGCTCAGCAACATTATTAATGTGCATATATTCCACACCGATTGATTTGCAATAAATCTTATCGAGATGGGCAATAAGTTCTTGTAAAGTTACCGCGGTAGCTAAGCCAGTAGTAGTGGCAGAATTAAATTTACGGGAGAGATCTGCTTTGGTTAACCCAAAGTTTTCAATATCTAAAGTAGGTTCGAAATGTCTATTTTCACGTACCGGATTGGTGTTGGTGAAAAGATGTCCACGATGTCTGTAGGCTTCGATCAGATTAAGAACCTGAAACTCTTTTTGAATATCTTCCGGAATCTGACCATTTGCAGAAGCTTGATTCGCTAACTGCACCGGCGCCGAAACCTTTGATGATTCAGAATTTTCCCTAAAATCATCACCATATCCCTCTAAAGCAAAATCAAATCCCTGAAAAAATGATTTCCAGGAAGGTTCTACCGAGTCAGGGAATTTTAAATATTGTTGATATAAGTCTTCTATTAACTGCGAATGAGCAGCGTTTAGGAATGAAAATTTGTCCATTATTTACAAATTATCTGTTTATTTTTATTTAAAGACCAAATTTAACAAAAATAAGTGAGGTACTAAAGCCAAAAAAAGGTTAAAAAGACGATTGCTGCAAATTATTTGTAAACCGGCAGCGATAATTTCATAACCGTTTTAGAATCAGATGTTGGCTCTTCTAAAAAAGTCTGCTGCAAATCACCAATTCGCATAGTATCTTTTTTTGCTTTTGTTAAAAGTTGCTGAATTGCCTTCACTCTTCCCGCATAATTACCGTCATAAAAAATAACATAATACGTAGAACTATTGATCGTTCTAAAACTGAAATTATTATCGGTAATACCTTCTTTCTTAGAAACTGGGATTCCGTAAAAGTAAGAGACTTCTTTATCTTTAAAATTATCAGCGTCGGTAATTAATACCGGTTCGCCATATTCGTCCTCTCTTTTGCCCAAATCCATTTTAATGTAGTTTGAGACTTTATTATGATTCACCACAATATTTTTAAAAAGAGCATCCTTTACATTTTTCGTAGTAACATTAATTCCTAAAAGCAATTGACTTTCTTCATTCTCGACCATCAGAGAATCAAATTTAATGCTTTCACGCTGCATTTCTTTATCTACTTTGTTCCCTAAGATTTGATAAAGATTTTTCATACTTTGGTCGATATTGTTTACCCAAAAGTCTTCCGAAATTAAATTTAACGACCGCTTAAAAAAAGTCTGTTTCGGAGTATGAATGAACCAGATCACTTTTGTTTTATCGTTTTGCGGAACAAACTTAAGATCGATGGCGTAAGGCATATTTTTTTGACCTTCGAATAACTGTAATTTCAAAGTCTTTTCTGGATTTTCATATCGAATAAATAGATCGCCGAAAATATCATTGTCCTTTTTATCGCGATAACTCATCGCACTTCCTTTACCTTCGTAAGGAGTATAGTACTGCACTGTCATATTTTTATTCTCTGAAAAGAACGCATTCCATCTTGTAAAGTTTTGCAAATTGCTGAACTGTGGATACACTTTATCAATCGGATAATTAATTTCTTTTTCAATAGTGAAGCTTTTATTTTCATCCACAAAAGTCATTGAAACAGCATAAACTACTCCGAAAAATAAAACGATAATGATTCCAAATTTTAACCAACGCATGCGGCAAAAATAGGGAAAAAGACGCGCAAAAAAAACACGGCAGTAAAAATACTGCCGTGCTTGTTTATTTGAAAGTAAATGTTTTAAGGAATCTGAGTTCCTGCTGTGATGACGGCATTCTTTTTTACAATGACGATCCCATCTTTAATGGAGTGGCTGTCAAAATCGCCATCTGGTAAATGTTGGCCACCAATGATTCTTACATTGTCGCCGATTCTACAATTTTTATCAAGAATGGCGCGTTCGATATAACAATATTTACCAACACCCAAATTAGGAGTTCCGCTATTGTCATTCGATACAATTTCCTTGGTGTCCTGATAAAAATCAGCACCCATCATATACGAATTCATGATGGTACTTCCTCGATCTACACGGCTTCTGTTTCCTACAATTGAATTTTCAATTTTATCAGCCATTATAATACAGCCATCACCAAATACTGCTTTACTAACGTACGATCCCAAAATCTTAGAAGGTGGCAGCATTCTCGCTCTTGTATAAATAGGAGATTTACTGAACAAGTTAAACTTAGGAAAATCAGTTGTTAAATCTAAATTAGCATCAAAAAATGACTGTATTGTTCCTATGTCGGTCCAATAGCCATCATATTGAAAACTTAATGTTTTATATTTTCCAATCCCGTTTGGAATTAATTCTCCACCAAAATCATCACCAGCATCTTCATCAAACATCTTTTTCAAGCCACTTTTGTTGAAAACGTAGATTCCCATGGAGGCAAGATATTCTTTTCCCTCACCTTTATTTTTTTCAGAAACTTCAGATTTCCAATCATTTAAAGCTTCACCAGAAGGTTTTTCAATAAATGATGTAATATTCCCTTCTTCATCAGATTTTAAAATACCGAATCCTGTAGCATCATGCGCATTTACTGGAATCGTAGCAATGGTAATATCGCCTTTGTTCTTACAGTGAAAGTCGATCATTTCACGGAAATCCATTTGATACAACTGATCGCCAGAAAGGATTAGAATATATTCGTAATCGTATTTATCCAAATGTTTCATGGATTGTCTCACGGCATCTGCGGTACCTTGATACCAAGCATCACTTTCTATGTTTTGTTCCGCTGCCAAAATATCCACAAAACCTTTGCTGAAAATATCGAAGTGAAATGAATTTTTAATATGAGAATTCAGGGATGCAGAATTGAACTGCGTCAGCACCAGAATACGGTTAAAACCAGAATTAAGACAGTTGGAAATAGGGATATCAACTAACCTGTACTTTCCTGCAATCGGAACTGCCGGTTTGGATCTTGTATTGGTTAAAGGAGCTAACCTGGCGCCTCTTCCTCCACCGAGAACAATTGAAATAACACTGGGTTTCATAGATGTATTTTTAAATAGATTATTAAATAATGTTGCTTAACAATATTACCATTTTTCTTGTACTAATCAAAATAAATGAGGATGATAAATGATAACATTTCTTAATTCGACACTCAGAAACCAGGAATTAATAAATTTAGGAAAAAGAAAATTGCTGAGAAAAATTAGTGTTAATTTTAATTTCCCAAGTTTCTGAAGAAGTGAATTAAATAAAAGGAAAGGGTGTAAACGTAAAATTTCATTAAAAAAAATCTCCCAAAATAATTTGAGAGATTTGTCTCCTTATAAAAACGAGAGGATTCGAACCCGTCTCGTCAGCTGCTGACGAGATGACACAGCGGCATTCTAACCAATCAATTTTTCTATGGATTTACGGTTTAGTTTCTTTAATCTTTTTTCTTCTTTCAAAGCTGCTTCTTTTTCAGCAAATTCTTGAACATACATAATCACCCAATCTTTTGTTTGAGAAGTAAATTTATGTTTTGAATTTAAATGGTAATCCAAACGCTTTTCTACATCAGTTGAAAAACCTTTGTAGTAAACATCTAATCTTGCGGAATAAAGTATGTAAACGTAAAATTTCATTAAAAAAAAATCTCTCAAAAATAATTTGAGAGATTGGTCTCGTTCCAAAAACGAGAGGATTCGAACCCGTCTCGTCAGCTGCTGACGAGATTACAGATCGGCATTCTAACCAATCAATTTTCTATGGATTTACGGTTTAGTTTCTTTAATCTTTTTTCTTCTTTCAAAGCTGCTTCTTTTTCAGCAAATTGTTGAACATACACAATCACCCAATCTGTAGTTTGGGAAGTAAATTTATGTTTTGAATTTAAATGATATTCCAGACGCGTCTCTACATCAGTCGAAAAACCTTTGTAGTAAATATCTAAGCTTGCAGAATAAAGTATGTAAACGTAAAATCTCATCAAAAAAAAATCTCTCAAAATGATTTGAGAGATTTGTCTCGTTCCAGAAACGAGAGGATTCGAACCCGTCTCGTCAGCAGCTGACGAGATGACAGATCTGCATTCTAACCAATCAAATTCTCTATAGATTTACGATTGAGTTTCTTTAATCTTTTTTCTTCTTTCAAAGCTGCTTCTTTTTCCTCAAATTGTTGAACATACACAATCACCCAATCTTTAGTTTGAGAAGTAAATTTATGTTTTGAATTTAAATAGTATTCCAGACGCTTCTCTACATCAGTCGAAAAACCTTTGTAGTAAATATCTAAGCTTGCGGAATAAAGTATGTAAACGTAAAATCACATCAAAAAAAAAATCTCTCAAAAATTATTTGAGAGATTAGCGATCCGGACGGGATTCGAACCCGCGACCTCCGCCGTGACAGGGCGGCATTCTAACCAGCTGAACTACCGGATCAATTTTTTTGAAAAAGTATTGATAAACTTTTATAGTGCATTTTACAAATTAGTAGTAATTTATAAAAAAGCGATCCGGACGGGATTCGAACCCGCGACCTCCGCCGTGACAGGGCGGCATTCTAACCAGCTGAACTACCGGATCTTTTTTATGCTTTGATAAAACCAATTTTGACTTGAACTCGATTCATCAACTCTTACGGAGGTGACTTGGTGATGCTCTAATCAATTGAGTTATCGTGTTGTCTTAGTTTCTAAAGAACGTCTTTCTTTTTGGTGAGTGCAAAAGTACATATTTTATCGTACACTACAAACAATATTCAAAAAAAATGCTCTCCTAATCAGGAAAGCACTCATTTTCAAGCAATTTATTTTTATAAATGTGCTGATAATTTTTCAGCGATCACTTCTTTTGAAGCTACACCGACAATTTTATCTACCACTTCTCCGTTTTTGAAAATTAAAACAGTAGGAATATTTCTAATTCCGTAGTCCACAGAAACCTGCTGGTTGTTATCTACATCTACTTTTCCTACGATTGCTTTTCCTTCGAAATCAGTCGCTACTTCTTCGATAATTGGTCCAAGTGTTCTACACGGTCCACACCATACTGCCCAAAAATCTACCAATACCGGTTTATCTGAATTCAAAACCATTTCCTGAAATGATTGATCTGTAATTTCTAATGCCATTTTTATGTAATTTTTAAATTAATTTTGAGTCTACAAATTTACAATATTCTTGCTAATTTACCCTTTTGTCTATCTATGTTCAACATTTACTTTTTCTATTTGAAAACTTTCAGCTATTTCTTCTACCGCATTGACTAAAGCATCAATATCTTCTTTGGTTGTAAAGTGGCTGAAAGAAACTCTTAGAGGTGTTGTTTGATCCATCTCTTCTTCATCGACGACCATCATCATTACCATTGAAGGTTTAGACGCTCCAGACGAACAGGCGCTTCCCTGAGAAATCGCTATTCCCTTCATATCTAACTTTAAGCCGATCATCGGGTCTTTGAAAGGCAGTAAAACGCTTAGGACCGTATATAAACTATTGTCCATTTCAGCACTTCTCCCGTTGAATTTAACTCCTGCAATTTTTTGCGAAAGTTGATCAGTTGTGTATTGTTTGATATCTTTAATATGATTAGCGTAAATATCCATATTTTTCAGATAGATTTCCAAAGCTTTTCCTAAACCTACGATTCCGCAAACGTTTTCTGTACCTGCTCTCAGACTTCTTTCCTGTGGACCGCCAGTGATAATTCCCTTTAATCCTGAGGCTTTTCTAATGAAAGCAAAACCGCTTCCTTTTGGACCGTGGAATTTATGAGCACTGCAAGAGGCAAAATCTACTGGAATATCAGAAAAATCTAAATCCATGTGAGCCATTGATTGAACGGTATCAGAATGGAACAAAGCATTATTTTCTTTGCACAATTGCGCAATTTTTTTGATGTCAATAAGATTTCCGATCTCGTTATTGGCGTGCATTAGGGTTACCAAAGTCTTCTTGTCAGAACTTTTCAAAAGTTTTTCTAATTGCTCTAAACTAAAATCTCCTTTTTTATCAGGACGAAGATAAGCAACTTCTACTCCTCTTCGTTTCTTCATGTCCATAACCGTTTCTGCCACACATTTGTGCTCAAGAGGTGACGAAATAATCCGCTCCACAGCCAAATGATCAACACACGATTTTATAATCATATTATTGGATTCTGTTCCGCAAGACGTGAAAATAATTTCAGCCGGACTTACTTTCAGATACTCAGCAACATCTCTTCTTACATTTTCGATGAGTATTTTAGCCTCTTGACCAAGACTGTGTGTGGAAGATGGATTCCCATAATTGTTTTTTAACACACCGACCATTGCATCAATAACCTCCTCAGATAGCGGCGTAGTCGCAGCATTATCCAAATAAATTTTATTCATTTTTACTTTTACTTTTTTAGATTTTTTCAGAGTTTAAAATTAATGAAAAAATTTAAACTGACCTTCATTTGCCCAATCCAACATTTGTTGATCGCCAGAAGTATCGCCGAAAGCGATGGCTTTATCGAATTTTTTGCCAGAAATCTCTTCTTTTATTCTATTCACTTTCTCGGGTCCATTACAATTTTTTCCAACGAAATTTCCAGTAAAGACCTCATTTTTGAACTCTGCTTTTGTGGCTATCAGATTCATTTTAAATTTTTCGGCAAAAGGTTTTACCCAAATATCCAAGGAGGCGGAAACGATGTAGCAATCTGTCTGTGAATAATCAATATTTTTAATAAAATCTAAAGCATTCTCCCGAAAGATCTCTGGATAATATTGCTCAAAAAATTCTTGTGCTTTTTTTTCAATTTTTGCTTTACTCTGACCTTTAAGAATCGACGAAATAAAACTTTTTTTCACTTTCTCTGCATCTAAAAGATTTAATTTAAGTAAAGTAAAAAGTGGAATATGTTTAATAAACTGAATTCGGAATTTCGAAGCATTATAGAATTTAAGATACAAAAACATGGTGTCTTTGTAGGTTAAAGTTCCATCAAAATCAAAGCAATATAATTTTTTCATCTTCTTAAAAATTCAATATTTATTCTCGGTAAACTACAAATTAAAATGTTAAAGTTTTAAAGTTTTAATTTTTTAAAAATAAATTCTGGAATATTTCTGATAATCAACATAATGACGCTCCAAACTGGCAGAACATAAACGACGTTTTTCTTACTTTTATACGCGTTATATATTCCTTCAGCAGCTTGTTTTGGGCTTGCTGTTAATTTAGGATTGAGTGGCAAACCTTCTGTCATTTTCGTTTCCATAAATCCAGGCTTCACCGTGAGCACATGAACTTTCTTACTGAACAGATAATTTCTTAATCCACTTAGGAAAGCTGTTAAACCCGCTTTTGCACTTCCATAAATAAAATTGCTTTGCCGTCCGCGTTCTCCTGCAACAGACGAAAGAACGATCATCGTTCCAGATCTTTGCCTCTCCATTTTATTGGCGAAAAAATTAAGAACAGGAACTAATTTTCCGTAATTAACATCGATGATTTTCTCCGTATTTTTGTTGTCATACAGTCCTTCTTCTGTCCCTTCACCAAGATATCCTGTGGCGCAAAAAAGGAGTTCAGAATCTATTTCATCAAAAGTAGTGTAGTCAATCGGTTTCAATAAATCGAGGTCAATAATCTCTGATTGCTGAACATATTTCACCTCCAAATGTTTCGCAAATTTCTCTGTGGTTTCTTTATTTGAAGTGAAGAGATATATTTTCGAAAATTTCTCACCCGCACTTAAAGTCTTCTCAACAAATGCCTGTGCAACCTCTGAATTGCTTCCTAAAACGATCATAATTTATGGTATAATTTCTGAATGGGATTATCTCAAGAAGATTAATTATTTTGAATTCTCTTTTGCTGCATTGAAATAAATTTCGGGTTTTGAACATTTTGCAGATAGTTGGTCAATGATGATTTACTCATCGAATCTTTGGTTAAATAAATTCTGCCGCCAAATTCTTCTACGATATCGTCAAGTTGAGCCACTAACTTTTTCAGTTTCTTATTGACTTTAAAATCCAATGCCAACGTATAACCTTCCATCGGGAAGGAGTTGTATGCTTCGGGATTGTCTTTACCGAACAATTTTAAAACCGCAAGAAAAGATCCGTTTCCACTTTTGGCAATGGTCTCCAGAATTCTTTTCATTCCTTCTTTGCCTTTCTCCTTTGGAATCACCATTTGATATTGAATAAAACCACTTTTACCATAAATTCTGTTCCAATCATTTACAATATCTAATGGATAAAAAAATGATTCATAATGAACAAAGTTTTTAACTTCCTTCTTAGTCTGTTTACTGTAATATAAAAAGTTGAATAATTTAACGGTTAAATTATTTAGTACAAAATTTGGAAAATAGAAAGGAATTGAAGGACTGGTGTTTTTCTTGACCAGCAAAGGATTATCCTGTAATTTTTTTGGTAATTCATGCTTAAAGGCATGTTCGCCACGCATCATGATGCTTCTTCCTAAATTTTTATCTTTTTGAAGACAATCGATCCAAGCAACATTATAAGTCCAGGATTCACTTTCGGCAAATAATTTAAAAATCTCATCTAAATTTTCAGCTTTGATGCTTTCCTGACGAATATAAGAGCTTTCAATATTTTTTAATTTGAATTTAGCGGAAAGAATAATTCCGGTTAAGCCCATTCCACCAATTGTGGACCAGAACTTATCCGCGTTTTCAGTTTTTGAACAGGCCAGGATCTCTCCTTTTTCATTCATTAAAGAAAATTCAATAACGTACTCTGAAAAACAACCTTCTGCATGATGATTTTTACCATGAACATCAGAAGCGATTGCACCACCAACAGTAATAAATTTAGTACCTGGAGTTACAAAAAGAAAGTAACCTTGAGGAACAATGACCTCTAAAACATCAGAAAGCAAAACACCAGATTCACATTCAATTATTCCATTTAATCGATCGAAACTGATAAACTTATTAAGTCTTTTGGTCGAAAATATATTTTCGGAAAGGGCTGCATCGCCATAACATCTGCCGTTTCCTCTAGCGATGATGTCGTGGTTATCGCGAATATATTTCTGTATTTTCGCAGACGAGTCTTCGGACTTCATTTCTTTTTCCACCACTGGAAAATTTCCCCAGTTCGTTACCGTCTGTTTATAATCTGGTTTCATTTCTTAAAATAAATTTGTAATAAAAACGCTGCCAACCAAAGCACTAACGTCACCTGAATGTATCTGTCCTTATAAATAATTTTGGTAGGAGATTCGGTTTTGTTATAGACCAAAGTCTGTTGCAAATAGCGTAAAAAAGCAAAAACAACAAAGATCACCGTATAAAAAACGCGAGGATGAAATCGCTGCTGAACTTCTGGAGATAATGTAAACATTAAATAACACACAATTGCCAAAGCACAACTGATTGAAAGTGCGATGTCGGCAAACTGTACATTATAGCCATCTAATGATTTTCTTGTACGACCCGAAATTTGAGCGTTAATCAATTCTCCTCTTCTTTTACCTATTGCTAAAACCAATGCTAAAACGAAGGTCAGTAAGATCGCCCATTGTGAAATTAGAATTCCAGTGGCGTAACCTCCTGCTAAAACACGAAGAACGAACCCAATAGAAATGATCATCACATCTACAATCGCGACATGTTTTAATTTGAAAGTGTACGCTAAATTCATGACGAAATAAAAGCCTACAATCGTTCCAAATTTCCACAAATTATCAAGTAAAAAATCTTTAGCAAAAAATACTGCAACACCAATTAAAGCCAGGAGAATAATTAAAATAATCTTCGCAGTTCCTTTAGAAATTACACCACTTGCAAGGGGACGGTTCTTTTTTTCAGGATGTTTCCGATCGGACTCAATATCTGAATAATCATTGATGATATAAATACTACTTGCGACGAGGGAGAATACAATAAAAGCAAAAACGCTTTTTAGTAATAAGTCAAAATGGGTAATGTTTCCCGAAAAAAACAGTGGTAAAAAAACAAAGAGATTCTTAACCCACTGCTCTACGCGAAGCAGTTTTAAATATTTCATCATTCATATAAAATTCAACGGTAAAATTAGTGAATTTTAAATAAAAAAAATCCGCCGAAGCGGATCTTATATCAGTATATTTATATTGATTTACTGAGCAGTTTTTGCATCGTTAATCATATCTTCATTTGCAGTAATTGCAAATTCTACTCTTCTGTTTTCTGCTCTACCTGCATCGGTACTGTTTGATGCAATAGGAGAAGCTTCACCCATTCCCATTGTATTCATTCTCATTGAAGAAACTCCTTTCGATGCAAGGTAGCTTTTCACAGCTGCAGCTCTTCTATCAGAAAGTGAAAGGTTGTAAGAATCAGTTCCTTTACTATCTGTGTAGCCATAAATATTAATGTTCGTGTCTACATTATCTACTAAAACTTGAGCCAGTTTATCAAGATTTGCTTTTGCACTAGCAGTTAGATCTGAAGAGTCAAAACCGAAGTTAACCATGTTTTCTTTCATCGTTACCTTAATTCCTTCACCTACTCTTTCAACTTCTGCACCTGGCAAAGTTTCTTTAATCGCTTTAGCCTGCTTATCCATTTTGTTACCGATAACGTTACCAGCAACTCCACCAACTACACCACCTAGGACTGCTCCTAAAGGCGCGTTTTTACCTTTTCCTAAATTATTCCCAAGGACACCACCTAAAATTGCTCCTGCTGCAGTTCCGATTACAGTTCCTTTTTGTTGATTGTTTGAGTTTTTTACAGCTTCACAACTTGTCATTGTCAACATTGATGCTGAGATAAACAAAGCTGCGATATTTGTTTTGTTAAAAATTTTCATAATTTTTTATTTAATATTTTAATTTTAATAGTATTATTTCATTCCTGTTCTTTCGAAGTTGTAAACAACTCTTACATTTTCCCCACCTGAAGGAATGTTTTGTTCTAAACTGAATCCATCTGCCGTTTGACTCACTAAATTAAGAGAATAACCAGCAGTTACTGCTTTCGCTTTTGAACCTTCCATCAATTTCTTGAATTTAAATTCATTTCCATTTGATACTTCGAATTTGATTGGTTGAATTACACTTGGACAATCGCCACCACCATTGATGGTATAAGATCCGGTCCAGTTATTGGGAATTAATCTCCACTGACTTCCAACGAAACATTGAGCATCTGCGTTTTCATCAAATGGCTTAACTTTATAATTATTGTCATAATTAACACTGGTAATTTGCCAGTCGCCTTTTAATTTCAAAAATTCTGCACGGTTAGACTGCGCTGTTTTGGCTGTAGAACATGAAACAGTTAATGCTGCTCCAACTATTCCTGCTAATAATAAATTTTTCATAGTAGTATAATTAATTATTCTATCTGTACAAAAAACCATGCCATTCGGACCAAAATAAAAAAAAACCCGAGCAATCGGGTTTTAATTTAAAGTCTATTTCTTTTTGTAAACGGGCTTTTTCTTGTACGTTTTTTTCTTAACCGGTGTTGATGTGGAAGCTTTTACCTTCGAATCTTTATAAAAATTCGTATAGGCATATTCTGCCGCCTTTCTTACATCAATCACACCGCCAGCTTCAGAAATCATATCAAATCTGTTATTGGTGTTGGAACTGATCATGGCATTCACCGTTGATTTATTAGAAGTTTTCACCAATGCTTCGATGATTTGAGCTGGAGTCAAATTCGGCATGTATGCTAACAAAACAGAAGCTGCACCGGCAACTACCGGAGAAGCCATCGATGTTCCCTGGAGATATTCGTATTTTCCTTTTGGAACAGTAGAATAAATCTTATCGCCTGGCGCAAACACGTTAACTAATTTCTGATTATAATTAGAGAAGCTCGCTCGTAAAAATTCGTTATCGTTGGTTGATGCACCAACAACAATCATATTGTTAACAAAAGGTTTGGCGTCCTCGACATTTTTATAATTAGTTGGGAAATAAACATTTTCTGCGATGTCTTCGTTTTCGTTTCCGGCAGCTTTTACTAAAAGAACACCTTTCGATTCTGCATGTTTGAAAGCATCCCAAACCACATATTTTCCTGGAGAAACCGGTTTCCCGAAACTCATATTTAAAATTCTCGCTCCATTGTCTACAGCATATCTAATGGCATTTGCAATATCTTTATCTCTCTCGTCACCATTTGGAACGGCGCGAACAGTCATTATTTTTGCAGTTTTATAACCTACTCCATATTGCACTTCAGTTCCTTGCGGAAGACCTGCAATAATTCCGGCAACGTGAGTTCCATGCTGTGCATCTGGACCTTCGTAATGATTATTACCGTATTTTTTTTCTGAATAATCATCATAATTATCACCAACAATAGAAGCTCTTGGATCGAACTCCAAATTATATTGTTTGGTCGCTTGTGGTTCATAGTAATCCAAAGCTTCTTTCATTTGCGCCTCTAAAAACTTCTGAACTTCGGCAGGTGATTTTCCAATAACGGAAGGATCTCTGCTGATCTGTCCCAAAACGGAAGCAGCCATTGCCTGCTCTGATGTAGTTGGTTTAATCGCTGAAATTACTTCTGGTGTAAGATTCTGGCCACCCAGCATTGCAATCATCGATGGAATCATTCCCTGAATTCTCTTATAAGTCTCGTAGTTCTGTTTGGCTTCGACACTTTTTTTAGTGAAAATTTCTTTGGACTTCATGTACATCACAAATTCTTCAGGCATTTTAGCTTGATTGGCTTTATTCTCTGTAGAGTTCGGTCCTTCAAAAATGGACTGGTATTTTTTAACAACCCGAGTTACTTCCATATTGTCGATGTCGATATCACCGTTTTTTCCACCACTGAAATTCCAACCGTGGATATCATCAATGTAGCCATTTCCATCATCATCTTTTCCGTTGTTAGGAACTTCGTTGACGTTCTTCCACATATTTTTGATGAGTCCTGGATGGTCAACATCTACACCACTATCTAAAACTCCAACAATTACCGGTTTGATTTTCAAACCTTTGGAATCTAAATATTTATAAGCATTTTGAGTGTTGACACCGTAAATATTGGTAGATCCAAAATCCTGATGATACCACGTCATCAGATTTTTATCCTGCATAGGATCTAAAGCTGTTTCTGCTTTTTGCGCAAAAGAAACAAAGCCTGTTATAAAACAAGCTGCAATTAATATTTTATTCATATTGATTTTTATTTTGTTTTGACATTCTTAATATAGGTCAAAGCTTCTGGGCCTTTGTTACAGAGAAGATCAATTATGGACAAATCTTTCAAATAGCCAAATTTATCAGAAAATGACTGATAATACTCTACCATTTGAAAATTAGTTTCTGTTTTGGCGGATAATTGATCGCGGTAATTGAGATACTCAGGTTCTTTGAAGTACTCGTTATTCAAAGAATATGCCTTTTCTGTTTTCAGTAATTTTTGAACGATCTTTAAAGCATTTAAATTGAATTCTACCAGAGACGCCGTTTTAAAAGAAAAAATCTTTTCTAACTTATCTTCGTAATATTCAAAATAAGGCGAAGTCTGATAAGCCGTTTTTATCGATTTCCAGTGGATGTGTTGCCATTTTTCCCGCGTGGAAGTTTGGATCTCTTTCAGCAATCTTGTTCCATTGTGGTTCATTGGAATGATCAAAGAGAGTTTTCCGTTGGCTCCGTAAATATTAGTTCTATTGCGATAGGTTTGCTTCGGAAAATTCTCATACTGTTCGAAAATGATTTCAGCATCATCCTGCAAAAAGACGGCAAACCATGAAATTGGCGGAAGATAAAATATAGGTAATAGAATCTGCATTTTTATAAAACTTTATTTTGAAAATAATAAACAGGACTGCTTTGATGATGGATCAACTGAAGCAACTATCTCTTATTTTTATGGGGCAACCTGAATCCTAGCCCCGATTGCAACGGCATCCTTTTTTGAGGAGGAACGACGAAAAAAAGACCTGCCTGCCGGCAGGCAGGTATAGTGGAAAGCGGGATGAAGCTCCTGAAAACATTAATCTTCTTTCTCTTTCTTTCTAAATAATTTCATAATGAAATCCCAACCGAAAAACAGGACCAGAATAATCGCGGCGATCCACCAGTACGAGGTTTTATGTAATTCGCCAGTATTGGTTGCTTTAAACATTCTGTCCCAACGCACTTTCTTGTCCGCCTGATACGTGGAACCACTATCCGGGAACAATCCCTCCACACTTAACCAAGTAAACATAGGCGATCCCACAATATTTTCCTCTGGTACGAAACCGAAAAATCGTGCATCCAAGGAAGCATCACGGTTGTCACCGATCATCATGTAATAATCCTGCTGAATCGTATATTGCGTAGCTTCTTTGCCATCGATAAAGATCTTTCCGTTATTATTTTCTAAATGATGATGCTCATATTCAGAAATGATCCACTGATATTCTGGCAAAGTTTCCTGGTTCAAAGTAACCACATCACCTTTCTTTGGAATTCGCAAAGGACCGTACCAATCCTGATTCCATTTTTTGTTGACTGGAAAAACAGATTGTGTAGTATCGATATTTTTGGTGTAGGCATCTCTGGCGCCATTCACTTTAAACGAAATCGCGGCAGAATCTTTTTCCCAGATATGTTCTTTAAGTTCAATGATCTGTGGAAGTTCTCTAATTTCCTTGGCTGTTTTATCAGTCAATCCCTGGAAATCATAGATGAAACCATTTTGAGTTTGAGTTTCCTGAACCGGCAAAAAGCCGTAGATCTTGTATAAGGCAGGAATATCCAACTGACTTCCGGTAGTCGCTATATATTTATGTTGTTTCTGCTGGTCGCCCAAAATGACTTCTGGTTTCCCGTTGACGAAAAGTCGACCGGCACGCATCTCCAGAACATCACCGGCAACAGCGACACATCTTTTTACGTACGGATCTTTTCGGTCAATCGCAGTATGAACTGAATCTTGTGGATAATTGAAAACAACGATATCGTTTTTCTGCGGTTTCTTTAATTGTAAAAGTCTGGTGTACGGAAGTTTTATGGCATCGACATAGGATTTGGGATCATCTTTAGGATTTCCTTTTTGTCCAGTATCCATGATGGTTCCTTGCAAGAAAGGAAGAGCGACTGGTCTCATTGGCATTCTGAAACCGTAAGTCCATTTGTTAACAAATAAGAAATCTCCTACTAACAATGTTCTTTCCATCGAACCTGTTGGAATCCCAAATGGCTGCGTGAAAAATACGTGAATAATCGTGGCAAAAACCACTGCAAAAGTAATAGAGCCAGCGAAAGTATCTTTTCTTTTGGCCGCTTTTTCTTCGTCTGTTAAATATAGATCTTCCTCTACTTCAACTTCGGTGTCTTTGGAATAATTCACCACCGCCATATAAACAAAGGGCAGGAAAATGGTTAACAAAGTTTGCATCAAAGATCTTTTGCCGAAATGCTTCATTAAAAAAACATGGAAAACCGTTATCATTATCGGCCCGATGATTGGGATATAAGAAAGTATTGCCCACCATTTGGAATGGTTGGTTTCCTTGAGGATAATGAAATAATTGTAAAAAGGGACAAACGCAAAAAGCGGATTGTAACCCATTTTTTTGAAAAGCTTCCACGTAGAAACTCCCATGATCACAGAGAGAATTAATACGTAAATTAAATAAGTAAGAAAGTAATTCATATTGTAATGCTTATCGCTATTAGTTTATTTTATTTGAAAATTGTTACAAAGTAATGAGTGATCCATAATAAGTAAAGAGTAATTATTTACTGAAAAGAACATCATTCATAGTGAAGTTGCCCTGCTTCCCGATGATCCACTCCGCGGCAACGATGGCTCCTACGGCAAAGCCGTTCCTGTTAAAAGCGGTGTGTTTGATCTCGATTTCATCGACGTCACTTTTGTAATAAACGCTGTGAGTTCCCGGAACTTCGTTTTCTCTGATCGCAAAAATACCGAGTTCTTGATTTTGTGTTTCTTCCAATTTCCAGGCATCGAATCGAGGATCATTTTTAATAATTCCCTCTGCGATTGAAATGGCTGTTCCACTTGGAGCGTCTTTTTTTTGGGTATGGTGGATTTCTTCTAACTGGACATTATATTCAGAAAAATCTTTCATCAAGTTGGCAAGTTTTTCATTTAAAGCAAAAAATAAATTTACGCCTAAAGAGAAATTAGAGCCGTATAAAAAAGCGGTATTATTTTGAAGAGCAATTTCCTCGATCTCCGGTTTTTGATCTAACCAACCGGTCGTTCCACAGATCACTGGGATCTTATTTTCCAGACAAATTTTAATATTATTAAAAGCTACTTCCGGGTTCGAGAATTCGATGACGACATCTGGGCTGTTTAGATTTTCGGCAGTCGGCGTTTCATTAAGTCTAGCAACGATCTCATGACCCTTCTTGGTCGCAAGCTTATCGATGATATGCCCCATTTTCCCGTAACCAACCAGTGCTATTTTCATATTTCAAAACGCTGCAGCGTCGATATTTTATTAAAAATTATAACTTAAACTTAAACCTGCTTTAGAATTAGCCTTTCCAAATTCATCAAAAATGATGGTTGGTTTCAAAGCCAAATCAGGATCTTTTCTACCTTCGTACAAATGTGCATCTACGACTGCATCTACGATTCCAAGAATATAAACCAAACTTGTAATTGCAATGGCATAATCTCTTTGTCTTTTGACTCGATCTTGGGTTCGGCCTAAAACTTCTTTGGTCACGCCAGGAATATTGGAAAACTCATGTTCTTGCCCATTCAGTTCGGCCACAAATGCATCTCTGTATCGGTTATACTGTTTTTGATTCCAAAGTGTAACGCCAACTCCAGTTCCTATTCCGCCCCAAACGATTGGAATCTTCCAGTACTTTTTATTGTAATATTGTCCTAATCCAGGTAATATTGCTGAATACAAACCTGCTTTCGTAGGATTGAATTTCATGGCTTTAACCGGAGCATTAGATTCTTTAATATCGGTCAATACTTCAATTTCAGACGGAACTTGTTTTGTACTAACTGAATCTGTAGGATAATTTTCAACACGAATGGTGTCTTTCGGACTGATCTGCGCGAAAGTCGAAATTGAAAATAAAACCAAAAATATAATCGTAAACTTTTGCATTATTTAAAGTGTGCAAGAATTTGTTCTAATTCTTCTTCGTTTTTAAAATCCAGAACGATCTTTCCTTTTTTTCCGTTAGCCGCAGATTTTATTTCTACTTTGACGTCTAAAATATCGGCCAGACTCTTCTCGACTCTTTTGAAATTATTAGAAAGTTCTGTTTTGGCCTTTTTAACTTCAACTTTAGGGTTTTTCAGCAAATTAGCTTCCTGCTCGGTTTGACGAACACTTAGGCCTTGTTTAACAATCTTGTCAAAAAGCTCTTTTTGTTTTTGCTCATCCTCGATACTGATGATGGCTCTACCGTGACCGGCAGAAATCTCACCACTCCTGATCGCATTCTGAAAATCAGGATCCAGTCTTAATAATCGAATGGAATTGGTGATGGTAGATCTTTCTTTCCCAACTCTTTGACTTAAATTCTCTTGAGTCATTCCGATCTCTTCTAATAATCTTTGATAAGTTAAGGCAATTTCGATGGCATCTAAATCTTCTCTTTGAATATTTTCAACCAAAGCCATTTCCAACAATTCCTGATCATTGACCAAACGAATATATGCCGGAACGCTTTTTAAACCAGCAATTTTACTGGCTCGGAAACGTCTTTCTCCAGAAATGATTTCAAATCTGTTTCCTTCTTTTCTTAAAGTAATGGGCTGGATAACTCCTAAAGCTTTGATAGAAAGCGCAAGATCATTCAGAGCTTTTTCATCAAAATAGGTTCTTGGCTGCGTGGCATTCGGATCAATATCTTCTAAAGAGACCTCCATAATATTACCGACAAACTTGTCTGCACCTTCATCTGTGGCGGAGTTAACAGACGCTTTCGATTCAGCGCTTAATATCGCACCCAATCCACGTCCCATTGCTCTTTTCTTATCTTTCATTCTTAAAATATTTTCTGGATTTTTAAAGTTTAAATACAATTAAACCTCGAAAATCATTTCTTAATTATTAATTAAATTTTCATTTTTAAGTAAAACCTCTTCAGCTAATTGAAGATACTGAATCGCCCCTTTACTTTCTGCATCGTAATTTAAAATACTCTCACCAAAACTTGGCGCTTCACTTAAACGAACATTTCTGCTGATAATTGTTTCAAAAACCATTTCAGGGAAATGCAGGTGGACTTCTTCTACCACTTGATTTGATAATCTCAAACGAGAATCAAACATGGTTAAAAGCAAACCTTCAATATCTAAATCTTTATTGTGGATTTTCTGAACATTTTTAATGGTATTCAATAATTTACCCAATCCTTCTAATGCAAAATATTCACACTGGATTGGAATAATCACAGAGTCTGCCGCAGTAAGCGCGTTCACAGTGATCAATCCTAAACTTGGTGCACAATCAATAATGATATAGTCGTAATTATCTTTAATAGAAGCTAATGCTTTTTTGAGCATGTACTCCCGATTTTCACGGTCGACCAATTCAATTTCAGCAGCGACCAAATCAATATGAGATGGGATCATATCCAAATTTGGAGAAGCTGTTTTTTGAATGCATTTCTCCACCTCTACACTATGCTCCAGCAAGTGATAGGTGGAATAATTGGCATCTTCAATCCCTAAACCAGAAGTCGCATTCGCTTGCGGATCTGCATCAATCAAAAGAATCTTTTTTTCTAAAACTCCCAATGCAGCAGCCAAATTTACTGCCGTTGTAGTTTTACCTACGCCTCCTTTTTGATTAGCAACTCCTATGATTTTACCCATTATATAAAATTTAATCCCCAAAAATACACTTTTTTATCATTTTCAAACGATTGGTAAAGTTTAAAATAAAGTTAAAGTATTGCATCTGATGGAGTTACCTTAAAATAAAATTATCCACAAAACAAGGTATTTTGTGGATAAGTCTGTTATGGTTTAAATAGAACGTTTTTTATTCAAATTGCATTGAAATTGGGAACTTGAAGTAACTTCTTACATTCTCCCCATTTAATTTTGCAGGCACCCATTTTCCTTTTACCGATTTAATGGTTTTAATGGCTTCCCGATTAAATGTAGCATCTGGGCCAGTTGCTTTGACCTCACTGATGGTTCCATCTTTTTCAACAATGAAAACAACAGTTGTTTTAGCAACTTCTCCTGTTCCGTCCATCACCGAAGTATCAAACTGATTGATGACTTTATTTCTAAAGACGTTGATTCCGCCCATGAAATTAGCTTGAACGTCTACCGCTGTTTTCGGTGTATTATCAACAGGTTTTGGTGCCGTTATTGGCGGACCAGTTGTTGGAGCAACATTAATAACCGGCGGAACTGTTGTTATGATTGGCGGATCTCCGACGATATCTTGAGTTCCGATAACCGCTTTATCATAATCAGTTTGTGTTGGCATTACCTTCTCAATCTTAGCATCTCTGGTCGGAGTGGGAACTCTGGAATCCAAAGTGTTTACTGGAGCAACTGCTGGAGGTGCGACAGGAGTAACAGGAACAACCTCTGGCGGTTCATTCACATGAGTAATCACATACGGAGGCGGTAATTCTTTCTCGATTGGTGCATCGGTTGCATTAAAAACGTTGATCAACAATGGAGTTATCGCAATCATGGCAAAAACGCCTATTCCTATGAACATTGATTTTGTTAGAATTCGGTCTGCTTCGTTTCTTAAAGCATAAGCACCATAATTTTTGTTTCTGTTTTCGAAAAGAATTTCATCAAGTTGAAATTCTTTGTTTTGAAGTAGATTTTTCATCACTAAATTATTTTAATTGGTTAAGTTGCAAAACGCCTTTAATGATTATTAGTTTTATATTTAATTATTCTTATTGATAATTTTATATCAAAATTAAAGCCAATAAATTGCTAATAATTAAAAGAAACCATTCAAAACATAACACAAAAATAATTTTAACTTTTGAACGCAAAAAACCACTCTGTGCAGAGTGGTTTCGCTTTATTTATTTCCGAAAAAGGATGTTTAAAATTAAAATAATTCTTTTCGAATAATATTCTGAGTTCTTTCTGGTCCAACTGAAACCAAATAAACATTGATTCCCAGATGTTTCTCAATAAACTCGATGTATTTTTTTGCATTAGCCGGAAGTTCATCATAAGTTCTGGCGTGCGTAATATCTTCCTCCCAACCATCTAACTCTTCATAAACTGGTTCGTAGTTATATAACTTAGTTGTTGAAGAAGTAAAGTAATCAATAATTTTACCGTCTTCGGTTTTATACTTTGTTGCAATTTTTAAAGGAGAGATTCCAGATAGAACATCCAGTTTGGTAATAACTAAATTGTTAATTCCATTGATCATGGTTGCATGTTTTAATGAAACTAAATCCAACCAACCGCATCTTCTAGGTCTACCAGTGGTTGCACCGAATTCGTGACCAACCTTTCTCATTTCTTCACCGATCTCGTCATTCAGTTCTGTAGGAAAAGGACCATTTCCAACTCTCGTTGTATACGCTTTTGCTACTCCGATTAGGTTCTGAAGACTTGTTGGTGGAACTCCAGCTCCAGAACAAACTCCACCTGTCGTTGGCGAAGATGATGTTACATAAGGGTACGTTCCGAAATCAATATCCAACATTGCAGCCTGTGCACCTTCAAATAAAATGTTTTTTCCGTCGTGAATTGCTTCATTCAATTCCACTTCCGTATCAACGATTCTGTCTTTCAATGTTTCACCCAAGGCTAAAAACTCATTGTAAATTTCATCAAAATCTAACTTTGGCTTTTCAAAATATTTTTCGAAAAGTGAATTTTTAGTTTTCAGATTTTTTTTGATCTTCTCGGCTAAAACTTCAGGATTCAACAAATCAACCATCCGAATTCCGACTCTTGCGATCTTATCTTCATAACAAGGTCCGATTCCTTTCTTGGTGGTTCCGATCTGCGTTCCTCCTTCTTCCTCTTCACGATAAGTATCGAGCAAGATGTGATACGGCATGATGACATGCGCTCTTCTGCTGATAAAAACGTGATCGGTACGCATTCCTTTCTCTTCGATCTGACCGATTTCTTTTAAGAATGCTTTTGGATTTACAACGACTCCATTGGCGATAATGCATTTTCCTTTACACTGCAAAACTCCTGAGGGAAGTAAATGTAAAACAAATTTTTCCTCACCGGCATACACCGTGTGACCTGCATTATCACCTCCTTGAAAGCGCACCACATAGTCTGATTTCGCAGAGAGTACATCCGTAATTTTTCCTTTGCCTTCGTCGCCATACTGAAGACCAACCACAACGTAAGTTGCCATATTTTACTTTTTTTTTAGATTTCTACAAAAATAGTTTTAAAAATAATCTTGAACAATATTTAGACAGAAAATATTTACATCCTTATTATATGGTGTTGATTAATCCCATTCTCTTTCGAATTATTTCCTTAAATTTGCACTTTAGAAAAACCTATGGATATAGTAAAAATTCACGATAAAGAGTTCGTTCCGTACATGAAAAACGACGAAATCCAAGAACTCATCAAAGCCCTTGCACTGAAAGTTCATGAAGATTATAAGGATGAAATCCCTGTTTTCATAGGAGTTCTTAATGGAGTGATTATGTTTTTTTCAGACTTTTTAAGACACTATCCAGGACAATGCGAAATTGCATTTATCCAGATGAGTTCTTATGTAGGAGGACTTCAATCAACCGGAATTGTCTACAAAAAAATGGACTTAACCAAAGAAGTAGAAGGTCGCCATATCATCTTAATGGAAGATATCGTAGATACCGGAAACACTATTGAAAGCCTGTTCGAGTACTTTAAAAACACCCAGCGTCCGAAATCTTTGAAAGTAGCCTCTTTATTACTAAAGCCAGATGTTTACCAAAAAGAATTTAAAATCGATTACGTGGCTAAAGAAATTCCGAATAAGTTTGTCTTAGGTTATGGTTTGGATTACGATGAATTGGGAAGAAACCTACCGGATCTATATCAATTATCTGAAGGAAGAATAAATCACTAAAAATAAATCTGATAAAAATGATAAACATTGTTCTATTCGGTCCTCCAGGAAGCGGAAAAGGTACACAAGCGCAGAATTTGATCGAAAAGTTTAATCTTAAACAAATTTCTACCGGCGACCTATTTCGTTTCAATATGAAAAACGATACCGAACTTGGTCAATTGGCAAAATCATACATCGATAAAGGCGAGTTGGTTCCAGACCAAGTAACGATCGATATGTTGACCGATGAATTAAAAAAGCCATGTGACGCACAAGGATTTATTTTCGACGGATTTCCCAGAACCGCAAACCAAACAGAAGCTTTAGAAAAAATTGTTAAAGAAATTTTAAACAGCGATATCAACGTTTGTCTTTCTTTAATTGTAGAAGATCAAGTTTTAGTGGAGCGTCTTTTAAAAAGAGGAAAAACCAGTGGAAGAACGGATGATTCTAATCAGGAGATCATCAGCAATAGAATTAAAGAATATTACGCAAAAACTGCAGAAGTTGCCGAATTGTACAAACAACAAGGCAAATATGTAGAAGTAAACGGAGTTGGCGCGATCGACGAAATCTCTGAAAAACTTTTTGCGGAAGTAGAAAAAATAAAATAAAAAATCGCTATTGCGAGGCAGTAAAGCAATCTGTTGAATTGGATTGCTTTGTCGTTTTCGCTCGTGATAACTAAGAACTCAATTATGTCAAATTTCGTAGATTACGTAAAAATCCATTGTACAAGTGGTCATGGCGGTGCTGGATCAGCACACCTTAACCGTGAAAAATATGTCCCAAAAGGTGGGCCAGATGGTGGAGATGGTGGACGCGGTGGTCACATAATTTTAAAAGGAGATTCCCACGAGTGGACTTTACTTCCTTTGCGTTATACGCGACATGTGAAAGCAGAACGCGGTAAAAACGGAAGTAAAAACCAGTTGACCGGAGCGTATGGTGAAGATGTATATATTGAAGTTCCGTTAGGAACTATCGCTAAAAATGAGGAAGGAGAAATCGTTGCCGAAATTTTAGAACACGGTCAGGAGATCATCTTGAAAAAAGGTGGTAAAGGTGGTAAAGGAAATGAACATTTTAAGTCTTCTACCAACCAAACGCCAAGATATGCACAACCTGGCTTGCCTGGTGAAGAAGGCTATATAACTTTTGAATTAAAATTATTGGCTGATGTTGGTTTAGTTGGATTTCCAAATGCTGGAAAATCAACCTTACTGGCAGCAGTTTCAGCGGCGAAACCAAAAATTGCGAACTACGCTTTTACAACGTTGACGCCAAATTTAGGAATTGTAGATTACCGAAATTACAAATCTTTTGTAATGGCAGATATTCCTGGAATTATCGAAGGTGCAGCGGAAGGTAAAGGACTAGGGCATCGATTCTTGAGACATATTGAAAGAAACTCGATTCTTTTATTCTTAATTCCGGCCGATTCAGAAAGTCATTTTCAGGAGTTTAAAATTTTGGAAAATGAATTGCAGCAGTACAATCCAGAGCTTTTAGATAAAGATTACATTATTTCCGTTTCTAAAGCAGATCTATTAGACGATGAATTAAAAGCTGAGATTTCAAAAGAATTTCCGGAAAATAAAAAACCAATTTACTTTTCAGCCGTTACGCAGGAAGGTTTAATGGAATTGAAGGATGCGATCTGGAAACAGTTGCACGGATAATATTTAATACATACTCATAAAAAATAATAGATTTGCTTTTAGCAGATCTATTTTTTTGGAATAGTTATTGAAACCTAATGAAAAAAAATCTATGAAATATTTATTTAGTCTTCTCGCAATGTTCTTATTGCTTAACTGCTCGACCAACAAAGTTAATTCGAAATACTCAACCATTACCTATGAAGCTGGTGCCTGTTTTGGATTTTGTCCAGTTTACAAAATGACCCTCAATGCTGATCGAACTGCAATTTTTGAAGCAAAAAGATTTAACTTTTCGAGAGATACGTCCTCCGAAAAGGATGAAGGTACTTTTAAAGGAACCATTAATGAAATTCAGTACGAAGAGTTAGTATCCATATTAAATTCATTAAATCCTAAAGAATTAAAAGATAATTATGGCAACCAGAACGTAAGCGACTTGCCGACTTCTTATCTGACACTCAATTATGAAGATGGTAGCGTGAAAAAAATCAAGGATTATGGAAAACATGGAACTCCAGGACTGGAAAAACTATATCAATTCATTGATGATCTAAAGACCAATCAAAATTGGACTAAAATTGAATAATTCGTAAATATCCATTGCTAAAAATAATTAAACTATATTTGCAGAACTAAATTCCTTCTTCACGGAAGGTTTTTTTATGGACGTAGTCATTCTAGATGAATCCGCTTCCTGCGGAACTGAAAACTCGCAAAGTTTTTTTACTTCATTTTCTTCGTTACATATATTATAGAATGACACGAGTTTCATTTTAATTAAAAACATTTCATTTGAATTTTACCGACTTAAACTTAATTGATCCTATCGCAAAAGCGCTTAAGGAAGAGGGTTACACCCAACCAACACCTATTCAACAAAAATCGATTCCCCATATTTTACAAGGCAGAGATTTATTAGGAACTGCCCAAACTGGAACAGGAAAAACTGCAGCATTTGCTATTCCGATCCTGCAAAATCTAGCCATTAAAAACCAAAAAAACAATCACATCAAAGTATTGATTCTGACTCCAACAAGAGAGTTAGCCATTCAAATTGATGAAAGTTTTAAATCGTACGGAAGACACCTAAGATTAAGAAATCTGGTTGTTTTCGGTGGTGTTAAACAAGCGGCTCAAGAAAACGCATTAAGAAGAGGCGTGGATATTCTTGTAGCAACTCCAGGAAGATTACTGGATTTTATTTCTCAAGGAATTATTTCCTTAAAGCATTTAGAAGTTTTCGTGTTAGACGAAGCAGACAGAATGCTCGATATGGGATTTGTTCATGATGTGAAGAGAATTATTAAATTACTTCCGCAAAAAAGACAAACCCTTTTCTTCTCGGCAACGTTCCCGGAAGAGATCAATAAACTGGCAAGCTCGATGTTGACCAATCCGATCCAGGTTGAAGTAGCACCAGTTTCTGCAACTGCAGATACGATTCAGCAGAAAGTTTATTTTGTAGATAAAGACAACAAACTGGATCTGTTAACGCACATTTTACAGAACGATATTAGAGAATCTGTTCTTGTATTTTCACGCACGAAACATGGTGCTGATAAAATTGCCAGAAAACTGCAGAGTCATAAAATTTCTGCAGAAGCGATTCACGGAAATAAATCTCAGAATCAACGTCAGAATGCGCTTTCTAATTTCAAATCTGGAAAAACAAGAATCTTGGTCGCAACTGATATTGCAGCGAGAGGAATCGATATTGATGAATTGAAATATGTAGTCAACTTTGAATTATCTGATGTTTCTGAAACTTACGTTCACCGAATCGGTAGAACTGGAAGAGCAGGCTCAGAAGGAAGTTCGATCTCTTTCGTTGATGGTTTAGATCTATTGAATCTAAAGAATACCGAAAAATTAATCGGTAAGAAAATTCCAGTTGAAAAGGAGCATCCTTTTCATACTGAAAACTTGGTAGCTGAAAAAAGAGATTCGAACAATAAACCTTTCAGACCGAGACCACCTCAAGGAAATTCTGCGAGCGGTCATAGTAAAAAGCCAAATAACAAAAGTAATTTTACGAGAAATAGATAATTCTTTCACGGAAAGATTCTTTCACGCAAAGACGTGAAAAAAACAAAAAGACCGCAAAATTTGAATTTTGTGGTCTTTTTGTATTTATCTTTTGAAAGACCACTTTAAAAAATATTTTCACTTTAAAAAAAACAATAAATACAGTAAACACTTTAATTTTTTTTTATCAATATTAAAATTATAATTTTACACAGACACAACATTTAAATTATATTAATCTTTAATGAGAATCATAACCAGAGAAGATATTTCTGACATTTACATTAAATTTCACCAAAGAGGTTTACCGTTCTTGCTTTCAAAAATTAATAGCGATTCTTTTCAGCGTACAAAAAGCGCATTTAATGATAATATATTAGAAACTTCAAGTTTTTGGATCGTACCAGCGGTTGCAAAAAGATGGAACAAACTCATCACCGGAAATGAAAACACCCTTTACGAAGAATACCTTACTGAAAAATATTTTAAGAATAAAGACAAGATCAAAATTTTAGCATTGGGAACCGGAGTGTGCAGTCATGAAATTCGACTTGCAGAAATGAATCAAAACTGTGAAATTGATTGCTATGATTTCTCAGATGAATTATTACAAAAAGGAAAAATAATTTCAGATAAAAAAGGATTAAAAAACATTTCCTATTTCGCTACAAATATTTTGCAGCACAACTTTCAAAATAAAAAATATGATGTGATTTTCTTCCATGCTTCGCTGCATCATTTTGACCGTATTTCTGAATTTCTAGATCAAGTTGTTATTAAAAACCTGGAGCCGAAAGGTTTGTTGATCATCAATGAATATGTGGGTGCAACGCGTTTACAATATTCTAAAATGCAGTTGGAATATATTAACAAAGCTATTTCTATTATCCCGAAAGAATATAGAAAAATATTCAAGACCAACATTTACAAAAACAAATATTACGGTTCTGGAGTTTTACGGATGATCATTGCCGACCCCTCAGAATGTGTAGATTCAGCTTCTATCATTCCTTCAATTCATGAAAAATTTAATATTTTGGAAGAAAAATTTTATGGTAATAATATTCTGCAGAGTGCACTAAAAGAGATCTCTCATCATTTCGTAGAATTGACTCCAGAAAAAAAAGAAGTTTTAGAACGGATTTTTCAACTTGAGGATGAATTCCTGGAAAAACATCCGAGTGATTATGTATTTGGGGTTTATCAATTAAAATAGTATTAATAAAACCTCCGACTTCTCAGACGAGTCTTTTTCACGCAAAGACGCAAAGACCGCAGTATTGAGCATTGCGGTCTTTTTTTTGAAATCATCTGTATAATATTTAAAAAACTTTGCGGCAACACAGAAAAACTTCGCGTCTTTGCGTGAAAAATATCTTGCTTAAATTGAGAACATTTTCTCCGCGTTTTCTGTGGTGATTCTATCAATTTCAGAAAAGTCTTTACCATAAATATTCACCAATTTTCCCACGACCAAATCCAAGAAAGAACTTTCGTTTCTTTTCCCTCGATGTGGGACAGGCGCTAAGTAAGGAGAATCTGTTTCTAAGACGATCTTGTCTAAAGGGATCTCATTTAAGAATTGATCGATCTTTCCATTTTTAAATGTGACTACTCCACCGACCCCTAAGATGAAATTCAAATCAATTGCTCGTTGGGCGTGCTGTAAATCGCCTGAAAAACAATGAAAAATTCCACGTAATTTTGGATGTTTTTTTCGGTCTAGGACTTCGAAGACTTCATCAAAACTTTCTCGGGTGTGAATCACAATCGGTAGATCTTTTTCAATTGCCCAATCGATTTGCTGTTCAAAAGCTTTTACCTGAATATCTAAAGTAGTTTTATCCCAATGTAAATCAATCCCGATTTCACCGATGGCGGCGAACGGTCTTTTATCCAAATACTCTTCAACTAATTTTAATTCCTGTTCCCACGATTCCGGCTGTACATAGCACGGGTGAAGACCCATCATTGATATAATCTGAGATGGATATTCAGTTTCTAAAGCCAGCATTTTTTCATGAGTCTCCGAATTAATTGCCGGAAGATAAAACTTAGAAACGCCTTTTCCGATTGCTCTGGAAATCATTTCTTTTCGATCCTCGTCGAATTCTTCGGAATATAAATGGGTATGAGTATCAATCATTTTTGTGGTAATTTTTAGGTGACAGATATTAGATTTTAAATTAACAAACCAAAGTTTCTATTGAGTTCCCCGCTGCAGCCCGACTTGAGCGGAGCTCTTTTTGTGTAGCGCAGCGAAATAAAAAAGCGGGAGCGGAAGGCGGAAATGTCTGCCCAAATGATTTTAAAATATTTTATGCTTCACTTTCGATTGTTGGATCGAAATTCTTTCTTTTAACTTTCCCAAAAATTCCTGATATTTTGGATCTTTATCATCGGCGGTTTTATGGTCTAGAGATCTTGCAATTTTTAAATTTTCTTCAATAAAATCCATGGTTTCATCGGAGAAATAAGCATTCCCAAATTTTTCCCAGATGTAATTGATCGCCTGATTATTGGGATGAATTAAATCTTCTTTGTAAAAACGGTAATCCCGTAAATCATCCATTAGAATTTCATAAGCCGGCAGATAATGACAGTTTTCAAATTGTGGAAGAATCTCATGGATTGCGGTAATCAACTTCGCTTTACTCAAATTATTTTCAACCATCCCGTCTTTCGTATGACGAACAGGCGAAACTGTGAATAAAATCTGGACGTCGTCTTTTGCAATGTCGGTAAGATTAACAACGGTTTCGTAAATGGAATCTGTCAGTTCTAAATGAGTGAGAAATCTTTTTTCGAAATACTTGGCTGGAATTTTGTGACAATTGGAGACCAGTTTTTTCTTCGGCAGAAATTCATAAATATGGGAAGTTCCGTACGTAATGATAATCCAACTGGTCTTCCTTAAAAACTGATTCCCAGCTTCTATCTGACTATTAATCTTGTCTAGAGTCTGATGTACAAATCGCGTATTAAACGACGTGTGATGATCCAAAGAAATTACTTCTTCGTTAAAACTAATCAAATCTCCTTCTTCGTAAAATTCGGCATTGTGCAATTTAGAAACTGCATGGTTGATCGAAAAAGGATTGAAAAGTGTTCCAAAAGGATTATTGAAAGTCTGCAATTGTCCGTCTTTTAAAAGATCGGTCATTTCGGTTGAAAAGCAGGAGCCGATTGAAAAGATTTGATCTTCAATATCTATTTTTTTGCTAGAATTTGGAATTTCTACTTCTGTTCTAAATTTCATGGTCGATCTGACGATGGGATGATTTTATAATATGCTGAGATGATTTGATGATGCGGAAGTTCAAGAAAACATCTACTAGCTTTCTCTTCTCAATAAGTAATTCGCCAGTTCAATAAATGGCTTTTTCTTCGCATCTGAAACACTAATTTTATTAAGATATTGTTGAGCAAGTTCATTGTGTTCCTGAATGAGCAGCAATGTTTTTTCGTCCACTTTGGTACGTCTGAAAATCTTTTCTACGCTGTACACTTTATCAACATTGTCGGTTTTCTTGGAGTACCAGAATTCCAGTTCTTTTCTTTCTTCCTCTGTTCCGTGTTCTTTGGCTAAAAGGTATAGTACGGTTTTCTTATTTTCATAAATATCTCCAGCGTGTTTCTTACCAAACTGTTCCTGGTTTCCAAAAACATCTAAATAATCGTCCATAATCTGGAAGGCGATTCCGACATGTTTACCGAAATTGAAAATCGCTTTGGCATCTTTAAAATCTGCACCAGCGATCAAGGCACCGATCTCAAAAGAAGAGGCACTTAAAATTCCAGTTTTATAGGTGATCATTCTGATGTAATCATTAAAGGTCACTTCGTCCTGCGTTTCAAAGTTGATATCGTACTGTTGACCTTCACAAAGCAATAAGCCCGTATGAATGAAAACACGCATACATGCTTTGTACAAATTGGGTTCCAGGTCTTCAAAAAACTTAATGGCTTTGAACATTAAAGCGTCACCAGAGAGAATTCCAGTATTTATTCCGTGCAAAGTATGAATAGTCGGCTTTCCGCGACGAAGTGGCGCTTCATCCATAATATCATCATGAATCAGCGTGAAATTATGGAAAAACTCGATAGCCAAAGCTGGCTTTAGTGCCTTTTGCAAATCACCATCAAACATTTCACACGCCATTAAAACCATCATCGGACGAAGTCGTTTTCCACCATGTGAAATAATATAATTCATCGGAGCATACAGTTCCTCTGGTTTATCTTTAAAAATATATTTTTCGATCGCGGTGGCAACCATCTCCTGATATTCATCTAAAAACTGCATAAATTTTCTGTTTGGGCAAAAATACGATTTAAAAATCTTTGACGAAGAAAATAAACCAAAAAAAGCCATCTCTCCCGAGATGGCTTCCATTATATAAAAGACTTTCTATTTTACAAAGACAACAACCAAATAAGTGAGTCCTGCAACCATTGCAGAAATTGGTATGGTTAAAATCCAAGCCCATAATAAACTTACGGTGATTCCCCATCTTACGGCGGAAACTCTTTTGGTAACTCCTACCCCGATGATGGCACCGGTGATGGTATGAGTTGTAGAAACTGGAATTCCGAAATGCTCTGAAATGAAAAGCGTGATTGCTCCAGCAGTTTCAGCAGCAACTCCCTCTAAAGGCGTTACTTTAGTAATTCTGGTACCCATTGTTTTTACAATTTTCCAGCCACCACTCATCGTTCCTAAAGAAATCATTAAGAAAGATACAAAGGGAACCCAAAAATAATGATCTACGAAATAATTAAATTGGTGAGAGCTATCTAATGCCAGATAAACAGGATCCTGCAGAGTTTTGGTGTGGTGAAATATGATCGCCGCACCAATGATCCCCATGACTTTCTGAGCATCATTCAAACCGTGTCCTAAACTGAACGCCGCAGAAGAAAGCAACTGTAATTTTTTGAAAGCATTATCTGCTTTTCGCGGACTTGATCTTTTCGAAACATTGACAATGAACAAGGTAATTACAATTGAGATCGCAGACCCAATTAACGGTGCTAAGAAAATGAATAAAAAGATTGGAATCACTTTATCGTACCTGACGACATTCTGCGTAAAGAGCTGCTTAAAGGCCAATATGAGTTTGTCAAAGATCTCCAGATTCGGCTGTGCCAAAGCAATAAGATGATAATCGGTAACTAAGGCGTGCATTAAAGCGGCTCCTAAAAAACCACCGATCAAAGTGTGTGAGGACGAAGATGGAATCCCAAACCACCAGGTTAACAAATTCCAGGCGATCGCAGCCACCAAGCCGGCAAAGATGACTTCAAGATTGATGAAATCGGTATTGACGGATTTGGCAATGGTATTCCCAATTTTAAATTCTCCAATTACATAAGCAGCGAGGAAGAAGGCTGCGAAATTCCAGACGGCAGCCCAAAGAACTGCTTGAAAAGGCGTTAAAACTTTTGTTGAAACAATGGTCGCAATCGAGTTTGCGGCATCGTGAAAACCATTGATATAGTCGAATATAAGCGCTAATACAATGATGATGATGAGTAGAATTGGTAAATCCATTCTTCTTTTGTTTGTACTAAATTAGGGAATAGATTAAGCGTATTTAATCAAAATACTGTCGATGGTATTAGCCACATCTTCTGCTTTGTCGGTAACCGTTTCCAGATATTCCAAAACTGATTTTACTTTAATGATCAAAAGTGCATCATTGGTATCAAACAATTTAACAATCGCCTGACTTAAAACGTCATCTGCAATATTTTCGAAAGAGTTGATCTTGATACACGATTCTTTCACTGCTTTCGGATCTTTGAAGTCGTTCAGGTTTTTAAGTGCTGACTGAACTTCCAAACAAGATTTGTAAATTAAAAGGGTAAATTCGGTGTAAGCTGGATCCAGTGGTGCTTTGTATAAATAAATATATTTGGCTGACGCATACATGAAATCCGCAATATCATCTAACCCACTGGCTAAATGACTGATGTCTTCTCTATCAAACGGAGTAATAAAGTTTTCTCCTAACTGTACGAATATTTCATGGGTTAAATCATCCATACGGTGTTCGTAGTCGCTCATGTGTTGCAACATGGTGTCGTCGTTGATGTCAAAGTCCAAAAGACTTTCATGAAATTCTTTTGACATCGCTACCAGTTCTTCAGCAACTTTTTCAAACAGTACAAAAAACACTTTGTCTTTCGGCTGGAACATTTTAAAAATATTTCCGATTCCCATTATAATTCATTTAATAATTAGTGGTGCAAATTTCCGAAAAAGACTGGTAAGTTTCTCTATTTAATATTAATCTTTATTAACATTGTGAAAATACTTCTTAACAAAAAAAAATCCCATTAATTTTAATGAAATTAGATTAAATGAATGATTATTTTAGAAAGGAATTTAAATCTATCGATCGTCGTAATGACCCAATGACTGTATTACAATTACCAGCAAATCTTCGTCGAAAATCTCGTACACCAATCTGTCTTTTTTATTGACTTCTCTACTCCATACTTCGCCTTCATAATACCGTAATTTTTCTGGAGAACCGGTGCCAGATTTTGGATGAAGTTCTAATTCTAGAAATAAAAGTTCCAGTTTTTTCATATCAAGTTTACGTCCTGATTTTTTTATCGCTTGTAAATCTCTAAATGCTCTTTTCGAAAGCTGAATTATATATTTTCCCATAGCTGACGTGGGTCTACGGTAATCAATTCTCCATTTTCCTTTTCTTCACGCGCTTTTTGAATTTTCAAAGACAGATCGTCTTGAAAACTTTTTTTGTACGATTTTTCAATTTTAAATTTTATTTTCATTTCCTGCAATAATTTCTTCACTAATAAAAGTTGTTTTTCATTTTCCGGAATTACGATAAGATTTTCCATGTCCTCATTTTTAACAAAGTTATACAAAATATTGAATTCATCATTTTATCTCCTTTAAAATTAACGATCTACGTCTTATGAAAATTGTTAACACAAAAAGTTTACGAACAAAAAAAAAGTCCCACTAAAAAGTGAGACTTGTGTATAATCGATTACAAGATTGAAAAATTAGTTAGATTCTTCAGCTCTCATATCTTTTCCTTTAAATTTCTGAGTTTCTAATCCTTTAAGAACTTCGTCTTTAAAT
Organism: Kaistella sp.; assembly: GCF_041824135.1. Classification (GTDB taxonomy): domain Bacteria; phylum Bacteroidota; class Bacteroidia; order Flavobacteriales; family Weeksellaceae; genus Kaistella. The sequence goes on along the minus strand of NZ_JBGZYM010000084.1, from coordinate 130,938 downwards.
GATTTTTCTACTTCAAAGAAAGAGAATTTTTCTAAAATCTCGATATTCCCAATATCTGGTCTTTTTCTTGATTTTTCAGTAGACTTGTTAATAATTTCCAACATGTCAATTTTTTTCAAATTGTCTCTTTTTCCTAAGTTAAAGAAGAACCGAACCATGTCTTCACTATTTTTTCTTGGCTTTCTATCTCTAGATTCCCCTCTGTTTCCACCATCTCTATCTCTAGAATCACGGTTTCCACCATCACGGTCACGTCCGAAATCTCTGCTTCCACCGTCACGGTTATTACCGAATCTGTTTCCACCATCTCTGTTTCCGCTATCTCTTCTGTCGCCTCTATCACGATCTCTTCCTCTTCCATCACGGTCTCTACCGCGATCTCTGTCTCTGCCTCGATCGTTTCCACCTCTATCATCGCTGAATTTCTGATCAACCAAATCGTCTTTATCTTTGTAATAAAGCGCCATGTCTCTCAATTGCAACTGTAACATTTGGTGAACCAACTCTTCTTTGGTAAAAGCAGATAGATCTGGAATTAATTCGTCACCGAATTCCACCAAATTTTCGTGCTCTGTAAATAATTTTTCGAAAACGCCAGCAACCTGCGCTTCGATAATTGTTTTACCTGTTGGAATTTTCTTCTCAACAATATCAATTTTCGTTACCGATTTGATCTGCTTCAGTTTTCTTGATTCTTCAGGTTTAATTAAAGAGATCGAGATTCCATCTTTCCCAGCACGTCCAGTTCTACCACTACGGTGAACAAAAACTTCTGGATCATCTGGTAAAGAGAAGTGAATAACGTGCGTTAATGAATCAACATCTAAACCTCTTGCCGCAACATCAGTCGCAACTAAAATATCGATGTTTTTCAAACGGAATTTTTTCATTACCGTATCACGCTGTGCCTGAGACAAATCACCATGAAGTGCATCTGCAGCATACCCATTCTGCATCAAAAAGTCAGCGACTTCCTGAGTTTCCATACGGGTTCTGCAGAAAAGAATTGAATATTGATTTGGATTTGCATCGATCAATCTTTTCAAAGCTTCTTTTTTGTTTCTGTATCCAACCACGTAATATTCGTGTTTGATATTTTTCTTCACTTCATTGATCGATCCAACCGCAATACGGTGTGGATTCGTCAAATAGTTTTTAGAAATACGTTCAACTTCTTTATTCATCGTTGCCGAGAATAAAAGAGTTTGTTTTGTATCAGGAGTTTCACGTAGAATTGTTGCCAAATCTTCTTTGAAACCCATTGATAACATTTCATCAGCTTCATCAAGAATTAACCATTGAATTTCTGAGAAATCAAGGGCTTTTCTGTTGATCAGGTCAATAACTCTACCTGGAGTTCCCACAATAATCTGTGGTTTCTCGCGAAGAGATCTGATTTGATCAGTAATACTGCTACCACCATAAACCGCTGTAGTTTTGATGTTTTTTAAGTATTTCGAATAATTAGTAATGTCTTTGGTAATTTGCAAACAAAGTTCTCTGGTTGGACAAAGCACCAATAATTGGATTTTGCGACTCCCGTCGTCAATCATATCCAAAATCGGAAGCGTAAACGCTGCTGTTTTGCCTGTTCCCGTCTGCGCAAGTGCGATTAGATCGCGTGTATCTGTAGAGATAAAAGGAATAGTCTGTTTTTGGATTTCTGTTGGACTAACAAAGCCCATTTCGCCAATTGCCTTCAAAACTTCAGGACTTAGATTGGTCTCCGTAAATAAATTCATGTAAAAGATCGTCTATAAATTGGGTGCAAAGATACGTTTTTTATTTATCATAATTATATCGATGGTTTATTAAATTATTGTTAATAATAGCCAATCGCGTTTTAGGGGCGATTAAAACTATAATACAGGTGTTTTTTAAAAATAAATTAAAATTGACTCTACCTGAAATCTTCTATTGCAGTAGTTTAATTTCATTATTAAAAGAAACGAAGTGCTGAAAAATACCGCCAAAGCTTTTGATTAATCCGATAACTACTTCTTTTTAAAAATTAAATTTGATTAAATTTGAGTTTAATTTACAAGTAATGAAAAACAATATCTCCACCTCTACCCTACAATTTCTGAATACTTTAGAAAAGAATAACAACCGCGAGTGGTTCAATGAAAATAAGAATCTTTATTTGGAAGCGAAGGAAGACGTAGAATTATTTGTTGAAAGTTTGATCCAGGAGATCGCCCCATTTGATGAGGAAATTCTGAAGATTGATCCGAAGAAAGCCGTCTTTAGAATTTACCGTGACGTTCGTTTTTCTAAAAATAAAATTCCCTATAAAATTCATTTCGGCGCCAGTTTAGGCATGGGAAAAGGTGCTAAAATTTCGGGATATTATTTGCACATTGAACCCGGAAAATCATTTTTGGCGGGCGGCGTTTACAATCCGGAACCTGCCGTTTTAAAACAAATACGAAATGAAATTAGAGCAAGCGGCGACGATTTATTAAAGATCATCAAACATAAAGATTTCCGAAATAATTTCCGTGGATTAAGCATAGAACACAAATTACAAAGAGTGCCAGCTGGTTTTGAAAAAGACCATCCGATGGCAGAATATCTGAAACTGAAAAGCTTTACCGTGAGTCACCCCATTTCTGATGAAGCTTTATTGGATCCGCAAGCAGCTAAAAATTTCGCTAAAATACTAAAGAGCATTAAACCGCTGAATGACTTTTTAGAGTTGCCTTTTCTTTAATTTTAAAAACTCGATTAGTCGAACACAACTTTTAATTTGAAACATTGATAGAATATAATTTTCAAGCAAATTGATATCTACTAAAAGTAGAATCCTTTGTAAGAAGAACATTGCTCCTTTAATGAAGATATCAAAAAGTATAAATTTTTAAAAAGTCCAGCGAATCTGTCCCAATATGTTTTTAAGAAGAAGCGAAAAGGAAAGTTTTAGTCTTCATCGTTTCTTAAAAGTGCAAAAATCGTTTTCTGAATATCGGGATCATTTGGATGAATGGCGTAATATTTAGCGATTTTTCCGGTTTGGCCAACCACCATAAATCGTGGCACCCAATTCAGATCGATGTAATTATTGAAATCATTTTTCCAACCTTCATCAAACCAGTAATTTTCCTGATCCGTAATTTGGTATTTATCCAGACCTTTTTTCCACTGAGCATGCGAACGGTCTAAAGAAAAGTACACGAAATCCAGCTCTGGATTATTCTCCTGAAGCTTCTTCGCTGCGGGCAAAGCGAGAATACAATCCTGGCACCAGCTTGCCCAGAAATCAATAATGAGGATTCTCCCTTCATGCTTTTTCAAGACATCAGCGATGGAAGTTTTCTTTCCTTCAAGCGACATTACTTTTTGACTTAAAGCCTCTTTTGAAAATTCGGTTTTGTTGATTTCCGGAGCTTTTTGCGCAAAAGCCAGCAACGAAATCGAGCATAATGCGAGTTGAATTAGTTTTTTCATGGTTGTGTTTTTAGTTTATTTTTTCTAATAAAATGATTGGCGAATTGGAAGAGAAAGAAACTTTCCCATTAATAACGGACATTGACGCACCAGAATAAAAATCTCTTAATTGAGTTCCCTCTGCAAAAACTCCAGCTACATTCACTTCTTTTAATTGTTCTTTTACATCAAGTCCAATGATTACTTTATCTGTAAATTGGCCTTTGGTTAAGATTCTGGAAAAGTAATAAGGTTGGTTAGAAATCATTTGATGAACGCCCGCTCCGACCGCAGGATGGTTCGCTCTGAATTTTCCTAATTTCTGATAATGTTTTGCTAATTTTTGCGTCGCTGAATTATTTTCAACGTCATTCCAATTCATGTTAGAACGAAGATTGGCATCACCATCTGCTCCAGCGACGGTCAAGGTTCTGGCGGTTTCATCTCCATAATAGACCTGTGAAATTCCTGGCGCCAAAAGTAATTTTGTTCCCGCTTCGTACGTTCTTTTTCGGTCTTTATCAAATGGAGATCCATCATCATGCGACGTCAGATAATTCATTACCGTTTTTCCGTTTAAATCAGAATGCAACAGATTTGAATAGTTTGAAAATAACTCTTCATACGGTTTATTCGCATCACCTTTAAAGTCAAAATTAATCAATGACTTAAAGCCATTTTGATAATAATTGACCTTTTTATCACCGAAATTATAATCCTGTTTTTGAGAGATTCCGTAGCCATAAACTTCCCCAACGGTAAAAAAGAGATTGTTATCAAGAACTTTAGAAGGATTTTTTCTTTTGTAAATATCAAACGATCCCTGACAAACCTGCTGAAAATCTTTCCAGACATCTTCGTTGGTATGTTTTACGGTATCAACTCGATAACCGTCAATCCCATATTCCTCCACATAATCGGCCAGCCATTTCATAATATAATACTTTGGCGCTTTTGGATATCCTGTTCGGGCAAAAAACGCTTCTAAAGATTTCATTTCAGCTTCATATTTCCCTTCCTTCTTCCATTTTTCAACCAGCATCTGCGGCAATTCGGCAGGTTGATTAGATTCTGTTAAAATATCCGGAAGATTTGCGACCAATGTACAAGCGGTTGTATTTTCGTAATTCTGGTAATTACAAGTGGGCGAAGTTCTTACCCAAGAATTTGGATAAACAGCATCCTTTTCGGTAACAGGTCCTGTGTGATTAATCACGGCATCCAGAACAATTCGTATTCCTTTTTTGTGGGCCTTTTCCACCAATTCTTTCAAATCGTTTTTTGTGCCAAAATTAGGATCGAGTTCCGTCCAGTCTTTAGTCCAATAGCCATGAAAACCGTATGTATTGCCGGTTCCTTCATTCGTTGCGCCGTGAATCTGCTCTACAACTGGCGTCATCCAGATCGCATTAATTCCTAGATCAGAAAAATAATTATCGTCTATTTTTTGAATAATCCCTCTCAGATCTCCGCCTTCAAAACCACGTAGAACAGCGGCTTTTTCTGTTCTATCAAAATTGAGATCATTAGTCGCATCTCCATTTTTGAACCGATCTGTTAACAGAAAATAAACATTTGCTCCTTCCCACAGGAATGGTTTTTCCTGACTGTTTTTAACGGAACTACAAGCGGTCAATAAACTAAAACCGAGGAGAATAAGAACTTTTTTCATACTTTTTAATAAAATGAGAAATTGCAGTTCAATGAATTTTAAGCAATTTTTTCTTCAATTGTTAAATTTAAAACAAAACGAGGTGACCTTCTAATCATTTCTTACTCTTTAATAATTTTAACATTTATTTAACATATTTTACTATCTTTGTTTTCTTGAATTTGAAAAAACGCTTGATGATTTAAAAATTTACTCCAGAATTTTATTTAAAAACTATTTCCCGTAAAAAATATGGTGCGAAATTTCATATTCAACCAATACCTAAAAACCCGTAAAACCAATAATCAATGAGTGTCATTGCACGTCAGGGTTTTAAATATTCCTTAATCGGATATTTCGGTTTTTTACTCGGAACTATTTCTGCGATTTTTATTTTCCCGTACGACATGGAGTTTTACGGAAAGTTGCGCTACATCATGCCAACCGCAGAAATGCTTTTACCTATCGTAGTTTTTGGACTTTCTTTTTCGACCGTGAAATTTTTTCATCAAACACAGAAAGACGGTAAACATCAAAATTTATTATCCCTTTCTTTAGGAGGCATCGTTCTGAATTTCATTATTTTCTCGGTTTTATTTTTCGGTTTCTTTCATTTTTTCCCAGAATTTAAAAGTTTACAGTTATGGAAAATGAAACTTTTAATTTTGCCTCTTATTTTAGTAATGGCTTTATCGGCGGTCTTTAATAAATACATCACCAACTTTAAGCGAATCGCGGTACCGAATATTTTCGAAAATCTCTTTCCGAAAATTGCCAATGTAGGAGCTTTCACTTTATTTTTCTTTTTAGGAGTTACGGAAAAAGGCTCGTACGGATTTTTCTTAGGAATGTTTCTATTATCACTTTTGGGATATTTTTTTTATGCCAATAAACTGGAAAAAATAACGCCGGACTTTAATACCGATTACGTCAGAAAAGATAATCTCTGGAAGGAAATTCTGAACTATAGTTTTTACGGATTTTTAGGGAACATCGGAAATTACATCGCCTTCCGGGTTGATAATTTTATGATCGGAGAATTTCTGAATTTCGAGGAAAATGGAGTTTACAGTATTATTTTATCGATTCTGTCTTTCATCTTAATTCCGCAAATGGGGCTTTATAATATATCGGCACCGATGATCAATAAAACCATTGCGGAAGGAGAATTTGATGAACTCGACCGTTTCCATAAGAAAACATCTTTGACCTTGTTTTTTCTGGGTTCAATTTTGTTTTCATGTATTTTGGTTGGATTTCCGTACCTCAGTAATCTCATCAAAAACGGCGAACAATTGCGACAAGCCGAACCTGTTGTCTGGATTTTAGGTTTCGCCATGATATTCGACTTGGCAACCGGTTTCAACGGACATATCATTTCGCTGTCCAAACATTACCGATTTAATATTGTTGTCATGTTATTTCTGGCAGTTACAACGATTGGTCTCAATTATCTTTTCCTTACCAAAACTCAATTCGGAATTATCGGAATTGCAATGGCTACAGCAATCTCGCTCACTTTATTCAACATGATCAAAATTTACTTTAATTATGTGAAGTTCAAAGTTTTCCCGCTAACCATCGAGATGATGTATGTTTTGATTATCTGCACTTTAGCCATTAACATCGCGATCATGCTGCCCGAAACGAAAAGCAATCTACTCAATCTTACCTACAAACCAGCTTTTGTGCTACTTGTTATTTTTGGAGCGAATCACGTGATGAAGATCTTTCCATTGGAAGAATATCTGAACAAGAAGTTTTTTAAAAGTCTATTCAAATTTTAAAGATGAGATTCCAAAAGTTTTTCAAGATCAGCCAGAATTTTATTTTTGTTGAATTCTTTTTGAAAATCATAAGAATTTTCAGGTTCAAAGTCAAAAACTTCACCACCGGAATTTACTTTCTCATTAATGACAAACTCAAAATCTGATCGATAATTCTCGGGAAAGAAAGCCATCTTTCCGTATTTAATGGCATCACCAATATTTCCGCTCATTTTGGTTTTTCCATAGATTTCTTTATGGCTAAAGAATTCGGTTTCACTTTGAATCGGACACCATAAAACGTCGGCTTTGTTCATCCATTCATCGAATAGAGACTGTGAAACTTTTTCAGTAAAATATTGAATTGAAATATTTTCAGCTTCTTCGTTGTCAAAATCTTTCAACCATTGAAGTTCTTTCCCCTGTGCTTTTCCGAGAAAAACGATTCTAAAAGATTTTTGAGATTGACCTTGATCGAGATTCAGCTTCGTTAGTTCCTGAAGCACTTTTTTATAATCTCTCCTCTGCTGTGAAACTGCACCAGGAATAACTATCGTGAAAATTTCTGATTGATTACTGTCTTGAAATTGATTATAGAAAACAGGTAAATATTTCAAACGGCCTTTTGCTAAACCTTTATCTAAAACCAAAAGATTTTTAGCTTTGGTAAAAACTTCAGGAGCAGCAAGCAGATCTTCTTTTAACCATAATTTCAACCGATACTTAAAGTCTTTCTTAAAGATATTTCTAAAAAGTTGAAACCGAGAAATTCTTGTAAAATTTAGATTATGAACGATAACCGAAGTATTAAATTTCTTGGTGATCTCATTAAATAAATTAAAATACCGATGCGCCGTTCCGATGATGACCAGATCATATTTTTGGTCATTTAATTGGTTTAAAAGCTCCGTACTTTCACTTAAGTGAATATTGGAATGATTCTTCCCAATTCTTTTGATAATCCTTTCTACGAAATAATAATCGACTTCAAACTCTTTAGAATCAGCCATTAATTCCATAAAATTATCTGCAATTTCTGCATGAGTATCAAGTTCTATGTAAGCGATTTTTTTCAAGATTAAGTTTAAGGGTAAAGAATTCGGGAATTATTTAGAAGATGATATTCCGTGAGTTGTTCTACCTGATAATTTCTTAGCTAAATCATCATTATACTCCTTGTTAAAGAACACTTTTTTTCCGTTGCTATACGTTTCCAAAACTTTCGTTTCTAAAATTTTCACTTCTGGAACAGTCATTAGATCCTGATCAACAATAATAAAGTCCGCCGATTTTCCCGGTTCTAAACTCCCGATCTCATTTTCCTGAAAGGCGGCTTTTGCTGCCCATATCGTCATTCCCCGAATCGCTTGCTCTCTCGTTAAAGCATTTTCTTTTTGAAATCCCTCAGCAGGATAATGCTTAGAATCTTTTCTTGCTACCGCAGAATAAAAAGTTTTGAGTGGGCTAATTTCTTCCACCGGGAAATCTGTTCCCAAAGGAAGCCAGCCATTTTGTTTCAGTAAATCTTCATAAGCATAAGAATACTTCAAACGTTCTTTTCCTAAGCGATCTTCCGCCCAATACATGTCGGAAGTCGCATGAGTCGGTTGTACGGATGGAATAATTGAATATTTTCCGAACAGATCGAAATCGTTTTTATCAACAATTTGCGCGTGTTCAATTCTCCATCTTCGATCATTCTTTACGCCTAAAATATCACCATAAATTTGCAGAATTGTTCTATTTGCAGAATCACCAATGGCGTGTGTACACATTTGAAGATCACTGTTTTTTAATTTTTTTGCTAAACTTTCAAAATGTTTTCTTTCACTTAAAAGAAATCCTTTCCAGCCTTTTTTATCCGAATAATCGTGGATAAGGCAAGCTCCTCTGGAACCTAACGCTCCATCTGAATAAACTTTAAATCCACCTACTGTAATATTTTTATTGGTATATCTTCCCTTCTTGATCCAACGGTCATAATAATCCGGATTGTCTTCCAGCAAAGCGAAAATCTTCATTTGCAATTGACCTTGCGTTTGTGCCTTTTCTAAACGATCTAAAGTTCTTTCGGTAATCCCACAATCGTGAAGTGAAGTTAATCCGTAAGAAAAACACTCTTTCTGCAAATCTGAAAAATACTGAATTGCCTCACTATCCTCAATTTCCGGAATATGTTTTTCAACCAATAACATGGCATTATCCACTAAAATTCCAGTCAATTTTCCGTTTTTTACCTCAATTTCTCCTCCCAATATTTTTGAATCTTTCGTCACTCCAGCAATATCCAAAGCTTTCTGATTCGCAACTGCCGCGTGACCATCAATCCTTTTTAAATAAACCGGTCGGTTCGGAAAGAGCTGATCCAATTTTTCTTTGTTTGGAAATTCTTTAACTGGCCAGTCATTTTGATCCCAGCTTCTTCCGTACAACCATTCTTTGGGTGCCGTCTTCGCGTATTCCGAAATTCTGGCAATGATCTCATCCCAGGATTTTGTTCCCCACAATTCGCATTTCCATTTATCTGTCGCAAAACCCGTGAAATGGCAATGCGCGTCGATCAATCCAGGGAAAACAGTTTTTCCTTGTAAATCTTGGACTTTTGAAGATTTATAATTTTTAAGAATGTCCGCAGATTTTCCAACCGCGACAATTTTTCCGTTTGAAATCACCATCGATTCAGCCGTATCAAAATTTTGATTGACCGTGTAAATTTTTGCATTGGTGATAATGAGATCGGCGTTTTTTTGTGCAAATAAAACGATCGTTGAGAAAACCATTAAAATGGAAATTATTTTTTTCATGTTTCTTTTTAATTCCTGTTAAACATTTGTTGCCAGCGTAAATTACGGATATATTTTATTTCTTCCGTTGATAATGATCGTTCTGCTTTTTGTTTCAAAAAAGATTTCATGGTCGTAAAGAATTCTACCAATGATTTATTCTTAAATGATGATTTTCCAGATGAAATCATGGTCAAAGGTAGATTCAAACCGATATTATAAAAATATTCACCCAGTTTTTCGGCTTTTTGATTTTGATACTGATAAGCAGTCGGACGCAAATGTTTAACCCATAAATCTTTAATAGTAACGGTTTCCCAACCATTTTTCTTCGCCAACATGACATCGATATTATCCCAGCCTAAAACCGGACGCAAACCGTTCATGTCTAAAAAGCATTCTTTTCGATAAGATTTTATAGGTCCTCGAATATGGTTTTTAGACGAGATATTTTCAAATTTCCATTGGTGCTTTTCGTCTTTAAAATCAAAAATCAAGGCTTGCTCAAAAATGGATTTCTTTATTTTAACAATTCCAGAAACCATTCCGGCTTTTGGTTGCGTTTCGTAAACCTGATTAACTTTCTTTAAATAATCTGATGGAAAAATAATATCTGCATCAAATTTACAGATGATATCAAATTCTTTTAAATCTACAGAATTTAAACCTTGATTAAAAGTCCGAACTACTTTTGCGCCGGGTTCATGCGCTGATACCGCTAAATTTTCAATTTTAAATTTTAAATTATCTTTAATAAATTCTTCAACAATTTCTTGGGTTTTGTCCGTGGAACCATCATTAACAACGACACAGAAAAAATCCTGAAATTTTTGTTGATCCAGAGATTTCAAAGTGAAAAGAATATTCTTCTCTTCGTTGTGCGTGGGAATGATGATCAGGAATTTCATAAAATAATTGTTGCAAGAGATTCCAGAGGAATCTTATCTCTGTAGTTAATAATTAACAGGTAGAAAGGTGCGTTCCGGAGGAACGCTATCTATTTGTTATTCAAAAAATTCAAATAGATATTCATTTTTAAATTCTATTTCAAACTTTTTCAAAAAATCGATATATTCATTTTTAAAACTTTGCTTTTGATGATGTTCTTTTTGATTCAAAACATATTTGATCACATTTTCTTTCTGGCTTTTTGAATAAGAAAAAGCACCATATCCTTCCTGCCAGGAAAAATGACTTTCTAAATATTTTTTTTCATTGATAAAATTAGTGGATTCAACCTTAACTACTTTTACTAAATCCGCAATTGAAATTTGAATATTTCTGTAACAAAAGAAAATATGAATATGATCCGGATTTGCATAAATGGCTAAAACACTTTGTTTTTTATGACTGAAAATTCCGCAAATATATTTTTCTATCTCCTCTCTAATTTCTTCGGAAATTTTACTTTCCCGAAATTTTACGGCAAAAATCAGTTGAATGTAAATTTGTGTATACGTATTTGCCATTTTCAAATAAATTTTTCGATATGAATTTAATAAATAAGATATACAACAATTCTGGTTTTTTAGATAGCGTTCCTACGGAACGCTGCATTATGATTCTATATTTTGCTACAGGGATTAAACTCCGCTGGAGTTTATTTAATCGTTAAATTACAAAAGCGACTGTTTTATTTATTGAGTTTTTGTCAGCTACCATTTCTTTGTAAAATTAATGTGCTTCCAACCAATTATCTCCTACTCCCACTTCGACTATTAAAGGAACGGTGGTTTCGTAAGCCGATTCCATTTCTTTTTTAATTAAAGCGGTTACGGTTTCTAATTCTTCTTCCGGTGCTTCAAAAACAAGTTCATCATGAACCTGCAAAAGCATTTTCGTTTTTAAATTCTGTTCAGAAAGTTGTTCATCAATTTTAATCATCGCTAATTTAATAACATCGGCGGCACTTCCCTGAATTGGTGCGTTTACGGCGTTTCTTTCGGCGTGTGCTTTTACGACAAAGTTCGCAGAGTTAATATCTTTTAAATGTCTTTTACGATGTAATATCGTTTCAACATAGCCCATTTCCTGCGCTTTCACGACTTGATCTGCCATGTATTTTTTCAACTTTGGATAGGTTTCAAAATAAGAAGTAATCATCTCTTTGGCTTCTTTCCGGGAAAGACCAGTTTGTTCGGCTAATCCGAAAGCACCTTGTCCGTAAAGGATTCCGAAGTTTACCGTTTTCGCTTGTGAGCGTTGGGTTTTAGTCACTTCTTCTAAAGGAACATCAAATAATTTCGAGGCGGTAGAAGCGTGAATATCTTCTCCATTTTGAAAGGCTTTGATCATATTTTCCTCTTCTGAAATCGCTGCAATTAAACGCAATTCAATTTGGGAATAATCTGCTGCAATTAATTTATTTCCAGGATTGGCAACAAATGCACCACGAATTTGTTGACCTCTTAAAGTTCGGATCGGAATGTTTTGTAGATTTGGATTTAAACTCGACAATCGCCCTGTCGCTGCGGTTGTTTGCGAGAAATTGGTATGTACGCGATGATCGTTATTATCAATTTGCAACGGCAAAGCATCGACGTATGTTGACTTTAATTTTTGATAGGTTCTGTACTCTAAAATATGCTGAATAATTTCGTGTTTTGCAGCAAGCTTTTGTAAAATATCTTCGCCAGTAGCGTATTGACCGGATTTAGTTTTTTTGGCTTTGGGATCGAGTTGCATCTTTTCAAATAAAACTTCGCCCAACTGTTTCGGAGAATTCATATTAAATTCCTCGCCTGACAATTCAAATATCGTTTTCTCCAGTTGACGTAAATCGTTTTCTAAATCCAAACTTTCCTGCGCTAACCATTTTTTATCGAGGGAAATTCCTTCGAGTTCCATCTTCGCAAGAACTTTCATTAAAGGCATTTCGACTTTAAAAAACAAATCTTCGAGGTTTTCTAATTTTAATTGTGGTGCGAAAAGTTGATACAATCGGAAAGCCAAATCTGCATCTTCACTGGCATATTCTGTTTGATCTGCTAAAGGGACTGATCGTAAACTTTCTTGATTCTTTCCTTTCTTACCAACTAAGGATTCCAGCGCAATCGGTTTGTAGTTCAAATACATTTCGGAAAGATATTCCATCGCATGTCTTCCGTCTGGATTGAGTAGATAATGCGCGATCATGGTATCAAAGAGCAATCCTTCTACATTAATTCCATATTGTTTTAAAACTTTGTAGTCGAACTTGATATTGTGTCCGATTTTCAAAACTTCTTGCTTCTCAAAAAATAGCCGGAAAATTTCAAGTGTTTCTAAAACTTCCTCACGATTTTCTGATAAAGGAATATAATAGGCCAAACCATTTTTGTAAGAAAAACTCATTCCGATTAATTCAGCATTCATTTCATCTTCAGTAGTGGTTTCAATGTCAAAAGAAACAGCGGTTTGAGCCATTAAATTTTGAACTAAAATATACTGCGCTTTTGGAGAATCGATGTATTGATACAAATGATCGTTATCAAAAACCGTTTCTTTGATTGTGGTTGCTTGTTCTAATTCTTCGAAGTTGGCAAAAAGATCCAATTGCATCGATTGATCTCCACCTTTTGCAGGTTGAGGATTTGAAAGTGACGGTTTACTGCTTGAATTTCCGTTTTCAATTGACGGAGCAAACGCACGATATAAATTTTCGTACAAACGTCGGAATTCAATTTCGTCAAAAACTTCTTTTACTTTCTCGAAATCAGGCGTATCTAAATCATACTGTTCCTGATGAAACTCAATTGGAGCATCACAAATGATGGTCGCTAATTTTTTAGAAAGGATTCCACGCTCAGCAGAATTTTCTACTTTTTCTTTGAGTTTACCTTTTAAATCTGCAGTGTTAGCCAAAAGATTTTCAATGCTGCCGTATTCTTTCAGGAATTTCTTCGCAGTTTTTTCTCCAACTCCTTCCAAACCGGGAATATTATCTACAGCGTCACCCATCATAGCAAGAAAATCGATAACCTGTTTTGGATCTTCAATTTCGTATTTCGCTTTGACTTCTTCTACACCTAAAATTTCAAATTCAGCGCCCTTCAAACCTGGTTTATAGATCTTAACTCTATCCGTTACCAATTGGGCAAAATCTTTATCTGGTGTGACCATAAAAACTTCATATCCTTCTTTTTCTGCTTTTACAGAGAGGGTTCCGATCAAGTCATCAGCTTCATAACCTTCCAAACCTAAGATGGGAACGTGCATGGCTTCTAAAATTCGGTGGATATAAGGAATGGCCAGTTTAATTGCTTCTGGAGTTTCGCTTCGGTTGGCTTTGTAATCGGCAAAATCTGCAGTTCTTACACTGGCTTGTCCGACATCAAAAACGACTGCTAAATGCGTTGGTCTTTCTCTGCGAATCAATTCAATTAATGAGTTAGTAAAACCAAATATTGCGGAAGTATCGATTCCAGTACTAGTGATACGCGGACTTCTGATCAATGCATAATATCCCCGGAAGATCATCGCATACGCATCGATGAGGAAAAGACGTTTATCGTTGTTTTCTGACATAGAAGCAAAGATATAAAAAAGATAGGAGGAGTTATATCTTCAAAGTAAGTTTTGATGGAATGTAAAAGAGTAGAAAAGTTTAAATAAAGTAAAATTTTTTAAACAAAAATTGCACGGATGGTTTGACAAATACCACCATTTGACTATTGACTGCTAAAATCCAACCATTAAGATTTTGGTTAAGGAACTAAGAGAATTAAGATTTCCTTCGGAAATTGAGCGCTTTAAAAATAGAAAATGGTTTTACACACCAATTGTACAAATGGTTTGACAAATTTTCACGATTTGACTATTGACTGCTGAAATTTAACCATTAAGATTTTGGTTAAGGAGTTAAGAAAATTAAGATTTCCTTCGGAATTGAATGGTTTAAAAAAAAATGATTTTAAACACCAATTGTACAAATGTTTCCACTAATGTCATGATTTGACTATTAGCTATTGACTGCTAAGGTTAAACCATTAAGGTTGTGGTTAAGGAGGTAAGAGGATTAAGATTTCCTACGGGAATTGAATGCTGCGAACAGATTATTAAAAATCTATTATGAAGTGCTGGTTGTAGCAGTTGGAGTCGAGTTGTTCTGGTTGCGAATGACTTTTAGCGCTAAAGAAGCGAAGAAACCACCAGCAAAAAAGCCCATCAAGCTACCCATTACAATATCTAAAGGAAAATGAACACCCAGATATATTCGGCTGTAAGATACAATGATTGCCCAAACGAATAGAATATAGGGTAAGAATCGGAATTTCTTGTACAAAAGTAAGGACATGAAAGTAGCGATAAAGAAAGTGTTTGCCGCGTGACTGGAATAGAATCCAAACTGTCCGCCACATTTTACATCACGCATTAATCCAGTTAAAGTGGGATCGTGACAAGGTCGTAACCGAGAAACGCCTGTTTTAAAAACGCCCGCCAACTGATCGGAGAATGTCACGCCTAAAGCAATGAATATAAGGATGAAAATTAAGTTTCGAAGTTGAAAGTTTTTGAATAAAAGATAGAGAAAAATAACGTAAAGTGGCACCCAGATCCAGGTGGCCGATATCATGATCCACAATTGGTCAAAGGGAGAACTCCCCAAATTATTGAGAAAAAGAAACAAGGATCTGTCTTCCTGAATAAGTTCGTGCATCTTAACGGCTTACAGGTCCTTCGTGGGTATCGCTTTCAGACAAGTCGATTTTGGGTTCGCTTCTTTTGGCTAAAGCTTCTTTTTCAAGATCGCCCATTGGATTAAAATCCATAGCTGCTTTCTTTACTTTATCGATTTCTCGCTTGATTTCCGAAACTGGATTATCGGTCTCTTTTAGAATTTCAGTTTTTACGTCTTCCATGGCACCACGCATTTTACGTACGCCTTGCCCCAAATCACGCGCAATCTGCGGTAATTTATTGGGTCCGAACAAAACTACGATCGCCAAAGCAACCATCATCATTTCACCTATACTTAATTCCATGGCGTAAAATTACAAAAGATTATGTTATCGTTTTTCATTTTTAAAATTAATTTATTACTAAAATTGAAGTGTAATTAAATACGATAGATTAGTAGTTACAGTTTTTTCTTTCTGGGGAACATCCTATTCACGATGATAACACTTATGGCCATCAATATAAATCCCAGGAAAAAGGGTGCGCCTGGAAACTTAAATGGAGCGGAATCATGGGTGAAATAATAAAAAGTATTCGTCATTAATGGTGGACCGATAATCGCCGTAAAACTAATTAAACTCGCTAAGGCGCCCTGCAGTTCTCCCTGCTCATTTTTCGGAACCTGGGAAGAGATCACTGATTGTAAAGCCGGTCCGGCAATTCCACCTAAGCCATAAGGAACCAGAAAGGCGAACATCATCCAGCTTTCACTGGCAAAGGCGAACAGGATTAAGCCGACTGCATAAAGAGCCAAGCCATAAACGATGGTTCTTTCGTTGCCTAATTTCGGTTGAATAAACCTGATTAAATAGCCTTGAACCAAAGCCGCCATGATCCCAACAAATCCTAAGGAAAGTCCAACTATTTTTTCACTCCAACCAAATTTGTACATCGTAAAGAAAGTCCAGTTGGTTTGCACGGCATGTCCGGCAATGTAAACCAAAACCAAGGTGGAAATTAAGCCTAAAATTTCAGGATGTTTCTTTAGCTGTAATAAAGAGCCCACGGGATTTGCCCGTCGCCAATCGAAAGGTCTTCGGTGTTCTTTATCGAGACTTTCCGGCAGAATAAACCAACCGTAAAGAAAGTTCACCAAACACAACGCAGAGGCGGCATAGAATGGAACTCTTGCGCCGTATTGTCCTAAGAAACCACCGATCACAGGACCGATAATAAATCCTACTCCAAAGGCAGCACCGATCATTCCGAAGTTTTTCGCACGGTCTTCATCATTGGAGATATCAGCAATATAGGCACTTGCGGTGGTAATACTCGCACCGCTTACTCCAGATAGAATTCTACCGACAAAAAGCCACATGATTGTTGGTGCAATTGCCTGTATGAAAAAATTCATCGAGAATCCTAATAAGGATAAAAGGATAATGGGTCTTCGACCAAATTTATCACTTAGTCCACCTAACACCGAAGCAAAAATAAATTGCGTTCCGGCATAAGCGAAACTGATCCAACCACCATACTGCGCGGCAACACTTAGATCATTGCTGCCAATTAATTCCTGTATCAATTTCGGGACTACTGGAATCACAATTCCCCACCCTGTAATATCAATTAACAGCGTGATGAAGATGAAACCGATGGCTGCTGATTTTTGCTTTTTTTTCATTGCGGGTGTAAAGATAGTTTTTTTGTGGTTTTTTTTAAGAATAAAGCTTAAAGATGAAAATTTAATTGAGGGACAAAGTGAATTTTAAACGCAATGACGCAAAGGTTAAAATGATGATGCTGTATAAATTACGGACGCAAAGGCATTTCACTCAGCAAAGGGAAAATATTATGAGATAAAGAATTATTTGAACTATATAAATTTTGCGTACTCTCTCAATTATATCGGGAAAAGATGTTTGTAGAATTGTATGATCTTTAAATTTATGAACTGGTTGAATAGAATCTGGGTTTGCAGCCCGACTTGAACGGAGCTCTTTTTTGCGGATCCGCCGAGGCGGAGGAGCAAAAAAAGCGGGAGTGGAAGGCGGAAATGTCTGCCCAAATAAAAGTAATAATAGATGTTCAAAACAAAAAAAATGTCCCTCTTTCGAAGGACATTTGATATATAAATATTGGATACTTATTTTTTAGTTCTGTTGTCAACTACTTCTACATCGACTGAAGTTCTGCCATGTAGCTTTTCTTCCGGGCCTTTGCCTTTACCTTTCAAGAAATCGTAAGCGATTGCGGAGGAGATAAAGATCGATGAGTACGTACCGAACGCAATACCTAATAGTAAGGCGAACATGAATCCTCTTAAGTTTTCTCCACCGAAGATGAAGATGGCTAAAATTACCAAAATCGTGGTGAATGAAGTATTGAACGTTCTTCCCAAAGTACTTGAAATAGAATCATCAAATAATCCAGCTAACGTCAACGATTTTTTCTCTCTTAAATACTCCCGAATCCTGTCAAATACAATCACCGTATCATTGATGGAATAACCGAGAACGGTTAGAATCGCAGCAATGAAATCCTGATTGATCTCCATATTAAACGGCATGTATTTATGCAACAAGGAATAAACTCCTAAAATAATAATAGCATCGTGTGCTAGACCGACAATTGCTCCTAAAGAGAACTGCCATTTGGTAAATCGCACCAAGATGTAAAGGAAGATCCCTGCAAGTGCCGCAATTACGGCAAACATTCCACCTCTTTGGATATCGTCTGCAACCGTTGGTCCTACCTTCGTTGAAGATACGATCCCGCCATGTTCGGAATCTGCAGATTTAAATTGCTGCAAAGTCATATCAGCTGGAAGACTTTCTTTCAATCCTTCGAAAAGCTTTTGCTCTATGGTTTGATCGGCTTGTAGCGATTCATCATCAATTAAATAATCGGTAGATATTTTCAACTGATTCCCTGTTCCGAAAGTTTTGGCTTCTACGGCAGATAATTTACCGTCTTCTGTCTTAAACATGGCTACTAAAGCCTTCTCTGTTTTATCAGCATCAATTGGTTTGTCAAATTTTACAACGTAGTTACGACCACCTGTAAAGTCAATACCATATTTAAAACCATTAACGTAGATGGAAACTAAACTCGCTACCGTAAGGAAAGCAGAAATCATGTAGGCATATTCTCTTTTTCCGATAAAGTCGATCCAAACATTTCTGAATAAATTCTTGGTTAAAGGAGTCCAAACTGATAATCCTTTTCCTTTGTTCAATCTTGCAAAAATCATTACTCTCGATAATAATACCGACGTAAAGAAGGTCATCAAGATACCAATGATCAACGTAACGGCAAATCCTTTAATTGGACCTGTACCAAAAATATATAATACAATTGCAGTCAAAATCGTAGTTGAGTGACCATCGATAATTGCAGAAAGTGCGTGTTTGAAACCGTCTTTATAAGCCTCGAGAATATTTTTACCAGCGAAGAGTTCTTCCTTGGTCCGTTCATAAATAATTACGTTGGTATCCACCGCCATCGCCATCGAGAGGACGATACCCGCAATACCAGGCAATGTTAATGTCGCATCTACAGAATCCATGATTCCGAAAATGTAGAATAAGTTAATGATCATCGCGATCACCGCATAAACTCCTGCTCCACCGTAGTAGAAAATGATATACGCTACAATTACCAAGAAGGCAATTAGGAAGGAAAGCATACCAGCGTCAATCGATTGTTGTCCTAATGAAGGTCCAACAACATCAGCCTGTACTACTTTCGCACTTGCAGGAAGTTTACCCGCTCCAAGTACATTTACTAAATCCTGAGCTTCTTCCTGAGAGAAATTTCCAGAGATCTGGGTTCTACCATTAGGAATTTCATTCACAACATTTGGTGCAGTGTAAACCACATTATCCAAAGAAACCGCTACTGACTTGTTCACGTTTTTAGCAGTCATGGCTTTCCATTCTTTCGAACCTTTAGAGTCCATTTGCATGTCAACCACTACTCTACCCATTTCGTCATAATTAACTCTGGCAGATTCTACCGCACCATCAACAGGTGCTTTTTGGTTAATGTTTCCACGGATCGCGTAAAGAACTAAATTGTTTACATCGTTCGATTCAGGTTTATAACCCCACATGAACTGGGTATATTTAATATTCGTCGGACGAAGATCTTTTGCAACTTCTGAATTTAAAATTTTATTAATTGCAGCAGTATCTGATAATTTAATGTTTCCAACTCCACTTGATCTCAGTGAATTCAATTGAAGCATGTTCATTAAATCAGTATTTTTAGCCACACCGATCGAGTCTGCTTTCAAAGGAACAATCGTTGACAATTGCTCTAAGTATGGAAGAACTTCCTGAATCGTCTGTACTTCCCAAAACTGCAGTTTTGCAGAGGTAGCCAGCATTTTCTTTACTCGGTCAATATCTTTACTTCCCGGCATTTCCACGGAAATACGACCGGTTCCAGGTACACGCTGAACGTTTGGCTGGGTAACTCCCATTTTGTCGATACGCGTTCTGATCACTTCATAGGCAGAACCTTCTGAAGCATTAATTTTACGACGAATGATATTTCTAACCTCGTCATCAGAGGTGTTGTATTTAATTTCTGTAATGTTGGTATTACCGAAAAGTTCTGGATCAGCCAATTTAAGGTTGGTTCCTTTTTCTTTATTCACGGCGTCGAATTCCTTGAAGAAGTTATCGATATACGTTCCGGCAGCAGTTTTTTGTGCTTTATCGGTACGCGCGAGTGCTTCTAAAAGAATTGGGTTGGTAGAATATTGGGTTAAATCATTGACCAAATCTCTCTGGTTGATTTCCAAAAGTACGTTGATCCCTCCTTTCAAATCCAGACCTAGCTTCATTTCTCTTTCTTTCGCTCTTGAATAATACAATTTTGTAAATCCTAGATTCAGAGTGTCTTTCGACAGGCGAGCCATTTCTTGATTATATTTTTCGGGGTTGTTTCCCGCAATAGCAGTGGCTTGTCTTTCAACTTTACCAGCATACCATGTTGGTAACAATTCGTTAAGACAAATAAGTCCCAGAATAACCGCAACCAGCGTAATAAGTCCTTTTCCTTGCATTGTTAATAGTTTACAACATTAAAATTATAGTCGGCAAATATAATGATTTTCAATATAATTAAGAATTTTTTAACAACTCATTTTGAAAATTTCGCAAAGTGTGGATGCCAAAGCGTTTCAATCGTGACAAAATCTTAAATAGGTTCATGAATAATCGATAGCGTTTTCGAAAAAACAACGCTATTTATGAAATTAAACGCTTGTGGAATTATACAGAGAAGTCCTGTTTTTCTTTGAATTTTTTGATGGTCTTCACTAAATATTCGCGGTTTTTTGCGCTGGATGCCCAAACTGGAAGTCGACTTGCGATACTTTTATTTTTTAATGCGATACCGTTTCGACTGCGTATTTTGTCTGCAATAAAATTTTCGATAACGTAAGATGGTCCTCGTTATACGCCCACAAAGATCCGTGAGTGGTTGGAATCTCATACCAGACCGGCAATTGGAAGAACGGATCACACGGACTGTTGAAATAAAGTACATGTGATTTTACCGGAACGTCCCGACTGTTGACAAATACCGTTGATTTCGACGCCTCATTTAGAACTGCAACAAAACCGCAATGCGCACAGGCACCCCGAATGTTCTGCTCGTCTTCAACTAAATACTGATTGGGTTTGCCACCTGTCACGACCGCTCTCTTGGCACATTTAGGACAGACCACAACGATATGATCCAGAAAATCTGCGTTTTGTAAAGCGTAAGCATTCGACATTTTAGTTAATTGTTTTTAGTACAGGTATTTTGATCATTGTTTGATGGTGATCCCGTTTTCTTTGGCAATCCTATAAAACTCTTTTTCATTTCCTTTTTCTTTCATGAGACCATAAAGAATTCCAATCATTTGTAGAGAATGTTTTTCATAATCAGATTTTTCAAAAATATAGATTTTATGAGCCTTAATAATATGTAATAAGGCATTCTCATAATCTTCTAAAAAACTTAGATTTCTACCAAATCCATACTAGCCTTACGCATTATGAGGCTGATACTGCATGAGTTGAGCGTAATATTCATTGGAGGTTTTATAATCCTCTTTTAAATTATAAACTACTGCAATATTCATTAAGGCAAAATCACCTTCCGGAAAAACAGCCAACGATTTTTTATAATAGGTGATCGCTTCATCAAATTGATTTAACTGTCGATAAGAAATAGCAATATCATCCAGAGCTAGAACAAAATTTTCATCATTTTCCAAAGCTTTTTCAAATGATTTTATGGCCAGCTGATAGTTTCCCTGTTCCATAAAATCTTTCCCCATATTATAGGAAATATTAGCCTCGTAATTTGGAGAGGCGGAATAATACACTTCTCTTTTTTGTTTAAGTTCTTTGTTTGCGTTGAGTGAACAGCTCTCTGCTAAAATACCATACACTTTCTCTAAAGTGCTTTTCATTCCTTTAACAGTACCGATCTGCTTCATATTTCTTTTCACATCTCCTTTCACTAAGGCTTCGGTTAAAGAGGTTGAAATACAGTTTTTATAATTCTCATCCGTAAGGTCTGGTAATTCCTGAATACATTCACACGATGCGTCGGCAACGGTCTGCTCAAATGTTTGTCCATAAGAAATGAAGCCAAGCAGTAAAATCGAAAGAGTTAAAAATTTTTTCATCGCAGATATTTCGTTATTGTTAAAAAGAGCAGAATCTCAAATTTATAAAATTAACAGATACCATTTAACAAATGATTTCATTTTTACACAGAATCCTTCATTAATATGATTCGGATTTAGTTGACGAAATGAATTGCATAATAATTGATAGTAGTAAAGCATCAATCTAACATTTACAATTTATTATTATGGAAAATCAAGAAATAAAATACGGAGAATTACGTGGCAAAACAGTAGTGATCACCGGTGGAACAAGTGGCGTTGGTAGAGCTGCCGCAGAAGCGTTTGCGTTGGAAGGTTGCAATGTAGTAGTTGCTGCCAGAGGACAAGAAGGATTAGATGAAACTGTTGCTTTATGTCACGATTTAGAAGTTGTTGCCTTGGGAGTTCAAACCGATGTATCTGATGCACAGCAAGTTCAGCATTTAGCAGAAAAAGCTTTACAATTTAACGGAAGAATCGATATTTGGGTGAATAATGCCGGAGTAATGGCAAGTGGTAAGTTTGAAGAAATCCCGATTGAAACCATGGATCAAATAGTGAAGACTAATTTACTGGGATTTTTACACGGTGCTCATGCCGTACTGCCAATCTTCAAAAAACAGAAAGAAGGAATTTTAATTAATAATGTTTCGATTGGCGGATGGATGCCAGCTCCATATTCTACAGCCTATTCAAGCACAAAGTTTGGAATCCGTGGAATGGTAGAAGGTTTGCAGGGTGAAGTTTCTGATGAACCGAATATTCATATTGTAGGTTTATATCCAGGAATCCAAAGATCAACAGGAAATACCCACTCCGCAAAATATTCTGGGTTGGATTTCAAGATTCCACCATTTTCAGTAGATCCGCGCGAACTGGCAGCGCAAATGGTTGAGGCCGCAAAAAATCCAAAGAAAAGCATCATTACGGATGGTTATGCACAAGTATCTAAAATACTCTACGGTTTATTTCCGAAAGCAATTATAAATACCGCGTCTGCAGCATTGAGATTAGTGATGAAAGAAGATGCTACCACGAATACCGACGGTAATGTTAATTATCCATCAAAAGATCCGATGAGAATTTATGGTGAAATGGCCCTTCCCGTTCCAACAAAAAAACAGAAAACGATTTTGATGATGGTTACCGGAATCGCCATCGGATTTCTATATATGAAATCTAAAAAGAAATAATAGATCACGGTCTTTTAAAAACAAAAAAAAGCAAGAAGTTAGTCTTGCTTTTTTTATTAAAGCGATTTTCACTAGAAATAGAATTTTAGCAACAAGTCGGACCACAACATTCATCTAGTTTCTCGGCGTAAACCGTAATGCTGAAAATAATATTTTTATTAGAATTATAGGTTTCAATCTCGTCTTCGTTCAGATAGTTTTTCAAAATATCATTTGGAATAATGATCGGTTTTTCTTTTTGAAGCGTTATGTTTTTAAATCCAGAATTTTTAATAATGTCTAAATATTCGTCTTTCTGAATCGCACTTGCCACACAACCTGCGTACATTTCTGCCGCATTTTTAATTTTTTCCGGAAGATCACCGGTCAGCACAATATCTGAAATACTGAAATGTCCGCCCACTTTTAAAATACGGTGAACCTCACTAAATGCTTTTGATTTATTGGGCACCAGATTCATCACACAATTACTCACGACAACATCAGCGATATTACTCATAGTCGGAATATTTTCAATGTCACCTAATCTGAATTCAACATTATTATATTTCAGTTTATCAGCATTCAGTCTGGCTTTATCAATCATTTCTGGTGTGAAGTCAATTCCGATCACTTTCCCGGTTTCACCCGTTTCATGTCTAGCTACGAAACAATCATTTCCTGCTCCACTTCCTAAATCAACCACCGTATTTCCGGGTTGAATCTTGGCAAATTCAGTTGGTAAACCACAACCTAATTTTAAATCAGCATCTGCGCTGTAACCTTCCAAATGATCATATTCATCGCTCATGACATTGTAAACTTCAGTGGTGCAGCCGCCACTTCCACAGCAAGAAGAAGCATTGGTTTCCTGATCCTGCAAAGCAATTTCACTGTATTTCTGCTTTACCATTTCTTTGATTTTTTCGTTGGTATCCATTATTTTAGGTGTTGGGTGTTAGGTGTTGGGTGTTGGGTAATAAATGATTGGATATTTTTCTATAATTAACAACACGAGCTTCTGTTGGACAACTTTGTTGAAATTTCTTTGAAATAAAGATGAAGTTTTTCGATGGTCTTCTCGTCCGCACAATAGCAAACAGAATTGCCGTCGATCGTTCCTTTGATGATTCCAGCGTTTTTCATTTCTTTCAAATGTTGAGAAACGGTTGGTTGTGCCAACGGAAGTTCGGAAACGATATCGCCACAAATACATTCATTGACTTTTAAAAGATGTTCCAGAATCGCAATTCTGGCCGGATGTGACAACGCTTTTGCAATCTTTGCCATTTCATTTTGATCTTCTGTAAAGTGTTCTGTTTTACTCGCTCCCATATTGTTATTTCTATATTGCAATATTACGATAAAGAATTAAAGTGATGTAAATATTTCTGTATTAATTTTAAAATTTTTCCTTCTGATGTTAAAAATGTTTATCAAAAACACCCTCTACTTTGTTTAAAATCAATTGAGTAGCTCAAAGCGTTTCAATTTACACGATAACATTTTTAAATTCTGTATATTGGTTGGTCTTCAAATTGGACTAACGAACTCAGTTACTTCAACCATAATTTCAAAACAAATTTAAAAATAGACCAATGATCAAAAAAGATGCAATTATAATTGGGTCCGGACAAGCCGCCAAACCGCTTTCGGAAAAACTGTCAGAAGCAGGCTGGAAAACGGTTATGATTGAAAAGTCTGAAGTGGAGCTCGGCGGATCTTGTTTGAACGTTGGCTGCACCCCGACAAAAACGTTAATAGCTTCCGCGAAAGTAATGCACGCTATTAATACCGCAGAAAAACACGGAATTTCAGTTTCTGATCTTAAAATAGATTTTGGAACGACTCAAAAAAGAAAAGATAAAATTGTTGATGATTCTAAAGAAGGTGTGCTGAAACGGACTGCTACTGCAGAAAACCTGGAGCTTGTCTATGGAACTGCTTCTTTTAGCAGCAAGAAAAAAGTGATTGTTAAAAAGAAAGATGGTACGACACAAGAGTTTACCGCACCTTATATATTTATTGATGCAGGTGCCCGTCCAGCGGTGCCAAAAATTAAAGGTTTGGATGAAGTAAAATGGTATGACTCCAGTGGAATTCTTGCTCTTGAAGAAATACCGGAAAAATTAATTGTAATCGGTGCGGGTTATATCGGATTGGAACTTGGACAAATGTACAGTCGATTCGGCAGTGACGTAACGATCATTGAAACCGCTGCACAAATTATGTCTGGCGAAGATCAGGATATTGCTGAATCATTGCAAGAGCTTTTGGAAGCGGACGGACTTCATTTCTTACTGAATTGTTCCGTTCAGATGGTAGAAAAAGCCGGTAAAGAAGTCAAGGTAACTTACAGTACAGATGATAAAAAAACGTCTATTTCCGGAACTCATCTTTTGGTTGCAACTGGACGGGAATCCAATGCTGATGGTCTCAATGTAAAAGCTGCCGGAATAAAACTGGACAAAAAAGGATATATAAAAGTAAATAAAAAACTGGAAACGAATATCGAAGGAATTTATGCTTTAGGTGATATTAATGGCGGTCCGCAATTTACCCATATTGCCTATAACGATTTCGTGATCCTTCAAACCAATCTTTTACACAAAGGAAACGCATCTACAAAAGGCAGAATTGTTCCGTATACCATGTTTACGGATCCACAATTAGGAAGGGGCGGTTTATCTGAAGATCAGGCAATAAAAAAAGGCTTGAATTTTAAAGTGATAAAAATTGAAGGCAAAAGAATTACGCGAGGTATTGAAACAGGTGAGCCGCAAGGACTTTGGAAAGCGATTGTAGATAAAGAAACTGGATTAATTTTAGGTGCGAGCATTGTCTGCAGCGAAGGTGGAGAAATTGCTTCGGTCATCCAAATGGCGATGCACGGTAAAATTCCTGCTAAATATTTATCGACAACCATATTTTCACATCCTACTTATTCAGAATCGCTCAACACTCTATTTACGGAAATGTATAAGGAATAAATATCACTACCATTCTAACAAGCTCAAAAAACTTTCATTAAAAGTGATATTAAAATTGCATTTAAGTATTAATTCCTATGCGAGAATTGCTTATCAATTTAAGAGAAAATCACTTAAATTTACACTGTTAAAAACAACTTAGTCCAAAAATACCAATGATTAACAAATTAGACCTAAGACCAACTTTAGATATTCCAATTTCAGAAGAAAGTACCGAAGTAGAAAACTTTCAAAACCAAACTTTAAGACCGATTTTGAAATTACAAAACGACCTTTATGTGGCTTTATTTGAAAGTTACGCAATGCGTCAAAAATCAGATTATGAAACGTTGTCTGGAGCGAAGAAGAGAACTTTTATCGAACAAAGTCTTCAGAAAGACATGGTTCTTAAAAACACCTTTATCGGCATTACGATTGGTCTATTTACAATCGACGAGATTGCAGTTTATGCGACTCAAAGTAAAGATTATAATAGAAGAATTATCACCATGCTTATTGAGCGACTTAAAAGTCATACCAAATAATTTTGCTTATCATTTCCAGCAAACGAAATTATTTGACCTACAACCTTAAAACAAAAAAAACAGCATTCCGAAAAGAATGCTGTTTTAATTTATGTGAAGATATTTTTATCCGTGCGTATCAATTTCATCATCAACAACCTCTTTCTTTTTTCCGAAGAAGAATTTAGCGATAATTGGAACGGTTGTAATCAATACGATAATAATGATGATCATTTCTAAATGCGATTTCAAATCAATATCAAATTGAGTTTTAAATAATGCATCTAAATAATGTCCGGCGAAAATTAAAGAGAATGACCACAGGAAAGCACCGATCACATTGTCGATAAAAAATCGACCCTTATCCATTTTCACGATTCCAGCTACAATTGGGGTGAAAGTTCTTACGATTGGTAAGAATCTCGCCATGATTACAGCCAACGCACCATGTTCTTCGAAAAAATCATGTGCCTGGAAAAGATATTTCTTTTTGAAAAGGAATGAATCTTCTCTTTTATATAAAGCAGGACCTGCTTTTAAACCAAACCAGTAACCGATTTCGTTGCCGATCACGGCAGCGATTGCGACAGACGTTGCTAAAATAGTGGTGTCTAATAAATCACTTCCCGTAGACCCGAAAGTTTCTTTAATAATTTCTACGGCATAAATTCCGGATACAAAAAGTAAACTGTCACCTGGCAGGAAAAATCCTACGAATAAACCAGTTTCTGCGAAGATAATGAACAAGATCAGCCAAAAACCGCCCATCTGTATATAAAATTCAGGATTTAAAAGATCCTTCCAACTTTCAAAGTTTTCCATATATTTTCTAAAAAAAACAAAAATACTTTATTAAAATCGGTAATGAAAATTATTTAAGATGATTTAACATATATTTAATTTGAATTCTTTTGCAAGGTGGCGATCCGCTCATCTTTTCCGGTGTGATTCCAACCAGGAGCTTTGAAAATATAGTTCAGTTTCGCGCGAAAATCAGGCGCAGATTTCACATCTCTTACTAAATTTCCAAATTCATCGAAAACGATATGAAAAACATTGTGCGTTTGAATGTTACGCAGAATTCCGTACTCTTCAATTTTTTGATCTTCAGATTTATAAGTTCCAAATAGATGATCCCACACCATCAATATTCCACCATAATTTTTGTCTAAATCTTCAATTTTCCGAGAGTGATGAACGCGATGATTTGACGGTGAATTGAAAATTTTATCGAACCACCCGAGTTTTCCAATCGCATTGGTATGCGGCCAAAACTGATAAATTAAATTAATCTGATGCATCATCACAATCATAATCGGATGAAAACCGACCAAAACAAAAGGAATATACCAAATATCACGGTAGACAATTTCGAACCAACCTTGTCGCAGAGCAATCGCAAAACTGAGGTGCGTCGCAGAGTGATGGTTAACATGTCCCGTCCAAAGAAGCCGAATTTTATGACTCAAACGATGGTGCCAATAAAAGCCAAAATCCTGAACGATCAAAACCAAAATCCATAACCACCAGTGTTCGAGCTGCCATTTTAAAGTGAAAAATTCTGAAAAATTTTCAATTCCAAAAATATTGGTCAATCTGAGATGATTGTAAATCCAGAAAAAATAGGAAAGCGAAATAGCCTTCATTCCAAAATCCAAAAACATGGCGCCTAAACCTAATCCAACGCTGGAAAGTTCATCTTTTACGAGTTTTTTGGTGAATAATTTCTGAGGAATTTGATACAAAAATGTTTCACCCAAAATCAAAAGGATAAATCCGGGAACAAAATAAGTAACCGGATCCGTAAAATCCAACGGACTAAACAAACCATAGTTATTGAAAAATTGAGTGATTGTTTCTTTCAAAATTTTAATATTATTTTAAATCTTAAAACTTTCAATATAATTTAAAGTGTAAAATCGTCTTCAGAAACTGCAGTTCCATCCGCCATTAGGAAGGCTTTTAGAAACGGTGTTAAATCTCCATTCATTACGCCATCAACGTCCGAAGTTTCATGGCCAGACCGAACGTCTTTCACCAATTTATACGGATGCATCACGTAATTCCGGATCTGACTTCCCCACTCGATTTTCATCTTTCCGGCTTCGATCTCAGTTCTGGCTTTCATACGTTCTTCGAGTTCCATTTCATATAATCGGGAGCGCAACAATTGCATTGCTTTCTCCTTATTTTGAAGCTGTGAACGGGATTCGGAGTTTTCGATAATAATTCCAGTTGGCGCGTGACGCAATCGAACTGCGGTTTCTACTTTATTCACGTTTTGCCCACCTGCTCCACTGGAACGCATGGTTTCAAAAGAGATATCAGCTGGATTAATATTAATTTCAATGGTATCATCAACCAGCGGATACACATAAACCGAGACAAAACTGGTGTGTCTTTTTGCGTTGGAATCAAAAGGCGAAATTCTCACCAAACGGTGGACGCCATTTTCACCGCGCAAATACCCGAACGCAAATTCACCGTCAATTTCTAAAGTCACTGTTTTAATTCCAGCAACCTCACCGTCCTGGTAATTCAGTTCACGTATTTTATAACCTTGGTTATCGGCCCACATGGTGTACATTCTCATGAGCATTGACGCCCAATCGCAACTTTCTGTACCACCTGCTCCAGCTGTGATCTGCAATACCGCAGAAAGTTCATCGCCTTCATTAGAAAGCATATTTTTAAATTCTAAATCTTCAATCTTTTGTAGAAGCACTGGGAAAGATTCGTTCAGTTCTTTCTCAGAATCTGGATCTTCTTTGGCAAAATCCATTAAAACCTGAATATCTTCAAAACGTGCAAAAATTTCCTCGTAATCGTTGACCCATTTTTTCTTGGACCGGAGTTGCTTCATAAAAATTTCAGCTGCTTTCGGATTATCCCAAAATTCAGGAGAGACGGTTTTTTCTTCGTCGTTAGAAATTTCAATTTGCTTGCGTTCGATTTGTAAATATTTATACAATTCGCCAATTCTGGCTTGAACGTCTTTTATTTGGTCGCTGTTGATCATAAGTATTGCAAAAATAACTAAAAATGTTGAAAATGAAATTCCATTTCACCTGTTTAAATGTTTGATGACTTTTTATACTTACTTAAGGAAATTACATTAAGCCGACCGACGTACTACTTTCCCTAATTCATTCTTCAACACCTGATTTAAAGATTATTCATAAAAATCATATTAATATTAAAAATGATAGATGATTACAATAAAACTATTAAATAAGTTATAAAATTTAATTATTAACAATATTCATTTATAGTTATTGTAAATTTACCTTAACACAATTAAAAACTTTTATCATGAAAAAACTTCTATTCTCTGCGATTGCTTTAATTAGCATGCAACTTGCCCAATCGCAAACCTACAACAACGGTGCACTAAGCACAGGAGCTACTAGTAACAGTAGCGTCGCAGCACCAGCGAGCAATACCTGGTCGGAAGTTCAAAACGAAACGGGAACACAACAGAATCAAACTCCAATGCGGGAATTGCAGCAGCCGCTACAACTACAGCGTTTTTTGTAGCAGATGATTTTGTAGTTCCAGCAGGTGAACAGTGGAACATAACCGAAATGCAGTTTTATATATATAGAACCGGTTACACTGGAGCGACTCCACCTTTTGATATTGTTAGAGTCAATATTTTTAATGGAATACCATCGAATCCGGCGAGTATAAGTGTTTTTGGTGACGACACTTCCAATCGTTTTGTATCTGGTACTGATTCTCAAATGTATCGAATTTTTAATTCCTCCGTACCGGCTCCTGGAACCGTTCCTGGAACTACGCGAAAGATTTGGAATATAAAAGCAAATGTGATCACCACCTTGAATCCTGGAACGTACTGGATAAAATATCAATTTGCAGATGCAGCGATGAATCCAGGATTTGCCCCTTCTGTTACCATTCCGTGAAGCAGAGGATTGCCAACTTTTAATGCAGTTCAATATCACGGAGCTGTAACGGGTTGGGTACCAATTATTGACGCGGGAAATCCTGCTACTGCACCAGATTTTACGATTGATATGCCATTTATCATCACTTATACCGCAGTAGCGTTGGGTACTGTAGAAACCAGACAAATGGATAACCGAGTTCGTGTTTATCCTAACCCAACTGTTGATTATTTTAAACTGGCTTTGCCGAGTGAAACAGATAAATCAAAAACTACTATTTCTTTATATGATATGAGTGGAAAAATGGTCAAAGAATTTAAAGTTGCAGAGCAATACGATATTTCTTCTTTAATCAAAGGAGCATACATGGTAAAAGTGAAAGATGGCTCTACCATTAAGGTTACCAAATTACTCAAAAATTAGCACTACCCGTTTAAACTAAAAAAATCCCGATTAAATTCGGGCTTTTCTATTATTTGGAACGAGATTTATTATTTGAAAATAGTTTTCTCAACCTCAACCGCTTTATTTAAGGCTTCTTCAATTTTGCTTTTTGCATTGTCAAAGTTGGGTGGCGTATTCCATTTTCCTTTGATTACAACCGCCTGAGGATTGTCATTAGAAAAATACAAAGAGTTATCATTCAAATTAATCACACGATTAGAAATAAGCGCGTAACCAGCTCTGCCAGTTTCAACCATACTATAATAACTAATGATGACGCCCCAATTTACATTGACAAAGACAACATCATCTACATTATATTTTTCTTTAAGGTAACGCATATCGTAGGTTCCATATTTTTTACCTTCTGCTTTATCACCTTTAAATTTTGCAGCTGTTTTGTAATCGAAGTTTTCATCAATTATAACCACTTCTTTTCCTTTGGCTTTTAAAGTTTCAGCGTAAATTGCTATCAACTCCTCTTTACGGTCGATTTCTTTTTTAGCTACATCTAAAAGAGGCTGGTATTTATCTCCAGAAGTTACGGCAAGATCCAATAATCCTTGAGATCCTTCTCTAAATTTTTGTGGTTCGGTAAAGTTCACCAGGATGCCAACTTTAGAAGGTTTTTGAAAATACTCTGAATTCATGGGCACATTTGACACACAAGATACCATAACAGAAAGCATAGCGATTAAGCCTAGAAAGTTAATTTTTTTCATATAATTTTTTTATCAAAAATATTCTTTTTTTTGAATAAATAACTTGTTTTCAGAAAAATAAATGAGAAATAACTAGTTGAGATACACTAAATAAAAAAGCCAACTATGAAGTTGGCTTTGTCGTGAAAATAATTAATTAACTATTTATTCTTTAATATGCTCCAATTGCTGGCTTGCAGCCATTGAAACCATTAGATCATTCAATAAAGTACTTGCCGAATTTGGTGAATTTGGTAATAATACCAAACTGCTCTTATTGGTAGAACCAATTGCCTGTAACGTGTCATAATGCTGAGTTACTACAATTAAGGCAGAAGCTTCCTGCGCATTAATATTCGCCTCATTCAACATTTTTACAGATTCAACTAAACCGGCAGCGATTTCTCTACGCTGATCTGCAATACCTTGACCTTGCAATTTTTTAGATTCTGCTTCTGCTTTCGCAACGGCTACAATTCTAATTTTCTGTGCTTCAGATTCGTATTCTGCAGCAGTTTTTTCACGTTCCGCCGCATTAATTCTGTTCATTGCATGTTTCACCTGTTCGTCTGGATCGATATCCGTTACCAAAGCTTTGATGATGTCGTAACCGTAACTTTGCATCGCTTCCTGAAGTTCTCCTTTTACAGCAATTGCAACGTCATCTTTTCTTACGAAAACATCATCCAGTTTTAACTTTGGAACTTCCGCTCTTACCACATCAAATACATAAGAGGTAATCTGGTTTTCCGGATTTTCTAATCGGTAAAATGAATCGGCAACTTGCGAAGCAATAACCTGATACTGAACAGAAACTTTCATTCTGATAAACACGTTATCCAAAGTTTTTGTATCAATAATTACATCTAATTGCTGAATTCTTAAGTTCATTCTTTTAGCAACCTGATCGATGAACGGAATTTTTAAATGCAAACCTGATTGGCGTACCACATGAAATTTTCCTAATCGCTCTACAATTGCTGCTGTTGCTTGCTTCACCGTAAAGAAGGAAGCGAACAGAACTACTAAAGCGAAAAAGATAATAAATCCTAAATAAGTCATTAGTCTAATTTTTTTGGTTTTAATTAAATCATTTTGATTTCGGATAAAGATAATTAAAATTTACCTAATTTACATGGTCATTCCGATATCAATTCCTTTGATTTTTCGGTAAAGATCGGTAGCAAAATTATCGGTCATTCCGGAGACAAAGTCGATCACGCCAAGAACTTTTTGGTAATCACTTCCGTCTTCATAAAGAAATTGTTTTGGCAAAAGTTTCAACGCCATTTTATCATAAGATTTACGCTCCTCTTTGCTTGTTAAAATGGAGGGAATAAAATGATCTAATAATTCATACATCACATTATAACCTGCATTTTCAATCTCAATTACATTTTTATGATTGTAAATTTTATCAATCGAAAAGTTTTCAATCTCCTGTAAAGATGGATTATCAATTTTGAAAATGTCGAGAAGTGCTTTATCTAAAGTTCCATCTAAAATATCGATAAAACAATCCTGGTAAATTTGGATTGATTTATTGATCAAGGCATTAATTACTTTCGCTCTCAGATAAGAAATTCGTTCGTTCGCGTTAGTCAAAATAGCCAATTTATCTTCTACTCTTTTGGCATTGCCATCCTCAGATTTAATGAGTTCAAGAAATAAATTCTCACAGTCTGAAGTAGAAACAATCCCCAACCGATGCGCATCTTCCATATCAATGATATTGTAGCAAATGTCATCTGCCGCTTCTACCAACCAAACAAATGGATGCCTTTTAAAAATCGTCGGGTCCTCACTTTCCTGTTTTAAATCAACTGATTTTGCAATATTTAGAAAGGTTTCTTTTTCATTTTGAAAGAAGCCGAACTTCTTGCGATGAATTACCCCTTTTTTTTTCGCAATCGCTTCACACGGATATTTTGCAATGCTCGCCAAAGTCGTATAAGTTAACTGAGTTCCACCTTCATCTTTTCCTGTTTGCTGATGGGTCAAAACTCTGATGGCATTGGCATTCCCTTCGAAATTCACCAGATCGGC
This sequence comes from Kaistella sp., assembly GCF_041824135.1. Classification (GTDB taxonomy): domain Bacteria; phylum Bacteroidota; class Bacteroidia; order Flavobacteriales; family Weeksellaceae; genus Kaistella. The sequence goes on along the minus strand of NZ_JBGZYM010000084.1, from coordinate 97,274 downwards.
CCATTCCTTTTCATTAAATTTTCCTTTTAAATCCTTTTCATTTTTTTCAAAATAACTGGCAATGGCATCTTCACCAGAATGTCCGAAAGCCGGATTCCCGACATCATGACAAAGGCAAGCCGCCGCAATCACGTTGTGTAAATTATGTTGATAGAAATTCTGCGCGTTGTCATCCAAATCACCTTTAAAATTATTAAAGATAAAATCTCCCATTGCAGATCCCAAACTTCTACCTACGGAAGAAACCTCCAGAGAATGGGTCAATCGGTTGTGCACAAAGACACTTCCCGGAAGAGGAAAAACCTGGGTTTTATTCTGTAATCTTCGAAAAGAGGCGGAAAAAATAATGCGGTCAAAATCTCTTTGAAAATCCGTTCTTGAGGCAGAGGTTGCCGGATGATTTCCGGTGCGTTGATGGGTAAATAGACTGTTTAATATCATAATACGATACCAAAAATAAGTCTTAAATTTAACTAATAAAAGTTTTTGATATGAAAGTTTATTTTTTACTGTTGCCCTTATTTATTTTGTCTTGTAATAAAAGTGACAAGTCCGATGAAAAAGCTGAAGAAAGCACAGAACAGCAATGCTTTATACTGAATGAAGGCGCCAATTACGATCATATTACAAAACCTGTCGCAAAGCTTACGCACGCTGAAATTCTTAAAAATCTACCCGCACCTATTCAAATGAAAGAAGTGAGCGACTTTACAGCATTCAACTACGATTTAAAAATAACGGAAGATCTGCAGGAGAAAGAAAAAAACTATTTCAAGTCACCAGAATATCAAAAAAAGTTTGGCGAATGGATCTCCGCTTTACCGGAATTCAGTTATTTATCGATTCAAGAAAATTATGCATTGGCAAAAAACAAATACGGTTTGTGGATTATTGAAAAAAGCAGCAGCGATTTTAGACCTTACTTTTTAGGACTAACGCAAAACATTTACATTGCGGACATTTATAAAAAAGACCAAAAGTTTTTAGACAACAATCAATTTGTAATGAACGGAACTTTAGTTGACATTCAACGATTATCGCGCGTTCCTATGTTGCCGAAATATGAAGTGATTAAAAATGGCGTTCAGTTTGTCATCAATTTAGACGAAATTAAAAAAGACAGTGATAAAGATGGTTTCAATGATCTATTTGAAAAATTTATTGGACTGAATCCTAATTCTGCTGACACAGATGATGATGGAATTGCTGACTTCACCGATCCAAATCCGAAATTTAAATCTGGAACAGATAAATACACAGCGATGTATGAAACACTGGTTGACCATCCGAAAGCGGTTACCAAATATTCGTTCACAGAAATTCTGACAGACTGTGATTATTTTCAAGCCATTAATCCAAAAAATATTAAAGTCTTGATGTACAACACAACGGAAAAAGCTCCTATAAAAGAGGATGTCCTTGACCACTTTTTCCCTGGAAAATACAGCAAAATGAAAATGTACAAAGGATATCCTGAAGTTTATTTTACTGATTTCTCAGATCAAAGCGGCGACGGAACTTTATCTGCAGAATTTGTCAATGGCAAATGGAAATTTGATAAAAAGTATACGGTGGAATTTGGGATGTGAGGAAGATTAATGAGCAATGAATAATAAGTAATGAGTAATGTTGTGAATTACTTTGAAAACATTTTTTGCAATACTTCAAGAACGTCATTCTGTTCTTTTTGTGATAGTTTCGCTAATCTATTTTTAAGTCGGGATTTATCAACGCACCGAATTTGATCTAATGCGATTTGACCATCCTTATTTTTTACGGTACAATTTATTCTGGAAGGATAGTTTTTTAGAGTAGATGTTAAAGGTGCGATGATCACTGTATTTAAAGCATCATTCATTTCATCAGGTGAAAGAACTACGCCGGGTCTGGTTTTGTTAATTTCAGAACCTTTTGTAGGATCGAACTCTACAAAATAAATTTCAAATCTTTTTACCATGTCCATTCTTCTTCATCAAATTGATTAGAAAACGTCATTTCGAGATCATGATCTGTCACAGATCCCGCCTGTAAAAATTGCTCTTTCCAGTTCGCTCTACCTTCTGAGACTTTTTCGATTAAAATTTTGCCGTCTTTTACTGCTAACTTTAATTCATCATTTTCTTCAATATCGAGTTGCTCCAAAATTCTTTTGCTCAATATAATTCCAGAAGAATTTCCTATTTTTCTAAGCTTCGTTTTCATAAAATGATTTTATCAAAGTTATAACAAAATTATAACAAGTCCAAAAAAAATCCTGAAGTTGAACTTCAGGATCTCTATTTTTATGTTTTTTTGATTAGATATAACTTTCAATTGGTGCGCAAGTACAAATAAGATTTCTGTCGCCATATGCCTCGTCAACACGAGAAACGGACGCAAAGAATTTATTATCGCGAACCCAATCTAAAGGGTAAGCTGCTTTTTCGCGGCTGTATGGTCGGTCCCAATCGTCAGAGATAACAACTTCTTGCGTATGTGGCGCATTTTTCAAAACGTTATTGGCCGTATCATATTTACCTTCAGCGATTTCATCGATCTCTCTCTTAATAGAAATTAATGCTTCAGCGAAACGGTCTAATTCTGCTTTACTTTCCGATTCAGTTGGCTCGATCATTAAAGTACCAGCAACGGGGAAACTTACTGTCGGAGCATGGTAACCGTAATCCATCAAACGTTTTGCAACATCAGCAACTTCAATTCCCAGTGGCTTAAACTGTCGGAAATCGATGATACATTCGTGAGCAACACGTCCTTTGTTGTTCGAGTACAATACTGGAAAATGTTCTCCCAAAACCTCTTTCAAATAATTGGCATTAAGAATTGCGTATTCAGTGGCTTTCTTCAAACCAGAAGTTCCGAGCATTTTAATGTAAGCGTAAGAAATATTTAACACCAAAGAAGAACCGTACGGCGCTCCAGAAATGGCATCAATGGATTCCTTCGTTCCGATCTTAATATTGGGATTGCTTGGTAAGAATTTTACCAAATGTTCTGCAACACAGATCGGACCAACGCCAGGTCCACCACCACCATGTGGAATCGCAAAAGTTTTATGCAGATTCAAGTGACAAACATCTGCTCCAATATTTCCAGGAGAAGTGTAGCCAACTTGAGCGTTCATATTCGCACCGTCCATATAAATTTGCCCACCATGCTGGTGAATCAAATCAGTAATTTCGATAATGTTGTCATCAAAGAAACCGTACGTTGACGGATAAGTAATCATTACCGCAGCAAGATTATCACTGTGCAACTCTGCTTTTGCTTTTAAATCTTCGAAATCAATTTCACCCGTTTCGATGTTTTTTACAACAACCACTTTCATTCCGGCAAGTACCGCAGAAGCAGGATTCGTCCCGTGTGCAGATTGTGGAATTAAAGCGATATTACGGTGACCTTCGCCACGTGATTTATGATACTGGCGAATGACCATTAAACCAGCATATTCTCCTTGAGCACCAGAATTGGGCTGTAAAGAAGTTCCGGCAAATCCAGTAATTTCTGATAAGTCTTTTTCTAATTCCTTGATGAGCGCTTGGTAACCACCAGCTTGTTCCGTCGGTACAAATGGATGTACACTTCCCCATTCTGCCCAGGATAACGGCAACATTTGGGTTGCAGCATTTAGCTTCATGGTACAAGAACCTAGCGAAATCATCGAATGGGTAAGAGATAGATCTTTTCTTTCCAAACGTTTGATATAGCGCATCAACTCGGTTTCTGTATGGTATCTGTTGAAAACTTCTTCTTTCAGAATTTCATCAGTTCTCAAAAACTCCTGTGGAATTTGAACTTCTTCTTTAAAGATTAATTTAAAACTTTGTTTATCTAAAAAGCCAGCGAAAGCATCAAATAAATATTGAACTTTAGCGGTTGTTGATGATTCATTAAGTGCAATACTCACGATTCCTTCGGAAAAATAATTCAGATTGACTTTCTGGTCACGCATGGTGCGCATCAATCTGTTTTTATCATCTTCATGAATTCTAAATTTCACTGTATCGAAAATAGGTTCTTCAACAATATCGTAACCTAAAATTTTCAAACCTTCATGCAAGCCCAACGCTTTAAAATGAATTTGATCAGCGATAAAATTCAAACCTTTTGGTCCGTGATATACAGCGTACATTCCAGCCATAACGGCGAGAAGCACTTGTGCGGTACAGATATTTGAAGTTGCTTTTTCTCTTTTGATATGCTGCTCTCTGGTTTGAAGCGCCATTCTTAGCGCACGCTTTCCGTAAGCATCTTGAGAAACTCCGATAATTCTACCTGGAAGATCACGTTTGTATTCGTCTTTACAAGAAAAGAATGCTGCATGAGGACCACCGTAACCCATGGGAATTCCGAATCGCTGCGTAGTTCCCACGGCACAGTCTGCACCCATGTCTGCTGGTGATTTCAGTTTCACCAAAGCCATTGGATCACAAGCTACAACAACCTGTAAATCAAATTCTTTATAATATTGAATATTTTCAGAATAGTCTAAAACGATTCCGTTTTTTCCTGGATATTGTAAAAGAACGCCAAAATAAGAATCGTTAAACTGATGTGTTTTATGATTTCCAACAATCACATCGATTCCTAAACCTTCCGCTTTCGTTTTTAAAACAGCAACAGTTTGAGGAAACACTAAATCTGAAACGAAGAATTTTTGCGCTCCCGCTTTCTTCTGTACTTTAGTCCGGCTTTCAAAGAACATGTGCATCGCTTCAGCAGCCGCAGTAGATTCATCTAAAAGTGAAGCATTCGCCAGTTTAAATCCAGTTAAATCGCAAACTACCGTTTGAAAATTTAAAAGTGCTTCTAATCTTCCTTGTGCAATTTCTGCCTGGTAAGGTGTGTAAGCGGTGTACCAGGAAGGATTTTCCAAAATATTACGTTGGATGACACTTGGTAAAACAGTGTTGTGATATCCGAAACCGATATAGTTATCGAACATTAAATTTTTTGCAGCCAATTCTTTTGAATGAGCTAACATTTCCTGCTCCGAAAGTGGGTCTGAAATGTTGAGTTCTTGCTTTAACCGAATAGAATCTGGAATGGTTTGACCAATTAGTTCTTCCATACTCGCAACGCCTACTTTCTCTAACATTGCCTGTGTATCGGCTTCATTCATAGAAATGTGGCGATTAACAAATTGTGTGGTATTCATATATATTTACTAGATTTATTTCTAAAATAAAGGTCAGTAAAAATACAAATTTTTGCGCAGTACCGCAATTGATAAATCTCATTTAATTATGATGATAGACTACTTCGATAACTCATTATTTAGTGCACTCAAAAGAATACTGCCACTTCAAAATGCTCACTGCTACAACTTTAATAAAATTTAACATCCTTATTTTGATTTATTCTAAATTAAATTTATCTTTGCAAGATGAATGGTCAGATTATCCCTTTTAAAGTACCGCCGCTGATGCCCTTTAGTGAAATCAAAGAGGAACTATCTTGTGGTAAAAAAAATTGCTGTAAAAAATTTAAGAAAGGAAAACGTTGTAAAAAATGTCCAGGCCGACTAAAAATGGTCTAATATTCCTGATTAAATTACCTCTTAGCTGTTCTGAAATATTGCGAAAATTACAATCGCAATAAAAAGAAAGAACAGAAAAATTCTCGTACCTCTAGACATTCCGGTTGGATTGTTCATCGTTGGTTTTTCAGGTTTGAATAAATCTTCTACCTCACTTCTAAACTCTTCACTTTTATTGTCGAAGATCTCTGTAATCGTAAGCCCCTGAACAATTGTTTTATTTAAAAGAGAATTGGTCACATGCAGGAGCAGTTGAAACTTTCCATCCTGAAACTCTGTAATCCGAATAACTTTTTCTCCATATCCTTTCTGCAAGCCAAACGGTAAGACTTTTACAATATCAGCATTCTGCGTTTGCCAGGTAATAATAACTTCTTCTCCTTTCTGAACCCGTATTTTATTCACGGAGAAAGACTTAATGGTAGGCGGAAGATTGGGTCGGTAGCTTCGTTGCTGGTGGCTCAAATTGTCATCGTAGATTCTTCGTTTCTCAGCATCAATCAACATTTCATACGCTTCCTTGATCTCCATAAAACGAAATTCGAAAAAATCATCGTCTGGATTTTTGTCGGGATGGTACTTTAAGGAAAGTTTACGGTACGCTTTTTTGATGTCTTCTTCAGAAGCATTTTCTTTAACACCGAGAAAATAATAATAATTTTTCATTCGAATCGAGAAAGCCAGTCAAGGCTGCGCAGTTTGAAAGGCAAAAGTAAGAAATTAAAAGTTTTTAGTCTTTAATATCACGCTAAATAAATGCCGAAAAACCAAGTCCAAGCAATGAGAATGATCTGCATTGGAAGTCGTTCTTTATAAAGATAACCGAGGCCAGGACCGGTGAAATCTCCTTTAAATAGATTGATTCGTTTTTTAGAAGAATTGATATTGGCGAAAAATATGATAATGAAAAACAAAATTAATAATAGGGCTGTAATTTCTCGAATGGAAGGAATCATCAAACCTATTCCGGCCGCTATTTCTAATATTCCAGTGAAGTAAACTAAAAACATTTTTGCTGGAAAAAAATCAGGAATCATCATCGCCATTCCTTTCTGATATTTAAAATGTGCAACACCGGTGAAGATCACAAAAACCGCCAAAGCTAAATTTCCAGAGAATAAAAAGTTCCAAAAACCTTCAAATAATCGCGTAGCAATTAATGACAGGATAAATGTGATGCCAATGATCGATAATAGTTTCATTAATTTTCTGCCAGACTTTTAAGCATTGCAAAACCTTGATTGAAGCCATTATTCATATATTCTTCATGATCACCATTGACGTGCGTTATGGCGCGAACTTCTGTCGTATTTTCATCGATGGCGCGTAGGAAGTATTTTTCTTCTGCTCCACTCCATTCTTTAACTTCTTTACTTTCAATATCTTCTACTCCATCCTTCACGGTTCCCAAATGTCTAAAAACAACTTCATGAGGCTCGTTTAAACTTTCAATGGTAGATAACATTCCATCTCCAGCTTTGTCAATAAAATAGGTTTTCCCACCAATTTCCCAGTCTGATTTCAATTGAGAACCAGGCATAAAAAACTGAGTCCAGATGGAATATGTTTCCGGGTGCCACAGCAAATCCCAAACTTTTTGAATGGGTGCGTTGATGTGAATTTCGTAATTTTTAGTTTCCATACTTTTAAATTTTAATTAGGATTTTTCGGAAAGTATTTTTACTTTTTCGAAATTCTGCGGATATTTAGAATTGAAGAAATCTACAAATTCATCCAGAGAATTTACTTTTGCGTGTAACATAGTTCCGTTTTCATTAGGCTCTAAAATATAGGTTACTGTAGAATCTTCCCAATCCTGTGGACTAAATTCTCCATCTAAAATCCAACCTAGATGTTTCATAGCCAACACACTTCCATGGCTGTTTTTCACCACAAAATTATACATTCCGTTATTTTCTTGATCCAGAAACCTCATCGTACTTCCTTGTTCCCAATTCCCTTCAAAATAAGTATTTTCATTTAATGCCGAAGGCCAGCGCTTATTTGAATCCTGCGTAAACAGAACTTCCCAAACTTTTTCAGCGGGAGCATCAATTTGTATTTGATAATGTAAAAGTATCATGTTTTGTTTTTTACTAATTTTCAAGAATTATAAGCGTGTTCTAAATCTGCAATTACAATTTTCTGCATTCCCATCATGGCTTCTACCACTTTCTGGGCTTTCTGAGGTTGATCGAAATCATTCATTAATTCTAATAATCGTTTAGGAACAATTTGCCAACTGACGCCAAACTGATCTTTAAGCCAACCGCACATTGATTCTCGTCCTCCATCTAAAAGTAGTGAGTTCCACAGGTGATCGGTTTGAATTTGATCATCGGTCATCACTACCATTGAAATACCTTCATTAAAATCGAATTGATGATCGTGGGAATTATCCATACAGAACATGGTATAATGATCAATCTCGAAATCTGCGTGCTGTATATTTTCAGAAATTTCATGATTTTCGTTTCCGACTCCTTCACCATATTTTAAAATTCCGCCTACTTTAGAATTGGGGAAAATGGACGTGTAAAATTCTATTGCTTTTTTGGCTTGACCATTATTTTGATGAATAAACATTAAGGTAGGAATGATTCTTTGGTCGCCCTTGCTTTCACCTAAATAAATTTGCCATGTTACGCCGAATTGATCGCGAACCCAACCGTATTTTTTGGACCATGGATATTCAGCTAAATCCATTAAAATGATTCCATTCTTTATCAGATTATTCCAGTATTGCTGAACCTCATCTTCTGATTCGCATAAGATGGTAAATGAAATAGAGGCGTTTTTCTCAAATTGTGGTCCGGCATTTAGAAACATTAATTTCTGACCGAACAATTTGATATTGAGTACAACTGGTGTATCTGCCGTAATTTTTCCGTTAAAAATTTCGCAGTAAAAATCAGCTGCTTCTTTACCGTCGCCATTAAACCAAAGACATGGAAATATATTATTGTTCATCTTGTAAAAATGCTAGGAAATGAGTAATACTAAATGTGAAAATTGAAATTTAATTATTCTCTACATATTTATGAAAGCGGTCTAAAATCGCATACCAACCTGTACGTTGCATTTCCCTGGAATACTGTTCTTCGGGTTCAAAAACCTGTATAACCTCAGTGGTATTTTCGTCGACTTTTTTAAAGATCACTTCAATGGTTCTGCCATCTGTTAAAGTGCTTCTTACGTATTCTTTATCTTTAATTTCCAGAATGTCACCAGAAAAATTATAACCGAAACTTTTATCTTTAAATTCTAAGCGATAATCAAAAGACCCACCTTCGCGGAAATCAATTTCTGCTTTTGGGCAATGCCAATTCGGGGTGGTATAATTCCACTTTACAATATGCTTCGGATTATAAAAATAATCCCATACTTTTTGAATGGGTTTTAGAATCGTAATGTTAATAGTTATGGGCTCCATATAGTTTATTTTTTATAAAAATACGGAATAATTTTTAAAATCCTAATGAGCTTTTAAATGCACCCTAATTGTTCTCCACATGTTTGTGAAAATTATCGAGAATCGAATACCAACCTTCCCGTTGCATTTCTGCTGGTTGCTCTAAATCTGGCTCGAAAATCTCAGTTACTTTTGTGGTAGTTTCATCAATTCTTTCAAAAAGAACTTTCACTTTTCGACCGTCATCCAAATGGTATTTTATTTTTTCGAACGGCGCGACCTCATCGTAGATCCCTTTGAAATCAAATCCAAAGCTTTCGTCTTTTGCTTCCATTCGATAATTGAAAGCTCCACCGATTTGTAGATCATTTTCAGCGTTTGGGCAAGTCCAGGTATCATTAGCAAAATTCCATTGGGTGATATGTTCTGGATCCGTAAAAAATTCCCAAACTTTGGTAATCGGTTTTAAAATCGTTATTTCAAGTGTGATAGGTTCCATATTTTTTTATTTAAATTAGTAGATGAAGAATAATTGGAGCAATTGATTCTTTTTTCGAGATTCGAAGGCAAATTCCGAACCATCTGTATTAATTTAATTCTAAGTGATCCATTCTATTTTATAGAAATTTATTTAAAATGGAATTAAAACAAAGATAGCTGAATAGCCTGTTGACTTTTTGGTTTCTCAGCGTCTCCGAAAACAGTCTTGCCACCATATTTCCACGAATTAGCACGCTCTTCTTCTATGACATTATTAATATCAAAATCAGGTTGAAAGTTTTCTTCAGCTTTTGCGATCATTCGGTGTAATTTCTCCACCGATTTTAGTTGATCTGCGTTTCCGAGTTTCGATTTTTCTATTCCTTTTTGTAGAATTGAAATCGTTTCATCATAAATTTTTAAAGGAACAGGAAATGGATGTCCGTCTTTTCCGCCATGTGCAAAAGCAAACCTCGCAGGATCCTGAAATCTTGACGGTGCACCATGAATTACTTCGCTGACCAATGCTAAACTCTGCAACGTTCTTGGACCAACTCCTTTTAGTAATAACAATTCTTCGAAATTTTCTGGTTGAGTTTCCCTGGTGATATGAAGTAAAGCTCCTAATCTTTTCAAATTTACGTCAGATGCCTGAATATCGTGATGCGCAGGTAAAATTAAACGGGCAAAATCCGACATTATTTTTTCAGAATTGGTGTGCGAAATCTCTAAAATTCCGGATCGGTTTTCTTTAGCACCGTGGGCAGTGAGATTTAAAATTCTTCCCTGATTGACTCCTTCAATCCCAGTATGTGGTTCTTCAATAAAAGATTTTAAGTTTTCGGAATGCCAATGGTAGCGTCGAGCGGTTTTATCTTTCACATTCATTCCCTGCTGAATGACGGCCCATTTGCCTTCATCGGTCAACATGAAATTATGCGTGTACAATTGGTAACCGTCTTGTAAAGCAGTATTATCAACTTTCGCTGAAAGTCTACTGGCTCGGATCAATTCGGTTGCATTGAGGCCAGTGCCTTCAGAAATTTTTAAAAGTTCATGAGGCGTTTCTAAGGATTGCTTTCCTTTTCCACCTGCAATATAAAGTCCGAGTGTTTTTGAATTTGGATTAATCGCTCTCTTTAAAGCGCCCATGACAGAAGTGGTCACCCCGGAAGAATGCCAGTCCATTCCCATCACTGCGCCAAAACACTGAAACCAGAAAGGATCGCTCATGCGCCGAATGACTTCATCTTTTCCGTAATCGCTAAGCATTACTTCAATCACCGAAAGACCAAGTGTAGACATACGTTCATACAGCCATTGTGGAACATAGCCGTAATGTAGCGGTAAATCTGCCGATCCTGAACGTTTCATTATTGTAAGTAGTTTAAATTTAAAAATAAAAAACCTTGTCAAGAATAAAATCTGTGACAAGGTTCAATCTTTATTTTGAATAAAAAAATTATTTCAAAGCATTCAAAGCTGCTTCATAATTCGGTTCTTGTGCGATTTCTGGAACTTGTTCTGTGTAAAGTACTTTTCCATCTGCATCTGCTACAATTACAGCACGACTTAACAATCCTTCCATCGGAGAATCTGCTATTTTTACGCCATAATCATCTCCAAAAGTCCCACGGTAATCTGATAAACTTTCTACGTTATCTAAACCCTCAGCGGCACAAAAACGATTCAACGCAAAAGGTAAATCTTTGGATACGTTGAGAACAATGGTATTATCGAGCTTAGCAGCTTCTTCATTAAATTTTCTCGCCGCAGCCTGACAAACTCCCGTATCGATACTTGGGAAAATATTGAAAATCATTTTTTTACCAGCGTAGTCTTGATTGCTTTTCGGTTTTAATTCAACATTCACCAAATTGAAATCTTTCACGTTGCTTCCTACATCTGGTAAGTTGCCTACTGTAGTTACTGGATTGTCATGTAATGTAATATTTGCCATAATTTTATTTATTTATATTGATTCAAAATTAGGAAAAAATAAACCAAGTCCCGAAGGATGAAAGTTAAATTAATCTTAATAATTTAGGTTGAGTTTATTTAATTAGCCCTAAACAAACATAACTGCTTAAATAAAATGATGCAAAAAGTACCGACCTCTAAATATCAACTTAAATAATTAACACTTAAAAAAATTACTCAATAATCTTTAAGAAAGCCGGCACGTCTAAATATTGAAAATATCTTGCTTCTGCCTCAAAATTCTCGTTAAATACAATATAAGCAGGCAATGAAAAAGGTTTATTTTTTCGACTCGCTAACAAGAGCGCAATCTCATGAATAGGATTCACCCTTTTGGTTCTCTTATTCACGAAAGTTTCGGCGCCAAAAACGATTTTTTCATCCGTTTCTATATTCATTTTTACTGCGTAATAACTTTCATTGAGTTTTTTAATTACCTCATCATCTCGAAAAGTGGTACGATCCATTTCTTTGCAGTACACGCACCAATCAGCGTAGAAATTGACAAATACTTTTTTGGGATGAACCTTCAGAGAATCATTGAGCTGATTAAAACTGATCCAGTTAATGTTTTCCGTGGACTGTCCGTTAATGCTTATCGCAGTTGAGAAGTACAATAATAAAATACTAATAAGTAAACTCTTGCTCTTCACGTTTTAAAATTTAAATCGATTTTAATCGTAGTCCTAAAAAAAATGTTCTTGGCATATTCGGCCCATATATAAAGTTGCTATCACGGTTTTTGCCGGTGTCAAAGTTTTTTTGATAGGCATCAAGAATATTTTTCATCCCGCCAAATACTTCAATACCAGATTTCATTTTTGGAATATTGAAAGTATGACCTGCTCTTATACCGATGTCTGTAAAGGAGCTTGCCTTGAAATATTCGTCAACATTTTGTCCGGTTCCATCTCCTGCAACGTGAGCGAGCAACATGCTGCCGGTGAAAACTCCGTTGGCGGTGATCGCCCAGTTTTTTGTCGGATTATAAGTGATAGTGGCATATCCATAATGATCAGGCGTTCGCAAAAATTCTCGTTTGGCTTCTAAACCTGCAATATTTTCGACAGAAGTTCTGAACTGACTTTTCTGAAAAGTAAATCCAGCATCTAAAGTAACTACGTAATCAAAATTGGCTCTGGCTTCAATGGTTATTCCTTTAACAACAGCTTCATCACCGTTTCTTTTTTGAAAGATCTGTCCGAATTCATCTTGTCCCAAAGGAAACTGAAAAAACGCATCTTTTAATTTGGTGTAAAAAGCTTCGATCGTAAAACCTGCAATAAAATGCTCCGTTGCTTTGTCATAATTTACAGAACCTGTAAAACTGTTGGATCGCTCTTCTTTCAGATCATCTGCGAGACCAATTCTAGAAACTCCACCGCCGGCAAAAGCGATGTGCAGATCGGTATCAAAAGCTTGTGGAGCTCTAAATCCAGTTCCCCAACCAGCTCGAAACTGAGTGTTTGTTAATCCTTTATACAAGAGCGATAATCTTGGACTGAAAATAGCGTGATCGACCATATTATGTTTATCTAACCTTGCACCCGCCAGAAAATTGACGTCATCGGATAGATCCCAGTCATTTTGAATGTAGGCACCGAAATTTCTGGTAGTTTGGTCGATCTCATATCGGTAGGTTGGAATTTCATCAAAAACGTAATCATAAACATATTCTGCACCTGCCGTTAAAGTAGAACTTCCTATTAAAAACTTTTCAAATTTGTTATTAAACTGAACGCCGCCCTGATGCGTAACTACATCTGAAACTCCGTAAGGCGGATTGGCGAAAAATGCAGCCAGCTCATCGGGATCATCCGGATTAATGCCGGTGTAATGTTGACGATCGGTCTTTTGCCCACCGTAATAAACACTTAAGGAATTTTTATTATCATTAAAACTAAAGGAGTAATCAGCACTTCCCATCAAGATATTATGCGTTCTTTCCTCGGATTGTTTCGCTAAATAAGCAGCTTTTTCTACCATTTCTCCACCATAACGGTATTCGTTAATACTGCTAAAGCTTAATTCCAGTTTATGATTTTTAGCTGGTTTAAAAAAGAAATTTGCTCCAAATGTGTTGTCTTTTAATTGTGGTAATTCTGAATAGTTATCGCCATTCGCATCGTACATTTCTCTGTTTCTATTATTAACAAACAGACTGACGCCTAGATTTCTTTCCGGATTCACGAAGGAAGCGTTTCCAGTAATGATGTTATCTGTGGTTTTTCCTTTGATGCTTTGTAAAGTATTGGTGAAACTGAAGTTGTTTCCGTCGGGGATTTTAGTAATGACGTTAACTGTTCCACCAATAGCGCTCGATCCATAAAGAGCTGAAACTCCTCCGCGAACCACTTCAATTCTATCGATCATATTGGTTGGTATTTGTTCCATTCCATATAAACCCATCAAGGGACTGAAGAGCGGACGACTGTTAATTAATATTTGAGAATAACCTCCTTGCAAACCATTAATTCTGAGCTGGGTGTAATTACAGGTTTGACAATCTGTTTCTACCCGCAAGCCGGGTTGATATTTCAATCCTTCAGACAAAGTTGTAGCGACGACCTGATCCAGTATTTTGCTGTTGATCAAGTTGACGATCACGGGCGAATCCGTTTTTCTTTTTGGAGTTCTGGTTCCTGTAATAACGACCTGATCGATATCTTTTATTCTACCGCGGATGGTGTCAGAAGAAACTGCTGAATTGAAATCGATACTAAGTTCATTTTGAGAATCTGTTATCTCCTGTGCATAAAGCAGATTCATCGTCGGGAAAAGAAAAACGGCACTGATTAAAGTAAATTTATTGCATTTCATATATCTAATAATAATTGTTACAAATTCAAACTTACAAAAGTTAGACTAGTCTAACAATTATTACTAGAAAAATTTCACCTTGTTTTTAAAGCAAAAAAAAGCAGGAAATAATTCCTGCTTTACTATATATCTAATGAAAAAAGATATTTGATATGAATTTAAAATTACATTCCTTTTTTGAATCTCATCATTACAACGTCGTTCATCAAAAGTTCTAACTTCCCGTCAGTAGTCATTCTGTAATTGGTAATTTGTTGCATTGTTTTAGTAAATACTGCTTCACCATCACCACAATATCTCATGGTCGTCATTGCCGGAACTTCGAAGGAAATCATTTTACCGTTCATCTTGTATTGGGTATTGTAACCATTGCAACCAGTTGTTCCGGTAACCATGTTTGTACTTTTGTTAAAAGAAATGACTGGTTTTTCATCGGGAAATAATCCTTGAAAAGTAATTCTTGGTCCAGTAATATATTCTAATTCCCAACCGTTGTCATACAATTTTGAATTGTCGCCCATCATATTGGTTGAACATGACATCAGAAATACTGAAAGTAGTGCGAATAATAGTAGCGTTTGCTTTTTCATAATGATTTTATTTTATTGATTAATTATTACAGTTGAATTACAGAATCATTCTTTATTTTAAAGTAAAATGATCATTCTATAATCTAAGTGTTGCAACTACTGTGCTACTTCAACCTAAAAAAAAGAAAAACGTAACAAATTTTTGTCTGAAAAAGCTAAATAAATGATACTGAGAATATTAAACAACTGTTTAATTTTTAATTATTTTTTTAATTTTCAATAATAAGATCATATTTATCCAAAAGTCCAGAAATGCCTAATATTGAAAACTTTGCTTTTTTAAGACGGTTGCTTTCCGGATCGATGGAATAGTTGTAAGCGGTCCGAAAATCTGCCTTATCTAAAACCGTATTGATAAAAATAGCCTGTGCAAGATCACAGTTGTCAAAAATCACATTGCTTAAGTTAGATTCTGAAAAATCAATCTCCCGCAACTGACAGTTTCGAAAGATGGTTTTCTTAATATTCATTTGGAAAAAAGTGGAATGATTCAACTGGCAATTTTCAAACGAAAACGATAGTCCGAAATCATTACAGGTTTCAAATTGAAGTCCGAGCATTTTACAATCTTTGAATTTTACTTCCCGTAAGACTGTTCCGTTAAGTTGAACCAAGCTCCAGTTACAATCCTGAAAGTTACAATCCATAAATTTAATATCGTTCAGATTGGTTTCTTCGAAATTGCAGTTGGTAAACTTACAGTTTTCATATTCGCCTTTGGTTAAAGGTTCTTGGGTAAAATCGAGTTTGTCAAAAATTTGGTCTTGAGTGAATGCTTGCGACATAGTTCTGCTTCGTTATTTTAAATACTATTTTATAAATATGCGGCAAAATTAGTGTTTTACTTCCATTCGCGGCATAAGGCAACTTAGATCAACTCACAATGGGTTGCCCTTAAAAACTATTATTAATAATCGTATTGATATTTTCTAAAGTATAATTTGCGACGTTAACGGCGATGGTATCGTCAGTCTTTAACATATAAGATCAGCTTTATTTCTGCACCGCTTTTAAATAGTAATATTTCTGAAACCTACTTTTATACAGATTGTAACCACCATCATAAATCGTTTTGATTTTCCGGTTTTGATTGTAATGTAAAGTATCCTGATCGATAATGAATTGCGTATTTATATTAAATTTCTCTTCTTCATTTTTTACTATTTTAAAGTTTTCCACCTTTTCAGAAAAAGATAATCCACTCTGTTATAATCATGGTAACTAATGAAAATCAGATTGAAAATAAATACTGTCACGAAAATCCAGGCAAAATTAAAAACGGTCCAAAAACCCAGTCTTCTTTCAAAGAAAATAATAACCAATAAGCTTACAATTAAACTTACCATGGCGACAAAAGGCATTTTGTTCAACTCTAATTTTTCAGCAGAGTAAAAGTAAAGGTCATCTAAACTACTTAATTTTAATAGCGTTAAAAAAAATAATATTAAGATGAAAAAGGTGAAAGAAAGTGCTTTTATTTTCAAATTTTTCATTCCATAAATTTACGGTGCGCCTATAAAGGTTTTAGAAAACAGTATAACTTAAAATGAGCGACACATTTTTATAAGAAGTACCGAAACTAGGATATCCTCGCACTATATTACGGGTCGTAAAATACCTGAGTTCAACTCCATATTTAGAATTATAGCTATAACCTGCGCCCAATGCGAAATTAGCAAATGAATCTACCTCAAGATCTGTACTAACGAAACCATCAGAGCGTCTTATTTCCAGCGAGGAACCTAAATTTAAATCAAATACATATTGAGCGTTAACAAAAATTCTTGATTTAGAATCTAGATACATATAATGACGAATCCCAATTGGCACTTCAACCGATTGATAATCTGCGAACGCAAATAGTTTATTTCCGGCCATATAGAAAGGTTCAATTACTGTTTCTCCTTTGTACGTTCTATAAGTAGGCTCTAATATAAATGCCCATTTATTTTTGTTGAACGGAAGTATATATTCAAGCTCTAACCCAATTCCAAATGATGTTTTAACACCGAACTCAAAAAGGTCTCTGGTCGTAGAATTTGAAAGATCAAGAGAAGATAAATTAGCTCTTGGTCGAACGGATAAGTTAAGTTCTCCCTTCTTTTTCGCTACAGCTACATTCTCATAATCAGGATCCATACATTGATTAAACTTTGTAAATAGATCAATCATATTTTTCTCTTTGTAAATAGTATTTTCAATTTGATTTTTACTGATTGAATTGCAGACTAACAATTTGATTAACTGTTGCTTGTAAGTATCATTGTAACCAATTTGAAACAGTTCAAGCTGGTAAGGTTTGTATATTAATTGTTCAAATTCGTTATCTGCTTTTTGATAAAAAAACTTGATTCCATTTCCCTCATCGTACTTATATAAATTGACAGATCCATTCACGATTTGTTTTAAAAACAATTGTCGCTGCACGAATTCTGGTTCGCTGGTTTCACTTAAATTATTGATGTTAATGCTTGATTTATCAAAATCTACATTGCCTCGAACAAATTTATTTTGATTATAAATTTCAAACGCCTTAACTTCTTTGACAGAAGCAGTTTTGATTTCAGATTCTTCAGATAATTTATAATTGAAAAAATCGGGATTATTTTTCCAGTCGGCATTTTTAATGAAGCACTCGATTCTGTTATCATTATTATCAATAAAATAGGCTTTTTCAAATTTTATTTGAGCGGAAATGGTAAACGAAAGAAAGAGGACAATTAGTAAAAGTATTTTCTTCATAAAACTGGATTTTTAAGTAAAAAGATTATTAATTAATTTAATGTAGTAAAATGTAGGGCTGTAAATTGCATCTCCTAACGAGCTTGGCGAAAATACTACTATTAACCGATAAAAAAGCATTTACATTTGACATTAAGTAACTATTTCTCCCATTCTTTATAGAAACCCATTTTAATATATTCTTGATCTCTTTCGCTGACTGACTTCTCTATATAATCAGCAAATATCTCATAGGCATCTTCCACTGTATTGACACCAATTTCAAAACAAGCTCTACCCCATTTGTAAAGTGCGACACTTTGTTTGGTGGTGAAAACTCCAGGTTTAATTTGAACTCCATCATTTTCCTTTCCTTTAATTTCCGTGAAGAAATCGAACTTCCCTCCTTTTTTGGTTTCGGAAATTATGAAAGTTTTGATTTCATTTTTAGACGGTAAAATCAAATCAGATGGTTTCTTTTTGTCAAGTTTTTCTTTTTTAATTAAAGCCAAAACACGGTCTTCTATTTCTTGGGTTGAAATAATTTTAAATTCCTTACCGTTAAACTTTAATTGACCGTTTTCTATACTCGCTGTAGGATCATATTTCTCTTTAATCATTTCTTTGGCTCTATTCTCCGTGATAGCGCCTTCTAATTTTACAGGAAAATCTGACTGCTTATTGTTTTTCATTTCAATTACCAAAAACTGTCTTTCAGGATCATTTTGAAGCATTACCATGACGACCATTTTGTTATGTCTTGTGATCATAAAAAAGTCTGAAGGAAGATACATCGCTGCATTTTCGATTTGGTCAAGCGTTGGAGTTTCTGATATAAAAACAGAAGATCTTTTATTTTCTATATTGTGTTTAAGCGTATAATAATTAGAAATGAGCGTTACTCCATCAAATGATTTTTCGTTAGTCGACACAGAATTAAAAACGGGATTCCCATTTTGATCGGTTTGTGCAAAAGACGAGGTTACTAATACGATTGTAAAAGTGAATATCAATAGGTTCTTCATTATTTCTTTATTAATTCTTTTTTCTTTTCAACACTAAGATAACTAAACTAACGATGAGCAAAACACCCAAAATAATTAAATAGATTTTGAACTGTTCGTTTTCTGTTAAACCTGTTTTTTCTCCAGCTTCAATTCATTGATGATTTTATCTGGTGATTTAAATTCAATAGAATAAACAAAATCTGCCGATTCAAAAGATGATCTTATCTTTGGTTCGTTACATTTGCAGCCGAAAACTGCTATCGAAAAAAATACGGTTAAAAACAATAAAGTTCTTTTCATTAATTTTTTATTAGATATTTCTCAGTATTAATCTTTACCATTATAAATCCACATTAGAACAGGTTTTGTAGCAGCTTTCAATAAAGGATCAATGGTTGTGAAACTGGCATTCGAAATGGTCGGACAACCCCAACCTTCCGGCGTTCCGTTTGGATAAACTTCCTCATCAGAAACTGCTTCCCAGGAATGAAAAACAATGATACGTTTCAGAGCGTTATTATTGGAAGGTTCTAAACCATGCATTAAATATTTGGTATGAACGCCCCAATTGCTGTAGCCACGTTCCCCGATTTTATATTTCCCCAATGAAGATCGGTGGCTGTCTTCGGTATTGCTAAAAGTTGGATTGTCTTTAGTTTCATCACCACTCCAAGTGTTATCACCGCAACCATGTCCAACCAAAAACTGATGAATGATTTCTTTCTTATTAAAATCCCAAACGAAGAATCGTTTCTTACCAGAATGAATTCCGAAGTCGATCAGAAGACAAAAATCCTGATTCATATTGTTTGATTTACAAAATGCTAACGCCTCTTCAGCTTTGGATTCTATGAATTGAGCGGTTGGTAAGTAAGGAGAAATTGCAGCTGACGTATTATTTAAATCAGATGATCTTTCAGGTCCACTCAATTCATCGCTGGAACCTTTGCAACTGAATAGCGAAAAAATATAGAGTAGAAATAAAAATTGGTAGAACTTCATGAATTCTGGATTTATTAAAAGAAACTGAAAATTCTGCTTTCAAAAAATTTGACTACTAAAGCAACAACTAAGGCGACAAAAAGTAAAACGAAATGACGATTCTTTGCCTGTGGTTTAAATAATTCTGTAAACACATTTTTCACTTTTTTAAAATCGAAAAGCAGAATTAAAAGCACCAAAACTTGATAAAACACCGCGGTCATTAAAGCAAAAACATCATACAGATAATCTTGAATAATAATGTTGCTCAAAATAACGGTCAGCAAAATACATCCAAAAACACGCGTTCGGTTAAAAAGAATAGCAACAGCGCCAATGACTTCAAAAGCTCCAATAATAATTGGATATGCTTTGGTATAACTATAAAAAGTCCACATGATTTGGTGACCTTCTGAAAGATTAGAATTGGCGGTCGCCGAGAAATTTTGAAACTGAATCGGTTTGGCTATTCCGTAAACCAACATTGATCCCGACACTACGAAAATCGCAGTCCAGTAAACGAAGTAGAGAAATTTCTGTTGTGCTGTTTCCATTAAATTCGCTTTACGTTGTCTTTATAAATCTATTGTATTCCTTTCAAAAACTAAAGTACTGAATTTATTGATTGCTCCGTATCAAATTTAGATATCTAAAGCCGAAAATGTTGAAAAATATAAATCAAAGCAAATTCATAACAGTTGTTAAACTGTGTTAAATCTTACTATTTTCCAATTAATGGAATGTTTTCTGTATTAAATCATTCAATAACATTAAAAATTTAAAAAATGGAAAATGACAAAGTAGTTAGCATTTTAAACGATTTACTAACAAAAAATTACGACGCAGAAAAAGGATATAAAGAAGCAGCTGAAAAAATCGAACACACTTCATTACGAGGTTATTTTGAAAATCAAGCTAAAAATAGATATGATTTTGGACATGAAATTAAAGGTCTAATCTCTAAATATGGTGGCGAACCAGACAAAGGAACAAGTGTTGTAGGTGATTTGCACCGAACTTGGATCTCAATCAGAGATGCATTTGCTTCGGGAGATCAATCAATTTATGACGAATGTATCCGTGGAGAAGAAGCTTTCTCCGAAGAATACGGCGAAGTTTTAGCCGATGAAGTTTTACCACAAGACGTTAGAGATACCGTTGTTAAACAGAAACTTTCTGTTGACAAAGCCTTAGCTTCACTGAGAGTGATGGAAGGATTTACTTCTTAATCAACCTCATCAATATAAATAAAATGGTTTCCCACATCGGGAGGCCATTTTTATTTTAAACCTGTAATTATCTTGAGGGTCGAAACGATTACGAGGAGTAAATATCCGAAAATTAAATAGGAGGATTCTACAGTGAAACTATCCAATAATTTCTCCCACTTAATTTGCGCCAATTTCCGGTCATCTTGTTTATAAATAAATACTTGATCTCCCGTTCCACACCGTTCCACATTGTAATAATTAGGCTCAAATGTCTGGTTTAAGATGTACAAACTGTTTGAAGAATCCAAATCCACACCATAAACTTCTTGTTTTGTTTTGAGGGTTAAATTCAGAATTCTCACCAAATCACCATAGGTATTGGCGTCTGAAAACTGAAACTGAATTCCTGATTTAGGAACATTTTTCGACGCCATTTCAAGAATTAAATTTTCAAAATGCTGTTCCTGTTCTCCCTTGAAGTTAGATGGTACAGAAATTAGTTTATAGGTCATTCCCTCTTTGGGAACGGTGGCATAAATTGGAGCTGGTTTGCCTTCTCTCGCCTTTGCAGGAAGACCAATGTCGATAGCTCGAACGTCGAGAGTTTTAAGATAACTATTCCCAAAATACCAAAACAGAAGTGGAATGAAAATCAAACTGATCATTCCGCTCACATAATATATTTTTTCTCTTTTGTGCAAGTTAGATTCTTATTTAAAATTAGTATCGTTAGAATAGTTTGCTGAGAAATTTGAGAATCACCTCCGCAACAACCTGAAAAGCATTCTCATTTCCTAAATTTTTTAATTCCTGAACTCCTTGTTTCTTTTCGCTAAATCTGCTGCTTTTAATTTTTCTTTTTGTTTTGAACATTGAATAAAATGTCCAACTCATTAAGATTAGAAATGCTAAAATTATTAAAACCAAATGTAAATTTTCACTCATATTAAAATCTTCATTATAAAAATTTAAATCTACAAAAAGATTTGGAATTCAGTCTTAGACCTTATTTCAGAATCGAGATCAGTTTCTCAGCCGTCTTATTTCCAGCATCAACTGCACCTTCCATATATCCGGGAGATTTTCCTGCAGATTCAGAACCAGAGATCAATAATCGATTATTAAAATAAGTTTTCCTAAAAACCGGGTTACCATTATTTTGATGGGGAATAAGAGAATTTTGATCTGCTTCAAAAGTATATTGTTCCTGGCTCCAGACACATTCTTCGTAATCTAGGAATGATTCCACTCTTTTACCGAAAGCACTTTTAAGTTGGCTTAGAGCAAGACCTTTCCTTTCGTCAAAAGATAAATTTTTAAAGGACGAATTCATGAATCCGCAAAGCGCAAACTTTGTTCTTTCAACGTCAGAATGATCATAAAATTCAGTTATGGGACCAGCGTTGCTGAAGAATGTTGCGGGCAAACTTTCTTCCTGCCAGAAAGGTTGATTAAACGTTAAAGCAACTTTAATAGAATCTTCCATCCAAGTTTGGGTTTGTTCTGCAATAGTGATTAAATCATCTGGTAAATTGGGTTCAAACAAAATTCTCTTGGCCCACAGTTTGGGCGGAATGGCTAAAACGACATGACTGGCTTCAAATGTTTCATCGGCAATCACCTGAACTGAGTTTTCGTGAAAAATAATCTTGGTCACCCTTTGGTTCAATACAATATCCTCCGAATCTAAAGTCTGATACAAAGTATTGATCAGATTTAAAGTTCCTCCTGCGATTCGATAACTTGGCGATTGTTTGCCTATGGTCATCATTTGAACAGGCGAATTTGTCTGCTGTTGAAACAAAACAGTTTCATCCATGAATTGTTCAAAAGCATGTAAACCTAACTCATGTAAAAGCGTTATTAAATTCTGATGATGATTTTGCAACCAAGTGGCGCCCATTTCCACAGGAGTTTCGTCTGTTCCCAAAACAGTATTAATTCTGCCACCAATTCTGTTTCGTGCTTCTACTATTTTAAAGGGAATTCCTTCTTTCTTCAGACGGAAAGCAGTTAGCAAGCCCGATAAACCTGCGCCAATTATTACAATCATTTTGCAAATATATTCTTTGTAAAAGCTGCAGGGAATTTATTGAAAGAGATTTCACCAATTACGGTGATCAGTTATTTTACAAAAAAATATTCAACCTCATCATCGTCGAGATCTTTTGCTTTGACAAAACTCAATCGTTCCAAAAGCTGAATTGCAGGTTTGTTTTCTCTGGAGGTTATCGCACCGATTTTCCTAAGCTTCATTTCGTTAATTCCAAATTCGATAGCCAATTTCATGGCTTCGGTCATCAACCCTTTTCTTTGAAATTCAGGTTTTAGAACACATCCAAGTTCTCCGGTTCTATTTTCAAATCCACGATAATAACCAACCGTTCCTATGATCTTATTCGATTTTTTATCTGCAATGCCCCAATGAATCGAGGAGCCGTTTTGATAATCCAGATTAGTTCGCTCCTGCATTTCCGCTGCATCTTCAACGGTCAAAGCTGGAAGCGCATTGTAGAAGGATATTTCGACAAGACTCTCGATATCGTCCTTTACAATCTGTCTTAAAATTAAAGTGTCAGAAATTAACTCTGGAAAATTTTGATACGGTGGAAGATTCATTTATCAAATTATTTTTAAATTTAAACAAACGCCTTTATGATCAGATAATTTTTTATCAACGTTCCATTCTGTTATTTCATAATTGAATTGGTTTGCAAAACTTTCAGTCAACACGATGTGATCAATATTTCCTGAAAGACTTCCGATTAAATTTAAAATGAATTTCTACAGAGAATTTTTGTACAACTCACCACTGTTATTTAAGCTTCGACCCAATAAATTAGCAGCGTCATTTTTAGAATTTTTGATTTGCTCGTTTGAAAGATTTTTCTCTAGATCTTTTATCTCACTAATAATTTGATCTTGCTGTAAAAGACTAAAATCTTTTTTAAATTCATTGTAAATTAAATACCATAAATAACTTTGATAAAGGTCCTTTTCGAAATGGAGCCCTTCTCTGTAAAATTGCGCAAGTTGTAATCTAGCAGAAGTAATATTTGCACTTTGAATTAAATTATCAGAATTTTGAAGCTTTGCTAACTTTACAGTCCATATTTTAAATTCTTCAATATTCTTTTCAACACCACTTCCTGTTAAATAACAAAACACCACATTCAACATACAGGTCGAATCATAATTCTCAGAGCATTTCAAAGCATAGTTAAATGCCTTTTCAGAATCTTGTTCAATTCCATCGCCATTACCATAAACCATCATCATCGCATAATGACCATCATTAAAATTGCTATCAGAAGATTTTCTGTACCATTGAATTGCTTCCGGTATATTCTTCTCCGTTCCAACTCCATGCTGTAAAGCATAACCTAAATTATATTGCGCTTCACCGCTGCCCATAGTAGCTGCTTGTTTTAAAATAGGGAAGGCTTCTTCATACTTTCCTTTTTGAATTAAATCTCTGGATTTAATATTGAGTTCATCCGCATTTTGTGAAAAGAAAAACTGATTAAAAAGAATTGAGAGGAGTAAAATTAAAAAAATTCTCATAGTAAAATTCTATTGTAAACTTAAATTTCGGACTTTTCTTCCGCGATTCTCCATCTTGTTTCACGCCATTCTTTTTGCTCTTCTTTAGATAAAAATGACCAGGCGATGATTCGGCTCGATTTGTTACCAGTTCCGATCGGAATGGTTTTAACCTGAGCAACTTCCATTTCGTTCAGAGATTTATAAATCCCTTTCAAAGTCGATTGCTTCGAAACGAGCGTGGTAAACCAAAAACAATTTTTCGCGAAATCCTGACTTTCCGTAATCATATTGTGAATAAACTTAGCTTCGCCACCTTCGCAAATAAGCTCATTGCTGATTCCAGCGAAATTAAGTTCTACTTTCGCTGACTTTTTACCTGAAAGATTTTTCACTTTTCGGTGACTTACTTTCTGAGCTTCTTCCGTGGAAGAATGAAAAGGAGGATTACACATGGAGAAATCAATTTTCTCGTCATTGCTTAATATTCCAGTAAAAAAAGCTTTCGGATCTTCCTGTAATCTGCACTCTACTTTACCTTCCAAAGATGGATTTGAATTAATAATATTTGTGGAAGACTCAATCGATTGCGTATCGATATCTGATCCAATAAAATTCCAGCCGTATTCTGTAGCACCAATGATCGGATAAATACAGCTCGCTCCTACGCCAATATCTAAAACCTTAATGGTATCACCTTCTGGCAGATCACCAAAATTACTTTGACCTAACAGATCTGCCATGTAATGCAGATAATCAGCTCTACCAGGAATTGGCGGAACTAAATTCTCAGCTGGAAACTCCCAGTTTTTAATACCGTAATAATGATTTAGTAAAGCTTTGTTAAGTAATTTCACCGCAACAGGATTTGCAAAGTCAACAGATTCAGCATCATATTTATTAATCGTAATATGATCTGCTAATTCAGGAACAGCGACCTTGAGCGCTTCTAAATCATAACGTTCCCGATTTTTATTACGAATATGAAGTCTTACTTTTTCTTGTATATTTTTTTCTGTTGACATAATTGAGGTGATTTTTTAAATGAAATTCTGCTGATTTTAAATCTTCAAATTTCTACTTGCAAAGAACGAAAAAAGTATTTACGAATCCTAACGAACCCGTTCGCAATATTTTCGGTGTATTTCAAAAAATACCGCAGTTTAAAACGCACGTTAACATGCCTAAAATCATATTAAATAAAAATGGTTTTGCATGAATTAAAGGTAAATTTAAACTTGAATTAAATGCCGGAATAAAAGCTTTTTTGATGCGGAATAAAAACTCAAACCGTTGGTTTATCGCCATCATGGGAACACTTCTTCAGGTTGTACTGGGAACGGTTTACGCCTGGAGTTTTTTTCAAAAACCAATCATGCTCGAATACGGTTGGACCAACGTTCAGACGATGTGGATTTTCAGCATCGCCATTCTTTTCCTTGGCTTATCCGCCGCAGTCGGAGGAATGATTCTGCCAAAATTCGGTCCTCGAAAACTCGCAACGACCGGCGCAATACTTTACAGTTTTGGATATTTAATAAGTGCCTATGCGATGTCAATTGGCAGTTTACCTCTTTTCTATTTTGGATTTGGCGTAGTTGGAGGAATTGGATTGGGCTTGGGGTATGTAACTCCAGTCGCAACGGTCTCCAAATGGTTTCCGGATAAGAAAGGCTTGATCACTGGAATGGTCGTCATGGGATTCGGACTTGGAGCTTTAATAATGTCAAAAGTTGTTGCGCCCATTTTTATAAAATTGGCAGAAGGAAATATGGTTTTCGTTTTCTTATATATTTCCGTTGTTCTTTTTGCGATTGGGATTCCAGCAGCATTGTCAATGAAGAATCCGCCAAATGGATTTGTCCCGAAAGCATTTATCGCTCCTGAAAACAGTAATTTTAATCACGATGCTAAAAATGAATTAACCTTGAAACAGAGTTTGATTTCTACTCAATTTATTGGAATGTGGCTCGTCTTTTTCTTAAATATATCAGCCGGAATTATGTTTATCAGTATGCAATCGCCCATGATTCAGGATCTATTGGTTCAGAAAGACCCGACAATAAGCACAGAAAATCTAGCAATCGCTGGGGGAACATTAATCGCGATCAGTTCTTTATTTAATGGACTTGGCAGATTTCTTTGGGGCGGACTTTCTGATCGATTAGGAAGAATTCAGGTTTTTCGTTTGATTCTGGGTTCGCAAATAATTGTATTTATTTTATTAATGTTTACCACTAATACCTATCTTTTCGGAGCATTGGTTTGCTATATTCTGCTTTGCTATGGTGGAGGATTTGGCGCAATGCCATCTTATATCCTCGATGTTTTCCATGAAAAATTAATGGCGGTGATGTATGGCGTTATTTTAACCGCCTGGTCAATTGGTGGAATTGTCGGGCCACCGATCGCTGCCTTTATTCGTGATTTTTACGCAGAACGTCCTGAGTTAATCGGACCAACCACTTATGGAACTGGAATTGTTTTATTGAGCATAGGATTTTTAATCACATTATTTCTGAGCAATAAACCGATTATTTCTAAAAAAATTAAATAGAAATTATTTCCCTAATTCCGCCATATATTTAATAATAGCCAATCTTGAATCAGATCTCAGATCAGAAGAACTGGTTGGAGTTGGATAAATTTTAATAATATCTGCATTGTCTTTATTTAAAAAGCCCATGTTTGCTTCACCACCTGTCATTAAGAAATCTGCAAGGCCGACATTATAGATTTTTTTCGGATCAATAGTATTCTCTTTCAAAGTCCAGACTTTTGTTTGAGGATTATAATTTACGGCAGATGAGTATTGAAGAAAACCGCCGGAACCGACATTATTTCGGCCAGCTTCTAGAACTTTTATTAATAAACTTCCTTTCATATCAACTTCCATAATAGAACCACCATAAGGTAACGTGCGGATAATATCATATTCAGTGATCGGCATTTGCAGAATATCATCTACGCGAATAGAACCAGAATTTAACAACACTACATCAGCCGTTGGAACTGCTCTTTCCATCGCCGAAACTGCAATCCTCGTTAAGTTGGTCTTTCCACTTCGAATCATTTCTTCCCGACCATCTAATGGTTCACCAGCTTCCCGGATTACTCTTTGGGCATTAAATCCGAGCGCCTCATAATTCGTTTCACCAATGTCCATCCACTTTTTCACAACCGAAGCAGTCGCAGGATCTTGTTCAATTGTATTATCAATCATCCGCAATTCAGGAACAACAAATTGAGTTTTATTCTTAATATCGATGGTCAGAGAATTAACATAAGCTGACTTTGCGTTGGCATGAGCTTTCGTAATATAGATGTCGCCAATTTTTTTAAACTGCATATCATGTTCATGACCACCCATTATTAAAGCCAAATCCGGAAGACGACGAGCCAGAATACTATCTTCGTCTATTGAGAGATGCGTAATTGCGACCACCGCATCACAGGAATTTTTTAATTCATTGTATAATTTTTCAGCGGCCTCAAAATGATCAGTATAACTCACAAATTCTGCTTTGTTAAACGGCAAAGTCAAACCAATAAACCCGATTTTTGCCTTGGTACCATCTTCATCCTGAACGTCCATGATATAGGTTTCGGGAAAAGCTTCCTTACTGGAAGAGGTCGTTTTTACAAACGGTGCGACGCCTGATTTGGTTTGATGAAAAGTATTAGACGCAATCCAGTTGAAGGTAGATTCGTTGATTCTGTCCTGCAATTCGTCTTCTTTAATGTCAAACTCATGATTTCCAAAAACTGCTAAATCTAATCCGGCAGCATTTAATGATTCCACCATTTGTTTTCCGCGAATACGTTTGCCTTCATATTTTAAACTGTTATAAACGGAAGGACTTAAAAAATCGCCTGCCATTACCATGAAAGTATTCGGATTTTTAGCTAACTCTTGTTTTTTTAAAGTTGCCACTCGTGCTACTCCACCCACTTTTCCACCTTGCATTGCTGCGATCTCATAAACATCATTGATCTGGACAAAAGTGACAGTTATTTTTCCATCATCTTTCAGAGTAGTTGAGGCTGAATTGACGGTTTTACACGAGAATAAAACCAACGCTATAATGGAAGCGTAGAAAAGAAATTGTGTTTTCATAATTAATAGTTTGAGACACAAGTTATTACTAATTAACTAATTGCACAAATTAATCGCTTTATCGCCTTTGGAATTAACGGCTATTTAAAGAAATGTTCAGTGTTATTTCTATTCGATAATAAACTTGTGCGCAAACAGATAAAGCTAAATAATTGCGAATCGTAATTGACAATGGTAAAGTATGGTGATAAGCGGTTTGAACCTATTTTCAAATCAAATTACTTTTTCTTCTCCAGTGAAGCAATACTCTGTTCAATAGTTGCCAAACGATTTTCCAGCAGAATCTCTTTTGAACGGAGATTGTAATTAAAGACATGCTCAATTTTCCAAATGGCAATTAACTCATCTGCCGAAAGTTTTACGTCTTCCACACCATGATGATCAGCTTTAAGAATGAAATGCTTGCCCTCTTTTAATAATCTCCGCAGAATCAAATCATCTTTGGTTAATGCCATAATTAAACTGTTTTCCTCTACAGAATTGCAATCAGTTTTGAATCCTATCACAATATCTTTGGGCAAAAATTCAATGATACCACTCGTCATTGACAGATCATCTACAGAAAAAGCAAAACTATTTTCACTGTCGATATAAGGAAGCTTGATTTCAGAAAGTTTAGATAAATCAAATCCGTTCACATAACTAGCGATAAAATTTGCTTTATCTGCAGGCAGAACACACTTAATTCCTGTAAAATCAATGACTTTAAAAGAATCACTTTCGACCGCAAGGCGCTCATTAAATTTCAGAAGTTTATTAACCGTCAACTCAGAAATAAGCAAATCCTCTAACCCAATGCTAAAATGATTAGCAATTTTAATCACCGTTTCCAGCTTCGGATTACTTCTGTTTTCTTCGTAAGCACCCAATGTACCACGCTTTAGGTCAAAGATATCCGCAAATTCCTGCTGACTCAAACCATGAACATTTCTTATCTTTTTTACATTCTTTCCAAATAGTAATAACATTTTGCTAATTATATTTGCATTATTAAAATAATTTTGTACATTTGCCTAACGCACTTAGCAAATATAGTAAATTTTACTAAGCGTTTTAGATTTAGATTTTCGGACCTAATGATTTTATTAAAGATTTGCTTTTTTATGTATATTGGTATTCGAAAATAAACGATTTTTAACTAAACCTAATTTTAGGATATGAAAGACTATTATTCATTAATTAAAAGCTTCCTGCAAAATCTGCAACTGGAAATTAAACAGGAAAATCCGAAAGAAGGAATTTTCATTGTCAGCAATGAACCCGAAGGAATTAGCAATTTGATCATTTGTGTAGCCTCACCGATTGTTATTTTCGAACAGTTTATTTTCGAAATTAAAGAACAGGGAGATCACGTTTACAAATCGCTGTTGCAAAAAAACCGAGACATTATTCATGGAGCATTTGTTCTGGATGATTCAGGTCGCAAAGCCATTTTTCGGGATTCTTTACAGGTCGAAAATTTAGATCAAAACGAATTCGAAGCCACTATCAATTCACTAAGTGTTTTACTCAGCGAGTATTCAGAACAGATTATTAACTTTTCAAAAAACAAGTAATTATGCAATTTTTAAAGCGATTATTAAAAATAGGAACAGCAGAAGTCCATTCTGCAATTGACGGAATTGAAGATCCAATCACGATGACCGAGCAAGGGCTTCGCGACATGAAACAAGATCTTGATAAAAGTTTAGAAGCTTTGGCTCAAGTAAAAGCTATGAGTATCCGCTCCAAAAACGAGGTGCAGGAATTTGCGACCAAAGGAGAAGATTATAACGAAAAAGCCATGTTGATTTTGAAAAAAGCGCAGTCTGGCGAATTAAGTTCTTCAGAAGCCGATCGTTTAGCAACAGAGGCTTTAATTAAAAAGGAAGAAGCTGCTGCAAGTCAAAAAAGAGCCCTTGAAGATAAAGAAAAATTTGATTTAAATGTGTCTCAAATGGAAAGCAATGTTCAAAACATCAAGCAGAACATCTCCAAATGGGAGAATGAGTTGAAGATCTTGAAATCCAGAGTAAAAGTGGCTGATGCTACCAAAACTTTGAATAAACAAATGGCTCAGATCGATAGCAATGGAACGGTGGCGCTTTTGGAAAGAATGAAAGAAAAAGTAGCGCAGGAAGAAGCTTTATCTGAAGCTTATGGTGAAATTGCCCACAATGCAAAATCAGTTGACGACGAGATTGACAAAGCCATCGATGTTTCCAAAACCAAAGCTAAAAGTAAGCTTGAAAAATTAAAAGAAGAAATGGGAATCAGCGATTCTAAAGAATAAAACAAAACTCATGAAAGAACTTTTAGAACTTTCCTTTTCGCCGGTCAATGCTTTTTTCAGCATCATGTCGATCATCATGGTTTTGTACTGGATGCTGGTTATTATTGCTGGTCTTGATCCTGATTTGTTCAGTATCGATTTTGATTCTTCCGATATGGAGACCAATTTTGATCATCATGGAAAAGACCTTCCTGACCGAGCCGAAACTTCGGAAGCCAGTGGCTTTATGAAAGTGTTGCAATTCTTTAATTTTGATGAATTACCACTGATGTTTATTTTAACGATCATGTTTATCAGCATGTGGTTGGTAAGCATCAATGTAACTTATTATCTTGGCATTGAAAGTACTTTGCTTGGTTTTATTTTACTTATTCCAAACTTAATTTTAAGTCTTTTCATTGTTAAAATATTCAGTAAACCCCTCGCCTATATTTACAAACAAGTCAATCATAAAGGCGAACCGGTCATTGACTTTTTAGGTAGAAGATGTGTGGTATTCTCTACTTTAAATGACTTAAAAACAGGACAAATTCAACTCAATGTCAATGGTGATCCTATTAGATTATCAGCTCGAAGCAATACGGACGAACAATTAAACTCAGGTCAACAAGCCGTAATTGTAGCCGAAAGCGAAGACAAAAAATATTATCTTGTCGAAAAATTTGACTACTGATTTTTAACTAGCTCAAATTTTACTACTTTCACAAAATCTTTATTTTAAAAAAAACACCCCTTAATTAACACATAAAAATATGTTAGGAAATTCTTTACTTATTACAATGATCGTCACAATTGTGGTCATTATCGGACTTCTCGTTTGGATCGTTTCGATGTACAAAAAAATCATCCAGGGAAAAGTGATCGTGAGAACGGGCGCCGGAGGCACCAAAGTTTTTTACAATGCAGGACTGGTCGTTCCAGTTTTGCACAAAATGGAAATCATGGATATTTCTGTGAAAAAACTGGATGTAGAACGGACAGGCTCCAATGGTTTAATCTGTAAAGACAATATTCGGGCAGATATTAAAGTGACCTTTTTTATTAAAATTAATAAGTCAACGGCAGACATTATCAACGTAGCGCAAACCATTGGATGTGAAAGAGCTTCTGATATGGAGGTACTTCGCACTTTGTTTGATGCTAAGTTTTCTGAAGCTTTAAAAACGGTGGGGAAAAAATTTGACTTTGTTGAATTGTATGAAGCGAGAAGTGAATTCCGCGCAGAGATTATCGCAATCATCGGAACCGATTTAAATGGTTATATTTTAGATGACTGTGCTATTGATGATTTGGAACAAACTCCTTTGTCATTTTTAAAGGCAGACAATATCTTAGATTCTGAAGGGATCAAAAAGATTATTGAACTGACGGCGGCTCAAAATATCAAATCTAATTTAATTAGAAGAGACGAAGAAAAAACAATTCGCAAGCAGGACGTAGAAGCCAAAGAAGCTATTTTGGCCTTAGACAGACAATTGGCAGAAAAAGATGAGCAACAGAAAAGAGAAATCGCCAACATCAAATCCAGAGAATTGGCTGAAACTTTAAAGGTTGATGAGGAAGAAAGACTGAAATCTGAAACAGCGAGAATCAACACCGCCGAGAAAGTGGCTGTGGCGGAAGAAAACAAAGACCGTTTGGTGATCGTTGCTTTAAAAAATAAAGAAAGAACCGAAGCGGTTGAAACCGAAAGAGTAGAAAAAGACCGCGCTTTGGAACAAACAGAACGCGAAAGAATTGTGACTTTAGCACAAATCGAAAAAGATAAAGCCGTAGAGATTGAACGCAAAAATATTCAGGATGTCATCCGTGAAAGAGTTGTGCTGGAAAAAGGCGTCGTTCAAGAGCAGGAAAACATGAAAGATATCGAAGCTTTCAAAACTGCCGACAGAGAGAAAAAAGTAGCCATTACATTAGCAGAGAAATCGAGCGAAGAATTATTCATTAAACGAATAAGAGCTGCTGAAGCAGAAAAAGAAGCAGCGGTTCAGAAAGCAGCAGAAATCAATATCGATGCAGAAGCGCAGATGGCTGCGAGCGAAAAACAAGCTCAAGCCAGAAAAATGTTAGCCGAAGCGAAAGCAAAAGAAGATGCAACCTTTGGACTTTCTGAAGCACAGGTAATGTACGCAAAAGCAGATGCTAACGAAAGACAGGGAATTGTTGATGCCGTAGTTGTTGAAAAAATGGCAATGGCAGAAGCTGCCGGCATGACGGCGAAAGCAACTTCTTCCAGAGATTTAGGATTTGCAGAAGCAGAAGTGATTCGCGAGAAAGCGATGGCAGAAGCAAAAGGCATCGAAGAGAAAGCCAACGCGATGAAAAAACTGGACGGTGTTGGAAAAGAACACGAAGAATTCAAATTACGTTTGAATAAAGAATTACAGGTTGATCTGGCGGAAATTAATATTCAGAAAGATATCGCAGATGCTCAGGCAAGCGTAATTGGTGAAGCTTTGAAAGCTGCGAAAATTGATATCGTTGGTGGTGAAACCATGTTCTTCGATCAAATTGTCGGACAGATCACCAAGGCGAAAGGGTTTGACAGATTGGTCAACCATTCTGAACACATTACCGAAATTAAAGATTCCATTCTTGGAGACGGATCGATGGAAGGTGGAAATCTTTTGGAAAAAATAAAAGGTTTCGCAGACAAATACGGAATTTCTTCAGAAGATATTAAAAACTTAACGGTTGCCGGTTTGTTGATCGAATTGCAAAACAGAAGCAAAGATGAAAGCGAGCAAGGCTTATTTTCTAACTTAATGTCGATGGCAAAAAATCTTGGCTTGACCGACAAAAAATTAGGATAAAAATTCCACTTAAATTCCTGCAGAACTTACGAAACTCCTGCAGGAAATTTTTCGATTTGATCTTGACACATCAGGTTTTCTCACATTAACCACTAGCTATACTTTTTAGAATGAATTCATTGGAAGGCGGCACTTACGAAATTATACAGAGTCGATTAGAAGCTCAAAAAAAGGATTTGATCGAACGGTTAAATTCACTGAACAGTGCGCGTAAAGAAGTTTTCGGAAGTATCGAGACCAAACTGATCGCCAACAAAAGAATTATCACCGAGAACAGCTGTACATCCAGTGACATTGTGACCATCGGAGATCTTTCTATTTTTGGATACAACGTCTATTTTGGGCTGAGAACCGATATTAAAATTGAAGATGTTTTCAGCATTTTTAAATATGAGAATGAAGAATTTAAGACTCAAAACCTAGACTTACTCAATGACGAGACTTTTCTTTTTGACTTTTTAAATTTATACAAATACTATCGAGATACTGAATTCAGAAAGTTCTTTGTTTCTGGGAATTATCTGCACATGGTTTTTCAACTGAGTGATCGCGTTTCCGATATTAAAACATTTAAATGGTTGATTCGGGAAGACACTCTGGAGTATATTGATAACAGAAGCGACCACGAATACAAATTTCCAAAACAGCATGATTTCCTGTGGCAGGAAGTGACCAGAGAAATGCAGAAATATGGGAAACATCCACATATTTCAATTCTTGATAAGGTTTTTGTAGAAACAATTGGCGGAACCTTAACCATTAAAATTGAAGACAACACAGAGTCTGGTAAAGGAATTTTGGATGAAGAAGTTGCATTTCCAGATCAAACTCTAGATGATGGCGATTATAAATTTGCCGACCTCGGAAATTTAATTGCGCTACAGATCAAACCTTTTCAGGAAGAACCGCGCTTCTTTGTTTACAATCATAAACTACAGGAAGTTCAGAAAATTGACAGCATTAAAGACGCCGCGATTTTACTACCCGATAATCATGGTTTGATATTTTCAAACGGCTATTATTTACAAACCGGAGAATATAAAATCTTTGAAAACACACTGGAAGGTTTACAATTTCAAGAACGTATTGCCTCACCGAATGGGGAAGATTTTATGTATGTTTTTTATGAAGACACTTCTGGCCAATATGTTTTGATTTCTTATAACTTGATTTCTCACGAAGTTAAAAATCCGATTATCTGCAACGGATTTACGATTTTGACGGATGGTGAATTGTGTTATTTTAAATCAGAAAACGAGCAGACTAAGAATCATGTCATCCAGATCTGGCAAACTCCATTTGTGAAAGGCGATATTATTCCCTCGGTTCACAAAGACAGTTTCATCTATAAAATTGGGAATAAAGACATTGTAAAAGCAATGGCCGATTCCAATTCGATCATTACGCTACTTAATAAAAATGATAACTATGACGGTCTTTACAATGATCTGTTTAAGTTATCCCAAAATATTTTAGATGGATATTACTGGATCGACTCAAAGGAAACTTTTGAATTAGACGTCCCACTTTTAGAAATTAAAAATACGGCTAATGCTGCCATCGATGAATTTGAAAAAGTCGTTCAGCTACGTTTGCATGCGCAGGAAATTATTGCACAAACTCAGGAAAAGGCCAATAAACTTTTCAGCACCATAAAATCTTCGCCACTCGATAATATTGATGTTTTTGTAAGCAATCTTGCACAACTGCGCTCTTTGCGTGGAGAAGTCATCAGTTTAAAAGAAGTAAGATATGTTGATGAGTCGTTCATTGTAAATCTTGAAAAAGAAATCGTTGAGCAGACCGAACGTATTTCTCAATATTGCGTCACTTTTTTATTGGATGAAAAAGCGCTTGAACCTTATCATGTAAGAGTTCAGGAAAAACAGGCCGAAATTGAAGCCATTTCTAAAGTTGCAGAAGGTAAAAAACTGGAAGAGGAAGTTAATCAAATTACGACGGACCTTGAAATGTTGATCGATATCGTATCTAATTTAAAGATCGACGATACTTCTCATGCGACCCAGATCATCAATAATATTTCTTTGATTTTCGCGACTTTAAATAAAGTAAAAGCAGAAATTAAAAATAAGATCGGAACGCTTGGTGGTGAAGAAGCCAAAGCTGATTTTGCTGCACAGATGAAATTGATCGATCAAAGTATCGTGAATGCCATCGACCGTGCAAATACGCCGGATAAGATCGGTGAATCACTCAATAAAATGTCTGTTCAACTGGAAGATCTTGAGGCTCGTTTTGCGGATTATGAAGATTTCACCGAACTGATCATCGAAAAGCGGGAAGAAATTTACACCGCTTTTGAAACCAAGAAAAACAGTCTAGTAGAAGCCAGAAACAAAAAAGCAATTGCAGTTGAAAATGCGTCCAAAAGAATTTTAAAAAGTGTGGCGAGTAAAGCCATGACGTTCAATTCTGGGGAAGAAATTAATGGGTATTTCGCCTCAGATTTAATGATCTCTAAACTTCGTGATCTCGTGAAGCAATTAATTGAGCTCGAAGATGTTGGTAAAGCGGAATCGATAGAAACAGAGTTAAAATCTGCAAAAGAAGATGCTTTACGAAAGTTGAAAGACAAGCAGGAATTATACGAGGACGGCGAAAACATCATCAAACTCGGCAAGCATAAATTTGCGGTCAATAAACAGAATTTAGATCTAACAATCGTTTTCAAAGACGGCAAATTAAATTATCATTTAACAGGCACCGATTTCTATCAACCTTTAAAAAATGACATTTTAAACTCAGGTAAAAAATATTGGGATCAGGATTTGATTTCAGAAAATAATGAAATTTACAGAGCTTCTTTTCTTGTCTACAAAATTTTTAAAAAATATAAAGTTAAAGACTTATCGGCAATGACGCCTGACCAAATTCAGGCCATCGTCACTGATGAAACTTCCAAAAATTATTCTGAAGGATACATCAAAGGCGTTCATGATGCTGATACTTTGTTGATCTTAAAAACCTTGTTAGAAAAACACAATGCACTTGGAATGCTCAGATTCGATTCGAAGATCCGAGCTTTTGCACAGTTTTTTTGGCACCATTTAGAAACGGACAGACAGAAAATTTTAAATCAGAAAATAAAATCTGCCGGAGAAGTTTTAGAGACGTTCCCAAACAGCAGCCAGTTTAACTACATTATCGTTGATGTTGAAAAAGAATTGCAAACGCTTTCTCAACAAGTCAACATTATTAAAAAAGCTGATCTCGACTACAACGCCGTCGCTACTTATCTTTTTCAGGAGCTGATGAACGACAATTCATTTGTAATCAGTTTTAAAGCAAAACAGCTGGCGGAAGATTTTCAAAAATTTCTTGCCAGAAAAAAAACGGATCTAAAATTTAAACAGGGAATCGAAAAAGCTTCTGACTTTGAGGCCAAAATTCAGCTTGCCTTTCAATGGGTTTCTTCCTATTTGCATGACGCAAAAAATGAAAGTGATCAGGAGTACGTTTATGAAATGATCGCTATCTTGTTATTTCCACATGAAAGCAGTGAGAAAACTATTTCCATTGATGCTGATCAGGAAATTACCGGATTGTCGGGTTCTCATCCGACGATTAACAACGGAATTTTCCACTTCAATTACCATCGTTTTATTAATTTACTGGAAAACTATTTTGAGATCGACGTTCCAGCATTTGAGAAATTTAGAAATGAAAGACATCAGTTAACACTGAAATTAAAAGAAGATTTAAGACTGCATGAATTCGAGCCAAAAGTCTTGACTTCTTTTGTTCGTAATAAATTAATTGATCAGGTTTATCTGCCGTTATTCGGAGATAATCTGGCCAAACAATTAGGAAGCGCCGGAGAAAACCGACGTACAGACCGGTCCGGAATGTTGCTTTTAGTTTCGCCTCCAGGGTATGGAAAAACCACTTTGATGGAATATCTGGCCAACAGGTTAGGCTTGGTTTTCGTGAAAATAAATGGACCCGCAATTGGTCACGAAATCACTTCCGTCGATCCAGAATCTGCCACGAATTCTGCCGCTAGAGAAGAATTAAAAAAACTGAATCTGGCTTTAGAAATGGGAAACAACGTGATGCTATATCTGGATGATATTCAACATTGCAATCCCGAATTTTTACAGAAGTTTATTTCCCTCGCCGATGGAACCCGAAAGATGGAAGGCGTTTTCAACGGAAATGCAAAAACTTACGACATGAAAACCAAAAAGTTTTGTGTGGTCATGGCCGGAAATCCCTACACCGAAACTGGTGAGAAATTTAGAATTCCAGACATGCTTGCGAACAGAGCAGATATCTATAATCTTGGTGATGTCATTGGCAATACCGCCGATCTATTTGAATTGAGTTTAATTGAAAACTCACTCACCTCTCACCCACTTTTGACACAATTGATCTCTAAAAATCCGGAAGATTTATATCCTTTAATTCAGATGGCACAAACTGGAAAGAAGGAAGGTTTCGAATTAAAAGGCAATCATTCCAAACAGGATATTGAATCGTACGTGGCCGTTTTAGACAAAGTGATCAAGATAAGAAACGTCGTTCTCAAAGCCAATTCAGCATATATTACGTCCGCGGCGATGGAGGATTCTTACCGTGTGGAACCGCCATTTAGACTGCAGGGTTCTTACCGTGACATGAATAAACTGGTCTCTAAAATTGTTCCGATGATGAACGATGCCGAGATTGAAACGGTCCTTCTTTCCCATTATCAAAATGAAACGCAAACGTTGACTAATGCTGCGGAAGCCAACCTTTTGAAGTTTAAAGAAATGACCAATATGTTAACTGATGAAGAAGCAAAACGCTGGGAAAGCATCAAGGCTACCTTCTTGAAAAACAATAAATTAAAAGCATTTGGTGACACGAATAATATGGCCCAGGTCTTATCGCAAATCACCGAATTCACCGATCATATTGAAGGAATTAAAGAAATTTTACGACAGGGATTAGGAAAGTAGTTTCGTAATTTTAGAAGCTAATCGCGCTATCCGTTGCAATCCCTTGTAGCAGATCTTTTTTTCTGAAAACACAAAAAGGAGCTTCCGTTGGTCGCTCTTTTTGCGTTAGAAAAAATAGACCTGCTGCCGGCGGCATTTCCACTCCTATCACGGCTAGGAGATTGGGTTCTATTTTAAAGATTGGGTGTAAAAAGAAAATTAGAATCGCAAAACACACTCAACAATCTTATTGGTGAATTTAGAAAAAGCGACTTTAAATTAACTAAATAAGTCTGCACCCACACGATAGGTATTGGTGTGAGCAGCGATAATGATTTTAATTTCTGGAGAATAACCGCCGCCCATACTGACTTGTACTGGAATTTGAAATTTTTTGCAATTTGACAAAACAATTTCATCTCTTTTTTTGCAACCCTCCACAGAAACGCTCAAATTTCCTAATTTATCCGATTCCAAAATATCGACGCCGCTTAGATAAAAAATAAAATCAGGCTTTTCTCTGTTGATTAATTGAGGAACATATTCTTTAACGATCTTTAAATATTCATCGTCAGCAGTTCCATTCGGAAGACCGATATCTAAATCAGAAACTTCTTTCTTGAACGGATAATTGGTTTGACCATGCACAGAGAAAGTAAAGACGTTTGAATTATTCTGAAAAATTTCTGCCGTTCCATTTCCCTGATGAACATCTAAATCGATGATTAAAATTTTAGAAGCCAATTTTTGATCTAATAAATAGTTCGCTGCAATTGCCTGATCATTCAACATGCAGAAACCTTCGCCCAGATTCGTAAATGCGTGATGGGTTCCACCCGCAATATTAAAGGCGACTCCAGTTTCAAAAGCTTTTTCACAACCTGAAATGGTTCCTTGTGCAATTCGAAGTTCTCTTTCAATTAATTCAGCTGATAATGGAAAACCTATTTTACGTTGCGCTTTTGCATCCAAAGTTAAATTCAATAAACTGTTAACGTACTCTTTATCGTGAATTGCATAAACATGTTGTAGTTCTGCGGGTTCTGGAGCGAAAAAATCGCTTTCTTCTGCGATACCTTCTAAGAGTAATTGTTGGGGCAATAATTCATATTTCAACATCGGAAATTTATGACCTTCTGGTAGAGGATGTTTGTATATAGGATGGAAGGCAATCGGCAGCATTTATTTTTTTATATTTTCGAATATTCTGATTTGTCAAAACCTCGTTTCTAGGCGAATAGTTAAAGATTAAAATTTTTAATCTAAGTATATTTTGTTTAGCAATTTACTTTCGCCAAGCAACGCTGAATCATTTCTACAGCTTCATCAACGGTTTCTTTTTTAGTTCTAAAAGCCAAGATAGCGATCCGAATAACGAAACGATTATCGATAATAGAGGAAGATAAAAATACAGAACCGTCCGCGTGAATTGCATCCATCAGCTGTTTATTATTTTCATCAACATCATTTTCAAAAGGATACCAAAAATAACTGACCGATAAATCCGGTTCTGGTCCTAAACAAAAACCAAGTTCAGCCAATTGATTTCTAAAATAATGAACCAGTAATAATTTTTCTTCCAGACAGGCGATGAACGGCTCAATCCCATGCATTTGCAATGGCAACCACACGCGAAGTCCTCGGAAATGTTTGGTTAGTTCTGGAGAAACATTAGCTGGACTTTTCAACATTTCTTCTTGCGCTCCATCTTGCATATAATTCGCCGTGTAATAATTAGAGTGCAAAACCGCAGCACTGTCTTT
Source organism: Kaistella sp. (assembly GCF_041824135.1). Taxonomy (GTDB): domain Bacteria; phylum Bacteroidota; class Bacteroidia; order Flavobacteriales; family Weeksellaceae; genus Kaistella. The sequence continues at coordinate 57,088 of NZ_JBGZYM010000084.1, read as the reverse complement.
AATCAAAACCGCGCCAACACCGTAAGGAAGAAACAATCCTTTGTGTGGATCGATAATCATGGAGTCTGCTTTTTCAATTCCTTTGAACAGTTCTTTTTTGGAAGTCATGATAAAAAAGCCACCGTAAGCTGCATCCACGTGAAACCACATTTTGTAATTTTTTGCGATGCCGGCAATTTCATCTAAAGGATCGATCGCTCCAGTATCGGTAGTTCCCGCCGTTGCCACAACCATGAAAGGTTGAAGTCCGGCGGCGATGTCTTTTTGAATCAATTCTTCTAAAGAATCAGTTTTAATTTTATGATTAGAGTCCAGAGAAATATAGCGAATCACAATATCTTCCAATCCAATAATGCGTAAGGCTTTTTGGGTAGAATGATGAACCTGCTCACTTAAATAAACAACATTTTTTTGAACGAATTCATTCTTCACTTTGTGATGATCCCGTGCCGCAATAAAGGCAATTAAAGTCGAAATAGAACCTCCTGACGACAAACATCCAACCGAATTTTCAGGAAATGAGAACACGCTTTTCAGCCAGTTAATCACTTCATTTTCAATCATCGCAGCACCGGGAGAGGCATAATGAACACTGGCAAAAGGATTGGTAATGGCAGCGATAAAATCTGCAAGAGCCGCAGTAAAAACTCCACCACCTGGAATATAACCCAAATGCTTTCCAGACGCTGCGTTGATTCCTGTTTCAGCAACTTGCTTTTGATATAATTCCAAAAGTTCTGGGAGCGATCTTTTCTCGTTGGTAATTTCTAATGACGTAGCTTCTTTATCTTGAAAAGCTTTAACCGTAGAAAGTCCAGCTATAAATTGATTCGCATAATCAGTTACGGTATCAATCATTTCCAAACGCTCTGGTTCGGGCGTTTCGAGCAGTTGACTGGATTTATTTAATTCTGTTAGTTGTAAGAGAAGTTCTTCGGTGTTCACAATATGAATTGGTTATTCAGTGAAATAAATTAATGGATTAAAAAGATAATTTTTTTTACCGCAAAAGAGACAAAAGTTTTACTTTGAAATAAGCAAATCAAAAGGATGCAAAAATACTATAAATGATAGTTCTATCATTCTGCATCCTTTTGAAAATCTTTTTATTTCAATTATCTTTTGCTGCTTTTGTGGTTAAAAAATTAGTACATTTTAATTTTTAAAGTAAAATGAATCTTCCTTTAATCTAAAGGCATTCGCGTCGTAATCGCAATTCTGTTCCAACCATTTATGGCAACCACTGCCATGATGACGGCGGCTAATTCATTGGGTGTTAAATGAGCTTCCGCATTTTTGTAAACCTCATCTGGCACATGACCGTTGGTAATTAAAGTCATCGCTTCCGTCAAGGCTAAAACGGCTTTCTCTTTTTCGCTAAAAAGTTCTGTTTCGCGCCAAGCGTTTAATAAAAATAACCGTTGCGCAGTTTCACCCAATTCCTTGCATCTCGGGTATGCATATTAATGCAATAAGCGCAACCATTGATTTGGGAAGCTCTGGTTTTAATCAATTCATAAAGGATTTTATCCAATCCACTTTGAGCAAGATATTTCTCTAAGCCAATCATGGCTTCGTAGGCTTTGTGATCTACTTTTGAGACATTTATTCTGGATTCCATTTTGGAGTATTTTTAGATTTTTTGATCAAAAGATCATTGAGGTTTCGGACCCGTAATTTACAAAAAAGGGAAGCATTAAAAATCAATTAATGATATTTTACAGTTTTCAACTTTATAATAAATTCAACAAATAACCTACGACAGAACCACCCAAAACGATAAATGCACTGTTTATTTTCCGATATCTAAAAGTTAAAGCAATACTTACAACTGCAATAAAAACCGTACGCCAGTCGGTAATGGAGTCTTTTCCCATGGCAAAACAAACTGAAATAATGATGGCGACAGAGGCGATATTTACCGCATCAAGAAACGCTGAAAATAATACAGAACTCCGCATCTTTTTAACCAAAGGATTTAGAAAAGCCACAAATACAAAGGAAGGAAGGAAAATGGCAATGGTCGAAATTACAGCACCAGATAAGCCGTTGACTTGATAACCAATAAATGTTACAGAAGAGAAAACGGGTCCGGGCGTAAACTGTCCGACTGCGATCGCATCGATGAGTTGTTGTCGGGTAATAATTCCGGTGGAAACCAATTCAGTATCAATAAAAGCAAATAAAACGTAACCGCTGCCGTAAAGGATGGCTCCGATTTTCAGAAATATCCAAAAGAGTTTTGAATTAGTCGCCGACAGAAAACCGGTGTTGACTATTTCTAAAAACGTAAATGGAAGAAAACCGTGGATGTTTTTCAACTTATTATTTCTAAAGTATGCTAAAATTAAAGCCAGAAATCCGGCTCCAAACATTAAGTAAATTTCATAGAAATTGAAGAGGGAGCCGATTAAAACCACTACTCCAATTACTCCCAGTTCTATTGATTTTAAAGATCTTTTTGCTAACGGATAAACTGCGCTTAAAATAATTGCGATAATAGCCGGTTTTATTCCATAAATAAAAGGTTGAACTTCTGGGATTTGACCATACTCTTTATAAAGCCAGGCAAAAACTCCGGTGATAAATACGGCAGGTAAAATAAAGCAAAGTCCGGCAATGATCAATCCTTTCCAGCCGCCTTTTTCGTGGCCGATGTGAATCGCCATTTCGGTACTGTTGGGACCTGGAATTAGATTGGTCGCCCCAATTAGATCCAGGAAATGCTGTTCAGTCAACCATTTTCTTTTGACCACCACTTCATCCTGCATCATGGCAATATGAGCTGCTGGACCACCGAAACCGATGATTCCGAGTTTCAGAAAAAGTTTTGCAATTTCCTTTAAATTTCCTTCAGCCTTCATCAAAAAAACTAAACATTAACACCAAACAGATAACCTACAAAAGCAGATAATCCCATCGCAATCGTGCCCCAAACCGTCACGCGTAAAATAGCTTTTGCGACACTTGAACCACCGGTCTTTGCAGCAAGAGCGCCCAAAATCATCAGTGAAATAATCGTGAAACCATAAAGCCAGTATTCCATTCCTGTAAGTGGCGCGAAAAGCACCACCAAAAGGGGCAAAACACCACCAGCGACAAAAGAACTTCCCGAAGCCAACGCCGCCTGAATCGGATGTGCCTGACTAATTTCATTGATTCCTAATTCGTCGCGAATATGTGCTCCGAGAGCATCATTTTCCGTAAACTCTAAAGCGACCTGCATGGCAGTTTCTTTTTTGAGACCTCTTTTTTCATAAATCTGAGCGAGCATCTTTAATTCTTCTTCCGGCATATCTTTCAGCTCCTGCTTTTCTCTCTCAATATCTGCCTTTTCAATGTCTGTTTGCGAACTAACTGAAACATATTCTCCCGCTGCCATAGACAAAGCTCCTGCAACCAAAGCGGCAACCGTTGCCAATATAATTGGTTCCGTTGTTTTACTCGCAGCCGCTACCCCAATGGCTAAACTGGAAACAGAAATTATTCCGTCATTCGCACCAAGAACTGCAGCTCTTAACCAATTGCTCCGGTGAATGTAATGGGAATCTAAATAGTTGTCAATGGTAAGATTTGTTTTCATATTTTGAAATTGGTGAATCAAGTTTCATTATAAAAAATGATATCTAAATTTACGATTATAAAACAGAGAATTTAAACATATTTTAAATTTTCACTCACTAATTTAGTTTCTTCATCAAAAGTGTAAGCAACTAAATATCCTTCTTTCGCCACACTATAATCCAAGCAGCAAACATTTTCTCTGTTTAACAAAGGTTTTCCTTTGAGCCAGTAATGTCCGAAGAACACTGGTTTATTATCTTTGCTGTAAAAGTCCGTGTTTTTTAAAACCGTTAAATCTACTTTGGTGTCAGGAAGATTTTTCAATGGTTCAACACTAAGTTCTCTGTAACTCATTTCTGCAGGATCTTCCCACCATTTTATTCTGATCTCCGTTCGTACATTGCCATCTTTATCTTTAAAATCTAATCCGGCCGGCATTTTAATTTCTTTACCTTTTAAAGTTTCTTCGATGGCTTCATGAAGTTGAGTTTCTTTTTGTACAGATTCATAAATTAATTCATCTGTAAGTCGATGATCAATTAATTTAGTTTTTAAAAAAGCGATCGTCTTATCATCCCAACAAGCATGAACGGCTCTTAATTGTTCTGTCTCATAAAAGAGTGGCAATGTTTTAAACCACTCTAAATACTCTTCATATTCGTCCTGTCTGTTTTGAAACTGCTTTAAAGTTTGGTAATGCTGAATGATATTTTTAATAAGATGTTTTCGAAGATGTCCACCATCAGTTTCCTGAAAATGAAAACAAAGCGCATTGTACTCATGATTGCCCATTAATGCAATTGCACTTCCGTTATCAACCATTGATTTTACAATTTCTAAAGTCTCTCTTATTTTCGGTCCTCTATCAATATAATCACCAACAAACAAAACTTTTCTCTGCGGATTTGAATGAACGTAAAAACTGTTTGGTTTTGAATAACCCAACTTTAAAAGCAATTCTTCCAATTTGTCTGCGTGTCCGTGAACGTCACCTATAAAGTCAATCATCTGTTTTGTAATTTTTGTTAAGATCAATTTTTTGGATAAAAACTTTTAATCTGCTAAAGTTCGATCTCAAAAAAACAAACATCAGCATTTTGATAATGCAACTGCAGTTCGGACGAATCTTTTAATTTTTTCATTCCAAGAAAATTAAATCCACAATTCTTATAATGATTAATTAAGCGATCATTTTGGCCGCAGGTATCCATCCTGATGAATTTCTTATTTTCCTTTTTACCAAAATCTTTGGACCAGTCAGCAATGACTTGAACGAAATTATTTCCTCTAAAATCTGGATTGGTCGCAATACGATGGATATAGATCGCATCATTATTTTCACGCTCTTCCCAAATATCTGCATCGTTATAAGTAATCGCCCAAATACAGGCAATTTTATTATCAATGACTATTTTAAACTGTCTGTTTTCAAGAACTTCTGTGGGGATAAAGTCTTTATCAAAATCCGGCCACACGTTTCCAGGAAATGCTACTTTTTGATAATCGGTAGCGAGATGATACAATCTGAAGATTTCTGGAATATCATCAAGAGTGCTGTTGGTAATGTTCATAGAAAGAAAATTTTGTAAATCTTTATTTTTCTAAAGATAACTAAATCAGATTAAAATCTCAAAACTAAACCAATAAAAAAGCGACTCTTTCAAGTCGCTGTCTTTATTATATTGTCATCGAGAAAATCCTCGTTTCGGGTTTATTCCGGAGCATTCTTAAATCGAAAGTCATGGCGACATTTCTTGTGAAAGCACGACCTTTATCGGTGATTTTTATGGTGTTATCAGAAATTTCAACCAATCCATCGGCTTCCATTTCCTTTAATGATTGTAAGGCGTTTTCAATTTCCGGAAAACTGGTTTGTAAATCCCAGGAAGTTTCTAAGCGACACATCAAATTTAAAATATGTTGTCTGATAATTAAATCCTCTTCATTTAGAATATGACCTTTCACTACAGGAATAATTCCTTGATCTACAATTTTCTGATATTCTTCAACACTTTTTTCACTTTGTGCAAAAACATACCACGAATCGGAAATTGAAGACATTCCCAACCCAACCATCAATTTGGTTTTGCTGGAAGAATAACCCATAAAATTTCGGTGAATATCTCCTGACATCATCGACTGATAAAGATCATCGTGTGGCAAAGCGAAGTGATCCATTCCCACTTCAATGTATCCTAATTCTTCTAATAATTTTTTTCCGTTGGTGTAAAGCTTTCTTTTTTCCTCACCACTTGGCAAATCATTTTCATCGAAACCTCTTTGTCCAACGCCTTTAATCCACGGCACATGAGCGTAAGAATAGAAAGCCAAACGGTCCGGTTTAAGCTCTAACGTTTTGCGAATGGTATATTCCATTTTCTCCCAAGTATGAAAAGGAAGTCCAAAAACCAAATCGTGAGAAACGCCTTCGTAGCCAATTTCTCTGGCCATATCTGTTACGCTTTTAACATTCTCAAAAGGCTGAATTCTGTTAATCGCTTTCTGAACTTGTGGATCATAATCCTGAACACCGAAACTGGCACGACGGAAACCTAAATCATACAAAGTCTGTAAATGCTCTCTGGTCGTATTGTTCGGATGTCCTTCAAATGAGAACTGTGGATTTTCGGCGATTTCGGCTTTTGCGTAAATGCCTTCCAATAAAATTCTTAAGTTTTCGGGAGAGAAGAAAGTTGGCGTACCGCCACCTAAATGGAGTTCCTTAATTTTCGGAGTTCTGCCGAATAATTTCACATATAAATCCCACTCTTTCAAAACCGACTCTAAATAAGGTGTTTCTACAGAATGTTTCTTGGTGATCCTTTTGTGACAGGCACAGAACGTACACAGTTGCTCACAAAATGGAAGGTGAATATAAATTGAAATCCCTTCGGAATCATTGGTTTCATTGAAAGTTTTGATGACTGACTGCTGCCATAAATCGCTGGTAAAACTCTCATTATCCCAAAAAGGAACGGTTGGATAAGAAGTATAACGCGGCCCGGGAATATTATATTTATCGATTAAAGAATTCATTTCTTACTTTTTTTTTACAAAGATTTCTGAAATTCATTTTGAAATTTCATTCTGCAAAAATACGAAATTAGTTAGGAGTGGTCGAATGATTATGTTATTGAAAAACTGACAGAAAACATAATTATTAGAAAGCAAATTAAAACGTATCTGAAAAATCGCGTTTACAAAACAATAAATTCCATTGTTTTTTCAATATGAGCCTGTTCAATAATTCTGTCAGCATATTTTTTATTATGCGCGGTCGAACTATATTTGGATAAGTAAGCTTGATTAATTTTATTCATCAAATCGTCTTCATCAACGGGAACTTCGGCTACAATTTTAAAAATTTGATCGCAACATTTTATTTCACCAATAGGGTTTTGAAGAAAAGTATTGTACCAGCTGCGTTCCGCGAAACCCCAAGATCGAGCAAAAATACGATTGTCCACAACGACCATCCAGATTTCTAAAAAAGTTTCTCTTTCTGTGCCGGCTTTTATTCCGATGTGATTATTGGATTTGATATATTTAATAGCGGTCTCTTTATTCATCTCTTAATTGAATTTCATTTTAATAATACGATTCTTACCAGCGAATACTAAACTATTTTCATCAATCCATTCACAAGCGTATAATCCTTTTTCTTCAGAAATGGTTTTCCAGGTTTTTCCGTAATCATCGGAGAATTCAATCTTTTGATCACCAACCGCGATGATATCTTTTCCTTTTGATTTCGGACGGAATTTCACGCAGGTTTTATAGCCGCCGTTTTTTCCGGAAGCCTGAATTTGCCAAGTTTTTCCGCCATCATTTGTGGTTGCGATGTTGCTGATATTTTCTGCTTGTTTGGTGTAATCGCCACCGACGGCAATGCCGAAATTTTTATCATAGAAATCGATCGAATAAATGCCTGTTGAGGCTGTGCCCTGAATGAACGGAGTTTCGAAGGCTTCCCATTTGAAAGGATTGTTCCAGGAAAATTTAAAAATTCTGGCTTTCATTCCGCCAGTTGCAATCCAGACTTTTCCATCTTTTGTGGCAATATTGGTATTGCTGGCAGCAAAATGGGCTTCACCGGGAAAATATGTTGGGAAACCAGACTTATCTTTCGAAGGTCTACCAGAATAAAAAATTAAAGGATTTGCACTACCCGCTTCATTGGGATCACTAATTGCAATTCCTCTATCGAATTTATCGAAAATAAAAGTATCGAAAAAAGCGGTTTTTGTAGTATATGTTTTTTGAATTGAAAATTTGAGTGTCCTTTTATTAATTTTAAACAAGTAAGCTGGACTTAAAATATTAATGGTATAAAAATATTTACGGTCTTGCGCCAAAGTTCGAAACTCTAATTTCCCTTTTGAAAGTTTTATCTGCTTTTTATCTGCAGAATCCTTTAAACTAACATACCCAAATTTAGAATCGGTGCCTGTATACCAAACTTTTCCATCGTAAAGCTGCAAGGCGCGAATGGAAATATCATCTTTTAATAATGTTTGATACTGTACTTTTTGAGAAAAATAAAGATTTAAACAGAACATGAAAAGAAGGAAACCGAAAGTTTTTTTCATTGAGATTTAATTTAATCAAAAGTAAAGAATTTAAAAATAGAAGTAAAAAAAATTCCCGCCAAATCTGACGGGAAATATATTGTTTTATTAAAAATTACTTTCTGTATTTGATGAAGTAATAACCATATAAAATGGTGTGAATAATAATCATTACTACAGAGAACATGATCAATCCACTGTCATCAACCTCAGCATTCTGATGGTGTAAGTATGCCAACACGGCTAGAAGCACGGTTAAGAAAACACCAGAAATAGCAGTTACAGAATAGTTTTTAGGATCATTAGTCGTATTGTTTGCTTTCCCTAAGAATGAATTTTTAATTCCTCTGTACAGGTAAACATCCAAACCGATCATCATCCAACAAACTAAACGGATCCAGGTATCAAACGGTAAGAAAACCATCATTCCCAAACATACCAGAATTCCTAAGACCGGAATTAATGGAACAAGCGGTGTTCTAAATGCACGTGGCGCATCTGGCTGTGTTTTTCTCATCACCAAGACTCCAGCACAAACTAAAATAAAGGCGAATAAAGTTCCGATACTGGTCATTTCTCCTACGACTCTTCCCGGTACAAAGGCCGCAAATAAACTAACGAAAACCAAAAAGAAAAGATTCGATTTATAAGGAGTTCTAAATTTTGAATGTACTTCGCTGAATACTTTCGGCAACAAACCATCTTTACTCATGGAGTAGAAAACACGACTTTGTCCCATCAACATTACTAAAATTACAGAAGCATATCCTAAAAGAATTGCCAAAATAATGGTGGTATTCAACCAAGGATAGGCTGGAACTACCGTTCCATTAACAACGTCACCCATTGCTTCAATCGCGATTGCAACTGGTGCCAAGTGATCGCCACCTCCACCGGCTGTAAACGCTTTATAATTAACGACACCTACCATTACGTACGCGAAAATGATATAAAGAACGGTACAGATGATCAGCGATCCCATAATTCCTATCGGCATTGCTTTTTTCGGATCTTTGGTTTCCTGTGCAGCTGTTGAAACTGCATCGAACCCGATATAGGCAAAGAAGACGACGGCGGCGGCCCTTATAATTCCGGACCAACCGTATTCTCCAAACTTACCGGTGTTTGCTGGAATAAGCGGCGTAAGATTTTCTGCTTTTACATATTTCCAACCTACAACGATAAATATAATAACGATAGAGACTTTAAGAATTACAATTAAAGTATTGACGAAAGCTGACTCACTCGTTCCTTTAATTAAAACCAAGGACATCACGGTCACAATAAAAACCGCCGGAAGATTCATCATTCCGGTATGCGTCACGCCATCTACAATATAACTGTCAAAGGGCGTCATCATTAAACTATGCGGTAAGGAAACTCCAAAACTGGACATAAACTTACTGAGATAACCAGACCAACTTGAGGCCACGGTGGCCGAGCCAACGGCGTATTCAAGAACTAGATCCCACCCGATGATCCAGGCAATAAATTCACCCATCGTCGCATAAGAGTACGTATAAGCACTACCTGCAACGGGAATCATAGAAGCGAATTCCGCGTAACAAAGCCCGGCAAAAGCACACCCAATGGCGGCAATAACGAACGAAATCATAATTCCAGGTCCGGCATAATTTGCGGCGGCAATTCCGGTGATCGAGAAAAGTCCGGCGCCGATAATCGCACCGATTCCCAATGCTACCAAAGAAGCGGCAGACAATGTTTTTTTCAATCCATCTGAAGTCTCGTCAGATTCTGACAATAGTTGACTCAGGGGTTTGGTTCTCCAAAGATTTGACATTTTTAATTTTTTAAGATTTTCAAAAATATAAAAATTAAGTAATTATCAACTCTTTTTAATCAATTTCTTTTTAAAAAACTCTTTAAAAATTGCTAAAAAACTGAATTCCATAGCGAAAACATAATTTCTCTTAAACAATTTAAATAAAGCAGGCAAGTAGTCTCCCAATTAAAAATTAAATCGTTCTAAAGAAAGTGTACTACAGATCAATTGATAATATTCGTTAACTTTGATTGATGATTCTAAAAGATATTTTCCAATCAGCTTTAGTACAGGAAATTGAAGATTCCGGGAACCTGAAACATTTCGCTGCGGGTGAAACCATTGTGAATATGGATTCTTACATTAAAAATATTCCGGTTGTGCTTTCCGGGAGTATCAAAGTGATCAGAACAGAAGAAGATGGTCGTGAGATCCTACTCTATTATTTAACTCCTGGCGAAAGCTGTATCGTTTCGATTCTTTCAGGGATGAAAAATGAAACTTCTAAAATCAAAGCTATCGTCGAAGAAGATGCAGATATTATGTTGATTCCTGCTGATAAAGCTAAAGAATGGGTAAAAAAATATCCAGACTGGACGGAATTTATTTTTGACCTCTATCAAAAACGATTTGAAGAACTTTTGGATGTTGTGAATTCTGTGGCTTTTCAAAAAATTGATACACGCCTACTCCATTTGATCAAGCAAAAAACGCAACTTTACCATTCTAAAGAAATTTCTGTGACGCATCAACAACTGGCTGATGAACTGGGAATAACACGCGAGGCAACAAGTCGCGTTTTAAAACAAATGGAAAAAGAGCATTTGGTAATTCTTTCCCGAAATAAAATTGAGCTTCTGTGAGTTTTACCTTAAAAATTTTAAACATAGAAGAACAAATCGCTTTTAAAGTAAATAAAAAGTTTAAAAAAGCTAAGTGTAAAAGCATTTCGCTTTTGAATACATTTTTATAACTAATTATTTACATTATGTTTAAATTTCTACTTCTTTTCGACAGACAGATTTGTGGTTAAAGAAATTGCGATCTAAATTTTCTCACAAAAATGAGTTCTGTGATATAAGTTACTGTCGCAGAATTTCCACTGACCTAAATTTGCAGTATTAAATCAATCAAATACGCAAAATTATGTTAGATACTATTAATAACCTTTTCGGATTCAAAAAAACAGATTACGCAGACCTTGTAAAAAACGGCGCAGTTATCGTGGACGTTCGGAGCAAAGGTGAATTCGCGGGTGGGCATATTAAGGGTTCCATCAATATTCCGGTGGATCAACTTGCGAATAACTTATCCAAATTGAAAGATAAAAATAAAACCATAATCACCTGTTGCGCTTCTGGAATGAGAAGTGGTTCTGCGAAAACGATGCTTTTAAAAAACGGCTATACCGACGTTCACAATGGTGGCGGTTGGGGAAGTTTAAACGGCAAAATCTAAACACATCACTATATTCTATACAATAAAACCTCGATTCTTCGAGGTTTTATTGTATTAAGCGCTTTATCAAATTTAGTTATTACTGATGGCATCCGAAAATACTTTTTCACCACCCACAATTGGTAATGTAAGTTGAGTTCCTTCAAAATCAACTGTTAATTCTGTACCCGGTTCTGGATGCAAAGTAAATTCTTTATCACTTGAAAAAATCATTAATCCAATCTGTTGACCTTTTTTAATGATTTGATCATCGGGCTGCAAATCGAAAGAAACTTGGTAGAATTTCCCTGGAATCATGGCTTCCCCTTTTCTTGAAGAAGCATGGTTTTGTGGATCGGCCCAACCACGAGTTATAATGTTATCGGTGATTTTTGTCGCTCTTCCTTCATTCCAAGGCAGTGAAACCAACCAAACCGATAAGTTTGCCGCAGGTTTGCTGCTGGCTAATTTAATGGTGATTTTAGGAACTCCCGATAGATGAACATCTTTTGTAAGTTTTGGACTCACATACAATAAACGGTGATCGGTGTTTTCGGCTCTGGCTAAACTTTCACCCGCAAATGAATAATTATCCACTAGCTTTTCTTTCCCTTGACTGGATGATGCAATAGTCGATAAGCCTCCAACTTTTGGTGCCCCTTTCGTTAAATAAAAGGACACTGGTTTCGCTTCTGGATTCGGATAATCTTTATAAGTCGTTGGATTGCTTAGATCATCATTTTCCCGAACGATAAAGGCTTTATTCTCTTCTTTTTGAATTCCATTATCAATTCCAAATAAATAATGGGTGAACCATTTATTCATCATCTCAAGCGGAGGTTGTCCGCCGTGACCATTTTGATGGTAGTATATTGCAGTTTCTAAACCCATTTCTTTGGCTTTCTTATAAATGCGGTAACTGTGCTCCGGCATTACATTCCAATCGTTAAAACCATGAGCCATTAACATCGCAGCTTTCATCGGTTTCATATGATTAAGGTAATCACGTCCTGCCCAAAAATCGTTATAATCGCCCGTAATTCTATCTTGCCCGTTTTTCATTTCGGCGTCCCGAATTGTTGCATTGCTGTAAGCGCGTTTGGATTCATCTCCGCTGTGAATAAAATCATACAAAACATCGACGTCCTCTCCTAAATATCCGCCTGGTGAACGAACCAAACCGTTGGAACGGTAATAATGATAATAAGAGGTATTTGGTGCAATAGGAATAATTACTTCTAAACCTTTTACGCCGGTCGTTGCTGCAGCAAGTGGAATGGTGCCGTTGTAGGAAGTTCCGGTCATCCCTACTTTACCGGTGGTCCAATAGGCTTTCACATTTTCATTTCCGTCTGCTGACGTATATCCGTTTGCCCGACCGTTCAGCCAATCGATGACCGCTTTTGGAGCTAAAGATTCGTTCTCTCCTCCAACGGTTGGTGAACCCTGCGATAAACCGGTACCCGGAGAACAGGAATGAACAACGATAAAACCTCGCGGAACCCAAGTTGCAGTCTGGGAATTTGAAATAATTGGACGTTTACCGGTTCGGGTAACTTCTGCGTGAACGCGCGCTTTTCCTGCTTCACCCAATTCGTGATTAACATCCCAAAAACCACCTTCTACATCAGGTGCGACGCCTGAATAATAAGGACTTGATTCATAAATTACGGGAAGCTTTAGTCCTTCTGTTTCGGTTTGAAAAGGTCTGGTCACATCAACATACATGCGGTCTTTTTTCCCATCACCGTCGGTATCAAAATTGGTTTCGACCCAAAGATCAGTTCTTATCCATTTTGCTGCATCTGTAAATTCAGGAACGATCTGGGCTTGACCATTCTCAAAAACAGGAGTGGTTTTCACCTTCGTCTGAGCATTTGCAGAAAGAAAAGGAATCGTCAGAATTCCTAAAAAGAGACTTGATCTAAGGTGTTTATTCATGATATTTTTTGTCATTTTAAAAATTACTATTTCAAAAGTTTCCACAGTTCTAGAAAGTGTTCAAACTTTGGAAGATTTAAATTGATGTTAAAGATATCACTTCCTGAGAAATGCAAATAATGATTTTTAATATTCTTTCAGTATCTTCTCTACACTTTGAAATGTTGAGATAAATAGCAAAGCCTTTGATATCGGACACGATGCCGAAATTTTCAGAATAGATACGCTTTTAGATGTTTATTTTGCAGAAAAAAAAGCTGATTAATTCCCAACCTTATAAAATCGAAAATTATTATAAATACCATCTGCGCTACATTTTAGAAAAGCTACACTGTTCTAAATTCAAAAAACCTCGACTTTGCCGAGGTTTCTTTATTTTGAAATGATAGTTTTCAAGCAGTTTTAGTGATTGCTAAATAAAATATAAAGGCATTTAAAAACATAAAAAATAAGGCTGGCGTAGAAATTAATAAACTATCCTTTGTTTTAATTCTTGTAATTACTCCAAAAAACATCAAGAAGGCAAGTCCTGCAGATGACAATAATAAAAGAGGTCGATAAAATAAACCTACGAGTAAGCCTACAGCTCCCAGGATCTCCAAGATAATTACATAAATACCGAAACCCTATAAGTCAAATCGCTCAAATTCTTTTTTCATATTCGGCGAAACAAAATAGGAAACAGCATATCCCGCAAAAGACAGGCTTGAAAGTAATACACAGGCAATCAATAAATAATTCATATTTAAATAATATCCATAGCAGTTAATGCGATGAAGATGCACAGAATCAGTAATACGAGTGAAGGCAAATGTTTAATGAAAGGATTTTTAATTTTGAAATGAAAAAATTGCGCGGCTACCATAAATAATCCCATCACAATTGCGGGAATCGCAACTAAGGCAGGAAACCAAATTCCGGCGACTAATAAAGTTGCGACGGAAATCTTTGCTGCTCCTACAAAAGTTCTGGTTAAATCACTAAGAATGAATTGTTTAAATTCTTTTATGATTACGTCATATCTGAAAATCCAAACGTAGAAAACGGAGGCTGCTACGATAATTTGTGCTACAAGAACAAGAGTTGTCATCATTTTTTTTTTGTTATTGAATGTAAAAATAGTGCTTTTACTTCCATTAAAATTTATTATTATTCTTTGTGAGATATAATTATTAAAAACCAGATTACGATTTTAGTTTTTCCCGTTATTTTCACTGCATCATTCTGTGTAACCTTTGTCACTGTGCAGGATTTTTTACTGCAATACTTTTGTCATCAAATTAATAACACATGAAGAAAGTATTATTTCTACTATTGATATCGACACAATTTTTCGCGCAGGATACCATTCAAATTTCTAAAAGAGATTTAGAAACAAAAATTGAAGGTCAAAATCTTTCCGTACGATTAGCGAATGATGAAGTGAATTCTGCGCAAGCCGGTTTGCTACAAACCCGAGCAATGTATTTGCCCAACGTAACTGCTTCCTATACTGGAACTGCGACGAATAGTCCCTTGATGGCTTTTGGGTCAAAACTCAACCAATCAAGAATTACGATGATGGACTTCGATCCAGCGCAACTCAATAATCCCGATAACATTTTCAATTTCGCGACAAAATTAGAAGTCCAGCAACCGATCTTTAATAAAGATGCAGTTTACCAAAAGAAAGCAGGCGAAGTGAAAGTGGATGTTTTGAAAATAAAAGCAGAACGAACCAAAGAATATCTTAAGTATGATTTAAATAAAGCCTATCTGCAATTGCAAATGGCGTATAAAGTGGTGAAAGTTTTGGAAGAAGCAAAAAACACAACACTTGCCAACAAAAAAGTGATCGACAATTATTTCAAAAATGGCATGATCCAGAAATCTGAAGTTTTGTATATGGCGGTAAGAGTTTCGGAAATTGAAAGTCAAATTCAATATGCGAAATCGAATGTGAGAAATGCTTCAGATTACGTCTATTTTTTATTGAATGAAGATTCGGAAAATAAAGTATTTAAACCAATGGATGAATTTTCTTATCAGGAAAATATCCTGGAGCAAAATCCAAAACTCAATGAAAACAGAAAAGATCTGCAAGCGTACGAGAAAGCTTTGGAAGCTTACGATTATATGATGAAATCTGCCGATGCGAAATTTTTGCCAAAATTAAATGCCTTTGGAAGTTTTGAATTCAATGATAATAAAGTCTACAAATTCAATGGTAACGGTTATTTACTGGGACTTCAATTATCCTGGAATGTATTCGATGGGTATAAAGCCAAAAGTGAAAAGGAACTTTACAAAGCAGATCTCTCTAAAGCACAGACTGAAATTCAGCAATATCAAAAACAAAATCAGTTAGAATTGAATAAGTCTTACCGACAGGTTTTAGATGCGGACAACAAAGTTTCTTTGACCAAATTATCCTGGGATCAAAGTGCAGAAGCCTACCGAATCCGTAAAAACAGATATGATCAAGGTTTAGAAAAATCTTCTGATTTGCTTTCCGCAGAAACTCAAATGTCGCAAAAAGAACTGGAACATCAGCAAGCGATCTTCGAATATAATTCGGCGCTGGAATACTTTAAATTTTTAAAAAATTAAATGCTTTCTTAACGCAAAGACGCAAAGTTTTCTTAACAAAAATACTGTTCTCTACAACCTTTTAAGGACGCAAAGGCGTTTCACTTAGCAATGTTCGCAAGAAAATAATGAAATTACTTTAGTTCAAATTATAAAATGAAAATAGATGAGAGACGAATAGATCATAGACCAAATTCTAACCATCTATCAGTCTATTATCTATCATCTTTAAAAAAAAATCAACATGAAAATATTAGTTTACTCCGTCCTGCTTTTAGGATTAACCATGAGTTGCTCGGCAGACCAAAAAGAGGCAACACTCCAGCAGACGCCAATTCAAGTAACGGTGAATCAATCCGCCAATAATTCTGAAGGAGCGTACGCTTCTGCAAGTGGAAAATTAGTGGCGAAAAATTCAGTAAATGTCAGCACCAGAATGATGGGCTACATCACCGGAATGAAAGCCGAAGTTGGACAAAATGTTCGTGCCGGACAATTATTAGTGAGTATCAATTCCACTGATATTCAGGCAAAAGGTGGACAAGCCAATGCGCAAATTTCTCAAGCACAGGCAAGTTATAATAGTGCGAAAAAAGATTACGACCGTTTCTCCAATTTATATAAAAATCAAAGTGCGTCTCAAAAAGAACTCGATGATATGAGAGCGCGTTACGAAATGGCTCAAGCAGGGTTGCAAGCCGCTCAAGCGATGAAAAGCGAAGTGAATTCCCAATATCGATATACAAATATTACCGCGCCAATTTCCGGAGTGATAACCGAGAAATACGCTGAACAAGGCGATATGGCAAGTCCGGGAATGCCTTTGTTGACCATCGAATCTCCGTCGGCTTTGCAAGCGCAGGTTTTGGTTTCTGAGCAGAACATTACTTTAATTAAACAAGGAATGGCGGTAAAAATCACTTTGAAATCTACGAACCAAGAAGTGGCTGGAACGATTGCAGAAATCAGCAGATCCTCCGCAAACACGGGTGGTCAATATATGGTGAAAGTAAATGTTTCCAACAGTGCCAATTTGTTATCTGGAATGTTTGTCAATGTTCAGTTTCCTTTTAAAAATACGGGAAAAGTAAATCAGGATTTCCAGGAAGGTGTCATAATTCCGAAATCGGCGTTGGTAGAAAAAGGTCAGTTAACCGGAGTTTATACCGTAAGTTCACACAATACAGCCATTCTTCGTTGGGTAAAAACAGGGAAAGATATTGGCGACCAAGTGGAGATTTTATCTGGACTGAATGCCAAAGAACCGTATATCGTTTCGGCTCAAGGAAAACTCTATAATGGAGCAAAAGTAAAACAATAATCCCCTCCTAACCTCCCCAAAGGAGAGGAGTAAAAAACGAATATTATGCAACAAGGAATATCAGGACGCATTGCCGAAGTCTTTATCAATTCAAAACTATCGATCCTCTTGATGGTCGCTTTAATGGCGATTGGGATGTACAGTTCGACTTTAATACCGAGAGAAGAAGAGCCACAGATCATTGTACCAATGGCCGACGTAATGGTTGGTTATCCCGGCGCAAATCCCACGGAAGTAGAAAATCGTGTGGTGAAACCTTTAGAAAAAATCATTTCTAACATCAAAGGTGTAGAGCATGTTCACAGTATGGCAATGAACGGAAAAGCGATGATCATCGTTCAGTTTTACGTGGGCGAAGATACCGAGCGTTCGTACGTGAAACTCTACGATGAGATGATGAAAAACAAAAACATCTTTCCAAAAGGAGTTTACGAACCCTTAATTAAAACCCGTTCCATCGATGATGTCCCAATGTTGGGATTGACACTTTGGAGCGAAAAATACAGCGATTTTCAGTTAAGACAAATGACCGAAGAACTTGCTTCTGAAGTCAAAAAAATTAAAGACGTTTCCCTAACCAACGTGATTGGCGGAAGAAGTCGACAGTTGCAAGTGATCGTGGACAAAGATAAAATGGCGGAATCCAATGTGGATGCGTTGGGAATTATGCAGATGATTCAGGCCAATAACGGAAGTTCCCAATCTGGAAGTTTTACAAGCAATGATGAGGAATATTTGGTAACGACTGGTGAATTTTTAAACTCAGCCGAAGATGTTGGAAACCTGGTGATCGGAACTTCTCAAAATATGCCGGTTTATTTAAAACAAGTAGCCAAAATTGAAGACGGTCCTTCCTCTACAAAGAACTATGTGAACTTCGGTTACGGAAATGCCACAGAAAAAGGCAAGAGTTTTTTATCTGAATATCCTGCCGTAACGCTTTCTATTTCGAAAGTTAAAGGTGCCGATGCGATGCATATTTCAGAGGAAATTTTAGATCAGGTTGAATCTTTAAAGAAAACTTTAATTCCAAATGACGTGCATGTAGAAGTGACCCGAAATTACGGTGAAACGGCTTCTCATAAAGTATCTGAATTAATGTCGCACTTAGGAATTGCGATTGTTGCAGTTACTCTTTTGGTGATGTTGGCAATGGGATGGAGAGGCGGATTAGTCGTGTTCTTCTCGGTTCCCTTAACCTTTGCCTTAACGCTTTTCGCCTATTATATGTTGGGCTATACGCTGAACAGAATTACCCTTTTCGCCCTGGTTTTTGTAGTGGGAATCGTGGTCGATGACAGTATCATTATTGCAGAGAATATGCACCGGCATTTCCACATGAAGAAGTTGCCATTCAAACAAGCCGCTATTTTTGCTATTAATGAAGTTGGAAACCCGACGATTTTAGCAACATTCACGGTAATTGCAGCGATTTTACCCATGGCATTTGTATCCGGAATGATGGGACCTTACATGTCTCCGATGCCTATTGGTGCTTCGATAGCAATGTTGCTTTCTCTTTTTATTGCTTTAACAATTACGCCGTATTTAGGTTTCCATTTATTAAAAGTAAAAGAAAGCGAGGAACATAAAGAAGAGCAAGGTTTAGAATCCGGTTTCATCTATAAAATTTATAAAAAAGTAGAACAACCTTTATTAGATAGTGGTAAAAAAAGATGGACCATGCTGGGTATTACGGGAGTTTTGCTAATGATCTCCATGTTTGCTTTCGCTGCAAAATGGGTGGCGGTGAAAATGCTTCCTTTTGATAATAAAAATGAAGTTCAAGTCGTCATCGATATGCCTGATGGAACGACGCTCGAAAGAACTGCGGCGGTCACTCAAGACATTGCACAGTATCTGAAAACCGTTCCGGAAGTGGTGAATTATCAATCATATATTGGTTCCGCTTCGCCGATTACTTTTAATGGTTTGGTTCGTCATTACGATATGCGTGGAAGCAGCAATACGGCGGATATTCAGGTGAATCTTTTGCATAAAGAAGATCGGGATAATCAAAGTCATGACGTGGCTAAAATAATTCGTCCTGAAATTCACAAGATCGCGAAAAAATATGGAGCGAATGTAAAGATCGTAGAAGTTCCGCCTGGACCACCGGTTTTATCAACGATCGTTGCTGAAGTTTACGGCCCAAATTATGAAGAGCAAGTTCGAATTGCAGATGAAGTTCAGAAAATCCTGATCAATACAGACGATGTGGTCGATGTAGATTGGATGGTAGAATCTCCGCAAAATGAATTTAAAATAGTAGCAGATAAAGAAAAGGCAATGCTGAACGGTGTTGCACCTCAACAAATCGTGGGAAATCTTACTTATTTGATTGGCGAACATTCGGTCGGAAACTTATTCGATCCAAAATCTAATGATGCGGTTGATATCGTAATGAAATTAAATGACGGTGATAAAACCAGCATTTCCGACCTTACTGATTTAAAAATTAAAGGTCAGACAGGCATGGTTCCGGTAAGTGATATTGTAAAAGTTCGCCGCGAAACTTTAGAAAAATCAATTTACAGAAAAGACCAAAAACGTGTTGTTTATATTCTGGCAGATATGGCGGGTGGATTAGAAAGTCCGGCGTATGCGATTCTGGGAATGGATGAAAAACTGAAAAACATCAAACTTCCAGCGGGTTATTCCTTGAACGAATTGTACATGAATGCCCCGAAAGACGAATCAGATTACACTGTGAAATGGGATGGAGAATGGCAAATTACGTTGGAAGTGTTCCGGGATTTGGGCGTCGCTTTTTTAGTGGTGATCCTGATTATTTATATGTTGATCGTGGGTTGGTTTCAAAACTTCAAAACGCCAATTATGATGATGATCCCTATTCCACTTTCGTTGGTTGGGATTGTACTCGGACACTGGTTGTTAGGCGCTTTCTTTACCGCAACTTCCTTTATCGGAATGATTGCCTTAGCCGGAATTATGGTAAGAAACTCAATCCTTTTGATTGACTTTATAGAAATTCGTTTGAAAGAAGGAGCACCCATAAAACGAGCAATCATAGAAGCCGGAGCCGTAAGAACAACCCCGATCTTATTAACAACCGGAGCGGTTGTAATCGGAGCAGTCGTGATCTTATTCGACCCGATTTTTCAGGGATTGGCAATCTCGTTGGTTTTTGGAGCAATCGTTTCTACGCTACTGACTTTGGTTGTGATTCCATTGATTTATTATATGTCTGAAAAGAAAAAATGGCTTCACAACGAACCTGTAGAACCAGAACCAATTGTCCTCGAAGAAGACCTTCAGGATTAATTAATAAACAAAATTTGTCATTCCGCAGTATGTCATGCTGGAAGCATCGCTGCGTTGAGATTCCTTCGGAAATCGAAGATTCGGCGAAGTCAATGACAAATAATTATCAAAATAAATAACTTCTTATGAAACTATTACTCATCACAGCGATCAAGGAATTTGAAAGCGAAGTCAAAAATATCTTGGTAAAATCGGGTGCAAAATCCTTTACCTATAATTCGGTAAATGGTTATAAAAACTGCAGCAATACGAATCTCTCAGCCAATTGGTTTGCCTCTTCCTTCACCGAAACCGATTCTTTATTGTTCACGGTTTTTGTACCGAAAGAAAACACACCTTTGATCCTAAAAAAGATTGAGGAATTTAATGCAGAACAGGAAACGCTTTCGAAAGTCCATATCGCTTTAGTCGCTTTGGAGCAGCAATTTTAATTAAAAATAACTATCAAAATAAATAATATGAAAACTAGAATAATACACGCATTTGCAGGAACCATGATTTTGGCAAGTATCCTTTTATCCATTTACGTCAGCCAAAATTGGTTGTGGTTGACTGGATTTGTAGGAATTAATTTACTGCAATCTTCACTGACGAACTGGTGTTTACTGGATAAGATTTTAGGAAAATTGGGCTATACGAATGAAGGGGGTTCTTGTGGGGTTTAACCGAGAATTTGAAAATGATAAATCCCTGCAATTTAATTTGTAGGGATTTTGTCATTCCTGAGGAATCTCTGTCTTGTTTTATGTGGAGACGCTTCCAGCGTGACAAGCTCTATGGATTAGAAGTACTGTATTCCACTTTTGTTATTCCGGAGGAATCTGTGTCTGGCTAATTGTGAAGACGCTTCCGGCGTGACAAACTTTATGTACAAGAATTATTATTTCCCGTCTTTGTCATTCCGGAGGAATCTTTTACTTAGAGAAAGAGACGCTTCCAGCGTGACAAACATTGTGGTTTTGCAGCGGTCATTTTTCATTCCGGATGAATCTGTGTCTAGCCTATTGTGGAGACGCTTTCAGCGTGACAAACTTTATGAATTGGAATTATTATATTCCACCTTTGTCATTCCGGAGGAATCTCAAAATGCCAATTCAAAAACTGAAGTTCAGGATTAAAATTTCTGATCAAATCCAATTTTAATTCTCTTCGCAGATCTTTGATTTCTTTGTCCCTTGCAATGGCAAGTTGAATCCAACCAAAATGTTCGTAGTAAATTAAAAATTCGACATTGTAACGAGCAGTAAAACTTTTTGGATTTTTTTTTTCTCGATGCTCCTTTAACCTTCGTCTTATATCATTTGTTACACCGGTATATAAAACGGTCTTGTTTTTATTGGTTAAAATATAAACGTAAAAATCATAAATCCCTTCTGTAAATTCGATCATAGGTTATGTTTTCTACTAAATTAATGCATTACGGGGAAGTGGCAAGTATTTATCGACACCATTTTTATCTCCTCTTTTTATTATTTAAGAGAAATCTTTACTGAGAGACGCTTCCAGCGTGACAAAGTGTGTGGTCTAGATTATTGTATCCTACTTTTGTCATTCCGGAGGAATCTCTGTCTTTCTTGATTTGGAGACGCTTCCAGCGTGACAACTGCGTGGATAACGATTATTATATCCGTTCTTGTCATTCCGGAGGAATCCGCGTCTGGCTTATTGTGGAGACTTTTCCAGCGTGACAAAGTGTGGATGACAAAAAATAAACCGCCACAGAAATGCGACGGTCTATCTTAACAAATAAAAATATGGAAATAAACTATTTAGTTTTAATACTGATCAGTCCACGGACCTCGTTTTCTTTGTAACCTAAGGCTAAATCATTTGGATATAATTCTGCAATTTTCGCGGCTACTTTTGGTTGGATATTTTTTCCGGGTTCGCCGTGACATTGTAAACACATTACATTTGTAACCAATGGTTCATAATAATGAGTTTCGGTGCGAATTGGTTTTAAAAGTTCACCTGCTAACAATTGCTTTTTATATTGTTCAATCAATTGCAACTCTTCTGCATTAGCACCATTTTTAGGATTGCGCCTTTTATCAGAAACTCTGGAAATAGTCAAACCATGTTTATCGGACATCGATTTTGTTAAAGGCATTGCCTCTATATTACAAAATTCTAAAGCCGATTCCGGTCCGCCTTTCTGCATTTGTTCGCCTACATTTTTCATCAAAAGTTTCTTGGTTGCTGTAGCGTAACTGTGAAGTGAATCAGAACTGATTTCTGATTTTTCTGGTGCGATTACTTTGTTCGAAACTTCTGGCTTCATCACTTTATTTCCACATTGCATAAACAATATGGCAACGCCTACTAATAACAAAACTTTTTTCATTTGTAGATATTTATTTTTTTAAGGTCAAATGGTATCGCTCATTTTTAGTAGAATTTATTTACCAAATTTGGAAATGGTGATTTCATGACCTTTAATTTGATTCAAAGATAAGAATGGTTTTCAACACCATCTGTGACCGAAGTCACACATCTATTTTTTCATCGAAATTCTTATCTTTGTAAACATGAATTTCTACGATCTTTTCCTCAAACCTTACGCAACCTATGAAACCTATCAAATCGTTTTAGAAGTGATTGCTACAATATTTGGTTTGTTAAGTGTTTTCTTTTCCATTAAAAAAAATATCTGGGTTTATCCGACAGGAATCGTTTCAACCGTGCTCTACGTTTATATTCTTTATAAATTCGGACTGCTTGGTGACATGATGATCAATTTCTATTATACGGTGATGAGTATTTACGGTTGGTTTCTTTGGTCGAAAAGTTCTGAAGACAATATCCATGTTGAGGTTTCTTGGGCGACAAGAAAAGAATGGATCTTCTCTGGATTATTATTTTTCATCAGTATATTCCTTGTAACTCTTGTCTATTATTACAAACCTTTTATCGACAACCATTTCTCCATGGAAAATGTGCAACTTGGATTGTATCATCTGGATTGGGCGAACTGGTTAGATGTTTTTGTGACGGCAATTTTCCTCGTTGGAATGTGGCTTATGGCAAAACGCAAAATTGAAAACTGGATCTTCTGGATTGTGGGCGATATCATTTGTGTCCCAATGATGATTTACAAAGGTTTGGGAATTACCTCAATTCAATACTTTGTATTTACGGCGATGGCAGTTATCGGTTATTTAGAATGGAAGAAAGGACATCGACTTCAACATTCTGATGATGCAATTTAACACGAAATTGCTTCTAAAAATCAAACACTTCACGATATGAAAATTCCTATTTTAATATTAGCAGTTATTTTCGCGACCACAGGTTGTTACGAAAAATCTTCAAAAAACCAATCTTCTTCCAAGGAAACGAAAATCTTAAAGGATACCGTAACGGTTGTTAAAGAGAAAAATATTCTTAACACGATTAATAATCAGTTTCCAGATGTATCATACAAAAGTTTACCGATGGCAGATTCCACCAATTTTGATAATTATAATCACCAACAAGGAATTAAAAATGATATATTTTTTAAGAAAATTGCATTTAAAAAAGATCAACCTGAAGTAGAAAATAGCAGATTGAGATACCAACTCGATTTTTCAGAAAGATTTCAGTCAGTTGTAATTTCTTACTATCAAGGAGAACACGAACTCTTTACCACGCTAATCATTATTGGCAAAAATGATCAAATTATCGATCAGTTAGATATCGCTTATGATGAGATCGCTGAATCTGCATTTAGAAAAACGAGTTCTATCGATCAAAACAGAATAATAGTTGAAGACTGGAATTACATGACCGATGAACCGACCAAAACAGTAACTGCTTACCAGATTTCGAAGGAAGGAAAATTCAAACTAATTCCTCAATAATCATTCATTAAAGAAAGTCTGACCGATAGCTATTTTTTCACCTAAATTAAAATGAGAAATCAAAATTTATTTTTAATGGAAAAAAGCCATCAACTCCATCACAGCAAATGATACAAACTATTAGTGAGTTTAACGTATCATAAAGATTTAAGTATCTTTGCAGTCCCAAAATTATGAGGATAAAAACCTTTTATTTTATGCAAAATACCATCGACTTTTTCAAGTATCAAGGAACAGGAAACGATTTCGTCATCATTGATAATCGTGATCTTCAGTTTCCAAAAGACAAAAAAATCATTGAATCACTTTGCGACCGTCGCTTCGGTATCGGTGGCGATGGATTGATTTTATTGGAAAATGATCCCACGGCTGATTTCAAAATGGTTTATTATAATTCCGACGGAAACGAAAGCACCATGTGCGGCAACGGCGGTAGATGTCTTGTGGCGTTTGCTCATTTTCTCGACGTCTTCGAAGACCAAACAACCTTTACGGCAATCGACGGTTTACACGAAGCCGAAATTCATAATGGAATTATTAAACTGAAGATGATCGACGTGGATTCCATTAAAAATGTTGATGCCGATTTTGAATTAAATACCGGTTCTCCGCACTACGTAACCTTTGTAGAAAACGTAGATCAATATAAAGTTTTCGAAAACGGTAACAAAATCAGAAATTCTGCGTCTTATTGTCAGGAAGGAATCAATGTGAATTTTGTCGAAGAAATTTCTGAAAATGAAATCTTCATCAGAACGTATGAAAGAGGCGTTGAAGATGAAACTTTCAGTTGTGGAACAGGAGCAACAGCCGCGGCTTTGGTTTTTCTTAAAGATAAAAATCAACCTTCAGTAAACGTAAATGTCTTGGGCGGTAAGTTGAAAGTGTATGCAGATCAAGAGGGAGAAACTTTCAAAAACATCTGGTTAGAAGGTCCTGCAAAACAAGTTTTTAAAGGTAAAATCAATTTATAAATCGGTACTTAGAATATGAATAAAAGTAAAGGAATTATCGCAGTAATTGTGTTTCTACTTTTTGCCATCGGAAGTTTTTTCGGATATCAATATTATCAGAAATTTTACGGAAATAACGTAGCAAAAGAAGGTTATGTTTTGATTCCACATTCTGCTGATTTCAATTCTATTTTAGATTCTATTTCGCCTTACGTTAAAAACAAGGAACAGTTTTCCGAAGTTGCGAAGAGCAAAAACATGGATAAATTTTTCAGTGCTGGTCGATACCGAATTAAATCCGGAACGAACAATACCGATTTAGTTAACATGATCAAAGCCGGTAACCAAACTGAAAACACTTTTAGAATTGGCGATTTCTTCACCGTTTACCAAATGGTTGGGAAAGTCGCTTTAAAGACCGAACTTGATTCAATAAGATTCGCCACCGATTTAAATAAAATTGCAACTACCAAAGGATTGAACAATGCAGAAGATTTAAAAAAATATTTCTTTATTGACACTTATAATTTTTTCTGGACGGTAACGCCACAAGAATTCTTTAAGAAATTCGAAGACGATTACAATGGATTCTGGAATGCCGAAAGAAAAGCGAAAGAGCAAAGTCTGGGATTAAGTCGTGATCAGGTTTACGCTTTGGCTTCCTTAGTTTATAAAGAAACGGGAGGAAAACCAGATGAAATGAAAACGGTAGCTGGCTTGTATTTAAACCGTCACCGCAAAGGAATGAAACTGCAAAGTGATCCAACGGTGATCTATGCAGTAAGCAAAGCGAATAATTTTCAAGGCGATCCGATCAAACGGGTTTTCTTCAAACACCTGCGAGAGCCATCACCTTATAATACTTACTATTCCTCCGGAATTCCACCTGGACCAATTTGTATGGTTGACAAAAATTCTGTGGATGCAGTTTTAAATGCACAATCAAACGATTTCATTTATATGTGTGCAGATCCTGCACGATTTGGCTTTCATAAGTTTACCGCAAGCGCGGCCGAACATGCAGTGAATGCGAAGAAATATCAGGATTGGCTGAATTCTAAAAACATCAAATAAGAAACTTGAAAACATCCTGAATGCAGAATTTGGGATCTTTTAAAATTAAAAATATTAAATAAACATTTAATTTAACTTTTGTTAAAAAAAGCAATCAGTATAGCTTAAACTAAAATTATGACGAACAAAATTGAGATTTCATCAATTATTAAAAAAAGGACTTTAGGACTTGCCTTCGTTCTGGGTGCTGCGAGTTTAGCGTTTGCCCAGCAGAAAATGAATGTAAGCGGAAAAATTGTTGATCAGCAAAACAATGCTGTTCCTTATGCTTCGGTAACATTCAGCAACAAAGCAAATAAACTTTTCAGTGATGCCACATTAACGGATGATAAAGGGAATTACCAATTGGCTCTGACTCCGGGAAATTACGATATTACTATTGACGCGATCGACTTTAAGAAATCGACTTTAAATAAACAAATTTCAGCGGGTGGAAGTCTTGGAAATTTCACGGTAGGATCGGAAAGCTCTGCAACAAATGGCAGAACCAAAGATATCGAAGGTGTAGTGATTACGGCAAATGCTGTAAAACCTTACCGTGTAGAATTAGACAAAAAGGTTTACGATCCTTCTACCGATCTTATCAGTAAAGGTGGAAATCTGCAGGATGTTTTAGCAAACGTTCCTTCCGTTTCTGTAGAAACCGATGGTACGGTGTCTATGCGTGGGAACTCCAACGTAAAGTTTTTAATTAACGGAAAACCCTCTTCTATGTTGGGCATCGACAGCGGCGCCAATGGATTACAATCTATTCCAGCAGATCAAATTGAGAGAATTGAAGTCATTACCAATCCATCTTCAAAGTTTGAAGCCAGCGGAACGGCAGGGATCTTAAATATTATTTTAAAGAAATCGAAAGGAATGGGCTTCAACGGAAGCGTTACCGGAAGTTTAGGATATTTACCAAGCACCAATTTAAACACGAATCTTAGCTGGAAAAAAGGAAGCTGGACGTGGTTTTTAAATGGTGGCGGCGGTTACCGTGAAGGTGAAGGAAAAAGCGATAGTGACACTCGATTCTTTGATACTACTTCTGGAGCAACAACAAGATATTTCGAACAAAATTCACGTAATAAAAGCGAAAGTAATTTCTATAATGCAACTGCAGGTTTTGCAGTTGATTTAACCGAGAAAACTTCGATCAACTTATCGGGAATGGTTAGAAATTTTTCGAGTGAGAGCAATAATAGAGTTGATAACAATAATTATGATGCTTCGAGAATTTTAACTACCAATTCGCAAACGGCAGCTTTAGGAACCAGTACCAATCTTTCTTTGCAAGGTGATGTTGGATTAGATCATAAATTTAATGATGCAGGACACAACATCGCATTATCATTAAGTTTACAAAAAAGCAATAACGAATCAACAGAAGATTCCAGAGAGTACGATCAGTCCTATTTTAGATACGGAACTTTAGGAGATAACAGCACCATTAACAAATCAATCATCGGTAAAATCGATTATGAATTGCCCATCGGTGAGAAATCAAAAATTGAAGCAGGTTATCGAATTGATAACAATACCAATGATTACGATTTTCTAAATCGCGAAACTGATGTGAGTGCAAATTACGGAATCGTAGATGCTTACAGTGGAAATACGGTTTATGATGAAACCATCAATGCTGCTTATGCTCAATTTAAAAGTAAATTTGACAAGCTAGGTTACCAATTAGGTTTAAGAGCTGAAAATTCACAGATCAATGTTGAATATCTGAGTTTAAGCGGAAATACTTCTAACAAAAAGAAAGAATATACCGGCTTTTTTCCAAGTGTATTTTTGAGTTATGATTTAGGAAGTTCTAATAATCAATTATTATTGAATTATTCCAGAAGGATCAACAGACCTCGTTCTTGGTTCTTGATTCCTTACCCAACTTCTTTGGCAAACCGTCAGAATTTATTCCGTGGTAATGAAGATTTAGATCCATCTTACATCGATTCATTTGAATTAGGATATGCTATTCAGAAGAAAAAATTCACTATTAATCCAACTTTGTACTATAGAAAAACAACCGACGATGTGAAGTTTGTATTGTTGAGTCAGGCGATTGGATCAGATGTTTTGGTGACAAGTCCTTATAACGTCGGAAATGAAACGAGTTATGGTTTAGATTTAAACTTAACTGCAGATCTTTTCCCTTGGTATAAAATTATGGCAAGTGCAGATCTTTTTGGTTACAAATCAGAAGGCTCTTACTTTGACCCCAACAGAATGGTTGAACCACTCTCTTTTGATGGCGAAGGTTTTTCTACAAGATTAAGATTAACCAACAGTTTTAAAATTGATAAAACATTGAGCATGCAAGTTCAAGGTTTCTACAGAGGCGGTCAAAAAACGGCCTCCAGTGAAAGTAAGGACATGTATGTTTTAAATTTCGGTGCCAACAAAACGATTTGGAATAACAATGGAACCATCGCGTTTAACATCCAGGATATTCTGGGAACGAGAGGTAGAAACAGCACCAGTTTCGGTCCAGGTTATGAGAGAGATTCTTACATGCGTTGGAGCCCAAGAAGTTTCAATGTATCTTTAACTTACCGATTTAAACAAGGTGAGAAAATAGATGCACCGAAACGTAAAAAAGACATTAATGCGAATGATGCAGGTGGAGACGACCAAGGTCCACCAATGTAATAATCTTAGACTTTAGAAAAGTAAAAAATCCTGAAAATTAATTTTCAGGATTTTTTTGTCTTCATTAAAATTTTACTTTCTGGTTTCCAGATATTTCTGCCATTCCCAGGTCGTGCGCAAAGCTTCTTCCAAAGGAGTGTCGGCTTTCCAACCGAGTTCTCTTTCGGCTTTGTCAGCATTGGCATAAGCGACGGTTATATCGCCATCACGCCGGTCACAGATTTGATAAGGGACTTTTACATCGTTCGCTGTTTCGAAAGCTTCAACCACTTCTAAAACTGATGAACCTTTTCCTGTTCCCAAATTATAAATATCAATTACGGTATCTGACGTTTCCGCCATCAATTTCTGCAAGGCTTTAACATGCGCTTTTGCTAAGTCTACGACATAGATATAATCACGAACAGCGGTTCCATCTTCAGTCTCATAGTCATTTCCGAAGATCGAAAGTTTTTCCCTAATTCCGGCTGCCGTTTGAGTTACAAAAGGCACCAAATTGTTAGGTATGCCAATTGGTAATTCTCCTAACAAAGCTGTTGGATGTGATCCGATTGGATTAAAATACCGAAGTAAAGAAACTTTCTTTTGATACGCTGTGGCGAAATCTTTTAGGATCTCCTCGCCCATTTGCTTGGTTTTTCCATAAGAAGATTCTGGCATTTTCAGCGGCGTATTTTCATCAATCGGCTGTTGATCAGCCTGACCGTAAACCGTACAGGAAGAACTAAAAATAAAATTTGAAATATTTCTATTTTTAAATTCCTGAAGTATATTGATCAGAGAAAATAAATTATTTTCATAATAATCCAACGGTTTTTCCTGGCTCTCTCCTACTGCTTTAAAAGCAGCGAAATTAATACAGCCATCGATTTCATAGGCATCGAAAACCTGAGAAAGTAATTCTTTTCTTCTCAAATCAAAAGGAAAGAAAACGGGTCTTTTTCCGGCCACTTTTTCAATATTATCGAGGATAAATTTTTCCGAATTCGACATATCATCAACAATGATGACTTGAAAATTATTTTTTAAAAGTTCTACCACCGTGTGGGAACCGATGTAACCGAGACCGCCGGTAACGAGTATTGTCATATTTTTTTATTTGTACTTTGTCAAAGTTTAAGACTTTGACAAAGTTTTTTAGATTTTAAATTTCAAATTGGCTCCTATCAATCTTCTTTTGATGACAACTTATAAAATTTTCTTTATCATCAAATAATGCAAGAATCTCATTCCTCGAAATCGAAGTTTCAACGTTAGAAATAACTGCTTTATAAGATGAAAATTTGTAGTTCTGAAAATCTTTAGGATTTTGATGAATATAAATAATCAAATTTCTCAGATATTCTTCAGAACCAATTCTAATTCTCTTAAAAGGCGACTCCAATAAAGGACCGCTTCTACTATAAACTTTATTAAATGCCTGTGTATAACTGCTGAATAATCTAGCTAATGACTTGCTGTAAACAGATTCCTCACAATGCAGACCTTTGATAGAAGTATTAACTTTTGAACTTATTAAAATATTGGATTTAGGTCTCAAAATAAAATGAAAATGATTTGGCATTAAACAATATCCTTAAATTTCGAAAAAAGGTAAAACATATCGTTCCGTTTTTTTCAAAAAGAATGACATATTTTCCTTATTGAAGAAGATCAAATTGGAGTTTACTCCTCTATTAAAAATATGATAGAGATAATCGGTTTCCAAGATGTCTTCTCTTATTTTCATTTTTAAACTTTGTCAAAGTTCTTAACTTTGACAAAGTAGATTCAAAATTACTTATTCATAAACTCCAAAACCGCGTCCGAAATATATTTCAATTGCTCATCATCTAATTCGGTATGCATTGGCAATGAAATAACTTGTTCTAAAAGTTTGTCGGTATTTACAAAATCAGCATCATTACTATCCTGGAAATAAGCTTTTTGTTTTCTTAGAGCAACAGGATAATAGATCATCGCGGGAACTTCCTTATCGGTTAAGAATTTCTGCAAATCATTTCTTTTTCCGCCGAGAATTCTCAAAGTATATTGATGAAAAACGTGCGAAGAATAATCTGCTCTTTTCGGAGTTAGAATTTCTGCACTATCGGCAAATGCTTCATCATAATAATCAGCTGCTTTTCTTCGCGCTTCATTATAAGTATCTAATAAAGTCAGTTTTTTTCTTAAAACCGTCGCCTGAATACTGTCTAAACGGGAATTCACGCCTACTTCATCGTGGTAATATCTTTCGTACATTCCGTGATTCACAATTCCTCGAATTTTATGAGCAAGTTCATCATCATTGGTGAAAATCGCACCACCATCACCATAACATCCTAAATTTTTAGAAGGAAAAAATGATGTAGTTCCCAAAATTCCCATCGTTCCGGATTTCTTCACGGTTCCGTCTGAAAAAGTAAATTCTGAGCCAATTGCTTGCGCATTATCTTCAATAACGTGAATGTTATGTTCGTAGGCAATACTTAAAATTTCTTCCATGTTGGAACATTGTCCAAAAAGATGAACCGGAATGATCGCTTTCGTTTTCGAGGTAATGGCCGCTTTCAATTTCTCAGTATCCATGGTGAAAGTGTCGTAATCTACGTCGACTAAAACTGCTTTCAATTTTAATAAATGAATTACTTCTACCGTCGCTGCAAAAGTGAAATCAGCGGTGATCACCTCATCACCTTCCTGTAAATTCAGAGCCATGAGTGCAATTTGCAAAGCATCCGTTCCATTTGCACAAGGAATTACATGTTTTACATCAAGGTAAGTTTCTAATTCGGACTGAAAAAATTTGACTTCAGGACCGTTGATAAAGGCGGCCGTGTTCATCACATTCAGCACTGCATTATCAACATCAGGTTTTATTTTATAATATTGACTTTGAAGGTCAACCATCTGAATCTTTTTCATATGAAAATT
The DNA here is from genome assembly GCF_041824135.1 of Kaistella sp. Taxonomy (GTDB): domain Bacteria; phylum Bacteroidota; class Bacteroidia; order Flavobacteriales; family Weeksellaceae; genus Kaistella. The sequence continues at coordinate 25,199 of NZ_JBGZYM010000084.1, read as the reverse complement.
TTATTGGATTTTATTGATCGTACGCAATCACCCATTCTCACCTCTGTTTTTGACAGCATTTGATAATAGCGATTTCATAAACCAAATATTTCCTCAAATTTACTAAAATTAAGTTTTTTAAAAAATTAAAAGAGCGTAATGTTTATTTTAAGTTGAGTCGAACTCTTATCAATTTAAAGAATATTAAATAGGGAATAAAGTTTTGATCAATACACTTTAAGTATAATTAAAAAGAGTCATTTTATTCCTTTATATAAGGAATTTAAATTATTAAAATATATTTAGATTAATTATTTCTTTATTAAATTGAAAATAAACAAATCAAAATAATATCAATTTTAGACAAATTGTTTATTTTTGTTATACTTTAATAATTTAAAAATGAGAAAAAATCTATCCCTATTTATTCTTTTTCTGTTTGCGCTCACCAATGCACAAACGGAACTTGTTTTTGTCTTCTTTAAAGACAAGCCGAATAAAGCAGCATTTTATGCAAATCCACTTTCTGAATTAACTCAAAAATCTTTGGATCGACGGACAAAATATGGTATCACCTTAAATGATCAAGATGCACCAATCGAACAAAGCTACATTCAAAACATCACCAACCTGGGTTATACGGTCAAAGATTATTCAAAATGGATGAATGGTGTAGCGGTGAATGCAACTACTGACCAAATCGCAGAGCTTCAAACGCACCCCTATGTTCTTTCGGTAGAACGATTTATCAAACATCCTGATGGTGGAAAAGTCACGGGTAAAAAGGTCAATAAATTTGAAGAGTTCAATAACACTTTAGGTAAAACGACTTTTAATTACGGATCGGGTTTAGCGCAAATCGATCAGGTGAATCTTCGTCCGCTGCATATTGCAGGTTTTACTGGAACTGGAGTTACGATTGCAGTAATCGACACTGGATTTCCAAGAGTAAATACCGGTTCAGTTTACGCAAGAATCAGAAATAATGGTCAAATAAAAGGTGGTTATAATTTCATCAATAAAAGCACTGATATTTATAGCACTTCATTAAATAACCACGGCTCCTACTGTTTGGGTACGATTGCCGCTTACGTTGAAAACAGTTTTGTTGGAACTGCGCCAGATGCCGATTTTTATCTATATGCCACTGAAGACGCAGAAAATGAAATCCCGGAAGAACAGCTTTACTGGACCGAAGCTGCCGAAGAAGCAGACCGTAAAGGAGTTGATGTCATCACTACTTCTCTTGGTTATTACGATTATGATGATCCCAGATACAATATGGTGTATGCTGATATGACGGGAACTTCTTCGTTTATCGCGAGAACTGCACAGATTGCTACTGAGAAAGGAATTTTCGTTCTGGCAGCTGCCGGAAATGAAGCTTTAAAAGCCTGGCATTACATCATTACTCCAGCGGACAATGCGAAAGTATTTACGGTCGGTGCGGTGACTTCAACTGGAGCAAGTTCTTCGTTTTCTTCTTTTGGACCTAACGCGGTTGGACACATCAAACCTGATGGAAGTACGAGAGGAAGTTCTACCTATATGGGATATAATAATTCGGTAACAAGCAGCAGTGGAACTTCATTTGCCACACCACTCGCCGCTGGTGGTGTTGCCTGTCTTATTCAGGCTTCTCCAACAAAACCTGTAGATGAGCTCAGCAATTTGTTGCGTCAAAATGCATCTCTTTATCCAGCCAATGATCCACAAAAAGGATATGGAATTTTGAATTTCGGCAAAGCCTGGAATACAACTTTAGCCACGACAAATCCCGGCACAAAATCAATGTTGCAGATTTATCCTAATCCTGTCGCAAAAACATTTACCATTAAAACAGACGAGAAAATTATTTCTGTAGAATTGTATGATACTTTAGGTCGAAAAGTTCAATCACTAAAAAATGAGAAAATCAATAATATCGAAAGATGGTCCAGTGGAGTTTATTTTGTAAAAGTACAAACCGACAAAAACCAATACATCGAAAAATTGATTAAAGAGTAAGGATTTTATATCACCAAAAGATTATTTGGATATTTCTATTTCTGTAGGAAATCTTAATCCTCTTAACTCCTTAACAAAACCTTAATGGTTAAATTTAAAAATATAAAACCTTATAAAAAAGACCTTCATTTTCCGAAGGTTTTTTTTTGGTTTAAGCCGAATTTCGACTTGCATTAATATTTCCAAAGAGTGATCGCATGACGAGCTTTTCGTAAGCCGAACGATTGCCTTCTTCTTTTTGAATTTTAATTAAAGCGTATTGTTGTATACTCAAAAGTGGCAATACAATCTTTTCCCGAATCTTTACTGACATTCTTGAAAGCGGTTCTTCTTCCATCAACTCCTGGAATCCAGTCAGTTCGAGCATCATTGATTTTGAAAGCTGATATTCATCAAAAAGGATCATCCAAAATTCGCCGAATTTTTCATTTTTCTTCATGTAAGAAGTTAGTGGGAAATAAGATTTATTCATGCTCATCATTGAATTTAAGACCAATGTTTTAAAGAAGTCTGAACCTTTGTACAAACTTTTGACCTCATCAAATCGACCTTGACTTTTCAACTCTTGCAGTGCAAATCCGAACCCGAAGAATCCTGGAACATTCTGCTTGAGTTGACTCCAGGAACCTACAAACGGAATGGCACGTAAATCTTCAAATTTGAGTTCGCCACCTGCGCCACGTTTCGTTGGCCGACTGCCGATATTGGTTTTTCCGTAATATTCGAGCGTACTCATTTCCTGTAAGTAAGGAACAAATCGTGGATGTGCTTTTAAAGCTGAATACTTTTCATAGCTGATTTCAGCTAATTCTTCAATCAGCTTTCTTTCTTTTTCTGTCAAATCTTTTTTAGCATTTTTAAAAACGTCATTTTCAATTCCAGCCGTCAGCAACTGTTCGAAATTATATTTTGCCTGATCTTTATTTCCAAAGACGCTTGTGATTGTTTGTCCCTGAACCGTCAATTCAATCTGATGATTGGCGATCGTTTTCCCTTGTGAAGCGTAGAAATCATGCGTTTTACCACCACCTCTTGCTGGCGGTCCACCGCGACCGTCAAAGAAAATAACTTTAATTCCGTACTCGTCAGAAACCTTGGTGAGCTGTTCTTTGGTTTCATATATTTCCCAGTTCGCTTTCAGATAACCGCCATCTTTTGTTCCATCAGAAAAACCAAGCATAATTGTTTGGGCAGATTTTCTTCTTTCCAAATGTTTGTTATAAACCGGCATTTCATACAATTGTTTCATCACCTTTTGTGCGCGGTCTAAACCTTCCATCGTTTCAAAAAGTGGTACAATATCGATATTGATTTCCTCTTCTCGATAACCGCAAAGTCTGAATAATGTGAAAACATTCAACACTTCTTTAACTGCTTCTGAGTTTGAAATAATATAGCGATGCAGGCCACGTTCTCCGTTCTTTTGCTGGATTCCTTTTACATTACAAATGTTTTGTAAAGTATCTCTTGTAATTCCCTCAAAATCATTTGGATTCAGAATAACATCAGTGTTTATCAACCAATCTAATTTTTCCTGATCAGAAACCATATCGATATTTAAATCCGAATGTCTACTGATAATTTCGTCGATAATTTGCTGATGAACCCGACTGTCTTGACGGATATCCAAAGTCGCGAAATGAGTACCGAAAATTTTAACGCGATCTTTAAAATCTTCTAAAATATTTTTAAAAAGTCCGTTGTGCTGGTCGATAAGGATCTTTTCTGCAAGCTTTATTTTCGTTAAAATTTCATCTGAAGAAATATCAACTTCCTCTTTAAAAATAGCCTCGTACAAATCATCACTTAAACCATCTAAGATTTCAGAAACTCCACGGAAACTCAATCTTCTTCGGATCTTTTTTAAATGTGCATAGTAAGATTTTAAAATAGATAGATGTAGTTCCTGAGCAACCTGTTGCGTAATCTCAGCGGTAACAAACGGATTTCCATCACGGTCTCCACCAGGCCAAAATCCCATTTGAATTAAATCCTGTGCAGGCGTGAAAGTTTGCGTTTCGAAAGAGTTTTTTACTTTTTTATACAATTCACCAATGGTATCATAATAAACGTAACGAAGATAAAAAATAATGCTCAACGCTTCGTCTAATGGTGACGGTTTTTCTTTATTAAGAAATGGTGTTTTACCTAACTGCTGCAAAAGAGTATCAATTTCGGTAATCGAGTCATTGGTAATTGCAGTACGTAAATCGTGTAAGATCCTTTGAACAGAATTGGGATAAAACTGAGTCGGATGGGCGGTAAAAACAACTTTAATGGCAAAGTCTTTCAGCTTTTTTCTGGTCGCATCTAATTGATGTTCCTGGAGCGCGCGCTCATGAAGTTGAAGAACGGTCCCAGCATCGCTGTCAGAATGTAACTTTGGGAAAGCAGCGTCCTCAATACTGTCGTATAAAACTACTTGCCTTTCGATATACTGAATGATTTTAAAAAGCAATTCGGTTTTCAGCTCTTCTGTTTTCAGTTCGGTATGTTTGCTAAAAAAAGATTCTACAATTTCCTCGGGACTTTTGCCCGCTTCATAACCCACTTTACTTTCCTCATATAAAAAAGGGAGCAGCATGCCGATGTTCGACATTTTATCGTAAGGCAAACTCATGAAAAGAGAGTTGTAAATCTGGAACTTATTCTCGACCAGTTGGCGGAATTTTTCTTTTTTTTCTTCGTGTAGCATCCAACAAATTTAGGATTTTTTAATTCTTAAAAACATTTAAAAAGCAAATAAAAAGAAGTTCACTTTCAGTTGGAATTTGTATCTTCATTAGATGAAATTTCTAAAGATTTTCTTTCTTTTCCTATATAGCTTATCTTTTTCGCAAAACGGATTTGAAATTTCTCATCCTAAGAAAGCAGTGATCCCTTTTAAATTAATCAATAACCTGGTTTTTATTCCACTTAATATTAATGGAGTTGATCTGACTTTTTTACTGGATTCGGGCGTGAATGAAACGATTCTCTTTAGTTTAGATAATAAAGAAATTAACTTTAATGAAGTAGAAAAAATAAAATTCTCTGGTCTCGGTGAAAGTATGGATATAGAAGGATTGAAATCTGAAAAAAATATTGTCTCGATAGGGAAAGATTATAAAGATTCTCAACATATGCTATTCATTATTTTAGATGAAAGCATTAATTTTTCTTCGCATGTAGGCATTCCCGTGAATGGAATTATTGGTTATCATTTCTTCAAAAATCACCCGATTGAAATCAACTTTACGACAAAAAAAATTACCGTTTACAATGATGAAAAAACGGTTAATAAAAGACAAAAAAGATTTACAGAATTCCCAATGACCATTGAAGGAAATAAGCCCTACCTCATGGCAGAGGTGGAAATGACCGACAAAAAAGTGCCGTCCAAAATGCTGGTCGATCTAGGAAATAGTGATGCTGTTTGGTTGTTCCCCAAAGTGATTGAGGACTTCGAATACAACCGCCCGAATATTGAGGATTATTTAGGTCGTGGTTTTAACGGAGATATTTTCGGAAAGAGAAGTAGAATTCACAGTTTGTCTTTGGGGAAATTTAGTTTTAAACAGCCGCTTACTGCCATGCCTGATGAGTATTCCATTCAAAATCTAAAAATTGTTCCCAATCGGAAAGGATCGATTGGGAGTGATATTTTGCGTCGATTTACAGTCATCTTTAATTATCCTGATAAGAAGTTATTCTTAAAAAAGAATCAAAATTATAACGATCCTTTTCAATTCAACAGCAGCGGTCTCGACATTCAGCAAGATGGGATGACCTGGGAAAAAGATATGGTGATTATTGAAACTAAAAAAACCCTTAGAAGTCTTGACGGAACTCCAATTTCAGAATCACCTGAGAAGTTTCAATATAATTTTGTGCTCAAACCGAAATTCACGGTGGCAGGTTGCCGGAAAGATTCGCCATGTTATGTTGCAGGCATTCGTAAAAATGATCAGCTAATATCGATTGATAAAAAAACCGTTGGTGACATGAGCATGCAGAAAATAAATGATTATTTTAAAGAAGATGACGGTAAAAAAATATTCATACAAGTAGAGCGTGAAGATCAGATTCTGAACTTTATCATTACCTTACAAGACCCTATTCCCTACCAAAATGCAAATTGAAGAAACCACCATCGATCATATTCGCTCGAGACCGCGATTTAAAATATTCACCGATATCTCTCGGGAAGAATACACCGTTTATTTAAAAAGTTTTCTGAAAGAACGGGACCAAGAATTTAGCGGAAACATCAACAATGAAGCTTCTCTGATAACAGTAAAAACTACAGAGGATAATTACTGGAAACCTAATCTTGCATTAAGAACGGAGATCGACGCAGAAGAAAATAAAACGGTTATTCGTGGAATTTTTGGTCCCTCAGCTGCGGTCTGGACTTTCTTTATGTTTCTGAATTTCATTTTTGGAATTTCGTGGATGCTCGGGATCACGATTTGGTATGTTGAAAAACAGATTAAAAGCAACGATTTTCCCTGGGCATTTAGTTTCTCAATCATTATGCTGGTTTGCCTGGCACTCACTTTTACAGCCGCACGTTTCGGAAAATGGAAAGGTAAAAAACAGATGCAGCAGCTTCGCGAATTTGCGGAGGAATCAATCCGGAAATTTGAAACCTATCAAGCCGAAGGTTGAGTGGTATTTTGAGCCGATACCACTGTATTTCTTTTTGCCTGCTCTTCCAGAATTTTAGCCAGATCAGGTTTAATCACAGCATTCATTTCTTCCACAGAAATGTTGTTTGATTGTGCATCGTTACTCAGATTTTTCCAAGGTTTTTTTCCGCCCCATTGATAATCGCCAAAAACAATTACAGGAGTTCCATTTGCTTTCACTGTGGCGCCACCTTTATTTAAAATCCACTGATCTGCCCACTTGTACAAAAATTTCGCATCGTCCATCGTTAGTCGTAAACAGGAGTGTGAAGCTGGATATCCTGGTAAATCATATTGATGCCAACCTATTCCTAAAGTATTATGAACATTAAAATTGTACGGTAATTTCCAATCGCTGTCTACGGTCGAAATCGCAAGTTCTTTTTTCCAATTGGTAAACATTAGACCTCTTTTGGTCTGAGCCGTTTTGTGTCCCATACTGGTCGGTCCCCATTTAATTAAAGCACCATTTTCATACAAAGCATAGGCTTGAATGGGATAGGAGAAGAAAACGATTTTGCTGACTTCTTTTAATTGGTCTAAAGTTCTTGGGAACGGAGAATAGGACATTAATGTTGCATCGATCTTATCTGGAATCATCAAAGTATCTGCACGCCATTTATTCTTTAAATCGAGACGGTTCAAGGATAAAATTACAGTTTGCTCCTCTTTTGAAAACTGGTCGTTAAAAACGGCCATCGCCGAATCTCTTTTGTTTTTTGGAAAAATAAAAGGTTGATAAACAATGGTGTTTTTCTTAATAGAATCCTGAATTAGAGAATCTTTTTTAACAAGCGCTAAAGAATCATTCTTTTTAGTTGGAACATCTTGAGTCTGAACTTTGTCTTTTTCACATTGTACTGCAATAGAAATGGTCAAAACCAAAAGGGTTAGGTTGACGAGCTTTTGAGGAGAAAGTTTGAACATGGTTAATTTTAAATCGGCAGGTAGTTTACAATAAAAGTGCCATCAGCAAAGGTACTGAGTCTATTTTAAAGTAAATATTTAAAATTTAATTAAAACCAATTTACATTTTTTTTCTAAATGACTTAAAACGAGGAATCTTCGTCCATCGTAATTTCGTCAATTGAATTTCAAATTACTTTTCTATTCTAATATAATCAGGCTGTAAATCCTTTTTCTTTGAAGGTAAATTCATCAAAACGATTGCAAAAAGTATTAAGATAATTCCCATCCACTGAATTAAAATTACCTGCTCACCCAATAGAATAAACGCCATAGTTACGGAAACCGGAAGTTCAATGGATGAGATAATACTTCCCAATCCTAAACCTGTTTTCGGAAATCCAAGATTGAATAAAGTCGGTGGAATAATCGTCCCGAATAGCGCCAGGATAAAACCGTACGTATAAAATATCGAAAAATTAAACGGTTTGATGTGGGCCGTATTATCGGTAAAATTTAAATAAAATTCTTTTAAAACATCAAAATGCAAAGGACCAATTTGGGCGAAGAAAAGGAAAATAAATATGATGACTGCTCCACCAGAAAGCATAATCAAACTTTTCTTCAATACGGGAATGTGAGTTGCAATTTTGTTTGAAGTGAACATCGTGATGCTAAAAGAAGATGCTGCCATTAATCCCCAAAAGATTCCGTGCAGATCTAATTTAACATCTAAATTAATCATATTGGTGGCGAAAAAAGTTCCAATCAAAACAATAATGGTAGCCACGACTTTCTTAGCATTCGGAAACTTTTTCGATATCACACTTTCGACCACAACACTGAACCAAACCGACTGCATCAATAATACGATCGCAATCGACACATTGATATACTGCACACATAAATAATAGAATAAACTCGTACAGCCTAAAGAAGTTCCGGCCAACATCAACATTTTAATTTCTCTGGAAGTTGGTTGAGCAAGTGGTTGTTTAGAGGTTTTTCTTTGTATTAAATTTAAGATCAACAAACCTGTTAATCCTAAAACAAATTGTGCGGTAGTTACTTCTGAAGTAGTGTATCCATCTTGATATGAAAGCTTAACAAAAGTAGCCAACATGCCGAAAATACTTGCACCCAGCGCAACATACAACACCCCTTTTAACATATTTTTCTTCTCCATATTTTTTTTCAGCTCGCAAACTTACGAATTTATAAATTTGCAGACTTACTTAATAGGAAAACTATAAAGTTTCTATCAAAAGGTTCCGTGGTCGATAGACCGACTTTTCGAAAAAGAATTTATCTTTACGATCGTCACTGTATTGATGTTAAAAAAACTAGCTTTTGTAAAGATCCAGATACTTCTGTGCCGACTGTTCCCAGGAGAAATCAAAACTCATATTGGAGTGAACCAAACGACTCATCAAACCTTCTTGATGATAGATATGCAAAGCCCGATGCATGGCATGAACCGCCGCACTCGCACTTGCCTCACCAAAATTAATTCCACTTCCACCGGTAGAAATATCTTCTACAGTATCTCGCAAACCACCTGTATACCGTACAATCGGAACGGTTCCGTAGCGCATAGCGTACATTTGATTCAGTCCGCATGGTTCAACACGCGAAGGCATTAAAAGGAAGTCGGATGAAGCATAAATCTTATGAGACAAATATTCTTTGTAACCCAAATCAACTGCGAAATTAGAATAGACTTGCGACAATCCTGCTAATTGATTTTCAATATTTTTATCGCCTGAACCAAGAATAATAATATTCAAGGCGCCATAAGTTTCCTGAATGCTTTTCTCAACAATTTCGGGCAAAAAGTCAGCACCTTTTTCTCCGGCAAATCTTCCGATAAAACTGAAAAGTGGTAAGTCAGGATTTAAACCATACTCTTCGCACAATTCTTTTTTGTTTTCCCATTTTCCAGCGTCGGCATTTTTTTTATCAAAATTAAAAGCCAAAAAAGGATCAACTTCTGGGTCCCAAATTTCAGTATCTATTCCATTAATAATTCCGTTTGCTTTAGCGTGTTCCTGTCGGACTAAATGTTCTAAACCACGGAAGTTTTCGAAAAGCTCATCCATGTAACCGCCAGAAACAGCGTTGAACGCATGACAACATTTAATCATGGTTGTGAGTGGATTGATGTAGCCATTCCAATCGAGAAGACCCCATTTTCCACCATCGAACCAAGGAAAATAATTCGCCATTTCCCATCTCATCTGGCCTTGATATTCACCATTATGAATCGTACCAATGGTTTTAACGCCTTTCAGAAAACTAAACTCAGGACAATTTTCAATCATGAACGGAACTAAACCAGTATGATAATCGTGACAATGTAAAATATCAGGACGAATCTGCATCGCCGTTAACCAATGTAAAACGCCATGTTGAAAAGCTAAGAATTGCTGACTCTCATCCCAATAACCATAAGGATTATCGCGATCTAGAAGTCCTGGGATTTTCACCAAATACAAATCGAATCCTAAAACATTTGAGCGTTCTTTCATTACCGTCACCTGAAAAGTCTCGTTGTGCTGATGAATCCAACCATCAAAAACCAGTTCGAAACTGTGATCATGCACGAAAGGTTTATTGTACCACGGCATAATGACACTGGCTTCTACACCCTCGATTTTATTTAAATATTTGGGTAATGCTCCCACGACATCGGCAAGTCCACCGACTTTTGCAACGGGATAACATTCGATCGAAAGGTTAAAAATTTTCATATAAAAATTCAGATTTGAGGTTGGACTTTATTATTTTTTATTCTTTTTGACAGAAGGTTTTTCTATTTTCTTTGAAACTGCTATTTTCTGTTCATCACTTTTCAATGTTGATGTTTTCTTCACCGCTTTAGGTTTTTCTTCTACTTTTAAAGCTGCGACTTTCTTAACCGGTTTTTTTGGCGAGGCTTCCTTTTTAACAACGATTTTTTGGATGACTTTCTTCTTCGTTTTCTTTTGTCTTAAAATAACTCCAGCAAGTGGTGGTAATTTTAAGATAATCGCATTCGCTCGATACATCCACTCATCATCTTCTTCATCTACAATTTCTGCCTGTACACCACTTCCTGCAAATTCTTCATCATCTGAATTTAGAATTACTTCCCAATTCGTTCCTTCATCTACTCCGATTTTATAATCAAAAACTCTTGGCGTTAAATTTAAAACAACCATTAAAACATCGTCATCTTTTTTCCCTTTTCTTAAATAAATATAAATGGAATTATCGGCATCATTGGCTTCTACCCATTCCATTCCGTCGGGTGAGAAATTATTTTCGTAGAGTGCGGTTTCGTTTCGGTATAAATGATTTAACTTTTTAACAAAATCCTGCATTCCTTTATGAACAGGATATTTAAGTAAATGCCAGTCGAGACTTTGGGTAAAATTCCATTCGCCGGTTTGTGCAAATTCATTTCCCATGAATAATAATTTAGCACCTGGATGCGTAAACATATAAAGATACAGTGCCCGAAGATTTGCAAATTTCTGCCATTCATCTCCCGGCATTTTATAAATTAAACTGGCTTTACCGTGAACGACTTCATCGTGGGAAAGTGGCATCATGTAATTTTCATTAAAAACGTACATAGATCCGAAAGTCAACTTGTTATGCTGATATTTTCTGGTGTCGGGCTCTTCTTTAAAATATTTCAAAGTGTCGTGCATCCAACCCATCATCCATTTCATTCCGAAACCGATTCCGCCATCGTAAACCGGTTTGGTCAGCATTGGAAAATCTGAACTTTCCTCAGCAATAGTAATGATATCCGGGAATTCTTTGTAAACTGCTTTATTAAAATCCTGCAGAAATTTCTTGGCTTCTAAATTCACATTTCCGCCATAAATATTTGGTTCCCATTCACCTTCATTTCTGGAATAGTCCAAATGCAGCATCGAAGTTACGGCGTCAACGCGCAATCCATCGGCATGATAGCGATCCAGCCAGAACATCGCGTTGCTTATTAAAAACGATTTCACTTCAGGTCTTCCGTAATTGAAAATATAGGATTTCCAGTCAGGATGAAAACCTTTTCGTGGATCTTCGTGTTCATATAAAAACGTTCCATCAAAGAAATGCAGTCCATTGGCATCGCCTGGAAAATGAGACGGAACCCAATCTAATAAAACCCCAATATCGTTATTATGCAATTCATTAATTAAAAACATTAAATCCTGTGGTGAGCCAAAGCGAGAAGTTGCGGCGAAAAACCCAGTCACCTGATAACCCCAACTAGGATCATACGGATATTCCATCACTGGCATAAATTCAACATGGGTAAATCCCATTTCTTTAATATATGGAACTAATCGTTCTGCAATTTCTCTGTAAGTAAAGTACTTTTCGGGATCATCGGTGCCGCGCATCCAGGAACCGAGATGCATTTCGTAAACAGACATGGGTGCTTTCAGTGAGTTTTTATTGGCTCGGTCAGACATCCAACTTTTATCATTCCATTCAAACCAAGTGGTTGAGACTAAAGAGCCCGCCTGTAAATTCTGTTCCCAGCTGACGGCAAAAGGATCGCCTTTTTCGAGTAAAACTCCTTTGTTGGTGCGAATGCCATATTTGTAAACATCGCCCCATTTCAAGCCGGCGATAAATCCTTCCCAAATTCCAGATTCGTCCCAACGTGGTAATAATTTGTGGGTTTCAGAATGCCATTTGTTAAAATCTCCAATCACAGAAACCTCTTTTGCAAATGGTGCCCAAACAGAAAAATAGACCCCTTCTACTCCATCGATTTCAAGAGAATGAGCCCCAAACTTTTCATACAATTTATAGTGATTGCCTTCTTTAAAAAGGTAAATATCATGGTCGGTAAATAAAGAATGAGCGAGCACAGTTTGCATGATCTTAGAGTTTTCTAGTTTATTTTTGATAGGAAACACGGTTCCGCATTTCCTCCCTCAAATATATTTAAAATAAAAGTAAAAGGAGAACCATATCCTGTAAAAGTGAGAATAGCTGTCGAATGTTTCTCTCTTGTAATCATTTACTTAACAATAAATTTAAAGAGTCGTAGATTTCCTCAAATTCGTTCTTAATTAATTTCCTATTTTTAACCCTGAAAAATACAGAAAACACCTATGCGATTTACGCTACAATCTAAGGAAGACGACACAAGACCCGTTTTTATCACCGGAAATTTCAACAAATGGAATCCACGGGATTTATCGTTTGAACTGACTGCGACAACGGATAACATTTATTTCATCGAAATTGAAGATGAAAAACTTCCGGAACTGATCGAGTATAAATTTACACGCGGCGGTTGGGGAAATGTAGAAATTGATCGATTTGGAAATGTTACCCCCAATCGGAAAATTGAAAAAAAAGAATTAGAAACTGAAGATGAAGTTGAAAGATGGCGGATTAATTGGGGACCTTTTAAACAGGAATTCTTTCCAGTTGTTGAAATAATTTCTGAGAAGTTTTTTATTCCACAACTCAACAGGACTCGAAAAATCTGGGCACTTTTGCCTTATAATTATCATAAAACAAAAAAGGATTATCCTGTTCTTTATTTACAGGATGCGCAAAATCTTTTTAATGAAGGTTCGGCTTTCGGGAACTGGGAAATCGATAAAAAAATGTCGATCCTGGCGGAATATGGTCGAGGCGACGTGATTATTATTGCAATTGAAAATGGCAGTGACGATCGAATTAAAGAATACGTCTTAGACAATGATTCCATTACGGAAAATGCGGAAGGAAAAAAATATGTCCGTTTTCTGGCAGACACTTTGAAACCTTACGTTGATTCAGTTTATAGAACTAAACCTGAGAGAGAATTCACCGGAATTGGTGGTAGTTCTTTGGGTGGATTGATCAGTATTTATAGCGGTTTTCTTTATCCGGAAGTATATTCAAAATTAATGATCTTCTCACCTTCACTTTGGTTAAATCCTGAGAATAATTTTCCTCAAATGAACTTTAAAAATCCTTATGATATTAAAGTTTATATGTACGGCGGCGAACAAGAAGGTTCAGAAATGACGGAAAGAATTCAACTTTTTGAAAAAACGATGGAAGGTTGGGAAGATGCAACGTCGATGCAATTTGAATTCAAAGTTAGCATCAACGACGAAGGAAAACACCAGGAATTTTATTGGTCTCAAGAATTTCCACGAGCGATGGAATGGTTGTATTTTGATACGCAAGACGATCCAAAGGAATTGGCCATCAAAGCCGAAATCGTAAAAAATGAAACCTCGGAAATTTAAATCTTAGAATTACTTTTCATCAATTTCCTCTTTGACTTCATGCCATTCATTGTCTTTTAACTTTGCTTCTATCTTTTCTGTTTTAAGATTTTGTCTTAACAGGCCGAACAAACTCATGTAAACATTCGCGATAAAAACAACGGCAAAGAACGAAATTAAATAACCTCGCCAATCTTCAAAAAGCAACTGATAACCCGTAATGAAAATAAATAAAGCCGTCACATAATGGCTGAAACAATATTCGCAGGTAAATAAATAATAAAATTTTCGCTGTAAAATACTGTTACATTCTTCTGATTTTTTATTACAAAATTCTCTCGGCTCCCGAAAAATTTCTTCATGGGTGACGGTCCAGGCAATACATGCAACCGGAATTGCAATAATAAAAAGCTTTAGTAATTGAATAAAAATGGACTCCATAATTTGTTGATTTAAAAAAAAGAAATCAAATAATATTCCATCTGAAATAAGTTGATCAAGGCTTCACGAACATTTCAAATTATAGAGCCACTTAATGAACTGTTCCCATCAAATTCAAAGCAAAATAGTGATACGTCCTTTATTTCAGACCGTTGTATAAGGCATATTATCATAAATTTTCTTATTTTTAGGGCAAATTTTAAAAATGAATAGAAAGAATATTTTGCTATCGGCAATACTTTTTCCAGCAGTGATGGCTTTTGCCCAACAGTACGGCGGAATGTGGATTCCTACCGAACTTAACGAAAAGGAAATGAAGGATTTGGGAATGAAAATTTCTGCAAAACAAATTTTCGACCCTTCAAAACCGAGTATTAAAGATGCAGTAGTTCAGTTCAATGGTGGTTGTACGGCCGAAATTATTTCTCCACAAGGATTATTATTGACCAATCACCATTGCGGTTACGGTCAGATTCAAAAACATTCCTCGGTTGAAAATGATTATTTGAGCAATGGTTTCTGGGCAAAAGATATGAACGGAGAATTGCCCAATCCCGGAGTTACCGTAGATTTTATCGCAGATATCAAAGAAGTAACTGCACAAATCTTAGCTGGTACGCAGAACTTAGATGATAAATCTTCTCAAGCCATCATCAATAAAAATATGGACGCAGTGAAAGCTGGTTTCAAATTAGAGCCATGGCAAAAAGTAGTTATCAAGCCAGTTTATTACGGTAATAAATATTACGCTTATATCATTGAAACTTATAAAGACATTCGATTGGTAGGAGCACCACCGAGCTCAATTGGTAAATTCGGTTCTGATACTGATAACTGGGTTTGGCCAAGACACACCGGAGATTTTTCAATGTTCAGGATTTATGCCGACAAAGACAATAAGCCAGCGGAATATTCAAAAGATAATATCCCATACAAACCAAAATATTTTCTACCAGTTTCCATTAAAGATAAGCAGGAAAATGATTTCACGTTTGTTTTTGGATTCCCAGGAAGAACGACCGAATATTTACCTGCTATTGCCGTAGAAAAGGTAATGACCGAAACCGATCCTGCAATGATCGCTGTTCGTGAAGTAGCCCTGAAAACTTTAAACGAAAAAATGCGAACTGATGCGGAGACAAGAATTAAATACGCTTCTAAATATGCTTCGGTAGCCAATTACTGGAAAAAATGGATCGGCGAAGTTGAAGGATTGAAAAAATCTGACGCCGTTGGTAAAAAGAAAAAATACGAACAAACTTTAATGGCTAAAAATCCAGCGATTAAAACTACGATCGAGCAATTGAACAATTTGTACAATGAGCAATCGCCGTATTCATTAAACCGGTCTTATTATTCAGAAGTTGTTAGAAATGCCGAAACGCTTTCATTGGCAAATCAATATCTGAATTTCATGAGCAGCTATGAAGCTGGAAAAATTAATGACCAAACATTAACCGCTTTCAAAAATAGATTATCGGGAATTTATCAAAATTACAATGGTGAACTGGATGCAAAAGTAACGGCTCAATTGCTGGCACTTTATGCTGAAAAAACTCCTGAGAAATTTCTTCCTAACAATTTCAGTCAGCTGAAAGATGTGAATAGAAATATAGAAATGGTAGAAGGTTGGTCTAAAAATTCTGTCGTGACCGGTCGAGGATCTTTCAACGGAGCCACTGCTGCAACAAACATTGATAAAGTTTTTGCTAATCCAGCAGAGTTGATCAAAAACTTAAAAAATGATCCGATTATTCAGTGGGCTTCTGCAATGAAAGATTCCTACATGAAAACAACAGAAGGGAAATATTCAGAACTTCAGGATAAAATTGATGTGCTTCAGAAGAAATTTATGGCACAACAAATGGAAACCGATAAAGACCGTAAATTCTTCCCAGATGCCAACTCTACACTTCGTGTAACTTACGGACAGGTAAAAGGTTCTAATCCGAGAGATGCTGTTTCTTACGGTTACCAGACCCATTTAGAAGGCGTGATGGAGAAATATGTTCCTGGTGATTATGAATTCGATGTTCCGAAGAAATTGGTGAATCTTTATGACGCCAAAGATTACGGAGTTTACAAAGATAAAACCGGTGATGTTCCTGTCAACTTTACGGCAACCAATCATACTACTGGTGGAAACTCTGGAAGTCCGGCTTTGGATGCTTATGGAAACTTAATCGGTTTGAATTTCGACAGACAGTGGGAAGGAACGATGAGTGATATTAATTACGATCCGCGTTTTAGTAGAAATATTATGGTGGACACGAAATACATTCTTTTCATCGTTGATAAATATGCGGATGCGAAGTGGTTAATAAAGGAAATGAAGATTGTGAAATAATTTTTATTAAAATATATTGATTTGTAGGAGCGCGCCTTAGAGGCGCGTTCTTCTATTTTAAAAATTAATCAAGTATAAAATATATTTCCTAAATTTGATTACCTCTATTTTCAATATATTATTAATTAAATATTGAATACGCCTCTAAGGCATGTTCCTACGAGAATGGCATACCAATATCATAAACAATATCGTTTGCCTGGATTTGATTATTCGTCCAATAATTCCTATTTCATCACCATTGTTACGAAAGACCGAAAACATCATTTTGGTGAAATTTCAAATGACGAAATGTCTTTTACAGAAATTGGTTTTTTTTGCAGAGGAGCTTCTTAAGAATGCAACGTTAAAATTAGCACATTTAAAAATTGACCATTTTGTGATCATGCCGAATCATGTTCATTTTATAGCTACTATTTTTAAAGTAGATAATGATTTTAAAACTCCAAAAAATGGGTTAGCGCCACTAGTTCCTTGTTCTATTTCATCATTTGTGAATAGGTTTAAAGGACGATTAAAGAAATGGTGCAACGAAAAAAATTACGAATCTTTTGAGTGGCAAGCTAGATTTCATGATCGAATTATCAGGAATGAAAAAGAATATGATTTGATCGTGGCTTATATTCTGAATAATATTAAAAATTGGGGATCAGATTCTGAAAAATCATAAACATCAAAAATACCTTCCAAAAAAAAATTCCGGAAAATTCCGGAACTTCTGTTTTCACAGTTATCAGTTTAGTTTTTTACAATTAGATAGTACAAGAATATTGCTATGTATTGCATTACAAAGATGACCTTATTTCTTCAAATACAAAAGAGTAAAATCACCCAATTCTCTACTATAATCCACTAATTGACTGCAGTTTATTCAATTAACAGTTACAGTTTTCTCGTCGATGTCGCTTCATTTCATTATCCCAAAAAGGATACAATTTGATCGCGATATAAAAATCACCGGAGTGTAGTCTTTTCTGTTTAAAGATGAGGGGGAAAAGATTTTCACTTCCAAGAATTAAAGGTCCAATGCGTAGATAAGCTCCAACTTGAAGACTTCGGTATTCATACAACGATACAGAGCCACCATAACCGACAACTGGCTTTTGCACCGTGTAAGAAACATTAAAAATATTGGAGCGCTTAAGAGAATTTTCGAAGACAGGAATTCGCTGAATCCAATCGGCATTAAGATAATGGTGTTCTCGAATATTCTTGCTTATATTAAAATGAAGACTCGTCGGCAAACCGATCTTAAAATCAGTTCCCTGTAAAGAAGCATTTTCGTCGCCATAAACTTCATTACTTAAAAGCTGCAGAAATTGGTGTGGACTTTTAAACTTCGTGTTTTTAAAGGTTGGATTGTTTTCAAGTTCTACGGGCGAACCTTTTAATAAGTGATTTTCTCCTTCAAAACTAACGGATCCGATATCCAATACGTTAAGACCTGCTTTCAAATTATAATCCTCGGCGTTTGAATCGCGATCAACAAAAGTTAACCCAAAGTCGAACCCCAATCCGTTTCCGCGTTGCTGATATTCGTATCGATCGGTTTCAAAATTATAATTGGTAACAAAACTGGCCGCAATATCATAATCAGAAGCGACGATTGATTTTACATCTACTTCATCATTAGATCTGGTCAATTGAAACGGAACTTTGCTTTCTACATTCAAAGCATCTAAGCCGATCTCATATTTTATATTGCCGCCAATGATCCATTGATGATCTGAATAAGGAAAAATTGCTGTGGCGACATTTAAACCGATTTCGGCCCAATTCATAAAATTGATCTTCAAAGGTTTTAGGGTGTAAAGTTCCGGTTCTAAGAGATCCTGATTTCCAAATCTTAAATAATTATCAACGTTCACCGCTGAACTTTGAGTCCGCAATCTGGAAAACAATCCAACTGCAAAATCCTTTTCTTTGAGCTTTATTTTTAACTGAAAAGACGGACCCAGAATATCGGAACTCAAATGATAATTCCCGAGTTCTTTATTGTAAAAGTCAAAAACATCAGGAGTATTATCGCCCGTTATATTTTTCTTAATACTGGCTGATTTAATCTCAGCATTGATGAGACCGATAAAACTTTGCTGAGAAATAAATCCATAATCATTTTGAACAAATACATCTTCAGCGATAATAGTGATATCCCACGGATTTGGGTTAAGAAACGCTTGTGCAGGCGAAATCATGACCGAACTGATGCCGCTATACTGATCATTGCTAAACAATATAGATTCCTGTGCCTGAATCAAATAAGAGAATTGAACACAACAAAAAGCGACTAAATATTTCACCTTCTTAAAACAATTTTTTTTTAATTTTAGTATTGAACAAAAAAAAGTGAAACCGAAGTCTCACTTTTTTAATATTTTGAATTGAATTTTAAATTAGTATCCGAAGATCTCTTCTAAACTCACTTCCTGGAATTTTCCTATTTTATTAAGAGCATCCATATCTAAGTTCTCTTTTTTACCAATGATCGCCGTATTGTATTTCATCGGTTTCATCTGCGAATCGTAGAAATTGGTTAAATCTGCTAAAGATAATTGTTCAACTTCTTTGTAAATATCTTTTCTCAAATCATAATCAACGCCTAATTTTTTCAGGTTCAACTGATTGAAATAAATATTCGTTCTGTTAATTCTACCTGAAGCAATTTGTTTCAAAGCTGCATTTTTAGCATTATTAAACTGAGCTGGAATTTGCGGTAGATTCGCCATCAACTCATCCATTGCAGTAACTGCTTGCGGCAATTTATTCGCCTGAGTTCCGATGTAAGTCGTCACATAATCCGGACGATTCAATTCACTGCTTGAAGCATAAGAAACATACGCAGAATACGCTAAACTCTTACTTTCACGAATTTCCTGGAACACGATTGAAGACAATCCTCTTCCAAAATACTCATTGAAAACACTGATTTTTCCAAGGTTAGCTAAATTTACATTTGGTCCCTTTGCCACTTTCGCCATCTCGGTTTGTACCATGTCGTAATTGGTAAAATAGACGTTTCCATCGGTCGCTGGTTCAGGATAGTTTTGTTTTGCCGCAACTTTCATGGTTTCCTTTTCTACGAAAGGTTTTGCATATTTTTTAAAGGCGTTGAAATCCTGCCCGTAAAAGAAAATCTCGTAAGGCATTTTCAATAAGTTCTGTACTTTGTTGGTCATGTCTACGGAGTTGATCGCTTCTAACTGATCTTTAGAAAGTACATCGGTGAAGCGGGAAACCTTACCATATTTCGCATAATTTGACAAAGCAGCCATAATTCTACCCTTGTCTTTTTTAGCAACTTCACGACCTTCCAAAATTGTTTTCACATTCTCGGCGTAAACTTTCTGATCTGGTTTTGCGTTCTGCATCCAGTTTTTCAACAACTCGATTGCTTTCGGCATATTTTCTTCTAAACCGCTTAAAGAAATTCTAAGCTGATCATTTGAAGTCCTGAAATCATTAGAAATACCTAATTTGAAGAATTCTTTTTTCAAATCTTCAGCAGATAATTTGTCGGTTCCCAAATATTGTAATACCTGAGTAGCCAATCCTAATTCTTTGTCATTATCACTTCCGAAAGGGAACACAAAATGAGCTTGCGCAATATCGTTGTATTTATTATGAACGAAACTTACTTTTTTATCACCAATTTTATCGGTTTTAATCACTTTTGCGTAATCGATAAATTCTGGTTTAATATCAGAAGATTTCTGAGCTAAAATTCCTTTTAAAAATGGAGATTGCTCTTCTCTGTTCAATTTAATTGGAGTAATTCCCGGATTTTCTACGCGAACAAGTTTGTCGTTAACGCCTTTTTCTTTTTTAATGATAACATAATTATCTTGAAAAAATTCGTTGGCAAATTTCACGACGTCAGCTTTCGTAATTTTCTCGTATTCGTTGATCTCATTCAGTTCCTGTTCCCAAGTTCTGTCATTGATATAAGTTCCATATAAACTGCTTGCTAATCCATCAGCAGTTTCAAATGTTTTCATTCGCTGAATCTTCATATCATTAATGATCGCCGGAATTAACCATTCCTGGAATTCTCCTTTTTTCACTAAATCAATTTGATCTAACATTAACTTTTTCGCATCGTCAAAAGTCTGGTCATTTTTCGGAACAATAATTAAGGAGAAACTTCCGTATTTTTTAAATGCTGATTCGTAAGCCATTGCTCGCAAAGCTTTTTGACTTTGATTAATGTTTAAATCAATCAAACCAGAATCTCCGGAGTTGGTCAGGATATTTCCGACGATATCTGCCAATCTAGCATTTTGAGTTCCGTAAGAATCAGATCTCCAAGACATTTGCAATCTTGGTGTAGAAGGACTTTTTACAGTTCTTTCTACGATTTTAGTCATCGGATCTTCGGTGATCATTTGTTTTTTCGGCAATTCTTTATATTCAAAATTCCCGAAATATTGATCAACCATTTTGATTGTTTTGTCGAAATCTAAATCTCCCACCAAAACCATCGCGTAGTTGTTCGGCACATAATATTCGTCAAAATATTTGTGAATAGCAACCATTGAAGGATTTTTCAAATGCTCCGATTTTCCAATAGTCGTCTGCTGACCGTTTGGATGTTTTGGAAAAAGAGCGTCCATTAATTCATAATTTACCAAACGGCTATCGTTATCCTGAGAACGGTTGAATTCTTCGTAAACCGCTTCCAGTTCAGTATGGAATAATCTTAAAGTTAATTGAGAAAATCTTTCTTTTTCAACTTTCAACCATTTCTCCAATTCGTTGTTGGGAATATTGTTTTTATAAACCGTTTCATCTAACCAAGTATGCGCGTTAGTCCCCGAAGCTCCAAGCGAAGAGATCGCTTTGTCATATTCGTTAGCAATTGCATATTTACTGGCCTCCTGAGAAACTTCGTCTATTTTTTTATAAAGTGCTTTCTTTTTTTCTGGATCCTGCTCTGCTTTATGCTGTTCGTATAAGCTGGAAATCTGATCTAAAAGTGGTTTCTCTTTTACCCAATTTGCACTGGCCAAATTTGAAGTCCCTTTGAACATCATGTGTTCCAAATAATGCGCTAGACCTGTATTGTCAGCTGGATCATTATTACTTCCCGTTCTCACAGGAATGTAAGTCTGAATTTTTGGTGCGTCATCGTTTTTCGCCAGGAAAACTTTTAAACCATTTTTTAAAGTATAAACTCTTACACCTGTTTTATCATTGATGACGGTTTCATATTGATAGCCGCTGTTGTCAGTTGCTTTTTTAGTTTCAAATTTCTGCGCGTCAGCCAGCATGAATGCTCCGATCATTGCTATTGTTGTTAAAATTTTTTTCATTAATTATTTAAAATTATCCGATTATCTCTATAAGTCAGCTTTTATCGCTAAAAGTTACATTGGCTGATGGGGTTTCAACATATTTTCAGGATCCAGAATTTCGTTGAGTCGTTCTTCAGATAAAATCCCCCGCTCTAATACCAGATCATAAACACTTCTTCCTGTCTGCAAAGCTTCTTTGGCAATTTCAGTAGAATTTTTATAGCCGATATAAGGGTTCAAGGCAGTTACGATCCCGATGCTGTTTCTGACCATATTCAGACACGCTTCTTTATTGGCGGTAATTCCTACCACACATTTTTCTCTTAAAGTATCCATCGCATTTCCTAAGAAAATCATACTTTCCATGATCGAATGAGAAAGAACCGGTTCCATTACGTTCAACTGTAACTGTCCTGCTTCTGCTGCAAAAGTAACGGTTAGATCATTTCCGATCACTTTAAAACAAACCTGATTCACTACTTCTGGAATAACAGGATTTACTTTTCCTGGCATAATTGAGGAGCCCGGCTGCATTGCTGGAAGGTTGATCTCAAAAAATCCTGCTCTTGGACCTGAAGAGAGTAAACGAAGATCATTACAGATCTTAGAAAGTTTCACCGCTAATCTCTTTAAAGCAGAAGAATAAATGACATAAGCTCCCGTATCTGGCGTTGCTTCCACTAAATTTGGTGCAGAAACAATGGCGAAACCGGTCAATTGAGAAAGGTTTTTAGCACACAGATTGGCATAACCAACCGGCGCATTTAATCCAGTTCCGATGGCCGTTGCACCCATATTTACTTCAACAAATAGGTTGGCGTTTCCGTTTAATTTAGAGATATCTTCTTCCAGAGTTGCCGCAAAAGCTTCAAACTCCTGCCCCATACTCATTGGCACTGCATCCTGTAATTGGGTTCTTCCCATTTTGATCACGGGTGCAAGCTCTTTTCCTTTTTCACGAAATGCTTCAACTATTTTCTTAAGCTTCTCTACCAACTCAACATTCATCGCCAGTAAAGCCATTTTCAATGAAGTTGGATAAGCGTCGTTCGTCGATTGTGAAAGATTGATATGATCATTTGGAGAGCAAAACTGATAATCTCCTTTTTCTTTTCCTAATTTTTCTAAAACCCGGTTGGCAATAACCTCATTCGCATTCATATTCACCGAAGTTCCCGCTCCACCTTGAATCATATCGATCGGGAATTCTTCATGTAGTTTTCCAGCAACAAGTTCATCGCAGGTTTCTGCAATCATTTTGTAAAGATTTTCCTCCAGTAAGCCCAATTCATAATTTGTTTTTGCAGCTGCTTTTTTTACAATTGCAAGTCCTTTGATAAAATGTGGATAAGAAGAAAGGGTCTGTCCTGAAATTTTAAAGTTATCAATGGCCCGCTGGGTTTGAACTCCATAATATGCATTCTGAGGAACCTGTAAAGTTCCTAATAAATCGCTTTCATTTCTGAAATTTTCCATAAAAATAATTTTGTTGAGAAGGTTAAGATTATTTACTGCTTTATTAAATTGATCTAAAAAGTATGTAAAAAATGAGCGATTTTTATCGCCCACTTTTAGAATTGTAAAGATATTTTATTTATTTGGATACTTCAAGTTTAAGGCTTGTAAAATTGCCCATGTTTCAGCGTCCATCATCCCAGAATAATTCTGCGGTCGGAAATGATATTGAAAAGTTTCAATCGTTTTCTTAGTAGTATCATCATACTCACCAGTCGGATTGATATCGTATCCGAAATCCCGCAATGCACCTTGAATTTTAAAAATAAACGAAGGAACCGTCATTTGCATGGCATAATCGTCTAAAACTGCGGTGTCGTAAAAGTTTTGTTTGGTACTTTCATCATACCACATTCCAATCTGATACTCATCATATAATTTTTTCCACGGAAATTTTGGTCCTGGATCCTGCTTTCTGGTCGGCGCGACATCAGAATGTCCGAGAACATTAGTGGCGGGAATCATGTATCTGCGGGCAAGATCTTTCACCAAGGCGGCAACTTTTCTTACCTGTGCTTCCGGATATTCAGGGAAAATTTTAATTCCGCTTGCGTCTGTTTTATAACCAGCATTCACGATCTCAATTCCGATAGAGGTATCGTTTAACATTTTATCTTTTCTCCAAGCACTTATTCCAGCATGATAGGCTCTTTTATTTTCATCAACTAATTGATAAATTTCATTATCACCAAAATCATTCACTAAATAGTGAGCACTTACTGATTGCTGCGTTAAAACAGTCACCGACTTGTCATCATCTAAAGCTGTATAATGCAGAATGATATATTTCTGACGAAAATTCTGACCTACGGAAGGGAAAAAAGTTTTGACCACTTTGTATCCTGCAGGATTTGCAGAAACGATAGAACCATAGCTGGCCGTATTATCATTTTTGGTTGCATCGGCGATATTTTCTCTGAAAAAATCGACTCCATGCTCGTTGTGAACTTTCGGTTTTTGAACGGAAACTACAGGTTTTACAGGTGAAACTTTGGGCATTGTTGGTTTAACCGCGGCAGATTGAATATTTTTTTGCGATCCGCAAGAAATAATTAGTAATCCTAAGGATATGATAGATAATGTATTACGCATGTAATTTGAAATAATTTAAAATTAGAGTCAAAAATACGAATATTTTTTAGGAATTTATTTTGGTTTATAACAAAAACTCTTTTATATTTGCACTCGCAATTACAGAACAGACGCTCTTATAAATATTGCACTGGAGAGTTGCCTGAGTGGCCGAAAGGACTTGTTTGCTAAACAAGCGTATGGGAAACTGTACCAAGGGTTCGAATCCCTTACTCTCCGCAACTTTCGCCAAAAAATTATTCGGGGCGTAGCGTAGTCCGGTCATCGCGCCTGGTTTGGGACCAGGAGGTCGCAGGTTCGAATCCTGCCGCCCCGACTTTGTAGAAAACTCTTTCGAGAGTTTTCTTTTTTAAAAAATTCATCTTCCCAACGATGAGTTTGAAAATCCCAAAAATTGGGTGCGTAGCTCAGCTGGATAGAGCATCTGCCTTCTAAGCAGACGGTCACAGGTTCGAATCCTGTCGCGCTCACTGAAAAAGACCGAGAATTTTCTCAGTCTTTTTTTTGTTTAATTGTAGAAAAGATTTTTTGATCTGTATCAGAATCTTTGGTAAAATTATAAATTTGACTCTCTGCACTCTCTGCAGGTTTAGTTAAAAAATTACTCGGGGCGTAGCGTAGTCCGGTCATCGCGCCTGGTTTGGGACCAGGAGGTCGCAGGTTCGAATCCTGCCGCCCCGACTTTATAGAAAACTCTTTCGGGAGTTTTCTTTTTTTT
>NZ_JBGZYM010000083.1:0-9261 GCF_041824135.1 Kaistella sp. | reverse complement strand
TAGATTTGTTTAAGATTAATTTGTAATATTAAAAAAAATGCATATTTTTGCACACTCATTTTATGGACAAGTTTAGAAACTACGATATTGAGTTTTCGGGATTAAAAAACGGAAAACACGAGTTCAGGTTTGAGATAGATAGGAAGTTCTTTCAACTTTTCGATACTGAACAAGAATTTACAGAACCTAAAATTGTAGCTGAAATCCTTATGGATAAGCATACTACTTTTTTAGAACTTTTGATCAAAACTTCGGGAACTGTTAATTTGGTTTGTGATATCACGAACGAAAATTTTGACCACCCGATTGAGCATGAGATTGAAGTTTTGGTAAATTTTGGGGAAGAATATGATGACAGTAATGTTGATGTGGTAACCATTCCGAAGACAGATCACGCTTTCAACGCTTCACAATTGATTTATGAAGATGTGATGTTATCAATCCCTATGAAAAAAGTTTCTCCAAATATTTCTGATGAAGATTTTGAGATTCTGGAAAAGTTCGGTCCGAAAGAAGTAGTTGAAGAAGAACCAGTAATTGACCCACGGTGGGAAGCATTGAAGAAATTAAAAGATTAATATTAAATAGTTTAAAATGATGAGAATTGAGAAATCAAATACTCATCGCTCATCAAATTAAAAAATTATTAGAAAATGGCACATCCAAAGAGAAGACAATCGTCAACAAGAAGAGATAAAAGAAGAACTCACTACAAAGCAGTAGTTCCTCAATTAGCAAAAGATGCAGCATCAGGTGAAATGCACTTGTACCACAGAGCACACTGGCATGAAGGTAAATTATACTACAGAGGTAAAGTAGTAATCGAAAAAGAAGTAGAAACTGCAGAAGAGGCTTAGGCTTAAAACCTAACAAAAACTTCGTTTTTATACATAAACCACTCAATTTTTTCAATTTTGGGTGGTTTTTTATTGTTTTTTAGTATCTTTGGCATAATAAACAAATACCAATTATATGGACATTAAAGACATCCAGAATCTTATTAAATTTGTGTCTAAGGCTGAGGTTTCAGAAGTAAAATACAAAACAAAAGATTTCGAAATCACCATTAAAACTCCGCTCGCAGGAAGCGAAACGAATTATATGGCGTCACCAGCAGTTTATCATACTGCACCACAACAAGCTCCAGCTGCAGCACCAGTTGCCGCGCCTGCTGCCGCTTCTACAGAAGTTGCTGCAGAAGATGACAGTAAATTTATTACCATCAAATCTCCGATGATTGGAACGTTCTACAGAAAACCTTCACCAGACAAAGATCTGTTTGTGAATGTAGGTGACGAAGTTACCGAAGGCAAAGTAGTTTGTGTAATTGAAGCAATGAAATTATTCAACCAAATTGAATCCGAAGTTTCAGGAAAAATCGTTAAAGTTTTAGTTGATGATGCGACTCCTGTTGAATACGATCAACCTTTATTTTTAGTAGATCCTTCTTAAAGTAATTTTAAATTATAAATTATAGATTTTAGATCAATGCATCTAAAATAATTTACAATTCAAAATTTAAAATTTAAAATCTCTAATAGATGTTTAAAAAAATATTAATCGCCAATCGCGGCGAAATTGCAATGCGAATTCTTCGTACGTGCAAAGAAATGGGAATTAAAACCGTTGCCGTGTATTCTACCGCCGACAAAGACAGTCTCCACGTGAGATTTGCTGACGAAGCAGTTTGTATCGGTCCAGCGATGAGTAAAGATTCTTACTTGAAAATCCCAAATATCATTTCTGCCGCAGAAATTACCAACGCCGATGCGATTCATCCAGGTTACGGGTTTTTGTCAGAAAATGCTAACTTCTCCAGAATTTGTCAGAAAAACGGAATCAAATTTATTGGTGCCACGCCTGAACAGATTGATAGAATGGGTGATAAAGCCAACGCAAAAGCGACCATGAAAGAGGCCGGAGTTCCTTGTGTACCCGGTTCTGATGGATTAATCGATTCTTACGAACACGCCATAGTAATTGCTAAAGAAGTCGGATATCCAGTGATGATCAAAGCAACTGCTGGTGGTGGTGGAAAAGGAATGCGTGCCGTCTGGAAAGAAGAGGATATGAAGGAGCATTGGGAATCTGCAGTTCAGGAAGCCGTTGCCGCTTTTGGAAATGGTGGAATGTACATGGAGAAATTGATCGAAGAACCTCGTCATATTGAAATTCAGATTGCAGGTGATCAGTACGGAAATGCTTGCCATTTATCTGAAAGAGATTGTTCCGTACAAAGAAGAAATCAGAAGTTAACTGAAGAAACGCCATCGCCATTTATGACCGATGAACTTCGTCAGAAAATGGGAGATGCTGCGGTAAAAGCGGCTGAATATATTGGGTACGAAGGAGTTGGTACCATCGAGTTTCTGGTTGATAAACACCGTAATTTTTACTTCATGGAAATGAATACAAGAATTCAGGTAGAGCATCCAATTACAGAACAGGTTGTAGATTATGATTTGATTCGTGAGCAGATTTTATTAGCTTCAGGAACCGCAATTTCAGGACAGAATTATTTCCCGAAATTGCATTCAATCGAATGTAGAATTAATGCAGAAGATCCTTTCAATGATTTCCGACCTTCACCAGGAAAAATTACTGAATTGAATATCCCAGGTGGACATGGAATTCGTGTTGATACCCATGTTTACTCAGGTTACACTATTCCATCCAATTATGATTCAATGATTGCGAAATTGATTACCACCGCACAAACACGGGAGGAAGCAATTGCAAAAATGAAACGCGCTTTGGAAGAATTTTATATCGAAGGGGTAAAGACAACCATTCCGTTCCATAGACAGTTGATGGAAGATGAGAATTATCTTGCCGGAGAATATACCACGAAATTCATGGAGGATTTCAAAATGGACAAAAGTTTCGATGTTTAATTAGATCGATATTCATATAGAAACGCCTCTTTTTGAGGCGTTTTTTGTTTCAGGGAATTTCAATAATAATGATTAAATTTGTAAAAAGTAAAAAATATGTCAGAGATCACATCAGTAAAAAATTCACAGTATTTCATTGATTTAGAAAACGAACATGGCGCTCATAATTATCATCCACTTCCGGTGGTTTTAGAAAAAGGAGAAGGCGTTTATGTTTGGGATGTAGAAGGAAAAAAATATTATGATTTTCTTTCAGCTTACTCCGCTGTAAATCAAGGACATTCTCATCCGAAAATTCTTCAGGCATTAATTGATCAAGCCAGCAAACTGGCTTTAACGTCAAGAGCTTTCTATAATTCGAGTTTAGGAGAATATGAGAAAATGATCACTGCTCTTTTCGGATTTGATAAAGTATTACCGATGAATTCCGGTGCAGAAGCTGTTGAAACTGCAGTGAAGTTAGCACGAAAATGGAGTTATGAAGTTAAAGGTATTTCAGAAAACGCTGCGAAAATAATCGTGTGCGAAAATAACTTTCACGGAAGAACTACAACCATAGTTTCTTTTTCAAATGATCCGGATGCCAATAGAAATTACGGTCCTTTCACGCCAGGTTTTATCAAAATTCCTTACAACGATATCAGCGCTTTAGAAGAAACCTTAAAAAATGACGCGCCAAATATTGCCGCTTTCTTAGTAGAACCAATTCAAGGAGAAGCTGGAGTTTATGTGCCAGATGATGGATATTTAAAGCAAGCTTCGGAACTTTGTAAAAAATACAATGTCCTTTTTATTGCAGATGAAGTTCAAACTGGAATCGCCAGAACAGGAAGATTAATTGCATGTCATCATGAAGATGTACAGCCCGATATTTTGGTTTTAGGAAAAGCAATTTCTGGAGGAATGTATCCCGTTTCAGCGGTCTTGGCGAACAATGAGATTATGAACGTTATCAAGCCAGGTCAGCACGGGTCAACTTTTGGAGGAAATCCGATTGCTTGCGCAGTTGCAATGGCCGCGTTAACTGTTGTAAAAGACGAGAACCTTTCAGAAAGAGCTGAAGAACTTGGAAAATTATTCCGTTCGGAAATTAATAAATTAATCGAGAAATCTGATTTAATTACTAAAGTCCGTGGTAAAGGTTTGCTCAATGCCATTTTAATTAATGATACTCCCGAAAGTTCTACGGCGTGGAACCTTTGTTTAAATTTAAAAGAAAACGGTTTGCTGGCGAAACCTACGCACGGTAACATCATCAGACTTGCGCCACCTTTGGTCATAACCGAAGAGCAACTTTTGGAATGTGTTGCGATTATCGGAAAAACCGTTTTAGAATATAAGAAAGATTAAAACTTGGAACTGAAAGAAAAAATCAGCGGTCTGATCATCACTTTTAATGAAGAAAAAAACATTCAGGAAATTCTTGATGATTTTTCGATTTGTGATGAGATCATCGTGGTTGATTCTTTCAGTTCTGACCAAACGGTTGCAATCGCTCAACAAAATCCTAAAGTTAAAATTATCCAGCACGCTTTTGAAGATTTTACGAAACAACGCAATGTCGCTTTAGATGCTGCGGCCAATGATTGGGTTCTTTTTTTAGATGGCGACGAGAGAATCACGCCTGAACTTCGACAGGAAATGATTTTAGAGTTGGATAAAGCTGATAAGAAAGATGCTTATTATTTCTATCGAAAATTTTATTTTGCCGGAAAGCCGATCAATTTTTCGGGAACACAAACGGATAAGAATTTCCGACTTTTCAGAAAAAGTAAATGTCGGTATGTTGCCGATAAAAAAGTACATGAAACATTAGCGGTTAACGGATCGATCGGAGTTTTCAATAATAAACTCCTGCATTTTTCCGTTTCTGATTATGATAGTTATAAAAATAAAATGATTCATTACGGCGAACTGAAAGGACAGGAACTCTTTAACAAAGGAAAAAAGTTTAGTGTATTCATTCAATATCTAAAATCTGCATTTAAGTTTTTTAAAACTTATTTTTTGCGTTTGGGATTTCTAGATGGAAAAGAAGGTCTTCAATTATCAGTCTTACAGACTTTAAGCGTTTTTGAAACCTACGAATCCTTGAAAAAAGAACAACTAAAAAGTAAATTGGTGTGATGAAGATCTGTGTAATTAGTTTTGATTTCTGGAACTACGATGCTCATATTGTAAAGGAGCTTCGAAGGGAAGGTATAGATGCACATCATATTAACATTGGTGCTTATCAACATGAAAATTTCCCAGCTCGGGTTAAAAATACCATTTCTAAAGTTCTTTTAAAACGCAATCTGAAAAACGAATTGCGACAGGAAATGATTTTGGATAAACTGAACAAGTTAGGTCCGCAAGATCAGATTTTGGTCATCAATCCTGAATTAATTGATCGCGAATTCCACAATAAAATTAAGAAATTTACCAAAAGATATATCGCCTATTTGTATGACAGTCTGGCGCGCTGCCCGGCTGAACATTTGGTGGATATGTTCGACGATGTTTTTAGTTTTGATAAAAAAGATGCTTATAAAAACAATTTCAAATTAATTACTAATTATAATTATCTGCCAGAAGTTAAGAAGGCAGAACCGGTAAAATATGATTTGGTTTATCTAGGATCTTTTGATAACCGGATTTCATGTTTGTGGAAGATCATTGCCAGGATCAAAACCTTTAAGATTAAGTATAATTTTGTGGTCGTCGGAAAAAAAACGTGGACTAAAAATCTAAATATTCAGAATAACAGCGATATTACGTTTACTCGGAAAAGAATTGAACATCAAGATATTGCACGGTATTATAATCAAGGAAATGTATTGCTTGATTTAATGCGTAATAACCAGACAGGTTTAAGCTTTCGGTTTTTTGAAGCAATGGCTTTGAAAAAGAAAATCATCACCAATAATCCAACGGTGAAAGACTACGATTTTTATACTCCAGAAAATATTTTAGTTTTAAATGAAGATTTTTCTAATATAGATCCTGCATTCTTTCAAAGTACTTATCAGGAACTTCCGCCAGAGATTTATAAAAAATATACTATTGGAACTTGGGTAGAAACTGTTTTTAATTTATGAAGACATCGGTTGCGCTGTGTACCTTTAACGGAGAGAAATACCTAAGAAAGCAACTTGATTCTATTCTAGAACAAACAGTTGCAGTTGATGAGATTGTAATATGTGATGATCTATCTACAGATGCGACTTTATCGATTTTAAATCAGTACAAAGAAACTTTTCCAAACATTTTTAAAATTCATGCAAATGAGAAAAATCTTCGCAGCGTAAAGAATTTTGAAAAAGCGATTTCGTTATGTGAAAATGAAATTGTTTTTCTGTGTGATCAGGATGATATGTGGATTCCAGAAAAAGTGGAAGTTATTTTAAATCAATTTAAAATTTCACCAGAATTGCAAGTAATTGCTACAAATGCTTTTATTATCAATGATGATGAGGATATGCTAAATGTATCTACCATCTACGATATTCCGTCTAAGACTACAAAGGAGATGAAGGAGATTTTATTTTTCCATCAAAATTTTTGTACCGGTGCAACCATTGCGATGAGGAAAGAGTTTGCAGATGACCTTATGCCATTTCCACCTGAAAATCTCTTTCATCATGATGAGTGGATTGCGTTGAAAGCTTCTTTAAAAAATCAATTACTATTTTTAAATGATCGACTGATAAAATATAGAATTCATCAGAACCAACTGGTTGGCGGTGTTATATTTTCAGAACAGGATTTACAGAAGCGAATTGATAAGATTGAACTGCCAGCCGAAGAAATGAATTCTAAAATTATTTTTTCATTTCTGAAGAAAGTGAAACGTAAAATGTTAGATATCGAAAAATTTAGGACGATTGAACATCAGCAGTTTTTTGATTTGATGTTAAAGGAGTTGAAGGCGAAAAAAGAGGAAATTTCTCTTATTTCCGATAGAAAATTTAAGCTATTAACTTTTTTCTATAAATTGACTGGAAAAATATGATGGCAAAAAAGAAAATGCTACTGGTCATGCACAATTTTGTTGGGATTGGTGATTTAATGGTCAAAAATTTAGACTATCTTAACGTCGATTTTGATGTTCTTTTTTACGACGATACGCCAAAATTTAGATATGAAAGTGTTGGTCAAAAATTAGAAGGTTTTCTGAGAAAAATTTTTTTGAAAGACAGGACATTTAAACAGAGTTTAAAGAGTGATTATAAAAAGACAGCACTTTTAGAAAAGGCTTCGAAGTTAGGAAATTATGAAAATATTTTAGTTCTAAATACAGAGTATTTCGAAAGTAATTTTATTGATGAATTATCTAAACATACTGAAAACCTCTACGGTTTTCACTGGGATGGATTAAATAGAAATAATGATCTCTTAGATAAAATTAAGTTATTTAAAAAGTTTTTTGTATTCGATCTACAAGATGAAAACAAAGAAGCTAATGTTCATTTTTTACCTAATTTTTATTTTGATTTCCCAGAAGAGGGAAGAGTTGAAAAAGTGTATGATCTGCTCTATATCGGAACGTTCATGGAAGAGCGGTTTGGCAAATTAGTCACTTTCGCCAATTGGCTAAAAGACAAGAATTTCAAATTTAAAATCTCACTTATTTCGTTTGATAAAAAAACCATCAAAAAAAAGCAAAACTCAGACATAACTTTTATAAGTTCACTGGTTGATTACAGGGAAAATATTGAATTAGTGAAAAAAAGCACAGCATTGCTTGATTTGAAGTTGAAAGTTCACAATGGTTTATCATTAAGATTTTTTGAAGCATTGAAATACGAAAAGAAAATTATTACCGATAATCAAGACGTGATCAATTATAATTTTTACGATGCAGAGAACATCTTTATTTTAGGTAAAGATTCGATGGACCGACTAGATTATTTTTTGAACTCTTCGTACCAGCCAATCGATGAAAATATACGCAAACAGTACAGCTTTAGCAATTGGCTAAATGTTATTTTAAACGAAAACAAATGAAAGACGTTGTCTCGGTAATTATTCCTTACTATCACTGCCAAAATTATATTTTGGAGACTCTTGATTGTGTCAAGAATCAAACTTACCAGCAAATTGAAATTGTGCTGGTTAATGATGGTTCAGACCAAGATTTTCTAAATCAAATTAAAGAATCTAATAATTATAATAATCTAAAAATCGTTCACCAGAAAAATAGGGGGCAATCAGCTGCGAGAAACAATGGCGTTCGTAATTCTCTGGGAGAATATCTTTTCTTTCTAGACTGTGATGATAAAATTTCACCGGATTATATTGAGAAAGCAATTAAAATTTTAAAATCTGATTCGGAGATAAAATTAGTATATGCTAAAGGAGAGTATTTTGAAGCGAAAACTGGTGAATGGCCACTTCCGAAATTTGAAACTAAATCGTTTCTTATTGAAAACTGTATTCCAATAATTTGCCTCATTTACAAAGAAGATTTTAAGAAAGCTGGGGGATTTGATACGAACTTAAGTTTTTTTGAAGATTGGGATTTATGGATTTCTATCCTGAAGACTGGAGGAAAAGTGCATCGAATTAATGAGTTTCTTTTTTCTTACAGAATACAAAACGCACAAAAATCGCTATCCGATCGATTTGAAAATGATATTGAAATGTTAGGAGATAATT
Organism: Kaistella sp.; assembly: GCF_041824135.1. Classification (GTDB taxonomy): domain Bacteria; phylum Bacteroidota; class Bacteroidia; order Flavobacteriales; family Weeksellaceae; genus Kaistella. The sequence continues at coordinate 727 of NZ_JBGZYM010000083.1, read as the reverse complement.
ATTTTAAGATTTATAGCAAACACTATGAATTTTACAAGGAAAACGGAATTGGTTTTCATCAACTTTTCACTGCGCTCAGAGAAAATCAAAAATATAAGGGGAAATACTATAATACGTGGTATAGAAAACTTATTTACAAATATTTCAAACCCGAGAAATATACTATGATTTATGATAAGTTGAAGTAATTACTCTCCTCTCTCATAATCATCTTCCAACCTCACGATGTCATCTTCACCAAAATAAGTTCCCGTTTGTACTTCTACAAAAACGACTAATTCCGAAGAACGGTTTTCAATTCGATGTTTTGCACCTAAAGGAATGTGAATGCTTTCGCCATATTTGATGATGATTTCTTCGCCATCCAAAGTTACGACTGCTTCTCCTTCTACCATGGTCCAATATTCCTGGCGGTGATGATGAAACTGATAAGACAGGCGCTGGCCAGGATTGACCTCGATTCTCTTCAATTTATAATGGGGTTCATCTGCCAAAACATAATATTTTCCCCAAGGTCTGTCACCGATTTCTAACATATAGTGCATTATTTAATATGCAAAAATAAGAAATAATACGCAACGCTGAATTTTTCTTTAAATTTGCAACTTAAAATAAAGGAGAATGAGCAAAGTTAGAGTGCGTTTTGCACCAAGTCCAACCGGACCTTTACATTTAGGAGGAGTTAGAACTGCCTTGTACGATTATCTTTTCGCCAAAAATCAAGGTG
>NZ_JBGZYM010000082.1:0-36946 GCF_041824135.1 Kaistella sp. | reverse complement strand
TTAGGCCTAGAATGTTATCGTGAACATTAGTCATTATTTCGTCATTTTAGTCAATTAAAACCGTCTGCAAAAATACTAAAAAATAAATAATTGAACAATTAATACCTGAGTTTGTGTTTCAAACTATGAGATATGTCATTCAATCATGCAGTTTATGGCGGTCTGCCATTTCGCAAAAACCAAGCCACATGCTTAAATTTTGTTAAAATGAACATATAATAAGTTAAAAACCTTATTTTCGCAACATTGAAAATTTACTATGAAAAATTGGTCTTTTAAAAAGTGGAATACCTTGTTGGGATGGGTGGTATTCGTTATTGCATTCTTTACTTATCTCTCTACCATGGAACGGAATTTTAGTTTTTGGGATACGGGAGAATATATTTCTTCTGCCGTAAAACTAGAAGTTACCCATGCTCCGGGAGCGGCTTTATTTCAGCTAATTGGTGCCGTTGCCGCTGTGTTTGCTTTTGGGAATGGCGAGAACTATTCGGTAGTCATCAATTCAATGTCAGCCTTATTCAGTGCATTTACAATACTATTTCTTTTTTGGACCATTACGCATCTTGTAAGAAGATTGCTTCATAAAGATTTTAATGATATTACCAAGCACCAAGAAATTTCTATTTTATTTGCCGGTGTAATTGGCGCTTTATGTTTTACTTTTTCAGATACCTTTTGGTTTTCAGCTGTAGAAGGGGAAGTTTATTCAATGGCGTCCATGTTTATCGCTCTATTATTATGGTTAATAACCAAATGGGAAAATGAATATTTAGAGAGCGATAATGAACGTTGGATCATTTTAATATTCTTTGTCACCGGTTTATCAGTCGGTGTTCACATGATGGGCATGTTAGCGATTCCAGCAGTTTGCTTTATTTATTATGCTCGAAACTACACCTTTTCTTGGAAAATTTTTCTTTGGGCAAACGTGATTACCTTAGCAATTCTATCGATTGTATTTAAAGGAATCTTCCCTTTAATAATGACTTTATTTGGAAAGATGGAAGTATTTGCTGTGAACGGACTTGGAATGCCGTTTCATTCAGGAACGATCATCGCCTTTATTATATTAATTGCAGTTTGTTACTTCGCACTAAAATATGCTCGAAAAAGCAAAAAGAGTCTTTATAATACAATGGTTCTTTCTGTAGTTTATATGATGATTGGTTTTTCTTGCTGGATGGTTATTCCAATTCGGGCAATTGCAAATCCGCCAATGAACTTAAATAACCCAGATAACGCCATCGGAATGCTCGATTATTACAATCGGGAACAATACGGTGACTGGCCAACTTCTTACGGACAAAATTATACGGCAACTTTAGATGCTAATGGAATTCAGAAAAACGAAGACGGAAGTTATAAAACTACAAAAACGGGTGACGTTTACGAAAAAGATGACCAGGCAAAAATGTATCGAAAAGTAGGTGAACGCTTCAATTATGTTTACAGCAAAGAACATGTAAGCTTTTTGCCTCGAATGTTTAATGAAGATAAAGGCGTGATGGAAAATTACATTTCGATGTATGGTGCGCCCGATTTCTCTTTTAATTATGCCAACGAAGATGTTGCTGACAATCCGGAAGCAATTAAAATATTTGATGATCTACGAAAAAAGTATGAGGAAGGAACCATCAAAGCAGACGATTATTTGCAGGTAAAACCTTATAATTTAATCAATGTTCAAAGACCTTCTTTAGCACAAAATTTAGATTATTTCTTCACCTTCCAAAATGGTTATTACTTCGTAAGATATCTGATGTGGAATTATGTTGGTCGACAAAATGACCTTGAAGGAAATATGGAAAACAATCGTGGAAACTGGATTTCCGGGATCTCGTTTATCGATAACGCCATGTACGGTGATCAGAGTAAAATGCCGGCTAAATTTAAAAATGAAAGTACTGTGGGCTTCTTCTTCCTGCCTTTATTGTTGGGGTTAATCGGATTTTTCTTTCAACTCAATCGGGATTTCGGGCGATTTTATGCCATCCTGTCCTTATTTATAATAACGAGTGTTGGAATTATTTTCTACACTGGAGTCAAACCGTTTGAAGTTCGGGAAAGAGATTACGCCATGGTTGGTTCCTTCTACGCATTTGCGATTTGGATCGGTCTCGGTGCCGGAGCCATTCTCTGGTATTTGCAGGAAAAAGTGAAATCAAATTCTTTAAATATCGGCGCTGGAGTAATTCTTTTAGGAGTTCCATTAATGATGGGCTTTCAGAATTATAACGTTCACGATCGAAGCGGGCGATACACTGCTTATGATTACGCTTATTCAACTTTAAAATCTTTACCGAAAAATGATATTCTCTTTGTTTATGGTGATAACGATACCTATCCAATTTGGGGAATGCAGGAAACATCAGGACTTAGGGACGATGTAAAAGTGGTGAATTTCACATTGCTTTCAACACCGTGGAATATCGATCAGGTTAAGAGAAGAACTTATAATTCAATGCCGGTTCCTTCTACTTTTGTTCATGAAGATTATCGTGATGGAACGAATGATCAAATATTCTTAATGAGTAAAAAAGATTGGGAAAACATCTTTGCCAATATGAAAGAGCAAGGTGCGCCGGATAGCGTTTTTCCTGAGTTTAGAAAATTTTTGACGCAAGATTCAATGACTTTAAAAGAAGCGGTCAACTTTATTAAAATTAAATCTGATGATAAAGACCAGATTTTGAAAATGATCTTTGGTGAAGCTAAATATGAGAAGTTCAATTTCTTGCCAGTTTCTAAATTTATCTTGCCGGTAAATAAAGCAAATGCATTAAAATCAGGAACCATCGCGCAAAAAGATTTAGCAAGTACGCTAGATCAAATTACGATTGATTACAAGAAAACGAGTATGTTCAAAAACAATTTATTGTTGATGGATATTCTGGCGAACTTCGATTGGAAACGTCCGATCAATTTCTCTTCAGGTGGAATTTACGATCCTGAAAATTTATTCTTCTTAGGAGATTATCTGCAATATGATGGATTCAGTTATCGCTTAGTTCCAATCGAAACCAAAGAACGTCAAGACGGAGAAATGGGTAGAGTAGATGCGAATTCACTTTACAATATTGTTAAAAATTATAAGTGGGGAAATTTCAAAGACTTAAGTGTTCACTTTGATGAAACATGTACGCAGAATATTGTGAGTTACAGAAGTTCCGCAAGCCGCGCGGCAGAAGCTTTAGCACTTTCCGGACAAAAAGCAAAAGCAGTTGAAGTATTGGATTTAGCCTCGAAAGAAATTCCAGTTGCGAAGTACAATGATCCACGTTCTTTAAGTTCAATGGTTTATGGTTATATTGTTGCTGGCCAAGAGCAGAAGGGTTTAAAACTCGCCGACGAATTGAAGAAAGGGATTTTTACAGAATACGATTATTACAATGGTCTATCAGCAAAAGAGCAACGTTTCGTAATCAGACAAATGCGAACCAAACCAATGGAATATTCATTAGTTGTTGGTGCAGTTGCCGATGCTTACACCAAAATTGGACAACAGGCAAAAGGTTACGATTATTTGGTGAAATCGATTGAACCGATTGACAAGAAATTCAACGTTTTCATAAAAGATCTACAAACAATGGGTAAAGAAAAAGCCTTTAAAGAAGCAGAAAATGTTCAGAAGATAACGCCTTTCTACACCTATTTATTCGACATTATGGAACCTTACGATTCCACTTATTCCAAGGAAAAGGAAAGCCAGATCACTTCAGCAATTATGAAAGCGACTCAATAAACAATTGCATTAATTTAAAATTAGTAAGAAATGACCGTTTCAGAGTATATCAAAGAAGTTCCAAAAGCAGAATTACATCTTCATATCGAAGGGAGTTTTGAACCAGAATTGATGTTTGCAATTGCCCAAAGGAACAACATCAAAATTCCGTACAAAAGTGTTGAAGATGTCAAGAAGGCTTATCAGTTCAGTAACCTTCAGGATTTCCTAGATATTTATTACGCTGGTGCAAATGTTCTTATTCACGAACAGGATTTCTATGATTTAACGATGGCTTACTTTAATCAGTGCGCCAAAGAAAATGTTGTGCATACAGAGATCATGTTCGATCCACAAACACATACCAAAAGAGGTATTGAATTTTCTACGGTAATTAATGGAATCCAGCGTGCCAGAGAACAAGCCGAAAAAGAGCACGGAATTTCTTCATTATTAATTATGAGCTATCTGCGTCATTTATCCGAAGAAGATGCCTTTGAAACATTAGAGCAATCACTTCCTTACAAACACCTGATCAAAGCAGTTGGACTGGATTCTTCGGAAAAGGGAAATCCTCCATCTAAGTTTCAGAAAGTTTTTGAAGCTTCGATTAAAGAAGATTACATTCCTGTAGCGCATGCTGGCGAAGAAGGTCCCGCAGAATATATTCATGAAGCTTTGGATTTATTAAAAGTTGCCAGAATCGATCACGGAAATAATTGTTTGTCTGATCCTCAATTAGTTGAACGATTAGTTAAAGACAAAATTGGTTTAACAGTTTGTCCGCTTTCAAATACTGCTTTAAGAAATGTTGATCACATTGAAAATCATCCTTTAAAAAAGATGTTGGATTTAGGTCTAAAAGTAACAGTAAATTCAGATGATCCCGCTTATTTTGGTGGGTATGTTACCGAAAATTATCTGGCGTGTATCGAGGCATTGAATTTATCATTAGAAGACGTAAAACAATTGGTTCGCAATTCTTTTGAATGTTCATTTTTATCAGATGAAATGAAAGAAAAATATCTCGCATTGATTTGAGTTGTACTTTCAGATCCTTGAAGGAGCGCTTAACCACTTTATAAATTAACTAAAATCTAATAGCCATTAGGTTGCTTAGCTCTTTTTACTTCAATTTCTATTTTTTTTGTTGAAACAATAAGTACCTTCAATTTAATTAATTAAGGGGTGCAATCACTCATGAAAATTTTATGTCGTTGTATTACATTTGTAAAAACCAACGCCATGAAACAATTATTACTTATTTGTATGCTTTCGTTCGGAATGGTAAATTCCCAACAAAACACAGAAGACGAAATCCCTGGAAAGGTGTATCCTATTGCATTACTTTCTTTGCAAAACTCTGTTAATACACAGAAATCTTCACCTAAAAGAATTAAAAATTTGAGTATTACTTTGCCCAATTTTTCTGGTGAAAAAGTGCTTTACAGTTTGACTGAAAATGATTTAACCACCGAAAGAGCAAGTAAGGTAACTACTTTCGACGGTGTCTCTACAGATGGAACTTCCAAATTAAAACTTTCACTATTTGAAGATCATATTATAGCGATCGTCAAAAATAAGGAAGGCTATTTTTATGTTGAACCTTACAAGACCTCGTCTGGTAATTATAGAATTTACCCAGCCTTCGCTGATTTCGGAGTTAATTTCAGCTGCGATAATGCCGCAGATTCTGATTTGATGAGAGAATTAATTGCAGTAAAAGACAATCTTTCCTCAAAACTTTCTGCACCCAATTTTCCTTATGGAAACCAGTTAAGAAAATTCAGAATGGCAATCGCGACGACCGGAGAATTTACTCAGGCATTTGCAGGAAACCAAGATAATGCCTTAGCAGAAGCTTTAAGTATGCTTAATTTAATTAATTTAATTTACGAATCTGAAGTATCAATGACTTTTAATGTAATATCGAAAACAACTGACAAAACCTTAATATTTACAAATCCAGCTTCCGATCCATTTACAGTAGATCCTTCTTTTGCGAGTGCCGCAAATTCTCAAACAGGTTTTAATACGATGAACACCAATGAGACTTTGCCCTATTCATTATATGACATTGGACACACTTTCCATATTGTGACAGGCGGTGGCGCACAAGGACAGGCTGGAAATCAACCTTGCAACTCAACATCAAAAGCAAGAGCTTGGAGTCAATGGAATATTACCATGCCCAAAGCAATTACAGCAAATCTCATTGTGCACGAAATGGGTCATCAATTTACAGCAGGTCATACCTACAATGCAGTTGGTGGAACTAGTGGTAGCCCAACTTTCTGTACTTCTGGATGGAGCAGTACAGCAGCTGTAGAACCTGGCGCTGGTACAACCATTATGAGCTATGGAAATAATTGTACAGTGCCGAATAATCAAACCAATAGTGGAAACAACGGTCTAAGTTATTTCAACGCAAAAAGCTTGGATCAGATTACTAATAATTTAACAGGAGGTGCGAACTGTTTTGCAACAGAAAGTACAGCAAATCAATCGCCTGTTGCAAATGCTGGACTAGATATTACGATTCCAAAAAATACTCCATTTAAATTAAATGGTTCTGGAACCGACCCTAATGATATCAATTTATCTTACACCTGGGAACAGGCAGATAATGCAAGTGCAAATGATAAAGGTGCTTTTGGTAGCACAGTGGCTGGTGCAGGTGGATACGTTGCAAGCAATAGTACTGCCAGTGCGCCCTTGTTTAGATCTGAGCAAAGTACTTCAAGCACAGAAAGAACATTTCCTAAGTTGATCTATGTTTTAAATAACCAAAATTTACCGCCGGTTAATGAAGCCGAAGTGCTTCCAGCAGTACCTCGCAATATGAAATTTAGATTTACCGTAAGAGATAACAATGCATTATCAGGCGGTGTAGATTCTGATGAAATCGCTGTGACTGTTGATGACAGCGGACCGCTCCAAGTTACCTATCCCTCAGTGGCAGGTATCACGGTAGCTGCTTCATCTGCAACAAATATTACATGGAATGTTAATGGAACAAGTGCTTTAAAATCAACAGTAAATATTTTACTTTCATTAGATGGTGGCAGCAGTTTTCCTTATGAACTAGCGATGGATACGCCAAATGATGGTTCGCAATCTGTTACAATTCCCAATGTACCTGGTACTTCAAGTGCGAGAGTTAAAATAGTTGCAGTTATTAATCCCAATGCAGAATTTTTTGATGTATCGGATAACGATTTTACCATTACTTCTACTTGCAATGCTTATCAATCTTTTATTACTCCTACCACTTCTGTTAACACAAATGTTGGATCTGCGGAGAGCAATCTAAATATGGTAGCGCCGGTCGCAGCGGGCAATTCTTTTACTGTTAAAAATATCGATTACAGTACTGCAACGCTGAATAACGTCTTTTCATACAATGATGCTACAAGTACAAGTCCTATGCTAGTTGCTAGTAATTATCCTTCTGTGACCTATAGTTTTAGAGTGACCAAAGCCGGAAGCTATGTCTTTACTAAATCAAGCGGTTTTTTACTGGTAACCATTCATTCTGGATCACCATACACCTTAGGAAATTTTGTAGCTTCTAATGCCAACTATAATGGTGCAGGTGGTTATACTTCAACCACCTCCACTCAAAGTATGATACTTCAAGAAGGGGTAACCTATTATGCAGTAATTTCTAACTTTAGTAATCCTCCAAATAGTTTAACTTACAATGTTACCAGTACGGGACCAGGAAGTCTATACAATCCATTAGCAACACCGGCAGGTTACAGTTATACTTTCGTAGCGATTAATAATGCAGACAATAAAATAAAAGCGGTGAGCTCAACCGCAAATTTCTCTACTTTACCAGCTGGAACTTATACCGTGAAAGGAATTTCTTTCCCTACGGCAACTAATAGTTCTCTCTTCGTTAATCAAACCGTTGCAGAATTAGCAACTGCGGGAACGTGTTTTGCACTAAGTGGAAATGAAAGATCTTTGAAATTGAATGCTGTTTTAGCATCAATAGAAAATGCAAATTCGGTTAAAGAATTTTTGCTAGCTCCAAATCCTGTCGATAATTATCTGACTGTTAAGAGCAAACAAAACATAACAGGTTATCAAATTTTTGATGTTTCCGGAAGATTGATTGATACCAATGTTTTCAAAAACGATAAGATAAACTTTAGCCGTGTCAAAACGGGAACTTACCTTCTTCTATTATTAAATGAGGGAAAAGTAGTTCATCAGGAAAAAATTATTAAAAAATAATTAACTTTGAAAAAGCCATCGCAGGGTGGCTTTTTTTATTAAAATATTATGAAAAGTACTTTACTAATAGTTTGTCTGCTTCTTTTTGGATTCGTTTTCGGACAGAACCCGAAAGAATATATTTTTAAATTCAATGTGAGAAAATGGAATAAAGAGTTTATAAATCTGCAAAAGCAAAATCAGGAAAAAGCAGCTACAATCAATCTTTTTGATGTTTATGGAAAACCTGTTTTATTTAATTTACAGAAGAGAAGTTTTTCAGAAGTGGAAGTTCCAAATGTAAAAATCTTTAAAGGAAAATCAGCTGATGATTCTAAATTAATAACGCTTACCATTTTACCAAAAACAATGAGCGGCGCTTTTCTGGAAAATGGGGTACAGTATTTTATCGAACCTTTAAAAGGCAATTGCAACAAATATAAAGTTTATACCAAACCTGAAATTGATAAAGAGATTGAAGTTGGACAAATCAATGATTATATAAAATAATTAAGTAGAACAGGCTAGAGCCTGTTTTTTTTTTACAAAAAGCATTTGGACTTAAGAAAACTGATGAGAAATTTAATTGAAAAATTCCGTATTTTTGTAAATATCTAGAGATTTTAAACGTCAATTTTCAATATCAAACATTATAAATGATTCAATACTTAGAAAACATTCATCACAAAGATTCAAAAAACTTTTTCCTGATTGCCGGACCGTGCATTATTGAAGGGGAGGAAATGGCTTTAAATATCGCGGAGAAAATTGTGGAAATGACTAATAAATATCAAATTCCATATATTTTCAAAGGAAGTTTTAAAAAAGCCAACCGAAGCAGAGTAGATTCTTTCACCACCATCGGCGAAGAAAAATCTTTGGAAATTCTACGTAAAGTAGGAGAAACTTTTAATATTCCTACCACAACCGATATTCACGAAAATGAACATGCAGCTTTAGCAGCTCAATATGTTGATGTTTTACAAATTCCTGCATTTTTAGTTCGTCAAACCGACTTATTGATCGCTGCGGCAAAAACGGGGAAATGTGTGAGTTTGAAAAAAGGCCAGTTTCTCTCTCCTGAATCGATGCAGTTTGCAGTGCAGAAAGTAAACGATTCGGGGAATCCTAAAACCGCAATTATCGAAAGAGGAAATTCTTTTGGTTACACCGATTTAGTGGTTGATTTCAGAGGAATACCGACCATGAGAAATTATTCGCCTGTTATTTTAGATGTGACCCATTCTTTGCAACAACCGAATCAAAGTTCTGGCGTAACAGGTGGCAGACCAGAACTTATTGAAACCATTGCCAAAGCAGGAATTGCTGTAGGTGCAGACGGACTATTCATCGAAACGCATCCCGATCCAAGCTGTGCACTTTCTGATGGAGCCAACATGCTTCGATTGGATAAACTGGAAGAATTATTACAGAAATTAACACGAGTAAGAGAAGCGATTTTATAATCGCCTCTCTTATTTTTTTGTAGAATATATATTATATTTTAATCCTACTGAAATGGCATTATCTACAAGTTTTGAATTAAATCTCGCAAATCCTTCAACTGCTTTATATCTTGCCCCAACTTCAAAATAATTATTGACAAAAGCAGTAAAATATTTGTGTGATTCTTTGCTATTATTGTAACGAATAAATTCATCAGTCACTTGTGAAAAATTCACGATACTGTAAGAAGCATACAATTTAAAATCCTTGGTCTTCACTGGATAATATCTTAAAAGAACAGGTAGTGAAATAATCCTGGTGTAAGCTCTGTGATAAGGAGAAAGCTCCACATTTTCGTCTATATTATAAATAGTAAATCCAGGTGCAGCCGCCACGGCAAAACTGTAATTGTTAAAAGGAAGGTGATATTCAAATTCATATCCGCCGCCGAAACCAGCTTCGCTCAATTCTTGTTTCTGAGTATATAACGCGAATACTTTATGCTCCATATATCCTTTCGCTTTCTCATATTTGGTGGATGTTACGCCATCACATTGGTTAATCTTATTAAAATAGTTGATCAAACTGCTCTCAACGTAGCGAACATTATTAAAATCGATATTGCCACAATTTAAGTTCTGGAGCGTTGTTACATATTCCTTGTTGCTGGTTTTGTCACCATTGTCCAGAAAATATTCTTTAAATAAAAGCGGTTTAATTCCGTCTGAATTTGCGGTAGAATAGTAATATGCTTTATTTCTATTATCAGCAAATTTGTAAAGATTGTACTTTCCAAATACAATTTGCTCGATAAAATGTTGCTCTTTTTTAAGATTGAAATCCTTATTTTGATCTAAGGTCTGGAAGTTTTCAGAATGTCTTGAAATCTCAATATCCGCTTTTATAAATTTTGTTTTAGCAGTAACATCAACTTCTTTGATTTGGTTCATTCCAATTTTTTTTAATTGATTTGAGGCGTCTTTAAATTCAAATGTTTGCGGCGTGAGCACTGGCGTATTGTATGCAACACTTCCCGCTACCTGATCATTGTTATTAAGAGTGACTACCGCTGGTTGAAATTTCTGTGCCTGGACAAAAATCATCAGAAAGACTGAAAAAAAACTGATTTGCTTCATATATTTAATTTTTTCCGAAATTAGTTAAAATATTTTAACATTTGCACTCAAAAACAAACTAGTAATTATTTGATTTTTGCTATCTTTAAAATCTAAATTTCCAGCCTTGAAAAAAATTTTATTAGCCTTATTGGTGATGCCTGTTTTTGCTTTTTCGCAAATTAATCTGAAAGTATTAGATGAAGACGGCAAACCTGTTTCTGAAGCCACTGTTTCTTATAATAATCAAGATTTTACAACAGACGATAAGGGTTTTGTGAAAATTCCTTTAGCAGAATCTGACCAATTACTATCGGTTCAAAAATCCAGCTTTAGAGGTTTTAATAAAAATATTAAAACCAATCCGAAAGTTCAAGATGTAAATGTTCTTTTTGTTAAAGCTGAACGGGAAACGGAAATTGAAGAAGTAGTATTTCAGAAAAAAGGAAAACCAAAAGTGACCGATTTAACTTCCATCGAGATTTCTGCGAAAGAAGCCCAACAGGTTGCTTCACTTTCCGGTGGAGTTGAAGGGCTTTTGAAAACTTTACCATCCGTAAATTCCAACGCAGAACTGTCGTCACAATATATGGTGCGAGGTGGGAACTACGATGAAAACCTTATTTACATTAATGATATTGAAATTTACCGTCCGTTTTTAATTCGAAATTCTTTGCAGGAAGGATTGAGTATTATTAATCCGGACATGGTTCAAGCCATCAACTTTTCAGCAGGTGGTTTTGAGGCGAAATATGGCGATAAAATGTCATCCTCTTTAAATATCTATTACCGCCAACCTACGAAATTTGAACTTTCAGGAGAAGCCAGTTTAATTGGTGGAAGACTTACGACAGGTTTTGCTTCAAAGGATAAAAAACTATCAGCGATGATTTCCGGAAGATACCGAAATACCAATTTGGTGTTGAATACCTTAAATGAAGATACCGATTTCAACCCTCAGTACATGGATTTCCAGACCTACATTAATTATAAATTAAATGATAAATGGGGCTTTTCCTTCATCGGATATTGGAGTAAGAATGATTACGAAATGATTCCGAAAGTGAAAGAAGTTGAATTTGGAACGTTGCAATCTCCTTTAAAACTAAGCGTTTTCTACAGTGGGAAAGAAGATGACAAGTATAAAAATATGATGGGCACTGCTTCCATTAATTTTAAACCTAACAAGAAATGGGCTTTCACTTTAGATAATTTTGCTTACCAAAATCGGGAGCGTGAATATTATTCAATTGCATCTGGATATTTATTACAGACTTTTGATCCGGTTACCGGCGAACCTGTTGCTTCTTACGATGTTGGCGGACAGATCGATCACGCTAGAAATGACTTAATGGTGAAGACGTATGGAACTCAGTTTAAGACGAAATTTTCGCCAGACATCAATACTGATTTTGAAGTTGGTTTAAAATTCGAAAAAGAAAATCTAAGAGACTTTACCAATGAATGGCAATTGGTGGATTCTCTCGGGTACAGCACGCCTCGAAATTATGTTGATCCTGGAACTTTGGATCCTTCTCAACTTCGTTTGCGTTATAGCATTTCTGGTGCGAATCATATTGAACCGACAAGGATTTCGGCTTATGCTCAATATTCTAAAAAGTTTTATTGGGGCGAGAACCGCGTCTTTGTAAATGCGGGAGTTCGGGCGGCTCACTGGGATTTTAATGATGAAACGATTATTTCACCACGTGGACAGATCGCCATCAAACCAAACTGGGATATGGATATGTTATTTACCGTTTCCGGAGGTGTTTATTACCAGGCACCTTTCTACAAGGAGATCAAGGATGTTAATGGAATGTTTAATCCAGACATCAAATCACAACGTTCCATTCAGATTATCTTGAAAAATGATTATGAATTTAAAATGGCCGAACGTCCGTTTAAGTTAACAACTGAAGCCTATTATAAAAAACTGGACAATTTAATTCCGTACTATTTAGATAATGTTAGAATCAGATATTCAGGTAAAAATAATTCAGAAGGTTATGCTTATGGAGTTGATACCAGATTATTTGGGGAATTTGTTCCGGGTGTAGATTCATGGATCTCGGCAAGTTATGCGAGAGTGTATGAAAATATTGATGAGCAAGGATATATTCCGAGACCAACCGATCCGCGTTTCCGATTCTCTATGTTCTATCAGGATTATATGCCGAAATTTCCGTCGATGAGAGTGAATCTTACTTTGGTTTATGCCAACGGACTTCCATCAGGAACACCGATTTCTCTAGATGAATTTGGAAAACCAGATTTCGAAGCACCATATAATTATCAAAGAACTTTGCCTTCGTATAAAAGAGTTGACATTGGTTTATCTAAAGTATTTATCGATCAAAAAGACAATAAAGTAAACGGAGGTTTCTGGGGTAATTTCAGAGAGTTGACTTTAGGAGTTCAGATCTTCAACGCCTTTAATATTAGTAATACGGTGGCAAATCAATGGGTCAATGATGTGAATTCTGGTTACAATTATCCTGTTCCTGTAAGATTGACGGGGAGATTCTTTAATGTGAAGTTAGAATTTAAGCTTTAAAAAGAGCCAAGTAAAAAGTAAAAAGTGCCAAGTTGGAAGAAGTTTCTAATTGCTGTATCTCCTTTTATTACAATAATTGAATCCCGAAAATATTTTTGTTTTCGGGATTTTTAATAAAATTCTAGTAAAAACATAATGAGTCTAAGTTGCTTTTACAAAAGGCTTAATTAATAAAGCTTAATGGTTTCGGGTAATTAACTTGAATATGAGAATATATATTGTATTTATTGCGATTTTATTTACATCTTGTAATAACAGAAATAGCAACGAGTTTTTAAAAATAGTAACAAATGATAGTGTCGTTTGGATTTTTTATGAAGGAGATTATCTGCATTATAAAAAAGTTGGCTTCAATACAAGATATAAATTTTTTGAAGATGAAACCTATCAAGATACATTATCGGTAAAACCTTTCGGTAGAGGTGAATGGACCGTTATAAATAATATAATAAACATTAATGCAGATTCTTATCATATAAAATCTTACAATAGCGATAGTATTATTTTGGAAAATAATAAAGGATTAGAAGCACGCCTTTATAATACAAAATCATCTGCAGTCAAAGCAATGATTCAATACAATGATTCAGATTAAAAGAATAACTGGTACTGCGCTATCGAATCCTTTCGTGTGCTATTGTAAGTCAAATAGCAAACCCACCGCAATTGCAGTGGGTTTGATTTTAGATAAATTTTTTAAAAGATTTAAATCTCACTTATTTTATCTTTACCAATTTGTGCGTGAAGAACAGCAAGCACGATGATTTTATTTTCTTCAATAATATAGTAAATATGATAATCGAATTGTTTTAAAAGTTTTGTTCGAACTTTTGAATATTTCACTACAAAACCTTTTGGCGTATTTAAAATACTGTATTTGGCTTCTTCAATTCTGTCTAAAAAATCTTCAGCTAATTTGGGGTTTATTGAAAAGAAGTAATCCACCGCATCTACAATATCATCGTAAACTCTAGGTCTATTTTCAATGAGATAATTCACAAGTTGTATTTTGTTCTAATACCTTTTAATAGCTCATCAAAATTCAAATTATTATTAGGGTTTTTCTTATAATCTTCTAATCTTTCAGCTACAATTGCTTTATGCGCTTCAGGGATTTCAATTTCTTGGTTGTCCTCAAAACCACCAGTTTCGGTAATTTTAAATTTTAATTTCAAAGCTTTACCAAATGCTTTTAAAGCTTCAGATTCTTCAGAAGTGTTTGGTTCAAAAATGATGATTTCTAATGCTGGCATTTTAGTAAATATTTAAAGTAAATGTACAAATTAATTTAACTCATAAAAAATCCCGAAACTATAATGGTTTCAGGATTTATTTTATTCAGTGTCATTTTCCGTTTCATTCTTAAGAGAAATGGTATCATACAAATCTTTCCTTCGATCACTCATCGTCCTTACCGCACCATAATGATGAAGTTCTTTCAATAGATTCAAATCAACATCCACAATTAAAGTCATTTCTGTATTGGGTGTCGCTTCTCCTTTAATGGCATTCGATGGAAAGGCAAAATCTGATGGCGTGAAAACCGCAGCTTGTCCGTACTGAATATCCATATTATTAACACCTGGTAAATTCCCGACGCAACCCGCAATCGCAACATAACATTCGTTTTCAATCGCTCGCGCCGACGCACAATTTCGAACGCGCATATATGCATTCTGAGTATCCGTTAAATAAGGAACAAATAATATTTTCATTCCCTGATCAGCTAAGATCCTCGGCAATTCAGGGAATTCTACATCGTAACAAATCACCAAGCCGACTTTTCCACAATCGGTATCGATCACTTTTATTTGATCTCCACCTTTCATTCCGTAAAATTTCTTTTCGTTCGGCGTGATGTGAACTTTTCTGTGTTCATCAATCTTTCCGTCACGGTGAAGTAAATAAGAAACATTGTATAACTCGTCATTTTCCACCAAAGGCATACTTCCACCAATGATATTAATGTTATAACCGATCGCTAGTTGAGACAATTTATTCTTAATTTCCTCGGTGAATTCAGCCAGTTTAAACATACTATCTCTTTCGTTCAAATCGTTGAACGGAGCGAGTAGAGGCGTATTAAAGAATTCAGGGAACATAATGAAATCCGATTTGTAATCTGCCATTACATTCACAAAAAACTCTACTTGTTCGTAGAACGCTTCCAGATCTTTAAAATGACGCATTTGCCATTGTACCAATCCCAAACGAATCACAGAATCCTGCATCGTATTCGGCTTCTTGCTGTAATAAATGTTATTCCATTGCAATAAAACAGCATTTTCTGCGGAATGCAGATCTTCCGGTAAATAATTTTTTAAAACCCGAACTGGCAGGAAATTATTAGCCAGTTGAAAACTTAAAACGGGATCATACAATTCTTTTTTTCGAACTTGCTGAATGTATTGTCTCGGAGAAAGTTCGTCACTGTGCAAATGATAATTCGGAATACGGCCACCAACGATGATCGACTTTAAATTTAAATTCTCACACAATTCTTTTCGGGCATCATATAACCTTCTGGCTAAACGCAGTTCTCTAAATTCTGGATCAACAAAGACTTCAATTCCATACAATACATTTCCCGTGTCAGAATGGGTATTGAAGCTATAATTTCCGGTAATTTCTTTATAGGTATGATCGTCACCATACAATTCATATTGAACAATCAAAGACAAACAAACGGCCGCAATTTTACCATCAACCGTAATACAAATTTGTCCGTCAGGGAACATTTTAACCAGTTTTTTAATGCTCGCTTTTGACCAAATATTTTCGGACATTGCAGGATATGCCTTCTGCATGGTCTCTTTGAGTTCGTCGTAATCGTCAATTTTTAAAGGTCTAATATCTATTTGCATTGAGCTGTATTTTTTTTAATTTTTTATTGGTTATACTATAATTCCAGAACAGTGATCTCGCGAACTTCCGGTAGCGGATGATAAAATATTGTTTTCATTCGTCATTCTTAAAACCCCCATGAAGGCAAAAATCAAAGCTTCTTTAAAATCAATCAATTCTTTTTCAGGAATAATAATTTCTGTTTCGGTTTTAGCTTTAATCCTTTCCACTAAAAAAGAATTGTACGTTCCACCGCCGGTAAACAGAACTTTCTTAATTTGATATTGATTAAAAATGTTGGCGATTTGAATTGCAGCGTGTTCCGTGAAAGTCGCTAAAATTGTTGCTGGATTTTGATTTTTAAATTTCGTTAAAATATTTTTCGAAACCCATTCCATACCTAAGGATTTTGGCGGATTTTGTTGATAATATTCAATAGAATTTAAAGCTGACAAAAGCTTATCATTAATTATTCCATTTCTTGCAAGATCACCATTTTCGTCGTATTCTTTTCCTAATTGTTTAGCAAAATCATTCAGAACGATATTGACTGGACAAATATCAAAGGCAATTCTTCTTTCATTTTCTTTAAACGAAATATTGGAGAATCCACCGATATTTAAACAGGCATCAAATTCTGAAAACAATAGTTCGTCACCAATCGGAACTAACGGTGCTCCGTTTCCGCCCATTAAAACATCCTGACTTCTGAAGTCGTAAATAACAGGAATATCTGTCAGCAGTTTAATTGCGCGACCATCTCCAATTTGAACGGTAAATTTTTTCTGCGGCTGATGAAAAACGGTATGTCCGTGGGAAGAGATAAAATCGATATTTGTTAAAGAATATTTTTTAATAAATTCTTTTACTTTTTCACCTAAATAAAAACCATATTCAGCATTAAGTTCAAAAATACCTTCGGCGGATAAATGAATCGCATTTCTTAATTGATGTTCCCAAGTTTCAGAGTAAGGAAAAGTGGAGGCGTGCAAAATTTGAAAGTTCCATTTGCCGAATTCATCTTTTTCAAAAGAAGCATGACAAATATCCAATCCATCGAGACTGGTGCCGGACATTAAACCCAATGCGTGAAAAGTCATATAATCAAAGTTTTCCTAAATGTAAGAATTTTTGCTGTAAAAGTTGAGATCGCAAGCCGACAAGAGTAGCGAATACTATCGGTCTTTCTCCGGGATTTTCTGAGCATTGATATCTCCCGAATTATTGTAGAAGGTATATTCAGAAAAATCATCTTTTGCTCTCATTCCGTTGGCACCAACTAGGGTAGAACCATCTTTATCAGTAACGTAAACGGTGTCGGAAGTATAAATTACTTTTTTTACCTGATCCCAATAAACCGATTGCATAGCAAACATTTGATTTTCATTGCTAATGATTTTTACATTGCCTTTAGCTTCGTAGAATTTCTTTCTTTCGTTGAATTTGGCATACTTCGCAGAGATTTTCCCAGGTTCGGTGGGTTTCTTCTTATCATAAAAAAGAATATTAATACCTTTTCTTGCGACAATATACGGTGAATCAATATATTCGTATTTCTCGATGAGTGGAGCAGTCGCGCGTAATTTGACCATCCCAGAATCCCGCTGGATGATATTCGCATTATTAATGATCTGCGACGGGAAATTAGTATTCCTGTTTTTATTGATTTTCGCCAGATCTTCATCACAAGATATCAAAGCAAAAAATATAGCACAACTAAAAAAGCCGGCTATATTTTTATATACTATTTCTTTTATGAAATTCATTTTTTAATCATAAAGTCGTTTATTAAACCACTTGTCAGCAAAATTAATTCCTATTTTTACATTGATAAAATTTTGACGGATCAAATTGTTATCCAATGTTCCTCTTTTACCTAATTCAATTCCTAAATCGATTCCACTCATTCTGCTTGCACTCCTATTCTCGAAAGGAAAACTCATTCCTCCGGTAACCGCAAACTGATTGATATTGGTTCCGTTAAAAGCTAAATTTCCTTTTTCATAATACGCTCCGTATCGGTAAGTAACACGGGAAAAGTAATTTCTAAAGTTGTTGTAGTTTGGCAAATACCAACCTCCGGCAGAAACTTTATAGGAATTATCATTAACAAAAGGTTGTCCTAAAAACTGAATTGTTTCTCCTTTCTTATAATCAAGCTGCGTTCCAACAAACCACTTGGCGTCTTTTCCGTAACCGGCTCCGACAGAGAATTCCATTGGGATTAGATTTTTATCTTCACTGAATTTTTCTTCAATAATACTCACATTATTTTTGGTTTCTCCGTCCGTGTAATAATAAGTACTGTTGATGTAACTTGTTTCCATCAGACCAGTAGTTCCCAAAGTATACGTAGCTCCTAAAGTTAACTTTCTATCCTTTTGAAGTTTTTTCTGATAAGCTGTACCCAACGTGAAATTAAAGGTTTTCACTTTATTCTTGGTTTCATAACCATTGATCAATTCAGCATTTGAAAAAGTCAATTCGTTAATATCATATAAATTTCCAAAGAAGAAATTAGATCGAAGACCTAAAGCAAATTCTGGTGTAATTTGATAAGATAAAGCCGCTTGCACAGTACTGATTGTCCCTTCACCACGATAAAGACTTGCCTGTGTACTTCCGCTGCCTAATACTTCATTGGTTAAAACCGTGTACTTTTTTGAACTGTAAGGTTGGTAACCCATTCCGAATTTCACTTTACTGGAAATTGGGAAAGCAATTGTAACGTTAGATAAGTACGATGAATGCTTGGTCACACTCATATTATCGTTGTTAGATTTGAAGAAGTTATTCTCATTACTTCCTTCAATCTTCAAAGTAGTTAGCTCTAAATTTTTATTGGCTGCCGGGTTGCTGAAATTAAAGTTGTTGTTGAAATCCCAAATATATGCGGTAGAAATGCCACCCATCGCACTGATATCGGTTGTATTATCATACTTTACATCACCGATTCCAAAGGCAGCATATGGAGAATTACCTATCGTTTGTGCATTTAATAAATAACCTGCAGCAATCAATGGCAATACAAAAAATCTTTTCATTCTCTATTTTTAAAAATAATGCGCAAATATCTTAAATAATACTGAACTGTGAAAGTAAGTTTGGTTAAAGTTTGTTAAGCTTATGGAATGATCGTAATCTTCTAAAATTTGTTGTAATCACATTCTACAACTATTTTGCTCAATGAAAGCGTTTAATCTTCAACATTTTATTTTTCATTAAAAAAGGATAATATTTAAGGAATAATCATAAAATTTATTTTGATTTTTTTTTACATAAAATTTTGGTTATGATCAAAAGCATTTCCACTTACTTCATCCAACAAAAATATTTATCTTTGAAGCATGAATTGGGAACAAATTGTAGGTCATAGTGAACTTAAAAACCTTCTGAAAGATAGTATCAGCAACAATCGCGTAAGTCATGCACAGTTATTCGTAGGAAAAGACGGTTACGGAACATTAGCATTGGCGCTGGCGTTTGCGAAAGAAATTTTAAAGAAAGAAAATGAACATTCGTCGACTAAAGTTGATAGCCTCAATCACCTCGATCTTCATTTCAGTTTTCCCGTATTTAAAGCAAATAAAAGTGGATTAACAGGTCAATTTTTTGAGAATTTCCGCGAGATGATTCTCGCTAATCCTTATTCAAATAATGAAGACTGGAGTACAATCTTGGAATCCGAAAATAAACAACTCAGCATTTATGTTGAAGAAATTGATGAAATTAATAAAAAGTTCGCCCTTAAAAGTTATGAAGGTGGCAGCAAAATATTGATTGTTTGGCAAGCTGATAAAATGAATACAGATGCTGCCAATAAATTTCTGAAATTTCTGGAAGAGCCACCAAAGAATACGTACATTATTCTTACCGCTTCTAACGCCAATTATATGCTACCAACGATTCTTTCCAGAACACAGATCGTGGAGATTCCCAGCATTAAAGAGGAAGACATTGAAAGTTTTTTGCTCACTAAGAATGAGGTTTCTGCGGAGAGAAGAAAAGAAATTGTTTTTCAAGCACAGGGAAATTGGAATGCTGCGCAAAAACTGATTAAATCTGAAAACACCGATTCTGATTTTGAAGAACAGTTTATTATGTGGGTTCGCGAAGCATTTCAGGTCAAAAAGAAACCTGAATTTCTGAAGAACATCGTTCTTTGGGGAAGAAGAATTGCTACCTGGAATAAGGAAAAACAAATGAATTTTTTAGACTATTGTGCTGAAATGTTTCGGTTGGCGTTACTTCAAAATTATGGCAATCAAAGTTTGGTCTATAAAAAAATAGAGTCAGGTGGTTTCAAATGGGACAGTTTCTCTAAATTTATTCATGGCGCCAATATCGAGGCTATTTTAGAGGAAATTTCAGCCGCCAATTATCATCTCGAAAGAAACGGAAATACCAAAATTATCTGGACTGATTTAGGAATTAAGCTTTCTCGGTATATTCATAAGAAACCATAAAAAAAATTCACCGAATTGGTGAATTCTTTAAATTTTAAGTTTCCTCTATTTTTCAAAAAAAGCGAGGGAACTTCCAATCCAGATCGCATCTTTTTTATTAAAGTCTACATTCGCCATTGCAACTTTGGTCATTCTGGCGAGATTGTCCATTAATAAAGGATTCTCCTCATTTTCTTTCCAAAGATAAAGCATACGGATCTCTGATTTCGAAAACTCGCCGTTGGTATCTTCGAATAAAGGTTCGTAGAATACTTTTCGCTGCATGATAAAATTTTCTTTATCTGAAATCGCATCAACATCGGCTTGGGTAGGATCGAGATTAACGCCACTACCAGCAAAAGAAAATAAAGGTTTCAATACAAAATGCTCCAATTTTTCGGAAGCTGGAAATTCTGACAGGAAATAGCTTTTTGGAACATATTGATGTTCTAATTTTGGTAGAATATATTTTGAAACTTTGAAGAACCAATTCGGATGAGTGACCCAAGTTACGTCCACTTCTTCACGGAAATCAAATTCTGTTTTTAGATCTGGAATATGGTCGAGTTCATCAAAAATAACCCGGTTATAAATTCGATGAATTGGAACCAGTTTTCCATCTTTTTCATAGAAAAGTTTTTTGCCTTCTTTTTTAACTTTGGTTAAGCAGACCGTCGTAATTCCTAAATATTTTTCTGTTAAAGCGAAGTCGATACTCGTTTTCTGTTTATCCGGATAAATTTCCATCAACACTACATTTTCAGGATTTTCGTCACCAACGATAACTTCTTTTAAATATTGAATGTATTCAGGTTTTGGAAGTGAAGTTCTTAAATTTTTTAAAAAAGGAAAAAGGTCAGAAACGACTTCCTCATATTCCTCCTGAAACGCATAAAGAGTGGGGAAGGCTTGTAATTCAATCAACTGTGGTTCGATTTCACCCGTTTCCTGATTTTTACAAATACCAAAGTCTATGGCTAAAAAATGAGGTTTATGATGGTCATTTGGAACGCGACAATTATCGGGAACTGCTTGATCTAATTCCTTAGGAGACATTTTTTTGATCTGATCAATAATACTGTTACAAGCGTCATCAATCTTATTTTTGAAGTCTTTCGTTAAAAAAATCGGACTTTCTGAAACTCTGAAAAGTGCTTCTGTTCCTGCTCTTTGTGCAAGTTCATCTTTTAAAGCATTGTATTTTTCAGTAGAGTAATCAGCGTTAAACTGTTTTCTATATTTAGGAATCATGGTATTCGTTTTATTTAAAATCAATACTGGAAATCATTTTTCACCTCTGTGACTATGACTTCAAATTTTTGCTTTACTGCGAACAACCCATGAATATAGAATAATGAAAACCTGTTAGGCCATCACTAAATTCTTCATAACCTGCTCGGAAGCGTGTTGTAAAAATCGCGGTAAAATCTGGGACTGCGTTAAATTAATTTTGTCTGGATCATCCATGCGGTCCACGGTTTCGAGATATTTCTCAACTCCGTAATTTTCGATCATCGCAATTCTATTCTTGTCAATTTTTAGGTTGGCCAGCATTCCTTTCGGATCGGCTTCTGGGTGAAACTGCGTCCCAAAAATTTCATCAGAAAATCGAATGGCCATAACCGCTCTTTCCAAGTGAATATGCGGACGAACCTTCTCTAACGCCACGACTTTCATACCCATTTCATTAATGGTTTCGTAATTCGGCTCGATGAATTGATAACCTCTGGAATCAACTGCAAAGAAAGGTTCTGGAAGATTCTTTAATAAAAAATCTTTTTGACCTTCGTCGGTTTTATGAATAGGCATTACTCCAAAAGAGTAGGATTTTCTTTTACAAATATTCCCTAAACTCCAGTGAATGCATGCTACCTGAAAAGAATGACAAACTAAAAAAGCGAATTTTTTATGTTCAGAAGTCAAATTATGTTGCCATAAATTATTTAAAAAATCTGCATACTTTTCTTCCCAAGAATAACCTTCTTTATGTGGATTTCCTGGACCACCAGACGAAATATAGATGTCGAAATCTTGAATATCAGGGATCTCATCCTTATATCTTACATCAAAAACCGTAATGAAAACATTCTCATTGGAGTGCTCCTTAAATTGCTGTGAAATTTCTCTAATATTGCGCATACCTTGATTAACATGATTGTTATTCATATCAAGCAAAGCAATTTTTAAATCTTTCATTCTATTTATTTACGGTGCAAATTTAAGAAAATATGCTTATTCGAATGTAATTCCGTGCTCTGTTTCTGCGATCATATAATCAACTACTGCTTTTAAGTCGCCTGTTTCTTCGTATACGCGAAGCTGTCTATCGGCACCAGTACCGTTTTTCATAATTTCCCAAGCGTATTCAACTTCTTTTCTGCAATCTAATTCATCAACCACATCGTCAATAAATTCGAGTAGTTCTTTCAATAAATCAACAAAAGGAACGCTGGTTTCTTTTCCGAAATCAATCAAATGAGCATCGATTCCTTCTTTGGAGGCACGCCATTTATTTTCATTGAGTAACAATCGTCTGTAACTTCTGAAACTCATATTCTGTTGGTGCAGTTTGTAAATTTTCGCAACCAAACATTGCATAATTGCTGCCAGACAAACGGTTTCATCAGTTCTTAAAGGCATATCACAGATCCTAAATTCAATAGTAGGATAAAAAGGATGAACACGAAGATCCCACCAGATTTTCTTGGCATTATCAATGGTTCCGGTTTTAATCATTAAGTCAATATAGGAATCAAACTCAGCAACAGAATTGAAATAACTTGGAATTCCAGTTCTCGGAAATTTCGCAAAAACTTCGTGCCGATAGGATTTAAAGCCTGTTTTACTTCCGACCCAAAAAGGGGAATTGGTGGATAGTGCATAAATGTGCGGCAGAAAATAGCGCATCACATTTTGAATTCTAATTCCCTCTTCACGATTTGGAATACCGATGTGAACATGTAATCCGAAAATTAAATTCGATCGTGCAACATCTCCCAAATCACTGACTATTTTGTCGTAACGCTGATCTTTGGTGATCGGATTGTTTTTCCAGTGAGAGAAAGGATGCGTGCCACCACCCGAAACCCGAAGGTTGTTTTCATGCGCAACTTTAATCAATCTCTTTCTCAAGTCCGTTAATTCTGCTCTGATTCCAGCGATATTTTGACAAATACCCGTTTCCATTTCAATGACAGATTCGTGCATTTCGTGCTTTAAATTTTCCTTTAAAGTTGCGTGGCCACCTTCTATTATTTTCGAAACATGAGAGACCAAATCACGGCTTTCTGCATCAATGATTTGATATTCCTCTTCAACGCCTATGGTAAATTTATGCATCTTTATTGTGTTTTTAGGATTAAAATATTTCAGCTTAAAAGTTCAAATTTCATTTCTATTTTAAGCTGAAATAAAATCAATTATTTAATAGAATCTTTCACAAAATTACCCCAAGAGATATTTGGTTTGCCAGGAACATATTCTTTAGCTTTTTCGATAGCCAGTTTTGCTGAATGCTCGACGATCCAGGCGAAATTTTCTTCTCCCACCGAATTTCTATCAGCATCTGGCGCAGGATTACAGAAATCAATCGCGTACGGAATTCCGTCTTTCACCGCAAATTCAACGGTATTGAAATCATATCCTAAAGCTTCATTCATTTTGATGGTATAATCATGAATTACTTTCAACAGTTTCTCTCTTGCTTTTCCTTCTGTTTTGTGAGTGGTCGCATATCTTAAATGGTGCTCATTTCTTGGTTCGTATGGCATAATGTGAACATATTTTTTACCCAAACAATAAACGCGGTAATAATCTTCAAAGAAAATTTCTTCCTGCAGCATCATTACCAACTGTTCTGTTTCGCCTAATTTGGTCCACATATCTTCTGCATCTTCTACGCGGTACACATTTCTCCAGCCACCACCATCATGAGGTTTCATATATGCCGGAAATCCTATATAATTAAAAATGTAATCCCAATCATGAGGAAATTTTAAATTTCTAAACGAAGTTTCCGTCGTATTGGTCGGTCGGTCATTAGAAGGTAGCAAAACTGTTTTAGGAAGCGGAATTCCCAATTTCAGCATTAATGCGTTATTGAAAAATTTCTCATCTGCACTCCACCAAAATGGATTATTAATTACGTAAGTTCCACTTGCGGCCGCGTTTTTTAAATACGCGCGGTAAAAAGGAACGTCTTGTGAAATTCTATCAATAATTACAGCATAACCGTAATCGGCACCTTGCTCCAGTTTATCGATCATAACAGGTTCCGCGATCACTTCGCCTTTGCCCATTTCATTTACTTTATCTATAAAAGCCCACGGAAAAGTATCTTCCATTCCGAATAAAATTCCTACTTTCTTTGCCATAATATTTTTATTTTTTTTAATTAATGTGTTTAAAATTACGATTTTCGATATTCAATTTAAGAGAAAAACCTACCAATAAAAGTGGGGAAAACCATTCGCCAAAGCGGCCAGTCGTGATTGATCCATTTTTGTTCGTCGTACCAATGATTAATTCCTTTCGAAGCTAAAATTCCAGCCATTTCGCGGGTTTGTTCTAAACAGATATCCTGATCAGAAGTACTCAGCACGATGTGCATGTGTTGATATTTAAAGCTTTCATCGTTTTGTACAAATTCCCTCGGACAGTTGTAGTAAACGAGTTCGTTGCTAAATCCATCCATAAAATTCCGGATTGAAAATGCACCCGAAAGACAGAACATATGCGACACCACATCTGGAAAACGGAAAGCAAAATTAGCGGCATGATAACCACCAAAACTAGCTCCAGCTACCGCGACACGATGAACCGAATGCATCTTCTGAATATAAGGCAAAAATTCCTGAATCAAGAACTGCATATATAATTCGTAATTTCTGATTCGTTCTGCAGCTGAAATACTTTTATCATAGAAACTAAACTTGTCGATAGTCTCAATATTATATAATTTTACTTTTCCCTGATCGATCAAGCTGTTGATACTCGCGTTCAATTTAAAATCATGATTTTGGGTATATTGCCCATTTGATGTCGGAAACATAATGATCGGATGACCGAAATGTCCTGTGACTTCAACTTTTAAACTCATTCCTAAGATATGAGAATAATAATCAGTGTGCTCAATTCTTGGCATAATCATTTTAGATTTTATTAAAAGAAATTTAAGAGGTAGGTTTTGATTTCGGTGGCATTATGCTAAGATGATGGTCGTGAATTTTCATCGCTGCATCGTCCAAAAGTTCCTGGATTTTTTCTGCCTTATCTGATTGATAAACCAAACCTACGTGATAATCCATTGGTAGAAACTTGTAAACTTCAGGTGCTTCAAATTCTTTAGAGTCCGGATTTTTATCTCGCGACAAACAAATGATCAATCCACCGTAAAGCTCTGTCGGTTTTGCTAATTTGTAAGGTGCATCATTTAACCAGGCATTTTCTATTCTTGCCCATTCGCGCCAAAGATTTATTCCAGTGGAAGCTTCAACCAGATCGGGAATGTGTGCGCCACCAACTCTGGAAGAGGTTTCTAAGAAATACCATTTCCCGTCTTCTTTTCCGCGAATAAATTCGGTATGAGTTGCGCCATGCTTAAGGCCGAAGCTTTTTAGTACTTTTTTATTTGCTGCTTCTAAAGCTCTAAATTCCGGTGATTTTTTTCCTAATGTTTTTGATCTAAAGATACCGCCATCATGGGAAACTTCCATTGGTGGTGATAAATATTGAGAAGCTGAAACGAAACGGATTTCACTATCATAAACCAAACTGTCAACGTGAAAAACATCGCCAGGTTTAAAACTTTCTAAAAGAAAATGATGTCTTTTCTCTCCTAAATTTTCGATCGCTTTCCATAACTCTTCTTTCGTTTTAATTTTAATGATTCCCGTCGCAGAGGCTTCTGATCTCGGTTTTAAAACCCACGGTGGTGCAATTTGATCTACAAATTCATTAACCGTTTCATCATTAAAAATCGAAGAGAATTGAGGAATATCAATATTTGAATCTTTCGCCATTTGTCTCATGGCCAATTTATCGCGAAAATAACGTTGCGTAGTTTGTCCCATTCCTGGGATTCGAAAAGATTCACGAAGCAAAGCTGCCTTTTCCACGTCGTAGTCATCTAAGGCAATGACGCGATCGATTTTGGTTCCTTTTAATAAATAAGAAAAACCCTGTACCAAATGATCCAGATTCCAAACCGATGGTTCAACTTCCGGCATATAATATACTTCGTCTATGGCATGCCACGGCCAGTCTTTGTCCTTCGTACTTTCAGATGCAATCAGGATGATTTTATTACCAAGCTTTTTCATCTCGTCCATAAAATCATATCCTTTATAATAACAGGAAATACAAACAATCGTTTTCTCCTTCATATAATGAAATTTAATAATTATTGAATAATCAAAAATTGAAACAGTTTTTTATTAAGTAATTAATAGCAATCACTTACGATCGTTTACGATTTGAAAATCCTCTTTCAATTATACAGAGAAATTTTCTAATATGCTAATTTTCGTTAAAAATTCTCTAAGAAATCTATCAATAATTGAACGCCATAACCCGTTGCGCCTTTTTCTTTCATATAACGCACATTTCCGAAAGCAACTCCTGCAATATCAAGATGCGCCCAATTTGGATGGTCCATAATAAATTGCTCTAAAAACTTACCTGCAACGATACAGTCTCCGAAAGGTTTTGAGGATATATTTTTGAAATCTGCAACATCAGATGTAAAGTCTTCTTTCCAAATATCCCAAAGCGGCAGGTTCCACAATCTTTGATTGGTTTCGTCTCCAGATTGCTCCAGTAATTTTTTCAGGGAATCGTTATTAGAAAAATAGGCACCACAAGTATAGCCAAACATTCGAACGGAACTTCCGGTCAATGTTGCTAAATCAATCAAAACATCGGTTTTGTAATTCTTCGCAAGATAGGAGAGTCCGTCTGCAAGCGTCATCCTTCCTTCAGCATCCGTATTGAGAACTTCGATGGTTTTTCTGTTGTAAGCGGTAATGACATCACTCGGAATGTAGGCGGTATTTGAAATGGCATTATCTGTAATCGGTAAGATTGCAATAATATTAACGGGAAGTTTCATTTCTGCAGCTGCAATTAAAGTTCCAATAACAGCAGTTGCACCGCCCATATCTGATTTCATGTAATGCAGATTTTCGGAACCTTTTATAGAGATTCCGCCTGTATCAAATAAAATACATTTTCCAACTAAACCGATTGTTTTTGCATTTTCTATATTGGACTGATATTCCAAAATGGTAAAAGCAGCTTCCTGAGAACTTCCTTGATTGACTGAAAGAAAAGCTCCCAAACCTAAATCTTCCGATTTTTTGCGATCGAAAACGGTTTTCTTTAAATTATATTTCTCTGAGATTTCATCTAAAAATTCTGAAATATGCGGAACTCTTTTAAAATTTTGTGGCTTATTTAACCATTCCATGCAGGCGAATTGTCCTTCACAGATTGCTACAACTTTCATTTCCAGCTGTTTCAAATTTTCTTCTGAAACGGAATTTAATTGTAGAGAAAAATCAGAATGGAATACCGGATGTTCTCCTTTAAATGGATATTCGTAAGTTCCTAAATACAAACCTTTTACTAGACTTTCAATTTGATCTGAATTAAAGTTTTCAGAATTCAATAGAGTAGTAGTTGCTTTGATCTTTTTTCTAAAATCGTACGTAAACTTTTCAGCACATGCCTGGACTTCAAAATTCTGTGGTTTCGATCCTAAACCAACTAAATAATGTACCGAATTTTCTTCTAATAGAATAAAAGTTTCGTCTTTTTTCGCGGCGAACAAACCGTTTAATTTTTCTTTAAAATCATCTTTTTCCTGAAGCCAACTTTCTGCTGTAAAAAAGGAAAACTTTTGACCGATTATATTTGATGAGTTCCCAGTGAGATTTATTTTCATTTTTGAATTTGGTTAATTGTTTTTGTGTTTTAAAAGTAGTAATTTTTTAGCTAATATTACATTTGAACTATTAAGTATTCCATAAAAAAAGTCGGAAGAATTAATTCTCCCGACTTTGACCGAAGTCGATTTAAAAATAAATGAACTTTATTTTTTGATTACTTTATGGCTGGAAGTTTTTCCGTCTTTCGTAATCTTCATGATATACATTCCCGTTGGTAAATGTTGAACGTTAATCGCGCTAGCAGATTGATTGCCATCTTTAACAACTTTTCCATCTGTCGAAATTAATTGATAATTATAATCTCCTTTGGCAGCGATATTCAAAATATCTTTTACCGGATTAGGATAAACATTAACTGCGTTTTCGGCATTTACACCAACTAATTCAGCAACGGTCCCGGCTGGTTTAATATTCAATGTATAATCTTCAACCTGTCCATAAGAGAAGGTTTCGCAAGCAGTCGGTATTCCATTGTATTTCATCGCAACCCGCATTCTCGTATTTCCAGTTAGAGCAGTTGACCGAATTGTAATTGATCCTGAAACTGGATTTGTTTTAGAAGCAGCTTTCGTAAACACAGTTTCCCCTGAATCAGAGAAGTCGCCATCTTGATTATAATCGATGAAAACGGCGTAACCCTCATTGTAGGTAGTTGAAGTCCATTTCGGAGTTATGGTTATTGTGTAAGCAGTTCCTTTATTTACATTCGCAATTTGAGCTGTAAAGTTTTCATACCCGGCAGTTCCAGTAGAAATATTGTTTATTGTTCCGAACACTACTTTGCTGATTTTTTCATCAGAAGTAGAATTTCCTTTTGAGGCGCAATATGAAACTGGTGGAGTTGTGGTTGTTCCGGTAGTGACAGATAATACGTTGCTTGAAGCTGAAGCATTGCCAGCCGCGTCTTTTGCTTTCACAGAAAAACTATATGTTGTAGAAGCGGTTAAGCCAGTAATTGAAGCAGATGTTGAAGAAGTGTTTCCTAATAAACTGGAACCACTGTAAACATCATAACCAGTAACCCCTACATTATCGGTAGAGGCGGTCCAGCTTAAAGTAGTCGCCACGGAAGTGGTGCCGCTTGCAGCAAGATTCGATGGAGCCGACGGAGCGGTAGTATCGCCACCGCCTGATCCAGAAGAATATGCAGTGCCTAGCCCTACCGCGTATAATGCATTTTGAGTTGCAATTGCTTCAGGTGAATCTGCGCCGTATAGATCTTTTGCAGATTGAATAGCGTAAGTTAAAACATTCGCATAAGTGGAATTAGAAGAAAGATAAGAGGTCTCCATTCTGTAAATGATCTTTGCAGATTTTGCGAAACCAATTCCGGTCACGGAGTAAGAGTTTCCTTTATCATTAGTTCCGGTTTTTCCTTGTGTTAAAATATAGAAAAAATGATTTAACACGCCACTGTTGTAATGAACACCACACTGGTCATTTGACTGCGTTGGAGTACAACTGCTTGTTGCGGCTTTCCAGTTCGTGCCCAGATAAGTATCTGGCTGAGCGCTTAAACCAGATTTAGGATTACTCATAGATCTTAAATAATAAGGAGAGATTTTTGTGATATCCTCACCGATTAAGAAGTTCTGTTTGGTTGGAGCAAAAGCATTCTCTACCACAGAACCCCAAATATCAGAAAGACCTTCATTGATCGCTCCGGATTCTCTACTATAAACTAAATTGGCTGAATATTCACAGATTCCATGTCCAAGTTCATGCGCGGTAACATCTAAAGAAGTTAATGGTGCAAATGTAGAAGCGCCATCTCCGTAAACCATTTCAGAACCTGACCAATAGGCGTTTTCATAAGCAGAACTATAGTGAACGTAACTTTTCAAAGCAGCTCCAGCATTATTGTAACTGTTTCGATTATGGGTATTTTTAAAATAATCGTAGGTACTGGAAACTCCCCAATGAGCATCTAAAGCAGCATTATCAAATGCAGCATTATTAAACTCGGCGGCACTCCAGTTATTATCAGCGTCTGTAAAGTCAGTTGTTTTTAAAGTTGTTCCTTTTTTTAAGTTGTAGGTAAAAACTCCACTTCCACGTGAAGAGTCTCTCAATGCATAGCTGCTTCCAACCAACGTGGTAGAGATTACCTGCGAGCCAGCATATCTTGTCGCCGCATTTCCATTAACCAAAGCTAATTTAATTTGTGAAGCATCAGAATTCTCCGCTGATCCATGATCGTGAGTACCTGAAATATTACCGTAGAAATTATTAGCATGTTTGATAATGGCGTCCGTCAATAAAACTTTTCCATCCAATGCATCTATATAAACGTATTCTCTGCTTAATGGCTGTGCTGCATAAATATCAAATTTGTAAGCTAATAACAATTTAAAAGAGCCATCATTTTGTTCGATCGGAACTAAAACAAGCTCACCTTGTGGTTTTTGATAAGAATTCTCTTTCACATATTCCGCATCTTCCCACATGTATTTTTGAGCGCCCGTATGTTTGATTGCATATGTTAAAGCAGTTCCAGCGTTTAGCGAAGGTTTGGTAGTTACGTCGTCAATCGGGAAAATGTCTCCTGATAAACTTAGCATTTTTCCATCTTGAGAATGCAAGGTATACACTACATATTGTACTTTAATTCCATCATAATACAATTGAAATTTTTCATCGACGAAAGAACTTGATGGATCCAGTTCCATTTTTATACTTTGCAAAGTTGATCTTGAATCAAGACCTAAACTTTGTTTCAGAACGTTATCGGTGTTGGCTGATTTTGAACTTAAACCGCCCGTAAATGTGATTAGATCTACTCGGCCGTTGGTGTCTATATTTCTTTTACTCACAAAATCTTGCGCTGAAATCTGACCTCCAATTAGTAGCATTATCAATCCTACAGAAAATACATGTTTTTTCATATGACAATATTTATTTAATAATTGAATCAAATGTAAATAAAATTGTAATACAAAAATTAAAACAAGAATATATTTTTTAAAATCTATTAAAAAGGCTAATTTTAGAGAGTATATGTAATTAAATCAATGTTTGTTAACGTTTTATTGAAAACACATATATTTAATTAAAACCATCATTAATAAAGGATAGTTGTATTTTATGGAAAAGTATTGTGATAATTTTGAGCTACTGACAATTACCGAGTTTTTGATAAAACGGTCTCTATTTTTCCTACTTAGAGATCAAGTCTAAAAATTGTTGCTCGTCAAAAATTTCGATCGTACCTATTTCTTGAGCTTTTTTCAGTTTGCTTCCTGCTTTTTCACCAACAACTAAGTAATTCAAATTTTTTGAAACAGCAGAGATGTTTTTTCCACCATGTTTCTCAACCATTTCTTCGGCGGCATCTCTTGTAAATAAAGAAAGTTTTCCCGTGAAGAGAAATGTTTTATCTTCTAAAATATTACTTAAAGCTTCAGTTGTATTTTCTCCTTTCTCCAGTTGAACTCCGTACGATTTCAAGCGGTCGATCATCAGAATATTTTCAGGATCATTAAAGAAGTTGACGATACTTTCAGCAATTTTTCCACCGATGTCTTCTACTTGAACGAGTTCTTCAGCGGTTGCGCTTTTCAAATCATCGATCGAATCAAAATTTTTGGCTAATTTTTTTGCAACCGTTTCTCCAACGTGTTTGATACCAATTCCGAACAATACTTTTTCGAATGGAATTTCTTTTGATTTCTCAACACCATCCATAATATTTTGGGCAGATTTCTCAGCCATTCTTTCTAATGGAAGGATTTGTTCTTTGGTTAAAGCGTAAAAATCTGCGGGATTCTCCACCAATTTTTCTCTGTATAATTGTTCAATTGTTTCGGCGCCTAAACCTTCAATATTTAAGGCTTTTCTGGAAACATAATGAATCATTCTTCCCACAACTTGCGGCGGACAATGCAGATCATTCGGGCAAAAATGGATCGCCTGATCTTCGATTCTCACCAGTTCAGTTCCACATTCTGGACAGTTGGATATATATTGAATTTCTTGACTATCAGGTTTTCTTTTCTCTTCGTTGATGCCAACAATCTTCGGAATAATTTCGCCGCCTTTTTCTACATAAACAAAATCATGTTCATGTAAACCCAATTTTTTAATGATGTCTTCATTATGCAAACTCGCTCTTTTAACAATCGTTCCTGCGAGTAAAACCGGTTTTAAATTTGCAACGGGCGTAATTGCTCCAGTACGACCAACCTGATAAGTGACAGTTAGTAATTCGGTTTCTACTTTTTCGGCTTTGAATTTATACGCCATTGCCCAACGCGGAGATTTCGCAGTATAACCCAGTTTTGATTGTTGTTTGATTGAATTTACTTTCAATACAATTCCGTCAATTTCAAAGGGAAGTTCGTGTCGGTGCTCGTCCCAATAAGTTATAAACTGTTTTACTTCCTCTAAACTCCTGCATAATTTCGCCTGATCAGAAACTTTAAAACCCCATTTTTTGGAATTTTGTAAAAGTTCCCAATGCGTTTCCGTTGGAATCTCAGAAGAGATAAATTGATAAAGGACTGCCGAAAGTTTACGTTTGCTAACTTCACCAGAATCCTGCATTTTCAAACTTCCAGAAGCGGTGTTTCTCGGATTCATAAATAGATCTAGACCTTCTTCTTCGCGACGGATATTGATTTTGTCAAAGTTTTTTCGAGTTAAATAGATTTCACCCCGCATAAAAAACTGATGAGGAAAATCGTCTTTCAGCGTTAAAGGAATATCTGAAATTGTTTTCACATTCGCCGTAATTTCGTCCCCTTGAAAACCGTCGCCACGAGTAACGGCTTGTTTCAATTTTCCGTTTTCATAAAGAATAGAAATTGAGGCACCATCGTATTTTAATTCTGCCACAAATTCTACTGGATCTTCAATGGTTTTGACGATCCGTTTTTCCCAGTCTTCTAAATCTTCGAAGTCGTAAGAATTATCCAAAGAATACATTCTAAACTGATGCTGGATCGTTGGGAAATTTTTGGTGATTTCGCCACCAACTCGCAAAGTAGGAGAGTTAGCATCATAAAATTCAGGATGATTTTTTTCGAGTTCCTGCAGTTCTATTAATTTTAAATCAAATTCAAAATCAGAGATTGTGGCTTCATCTAAAATGTAGTAGTTATAATTATGTTGGTGAAGTTCTGTGCGCAGATCTTCTATTTTTTGCTGGATGTTTTCGGGCATCGTTTTGAAGGGTTTCTACAAAAATACTAAATCCTTTAAAACTTCTAATTGATTATTTATGATTTTATAATTGCATTTCTTTAATAAATGAAATAATCTGTAATGGTATGATGTTTTTGTTTTTATAACTGCCTGCGCCCCGGATAGAAATGAAAATCCTTTTTTTTATCGTTAATAAAGTTTTTAAAACTGAAAGAACAAAAAAAAAAAGATTGCAATGGATAGCCGGAAATGTGCGCCGAAATAAAAAATAATAATTGTGCTGATATTTTTAGCAATTTTATTTTCCTAATATTTAACGATGCAGAAGAAAGATATTTTATTGATCGTTGCTTCTATAGCAATTGCAGCAGTTACAGGGATTTCGACGTACGCCGGTCTCAATTCCGTCCTATTATTTGCGCTCTCAGCAGCGTCGTTGGTGATGGTTGCGATGATTGTTGGGAAAGCTACGGAACAGTTGGGAAACCGATTGGGGCCTGCAGCAACAGGAGTTTTACAATCAGCCTTGGGAAATTTACCTGAATTGTTTGTATGTATTTTTGCGTTGAGAGCTGGTCTTGATACCGTGGTAAAAGCAGCATTGGTTGGCTCAATATTAGGAAATTCTGTTTTGGTTTTTGGAATGGCTATTTTATTTGGAGGCTTAAAAAACGGCCGCCAATATTTCCATTCAGAGCCGCCCAAAATGAATGCAGTTTTGATGATTCTCGCATTTGCGGCCATGGCTGTTCCAACTTTGACGTACTATCTTCATACGCCTGCCGAAAGTCATTTGAATATGCTGGATATGATTGTTGCGGTAGTTTTACTGATTACTTTTGGTGCTTACTTGAGCTTTTCAATAAAAGGAGACAAGTCATTCAGGCCCGATGAAAATGGGGGAGGACATCCAAATTCATGGTCGTTACCAATTACCTTAATAGTCCTGGCCGCGTCCGGTGTTGGGGCGGCATTTGTGTCGGATTGGTTTGTGGATGCTCTAACTCCTGCGATGGACTCATTAGGAATTAATGAAGTTTTTTCCGGACTTATTATTGTGGCGATTGCCGGAAATGCGATTGAAAATATTGTCGGAATTCAACTGGCTCTGAAAAATAAATCTGATTACGCGGTAAGTGTCATTATGAATTCGTCGCTTCAGATTGCATTGGTCGTTTATCCTTTGCTTATTCTTTTATCTTTCTTTTTAGGAGGTGCAATTTTATCTTTTGTATTAAGTCCACTTTTATTGGCGGCCTTGGCGCTTGCAGTTTTGGTAAGTGCGTTTATCGTTTTTGATGGTGAAAGTATTTGGCTGGAAGGCGTGGCTTTAATTGGACTGTATATTATTATTGCGGCTGCTTTTTGGTGGGGATAGAGATGGAAATCCTTTTTTTTCTCGTGAATAAAGTTTTTAAAACTGAAAGAACAAAAAAAGATTACAATGGATAGTCGGAAATGTGCGCCGAAATAAAAAAAATAATTGTACTGATATTTTTAGTACTTTTATTTTCCTAATATTTAACGATGCAGAAGAAAGATATTTTATTGATCGTTGCTTCTATAGCAATTGCAGTAGTTAACGCCGGTTTAAATTCTATACTAGCATTAGATACGGATATACATAATTTTAAATATAAAATTTTATACACAACAAGATGAAAAACTCGCCAAAATGAGTGAATTTAGATTTTTAGCAGAATTTATAGTTAAACTAAGGGAGCTTTTTCAGGATTCACAAAAATAGCTAAATCAGGAACCCATCTAAATTCTCCTAAATAAAGCGCTTTGTTATGGAAATCGTTATGAATTGAAATTTTCAGATTATTTTCCAAAACAAAATATGCCCACTCATTATTTAAATCAGAAGCATTGAATATTTTACTAATTCTTTTTCCTAAATATAAATTTCTATTAAATAGATTTTTTTCAAAATAATTGACATCGGGTCTTAATACAAATAAATCTTCAAAATTTTTATCAGTATCAGGTGAGCCAATACCGTAGCCATTAAATCTAATTCTTTTTCCTGATTCAAGATCTATAAAAATTGTCATTATTTCACCATCCATATAAGATGCTGAATAATAAATATTCTTAATTATTTCTCCTTCAACTTTTGTTTTATCCATAATTATCTATTTTTTATAAGCGAAAATTCCTGATAAAGCACCATTTCCTGCAAATATACCTTGATGTGTTGCATTTGATAATTCTAGAGGAATTCCATTATAAGGTTTCATTCCATGACCTAAAATTCCAGAATCTTTAATTAAATGAACGCAAATTCCTGCCCACATAGAACCAATTGCAGTTCCTTTATGTTTATTTATATATTGATTTGCATTATCCCAAAATTTGTGATGTTCAGCTGGTAGATCTTTATAAGTTTTGTTAATTACTTCTATTCCTGCTCTCATTAAAAATTCAACAAGAAATCCAATAATAATAGAATGACTTAAAATATGTCTATGAAATCCAATTCCTATGTTCAAATCTGAATCTGGAATTCCACCTTCAAAATCTTCTCCGCCAGCTGAAGCGAAAAAAATTAATAAACTCATCAATGCAACAGAAATAAGTTCAATTTTTTCATTTTTACTTTTAATTAAAAAATCATTTTTAAAAGCAAGAGATTTATTTTTTAGTGAAATTCCTGTATCTATAATTTTATTTGGGGAATTAATTAAAAAATCTTTTGAAAATTCAAGATCTTCTGAAAATTGGTTTCGCAAACCATTAGTTTTGTATTTTCTAAACTTTGTTTTTGTAAATGTGAAAATTTTTTCACTATATTTTCCTGTAGTTTTTAAAACACTTACCGTTATATCTTTTTTTGAATTATAAGTTTGTAATCCACTTTCTTTAAGAATTATTCCTGTTAGTTTTAATAAGTCTTCATTAGAATAAGTGTTTTTCAAAGAATAAACTAATTCATTAAAAATTTGGTTTAATTCAATTTCTTGCTGTTTATTTATAACAATTGTTTTCATAATTTGTGTTAATTACCAAAAATACACAAAAAGCTTTCAATTCTTCAACATCTCCCCAATTTTCCCTGAAACTTTTTCTGCGTTTGGAAGCATTTCTTTTTCAAGAACTAAATTGATCGGAACGGCAGGTAAATTAAGTGAACCCATCGCTTCAACTGGCGCATCTAAATATCTGAAACATTCTTTTGAAATGCGATGAGCAAACGCTTCTGCAAAAGAATTGTTCAATTGTTCTTCTGTTAGAACCAAACATTTTCCGTGAAGTTTTGCCCGTTCGAAAACCAGTTTTTCATCCAAAGGAATTAAGGTTCTCAAATCGATAATTTCAACTCGGCCTGCAAAATTTTTAGCTGCTTCTTTTGCCCAATAAATGCCCATTCCATAAGTAACGATAAGCATTGTTCTGCCTTTTTCAGTTTCGGATTGATCGGCTTCTAAAAGGATATTTCCTTTTCCAAATGGCAAAATATAATCTTCGGCTGGTTCGATGGTTTTTGCATCTTCAGTTCC
>NZ_JBGZYM010000081.1:0-13233 GCF_041824135.1 Kaistella sp. | reverse complement strand
GCTAACGAATCACACCATGACTTTGCAAGGGAATTTTGATCCTAACAGATTGAACTCTTCACCCGCAACCATCACGAAAATGGTAGGCGAAATGATTAATCGTTTTGGGAAAGACCGGTACATTGCCAATCTAGGACACGGTATTTTACCCAATATTCCGTTGGAAAATGCAGAGGCATTTATTAGAGCGGTGGTTGACTGGAAACCAAACTAAAGTTTATTAGTATATATAATAAGGACACCTTCAAAAAAGGTGTCCTTTATTTTTGAAGAAGATTAGCAATATTTTCAATTTCGTAATATAATAATTCATCGTCGTCATCAGGAAGCTTAATTGTTTTTAAATAGTTCAAGCCCAGTTTTTCAATAAGCTTTTGTGAAGCCACATTTTCTTTCGAAGTGATTGCCGAAATCTTTTTTAAACCCAATTCAGAAAAGGCGGTTTCCATTAATTTTTTAGCGGATTCAAAACCGTAACCTTTTCCTTCAAATTCTGGTAAGAAAGAAAAACCAATGTCATGAACTTCTAAACCTTCTCGTTCAAAAATTCCTACGCTACCGATTTTCTTTTCGTCAGCTTTTAATTTGATGAGAAAATTGCCATATCCCAGTCTTTCGAATTGAGGTAGAAATTTATTGATAATATAATTCTCAGCATCGTCAATTGATTTAATATTTCGGTCACCAATAAATTTGATGAAGTTCGGTGAATTGTATAGCTCCAAAATAAATGGTGCTTCATTAATAGTCATTGGTTCCAGAAGAAGTCTTTCGGTTTCCAGTCTTTTTATTTTTTCCATTAAATTCTTTTTTCGAGCTAAGATTATTTCGATTATTTTTACTTTTCTGTTTTCACGGGTTTCTGGTTTTTTCGCTTCCAGGATCCAGCGGATATATTCTTTGTCAAGTGTATAACTCATCACATCAAATAATTCTTTTGCCTTTAAATTTTCATTGAAAACAATTAGAACATCTTCCCGAATATTACGATTCTTTCCTCTTTATCTTTCCAAAGTTTTATCGAAATTTCATCACCGAAATATTTCCCGGGCTTTTTCCGAATATCTTGCGTTAATCCAATCATGTGGAAATCGTTTTTCATTTTGGCTAAACTTCCGCTATATTCTTTTTTTTATCAAAGATCGCTTTTATTTTCACTTGTTCTTTTTTCCGAAAAGTTCTTCAACCGAAAATGGAAATTGAAGGAAAGCGGTATTTATTTCGACGTGTTGCAAAATAATTCCGTTAAATGAAATGTGATCATTGTTCTTTTTATTTTTCTGAATTCAAGTTTGATTAAAAATAATGGAATAAAAAATGGCTCAGAATATATTTCTGAACCATTTAAATTTATTAAAAATAGGAATAAAACTTTCCTTGATTAAAAAACGACCATTGATTTTAATTTTTTCATGGTTATTGCTTTTTGATCACTTTAAATGATTGAGTTTTTCCATCTTTCATATGAAGATTTACGATATAAACTCCTTCTTTAAGTTGAGAAAGATTAAGATTTGCAGAAGAAGCTAGAGTTTTAACTTGTCTTCCAGACATATCGTGAATAGTCACACTTTTTACATTCTGAGCATCAGAAATATTCAGCACCTCGGTGAATGGATTAGGATATACTGAGATATTGTCTTTCGTGGTGTTTGCTACAGCTAAGGCTGGTTTCACTACAGAATATTTACCAATCAAAGTAGCTGATCCAAGCATTCCTACGCTGTCTGCAACGAAATAAACCTCTCCTCCTGCAGCAGGAGCAGTTAGCATCGCGTCATAGACCGCTGTACTAACAGTCCATGTAACGGTGCCGGTGAATGCCTGTTGTCCGGTCGTAAAAGTTGTCGATGCTGTTGCTGAATAACCATAAATGTTCAGTCCTGGATCATTACCCGCATTACGGTACATTTTCGGAATATTGTTAGTTGGGACCGATGCGGCAGTGAAAGTTGGCGTACCTGAATAACCTGGATTAACTGGCACTCCCACAGTGCCCGCATTTAACAAAAGGTCTTTTAAGTAGAAACCGTC
Source organism: Kaistella sp. (assembly GCF_041824135.1). Classification (GTDB taxonomy): domain Bacteria; phylum Bacteroidota; class Bacteroidia; order Flavobacteriales; family Weeksellaceae; genus Kaistella. The sequence goes on along the minus strand of NZ_JBGZYM010000081.1, from coordinate 11,199 downwards.
GAAGGTTCCACCGCTTACCGTTCCTGAAGACAATCCCGTGGTTGCAGTAAAGGTAACGCGGTCTTGTACTGACAAATCAACCACCAATAAGTTATCTGGTCCTGATGTTGGTTTCAGTACTGAATATTTACCAATCAAAGTAGCTGATCCAAGCATTCCTACGCTGTCTGCAACGAAATAAACCTCTCCTCCTGCAGCAGGAGCAGTTAGCATCGCATCATAGACCGCTGTACTAACAGTCCATGTAACGGTGCCGGTGAATGCTTGTTGTCCCGTCGTAAAAGTTGTCGATGCTGTTGCTGAATAACCATAAATGTTCAGTCCTGGATCATTCCCCGCATTACGGTACATTTTCGGAATATTGTTTGTTGGAACCGATGCGGCAGTGAAAGTTGGGGTACCTGAATAACCTGGATTAACTGGTACTCCCACAGTGCCCGCATTTAACAAAAGGTCTTTTAAGTAGAAACCGTCGAAGGTTCCACCGCTTACCGTCCCAGAAGATAATCCTGTGGTTGCAGTAAAGGTAACTCTGTCTTGTACAGTTAAATCAACCACAATTAAGTTTTCTTCTGCTGCTGATTCCGGAGCGACTGTAAAAGAAATTTTCTCACCGAGTGAAGCATCTCCAGCTTCAATGGCGGCTTTCGCCTTTTCGGCAATTTCTAATTTTTCGTAAGGATTGGAATTTTTGATAACGAATTGATCGCTCATTTTTCCGAGAGATGAGCCAGATGCAAGGATGGATCCTAGCATTATTGCTGTAATAGATAGTAATTTTTTCATGATAGTGTTTTTTTTAATGGTTTTAAATGTTTTACATAAATTATTTTTTTTAAGACTAAAGTTTCATGGTTGCTGAATGCACTAACATTCATTGGTGTAAACTCCGGAGTCGGTCATTGGTTTCAGGACGATTCCTGCTAAATCAGCAGAAGCTTTGTTATCTTCTACTTATAAATTTAAGTTCTGGAAGTTTTGCTAGAATTATATTCGAACCAACCACCACCTCATATTTGGGTGATATTTATCTTGGATTCGTGATTCCCGGTAATCCTCTAATGGAAGAATCGTTACCGTCTGAAATTTCATTCCTACAGAATATTGTTTTCATTGTAATGGTTTTTTAGTTTGTGACTAAGTTACAAAAATATTCTAATCGATGAAAATAGCGGATCGACGAACGATATTTTAAATCGACGAACGACATTGTTTTTCTTATTTTTGATGAAAACACAAAAGCAACCATGAATAATTTGAACTGTGCAATAAAAATTTTCGAGTTAGAAACGGTCGATTTTAGGGTAAACCTTTAAAATATAATTGTTTGAGCAAACGATGAGAAAGCATTTGTTTTTTCGAAATAGAAACCAAAGGCAGTCTTTTCGAATCAAGCCTTGGGGACGATGTGATTTATAGTAAAGAAAGATACGAACAAACCAAGTAAAACTCCACGAAATCATGGGTCTGGAAGCTCTGAAAGATTATACTTTAAAAAATTAGAGATTTGTGCAACGCAATTCAAGCAGGAATTGAAGTGATAACCAATAAAGAAATTGGCGAACTAAACTTATTCTTTCTCTGCCAAAAGATAAGTACTGGATGGCATAGAAATAGTAATGTAAAAGGAAATTTTTAAAAATGAAAAAAATAGCAGCTGGCTTCATCGCCATTTTCGGACTTTTATTATTGGCAAACTGCACGACTCAAACCAACGTTCCTCAAAATATAAAAAGAGATTGGATGTTAGTCGAATTTCAGGATTTTACAAAAGATTCAATGATGAGTAATAAAGCACATCTTGATTTGAGTAATGAAAAAGAACCGGCAAGATTTGCTGCAAATATGGGTTGTAATAATATGTTTGGGTCCGCAACTTTTAACACCAACGGGACAGCTAAATTTTCAGCTATTGGAAGTACCATGATGATGTGCGATAAAGCAATGGACTTAGAGTCTGCTTTCTCAAAAGAACTTCCGTCCATGACCAATTATAAAGTGGAAGGACATTATCTCACGTTGACCAATGCGAGCGGAAAAAAAATGAGATTTGTAGCCGCTGACTGGGATTAAAAAAAAATAAGAGTATTAATAAAAATCTCAGTTAATTTTATCTGAGATTTTTTAATGGTGAAAATCAAAGTATTATCTTTGTACAAATGCCGAAAGGAAATTTATGCTAGACAAAAAAGAACATTTATACGAAAAAGCCGTTTTAGTAGGCTTAGTTACGCAAAATCAAAGTGAAGAAAAGCTGGTCGAATATATGGACGAGCTCGAGTTTTTGGCTTTGACAGCAGGAGCAACCATAGACAAAAGATTCATTCAGAAATTGACGCAACAGGATCCCAAAACTTTTATTGGGAGCGGAAAAGCACAGGAAATAAGGGATTATGTAAAGTCAAACGGAATAGGAACCGTGATTTTCGATGACGAACTTTCGCCTTCGCAGCTGAAGAATCTTGGAAAAGAAATGGAAGACGTCAAAATCCTGGACCGAACCAACTTAATTCTTGATATTTTTGCCCAGAGAGCCCAAACGTCTTACGCAAGAACGCAGGTAGAACTCGCTCAATATCAATACTTACTCCCAAGATTGAGTAAGATGTGGTCTCACCTTGATAAGCAAAAAGGGGGAATCGGAATGCGTGGTCCAGGAGAAACAGAAATTGAAACTGATAGAAGGATCATTCGCGATAGAATTACCTTGTTAAAGGAGAAATTGAAAACCATAGATAAACAGATGGCAACGCAAAGACAAAACCGTGGTAAAATGGTTCGTGTCGCGTTGGTCGGTTATACCAATGTGGGAAAATCTACTTTGATGAATGCCATTTCTAAATCGGATGTTTTTGCAGAAGATAAATTATTTGCGACTTTAGATACGACCGTTAGAAAAGTAGTCATAGGAAATTTACCCTTCTTATTGACTGATACCGTTGGATTTATTAGAAAACTTCCGACGCAACTGGTCGAGAGTTTTAAATCAACTTTAGATGAAGTTCGGGAAGCAGATCTATTAATTCACGTGGTTGATATCTCACACGAAAGTTTTGAAGATCAGGTCAATTCGGTGAATCAAACTTTAATGGAAATTAATGCGCATCAAAAACCGATGATCATGGTTTTCAATAAAATTGATGCATTCGCTTACGAGAAAAAAGAAGAAGACGATTTAACTCCAGAATCCAGAAAAAATATTTCCCTGGAAGAATGGATGAAAACGTGGATGTCGAAATCCCAATATCCTACCGTCTTTATCTCAGCTTTAAACAAAGAGAATTTCCCTGAAATGAAGAAGATGATTTATGATGAGGTTTTGAAAATTCATACCGCGAGATTTCCGTACAACGATTTCTTGTTTGAATATCATGATGAAGAAGTGGAAGAACCAGAATCAGAAAAATCAGAAGATTAAAATATAAGGCGAAATCGCACTTTAGAAAATGCTTGATTAATTTTAAGCATTTTTTTTAACTCTAAATTAAAAACCATCAAATCGCTGTCGAATGAAATTAGATTATCAAAATATTATTTCAAAGATTTATGCTGACCTTATTGGCAAAGAAAATCTTGGCAAAGTTCCCGACTACATTCCGGAACTTGCCTGTATTGATGAAAATAAATTTGGCGTGAATCTCACCGATTTAGAACACAATAGTTTTGGAGCTGGGGATTTTAAGCAGAAATTTTCCATACAAAGTATTTCAAAAGTTTTCGCTTTGTCTTTTGTTTATGAAAAGTTAGAAGAGAAACTTTGGGAAAGAGTAGATGTCGAACCTTCCGGAAATGCCTTTAATTCCTTGGTTCAGTTAGAAGCTGATAATGGAATTCCAAGAAATCCTTTTATCAATGCTGGTGCTTTAGTGATTTGCGATGTTTTGCTGGAGATTTGTGAGAATCCGAAAGACGAATTGCTTACTTTTATTCGCAATCTTACAGAGGAAGATGATGTTTTCTTTAATGAAAAAGTAGCTGCCAGCGAAATGCAGAATAGCTTCCGAAATGCAGGAATGTGTAATTACATGAAATCTTTTGGAAACATTAAAAATAAACCCGAGGCGGTGATTGAATTGTATTGTCATCTTTGTTCTATAGAAATGACTTGTAAACAATTGAGCAAAAGCTTTTTGTACTTGGCAAATGAGGGCAAAGAACCTTCAACAAAAAAACAAATTTTATCATCCAGCAAAGTCAAGAGGATCAATGCCATATTACTCACCTGTGGGTTTTACGATGAATCAGGAGAGTTTTCCTTCCTTGTAGGATTGCCAGGAAAAAGTGGAGTTGGTGGTGGAATTATCGCGATCTATCCTCAACATTATTGCATCGCAGTCTGGAGTCCAAAACTGAATCTGAAAGGAAATTCCTACCGAGGCATGAAATTCCTGGAAGAATTTACAACCCAAACTGGCGAAAGTATTTTTTAAAATGGTGAACGAAATTAAATCCGCGCTTCAAGATCTTTCAAGTTCAGATAAGAAAGAATTTCTACCTCAATTTTTCAAAGCAGGAAAAGGAGAATATGCAGAAGGTGACCAATTTATTGGTGTTACCGTTCCCAATCAAAGAATCGTTGCCAAAGAATTTGGACCCCGGATTTCTTTAATTCGATTAGAAGAATTATTGTCTTCACCCATTCACGAACATCGTCATTGTGCACTATTTATTCTGGTTTCGAAATTTGAAAAATCAAAAGATGCGACTGAGAAAAAAGAAATTGTAGAATTTTATTTAAAAAATAAGAAGCACGTCAACAATTGGGACTTGGTCGACACCTCGTGTTATAAAATTTTGGGACGTTACTGTTTTGAAAATCAAGATGATTCAATTTTGGAAGAACTGTCGGAAGAAGAAAACCTGTGGAGTAAAAGAATTGCGGTAGTTTCAACAATGTTTCACGTGAAAAAAGGATCTTTTGAGCTGCTTAAGAAATTAGCAATCAGGAATTTAAATCACGAACACGATTTAATACACAAGGCAAATGGCTGGCTTTTGAGAGAAATGGGTAAGAAAGATGAACGAGAACTTTTAAACTTTCTTGATCTTCATTACCAAAAAATGCCAAGAACAAGTCTCCGATATGCAATTGAAAGACTGGATGAAAAACTTCGTCAGGATTATTTGAAAGGAAGAATTTAACGTAAAAATATTTTTTGTGAAAGCTTGGAATCTTGTATGTTCAGTGTTACGATTACATTAATTTTTTTTTCAGCTATTTTATTTTAATAGTTTTTATTTTATATTACCACAAATCGAAATATGAAATATAAAAAATTGATTCACTGGACGATAATAATACCAATTTTATCTGCAGCTTTTTATCTCTTAGGTTTTTTAAATAATACCGCATTTGCCAATATTGCAGGCGCAATTCTTTTATTTGGTAGCGTACTAGCAGCCGTTCATCACGCGGAAGTTATCGCACATAAAGTCGGCGAACCTTACGGCACCATCATCTTAGCCATTTGCATCACCATTTTAGAAGTTGGGCTGATCGTGTCTTTCATGCTTTCGGGAAGTGAAGGCTCACAAACGTACGCTAGAGATACGGTTTTTGCTGCAGTGATGATCATTCTAAACGGGATTCTCGGCGTTTGTATTTGGGTCGGAAGTAGAAAATACAAAGAGCAGTTTTTTATCACGAAGTCGGCAACTACTTATTTGGTAAGTCTTGTTGCGATCTTAGTTTTAACTTTAATATTGCCTAATTACACTTCGAGCGCACGCGGACCTTATTACTCAGAAGCGCAATTGGTTTTTGTTTCACTTGCGTGTCTTACCATTTACGGTAGTTTTCTGATGTTTCAAACCGTTCGCCATCGTCATTATTTCGTCATAGAAAATGAAGGTGAGGTTTTACGTGAAGCCGCTCCACCCTCCATTGCAGCAACATTAGGAAGTTTAGTGTTGCTGGTCATCTGTCTCGCAACCGTTATCGGTATGGCAAAAGGACTCTCACCGGTAATTGAAGATTTTGTGGAAAATATTGGCGCACCACGAGCTTTGGTTGGGGTAATTATTGCAGGAGTAGTGTTATTGCCGGAAGGATTTGCGGCCATTCGCGCTGCGAGAAATAATCATATTCAATCCTCGATTAACTTAGGATTAGGATCTGCCTTGGCAAGTGTTGGTTTAACGATCCCTGCCGTTTCAGCAGTTTGCATTTACTACGATATCCCTTTTGTATTGGGTCTCGATATGAAATCCATTATTTTATTGGCGCTTTCGGTCTTTATTGTAATGATGTCTTTAAGCAGCGGAAAAACCAATCACTTATACGGTACCGTACTTTTAGTGAATTTGGCAGCCTATATTTTTACCGTAATTGTACCTTAAAAATCAACGGGTTTTACGGGCAACTTCCATTTTATGACCCATTAAGTTGGCGATATTGGTCGCTTTGTAAATTGCTAAGTCGGCCATTTCACCCGCGAAGTTTTCTTCAATCGTGGCAGTCCACAATTTCACCCAATGTTGAAAATGAAATTTCTCCATCGGAACTTCAGCATTGATCGGGAAATGTATGGCCATCGGATTTCCTTTGTAAGAAATTTGGCCAAACAAAAGCGTCTCCCAAAAAGAATACATTTTTGGTAAATGATGATCCCAGTCAACCTTTGCCACGTCGTTAAAGAAGAATCCTATCGTCTCATCTTTTTGCACTTTATCGTAGAAACGGTTTACTAGATCTTCAATATCCTGTCGGGTCTCCAAATTTTTCATAGGTCAAAATTAGGCAAAATATTCAGGTCTGACTTATGACTGCAATCATTGTTTTTTATTTGGGCGGACAATTCGCGCTATCCGTTCCTACTCCTCAGTCGCCGGCTCCACTTCGTTCCGCCGGCTCCTTGCGGGGTAACCACTTCTATCGCGGCCGCAGGCATTGCATCTTTACAAAGTTTCCATTTAAAAAAGAAATTCACCTACTTTTGCAATATGAATTTAGAATTCTATAAAAGCCAGGCTCTTTTAAAACAGAAAGAACACAAAAAATTTCTGGAGAGTTTAAAGAAGAAACCACCCAAAAACCTGGACTATACCGTGCAGGAAACTCATGATCAGGTTTTCGAAAAAATTGATTGTCTGCAATGTGCGAACTGTTGTAAAACGACCGGCCCACTTTTTACGCCTAAAGATACAGAGCGTATTGCCAAGCATTTAAAAATGAAAGTGGCAGATTTCGAATATAAATTTCTCCGGACTGATGAAGACCACGATCAAGTTTTACAAGATTTACCGTGTTGGTTTTTAAACGAAGACAATTCATGTTCTATTTATGAGATCCGGCCCAAAGCCTGCCGAGAATTCCCACACACCGACCGAAAAAAAATCTATCAGATCAATCATCTCACCATCCAAAATACAGTCGTATGTCCGGCTGCATTTGAATTTGTAGAGCGTCTTCAGAAAAGTCTGGAAAAGAAATAATGTTTAGAAATCTGGGCGGAGGTTTTGGGTAACTTCCGGGAGTTTTTACAGGCGGGATAAAAAATACGAAAACTATCGACTTTCTAAAAACTTAATTAACCGCGAAAATCTTCGATGAAAACTTCATACGCGCTTGTAGAAATATCGTGTTATCTGGAGTTGTATTTTACAGCGTCACTAATTTCAATAGGATTATTATTTTTTCTAATATATTCTTGTCTTGCCTTAGCGAGCAAATCAAAATTTGGAGGAGGTTCTTTATTTCCATTTTCGTCTATAGAATATAAAATTCCTTTTTCTTTAAGTTTCCGAAATGGATTATCATAATAATTTAAATATAAGTTTTTCAAAGTTTTTATTTCTATTTGTAGCGCTTTTGGAAAGTAAATATTATCATAATTCACTTGTTTTATTTCTTTTAGTAAAAAATGATATTCGTTCTTAGAATCATACATTTCTATTATGAGTCCAGGTAAAACCTCAAAAATGTAAGGTCCTGTAGAAATAGGGTAATCAGACGAAAACCAAGCGCTCCATTTTCTACCTTTATAATTTAGAGAAGCAAATTGACATTGCGTAGTATCTATTTTTTTCAATTGATCTGAGATAATCCATTCAAATTTTGGCAAAGTTTCAACAGTTGAAAATATTTCAGCTTCAATTGAAAAATATTTAGTGATCGTGCTTCTTTCGCGCACTGTTGTAAAATCATCATTGAAAAAGATTTCATGGTCTTTACTTCCATCGAGATTTGCGGGATCAATAAATACTTTTTTCTGTGGCGTAACATATAAAACCATTGTTTTGGTTTCAGGGTTATTCTCAATTGTATCGGTGATATATTTAATATCATATTGAATTTTAATATTTTGTGAATACAAAATATTACCAATAAAAATAAAAAGAAGAATATATATTTTAGTAGACATTTTCATCTTAACAACATATTTTACAATTACAGAAAACGTTTTGCAGCTACAAGAAGTTGGCGATTTCGAAGGTCAAAACTTGTCTGCCACCACTGAACTTGATACGGAGCACAAAACTTCATTTAGGTACTGAACCGCCAATTTCTTGTAGGTGCTGTTAGCGGTTCGTTGTTTTTCTTCAGTTTTACATTTTGTCATAAGTTTGTCTCGGTATTCGTTTTAAAATTGTCCCAATAAATTTCCAGCGTTTGGTTATGTAAACAATTTTCTTTTTTCTTTTTATTGCATCAAAAATTTGGTTCGTTGCCTTATCTACTGATGCAACCCAAAATTGTCCTTCACCTTTTGCCATTGCAGTATCCACAAATCCTGGTCGAATATCTGTTACAAAAATTTGGGTTTTTAGTTTGGTCGCTTTTTGTCGAAGTCCTTCTAAATAATTTATTTGATATGCTTTGGTTGCATTGTATGCAGGTGCTATTCTACTTCCACGAAGTCCGCCAACTGAGCTGATTGCAACTAAATGTCCTGCTTTTTGATTTTCAAAATAATTGAACGCCCAATTCGCAACGCAAGTAAAACCTGCTACATTCGTTTGAATTGTCCGTTTCTCAATTTCATAGTCAAGTTTTTCGTTTAGGTCGCCTGTTCCCGAACTTATTATTAGTAAGTCAAGTCCTCCAAGTTCCTTTGTCAAATCTTCTAAATTTTCAACTATTTTATTGGTGTCTGTTATGTCAAAAGTTTTAGGGTAAAATAGGTTTGGCTTTTGAGATTTCAATTCGTTAAGTAAATCTGTTCGTCTACCCGTAATTCCAACAACATAGTTTTCCTCTGCCAGTTTTTGGGCAAGTCCTTTTCCAATTCCTGATGTCGCACCGATAATTATTACTTTTTTCATTTTAAACTGTCTATCGCTTTTTTTTGTGTCGTTTTCGTGTCTTTCTGCAATGACCGCTAACGGTTGGGTATTTCTGCAGGCGGGCTACAAATACGAAAACTTTCTACTTGCAAGAAACTTAATTAATCGCTAAAATCTTCGATTGAAAACTTCATACCCACTTGTAGAAATAACTTGTTATCTGTCGTTTTTTATCTTTCAATTTGAACGTCCACATTTATAGATGGTTCTCCAGTCGAGAATTTTTTCCATTCGCCATAATAATTTCTGAAATATGTGTCCTTAGAAAAGGCAAAAACGTTTCCGGAAAAATAGAGTTTGCCTTTTAAATTTTCTTCCACTCGAACTAAAACAAAGAAATCTTCATCTGTCCAAATGCTTTTGTCAGCAACGTCTAGAGAAACTTTATTATTTATAATATCTTTTTTATTGACGGTTAATTTTAATGCTTCATTTGTTAATGATTTTGAATCATCTGGAAAACCATTTTTAGAACCTTGTACGTCAAAAATTAACACTGCGGGACCGTCAACCTCAAAGTGTGCAATGTTAATATTTATCGTTTTTATTTTCAGATGTTTTTTGTTCTTAATTTGAATTGCGTACTCGCGAAAAAGTCTGGTTTTATTGTTAGAATCGTAACCGCAATATGCTCCTTTTGATTTTGTTTTCGTACCAAAATTCTTACTTGTATATTTTTTTGGATTTATTGCAATAGGCTCAACTTCTATCACTTTTTCCGTCAACATAATTTCATGGTTAGAATTTATAAAGGCCGAAATTTTAGTTGTGAAAAGTAGAAACCCACTTACATAAATTTTTAATTTAGTATTTTTATCAGTGTTGCTGAAATCAATTTGGAAATTTCCATTCTCGCCAGATACAACACCGGTTTCTGTATCTTCAATTCCAATTCTTGCACCGACGACCGGATTTTTATGACTGTCAGTTACTTTTCCGACAACTATTTGACAATATCCGAATGTGAAAAATAGAAAAGTGAAAAATATAATTATTTTTTTCATCTGTAAAGAGATTTTTTAAAATGTCAGATAACGGTTGGGTATTTATGCAAGACGGGATAGTAATACGAAAAATTTATACTTGCTAAAAACTTAATTAATCGCTAAAATCTTCGATGAAAACTTCATACCCGCTTGTAGAAATACTTTGTTATACGGCGGAGTTTAGTGTAGTAATGGGATTATTTTATTTTCAATCATTTTTTTTGCGTTTTTCCAATCTTTATCATAATCTTTCCAATTTGAAACAAATAAAATCGTCCCTGATTTATCAACTACTATAAATTTACCATAATCATCAATTAATTCAAACCTCGCCGGAGTAATTTGTGTCACAAATTTATTATTTCTTTTACCAGTTTTTGTTCCATAAACTTCATTTTTCAGTACACCATATTTTATGTTTTTTGAATATGATTTGATAAAGTTAATTGCATTTACAACTCTTTTGTCAGTTTCTGATTCGACAAGAATTACGAATAAATTTACTTTCCCTGTTTTTTCTAAATCAACTGCATCGGGAAAATGCAATCTGCAAGGTTCACACCATGAAGCCAAAGTATAAAAAATCGTAAATGGCGTATCTGCATTTTTCGCAATACATAATAGATCATCTATGTCAATTTTTTCAGAATCAATTTTTTCAGAATTTGAGATATTACATAATTCGGAATATTGCGCTGGAATGTTAATTGAAAAAGTTAATAGGAATAATAAGTGAAGTAATTTCATTTCTATTCTTTTTTGCGAAGTTTTGTTTTACACTGTCGTATAACGTTTACGTATTGGCGATGGTGCGGCTGTAACGTGGAAACTTTCTTATTATAAATTACTCTTCGGAACATCTAAAATGCTTAAACTTACGATTCCTCCGCACTATTGCCAATACGATGTTAGCTGTAGTTTCTTTATT
>NZ_JBGZYM010000080.1:0-29733 GCF_041824135.1 Kaistella sp. | reverse complement strand
TTATTTGTCAAAAAAAAGCCTACAATAATCCACGGATTTAGAGTAAACTCCTAATCAACACGATTTGAACTGTTTTCTATTTTCTGTAATCCGAGCAAGTCGGCACGCCATTAAATAAACTTTCGTTCGGTAATAGTTTTGCGTTGAGTTTACCTGTAATGTGTTAGAACTATTGTAGGCAGTCGTTGATTGAAAAAGAAAAATCTACTTTTCCAACTCTTCCAAAAATTGATTGATATTCTTCAATCGCTCTGTGGAATCTTTAATATTTTTATCGTTATTGATTTGAGCAACTTGGGCATTGGTTCCTAATTTTAAGCAACACATCGCCAAAGCATCCTGTTTATCTCTAACATCAAAATTCTGTTCAAAATCTTTAATCATCGCTTCAATCTGTTTCCCCACAATTCGCAGTGTTTCTTCTTCTGCTGAGGGTACATTTAACGGATAACTTCTTCCCGCAATCGTGATGGTTATTCTTCTTACATCCATTACAATCCGCTATTTTGAAGTTCTGCAATACAATAATCCACTTCTTTTATTAATCGATTGATATGATTTTTCATCAATCGATTGTGGTCTGGATTTCCCGATATTGCTGAATAAAGTTTTATATTTTTTTGTTCTTCTGCTAAAACCTGATTTTTCTTCCTCTCTTCCTCGTACTTCATCTTCAACTCTTCATGCTCCTGATTCAGTTCTAAATAAGTTTCGTTAAGACTTTGGTAATTCTTACTTACCGCTAAAATCTTCTTTTCTAAAATCGAAAAATTATTTTCTAAATCTTTGAGCATTTCTCAGGTTAATTTATTCTAACTCGTTAGCAAAAATATAAAAAATTTATTTGAAAGTATCACTTAAGCAGGACTAATTTTAGAAAATACGGAATAAAAAAGAGAAAGTCCTGCAACTTTCTCTTTGATATTGAATATTGATCTTATTTCTATTCAAATTTTAGGACAAACATGAAGGCTCTTGTTTTCGCACTTGACATTGCAGATGACCAGTAAGGCGGAGTTTCAGCATTATCTGCAACCGATTCATTATTGATCATGAAGGTTCCTCTAAAACCTGGCGTTAATTTAAATCTACTGAAATAAAACTGCATTCCGATTTCTGCGGACCACGCAAAATTGCTCGCTGTTGTACGGAAAATCCCTTGTTGGTTATCATCTTCTGATTTGCTGTTAGACTGTAAATTCATCATCCAATTGACTCCTGCAGCTGCGTAAGGTCTGGAGTTATACCAACGATCGCCATGAACCTCAATTAACACCGGAATATCAACATAAGTTGATTTCACAGTGCGTAATTTATCAGCATCTGTTAAAATGATTGGCGTAAAAGGTTGGTTCGCTGGCGTACCTGCTGCAAATTGATCATTGGATTGCGTATCGAAGAAAAGTTCACGTTCCACAAATTGTAAACCTGGTTCTACTCTTAAATCAAAATAATCATTCAATCTTAATTTTCCGATAAGACCAGCACCAAAACTATAAGCTGCTTTAGTTTGCACTAAATTTTTTTGTCCGTCCATTCCAAACTTTGGATGAAGAACCAGTTTATAATCGAAATTATTGGCAGCAAGATAAAATCCGTAACTGAATTTTTGGCCATCAAACCCTTCCAGATTATCCATCCGATCCTTAGTTCTGAACAATTGGGCATTTGCAAAACTGCACAGTACGAATGCTGCAATAAAATTTATTTTAAAAAAAGTATTCCCCATATTTATTTGGTTGCCTTGTAAATAGTTGCGATTCCTAAACTTAGTTTCTTATATTCTACTTTTTTAAAGCCAACATTCAACAGAATGGTTTTCATTTTCTCGCCAAACGGAAAAGCATTTACAGAATCTGGCAAATACGTGTACGCACGATTATCTTTCGATACTAATTTACCAATTTGAGGTAAAATATTTTTAAAATAAAACATGTAAAAAGGTGCTAAGAAACCTTCCACCTTAGAGAATTCTAAGATATATACGCTTTTACCATCCTTCACAACTCTTTTCAATTCGTCTAAGCCTTTTTCTAAATTCTCAAAATTCCGTACACCAAAAGCAACGGAAACCGCATCGAATTTATTGCTTTCAAAAGGAAGATTTTCTGCATCACCTTTGATCATTTCAATTTGGTCGGTTAAACTGATCTTCTTAATTTTTTGAATTCCGACATTCAACATTTGTTGAGACAAATCTAAACCGACGATTTTTGCCCCAGTTCCTTTTTGTACTGCGATTGCCAAATCACCAGTTCCGGTCGCAACATCCAAAACTTCTTTTGGTTGATCAGCATTCATCCATTTCACTAAGGTATTTCTCCAGAGGACATCTATTTTCATAGACAGAACATGATTTAACAAATCATATTTTGGTGCAATATTGTCGAACATATCTTCGACTTCTTTCTTCTTTCCGGCTTCGGTATTATAAGGGGTAACTTGGTTCAAAATATTGGTGTTAAAATTTGTAATATTCTTTATAGTAATTCAGGAAATCTGCTTTCCGAAATATCTTTGTTCTTGATTCTACTTTCTGAATGTTTTTCACTACTCCATCATACTCTTCATCGATATTATAGTAAAAATCATCGGTGTATAATTTATTAAAACGCACGGGCGAATTCACGAACAGCTTTCCATCAATGGCTGTTTGCTTTCTTACTGCAATGAGTGAATCCTTGTTTAAACCGTAGCCATAAAACTGCTCATTAACATAATAATCCTGATGCGCAATATTTAATAATCCACGATTCTTATTGACCACGAAACTAGAATCATACAACATGTTCTTGCGATCATCAAAAACTTTCACTTCGTTTTTTCCTTTCTTTAAATCGATCTGAAATTTCTGTCCCGCAGTAATGGTTTTTTCTTCGCCATTATTGATGTTAAAAAAATAGGTTTTCTCAGTCGGATTATCGACCAAATAGTAATTTCGCTTGGCTAAAAAAAAGTTATAAATACCGAATGCAACTAAAACAGTAACGATTGATATAATTAAACCTTTGGTAGATGGACTGATTTTCATATTGAATAATATAGTAAAAAACTTTTGCAAATTTAATAATAATTTTGTTTTACTGCGGTACAAGAATAATTCTTAAATTTGCCTAAATTTTTCATTCAAAAATATGCCCAATACAATCATAATCGGTTCAGGAAGTTACATTCCTACCAAGGTAATCGATAAAGAACACTTCATGGACTCTGTTTTTTACACTGATGAAGGTGACAAAATCGACAAACCTAATGAAGAAGTCATTCAAAAATTTGTAGAAATTACAGAAATCGAAAAGAGATGCTACCTGGAAGATGACGAATTCAATTCTGATCTGGGCCACAGAGCAGCGAAAGAAGCAATCGAAGACGCAAAAATCGATCAGGAAGATTTAGACTATATCATTTACGCCAGCAACTTTGGTGAAGTGGACAAAAACGGAATGAGCAACTTCATGCCTTCTATGTCCTCCAGAGTGAAACATAAATTGGGTATTAAGAACAGAAAGACGGTCAACTACGATATGATTTTCGGTTGCCCAGGCTGGGTTGAAGCTATGATTTTAGCCGACACACTTATCAAAGCGAAAAAAGCTAAATTAATTTTAGTGGTAGGTTCAGAAACTTTAAGTAGAGTTACTGACGCTTTTGACCGAAACAAAATGATCTTCGCAGACGGCGCTGGAGCAGTTGTAGTTCAAGCGACCGACGATGAAAATGTTGGTATCATCGCTGATTGTACGATTTGTGACAATGGTCCAGAATTAAATTATCTTGAAAACGCACCTTCATTAAAAAAAGATGAAGACCGCAGACCTTTATACATTAGAATGCACGGTCGTAAAATTTACGAATATGCTTTGAAAAATGTTCCTGACGCCATTAAAGAAACCATTGATAAAGCGAATTTGACTATTGATGATATCGATAAAATCTTAATTCATCAGGCAAATGCTAAAATGGATTATGCTATGATTTCCCGTTTATTTAAATTATACGGAAGATCAGAATACGATCATGCGGTATCACCAATGACCATTCAATACTTAGGAAACTCTTCTGTAGCAACGATTCCAACAATGTTTGATTTAATTATCAAAGGAGAAATGAAAGGACAATCTTTCAAAGAAAAAGGAAATATCGTTTTCACTTCGGTTGGAGCGGGAATGAATATCAACGCAATTGTTTATCGTTTTCCCTAAATAGAAATTTTTAAAATTAAGAATAGCACAAAATTTGTTTTTGTGCTTTTTTTATTGACCAAATAACATGCAGAAATACATTTTAATCATTACTGGAATTTTATTCGCGCTGGAATTCTATGTTTATCAAGCCTTCAAAACAGTAACCAACAATAATTATTTACGAATTGCCTATTGGGTGATTACCATTTCGATTTACTTATTTTTCATTTATGAAGTTTTAAACTTCGACAGGACCGATCGGGATAATTCACGCACACAAATCGTTGCGTCCGTATTTTTGATTTTATTTTTGCCCAAACTTTTAATTATTTTCTTTCTTTTAATCGAAGATTTAGGACGGGGAGTTAACTATATTGTTCAATCCTTTGGCACTGTTGAAAATTATCTGCCCGACCGTAGAAAGTTTTTAAGTATCGCAGGATTAGGAACTGCTGCCCTACTTTCGGGTTTATTTCTGGATGGTATTATCTTCGGAAAATATCGACATACTGTTAGAAAAGTAAAACTGAAAATTGCAGGTTTACCTAATAGCTTTAAAGGCTACCGAATCATTCAGATCTCTGATGTTCACGCGGGGAGTTTCCTGAACCCTTCGAAATTACAGACCGCGTTTGATATGATCAATGAGCAGAAAGCAGATTTAATCCTGTTTACCGGTGACATGGTCAATAATTACGCAACTGAATTTGAACCTTTTGTTGAAATGTTTAAGAGTTTACAATCTAAGGATGGAAAGTTTTCGGTTCTCGGAAATCATGATTATGGAGACTATGGAGCTTGGGAATCAACCCAAGAAAAGGCACAAAACATTCCCGATTTAATTAAGTTGCAAAAAGAAGCTGGTTTCGAAATGCTTAGAAATGAACATCGAGTCATTGAAAAAAATGGTGAGAAACTTTATCTATTGGGTGTAGAAAACTGGGGCGAAAAACCTTTTCCTCAATACGGAGATTTGGATAAGGCTTCAGAAGGAATTCCATATGAAGCTGCTAAAATATTGATGAGCCACGATCCAACCCACTTTGATTATATTGTAAAAGATCACCCTTCAAACGTACAGCTTACACTTTCCGGTCATACCCACGGAATGCAGTTCGGGCTAGATTTAAAAAATGTCCGTTGGTCGCCAGCGCAATTTCGTTATAAAAAATGGGCAGATTTGTATGAAAGCAGTGGCAAGTATCTTTACGTCAACAGAGGTTTTGGGGTCATCGGTTATCCAGGAAGAGTAGGAATTGATCCGGAAATTACTTTATTTGAATTGAGTTAATCTTTTAAGTAGATACAATGGTTACGTTTAAAAAAGCAGGTGAAAAAGATATTCCTCTGATTCAGAATCTGGCGGAAAAATCCTGGAAATCAGCCTATTCAAAAATTTTATCAAAAGATCAAATTGAATACATGTTGACTGAAATGTATTCTCAAAAAGAAATTTCAAACCATCTTAAAAATCCGAACTACTTTTATTACTTGATTTTGCAGGATGAAGTTCCAGCTGGATTCATCGGTTTCGAATTTCATTATGAAAAAGACACTACAAAACTTCATCGAATTTATCTTCTGGAAGAATTTAAGGGCAAAGGTCTCGGCAAAAAAGGATTGAAATTTCTGAAAGAGAAGGTTTCAGAAACTTCAGATCATAGAATTATTTTGAACGTTAACAAAGATAATCCTGCAAAAGCAATGTACGAATCACAAGGTTTTCGCGTTTTTCACGAAGAGGTTTTTGACATTGGAAATGGCTATGTAATGGATGATTATCTGCTTGAATTCAAGTTTTAGTTGTTCTTATTTAGGAGAAAAAAATTAATAAAAATTTCTTTGGTATGATTTTAGAATGTTAAATTTCATTAACATTAAAATTTTAAAATTATGACACGTACTAATTTACTTTCAAAGATTCAGATTTTTGCTTTAGCAGTAATGGCAAACTTCGCAGTGGTATTGGTAAAAGCTCAAGAAAAAGCAGCTGACCTTAAAGTTGACGTCGATTTAGATAAAGGCGGAGATACAATGGGTGGTGACTGGATGAGCAATCCATTAGTTTGGGTAATCGGTGCTTTGGTTCTTATCGTTATCATTGCTTTAGTAGCACGCGGCGGAGGTAATAAATAAGTTACGACATTATATAAATTAGATCCCGACTTTTTAAAAGGTCGGGATTTTTTACGTCTAATAATTTGATGAAATAAAAAGCAAAAAATTTTCTCTTGCATCTCTTTTTAAATTATTTTTGCATCCAACAAAAAACAGAACACAAAATATGAAAGCAAAATTAATCTCATTGGTTTTCGCCTTAGGTTTCGTAATGATTTCAATTAACGGAACTGCGCAACAGCAAGATCTAAAAACTTTAAAACAACAATCTCAAGTTGTAAGACTTAATGCTGATTTAGTTACTAAAAAAATCGACTTAGAGAAAGAAAGACAAAATAATTTGAAGCTTTCAGAAGAAGTAAAATACCTGGATAAAAAATCGAATCGTACGACGAATAAATTCTCGACTTCAGATCCTAGAACTACGGCTAAAGATGCCAGGAATACCGCTAAAATCTTACGACAAACTGAAGCTGCAAATAAAGATTTAAGAAGAAGTAATTTGAAGATCGAAAAAATGGAAAGAGATATTTTGAAACTAGAAGAAAAACTTAAAAATCTGCAATACGCGGTGGAAATTAAAGAAAATTAAATTTCACATTTTTTATAAAAAATAAAGTCCCAAAACTCAATTGTCTTGGGACTTTTTTTGTAAAAAATTAATTTTTCGAATATTGAAACTCTAATGATACTCTTTTTAACATCTTACGACCATTACCAGCATCTACCGCTAAATAAGAATAATTGAAATTGGAAATAAGAATCCCATTTCTCAATTGAAACGTTAATTGATCACCCCATTCCGTGGACATCGAAATAAGATCCGAAGACATCGTGTAAGTCGCACTATATTGTGGTGCTTCACAGAAAGGTGTTTCGTATTCTACCAAATATCCCGTGTATAATTCAACGGCATAACTCCGAATACTTATATTAATTGAAGGATAAGTCAAGGTTCCGTTTTTTTGGAAAGTCAGAGACGGATTGCATGTAAAATAAGGAGTAATATCGGTTTCAAAAACGCCATCGGCATTATAATCGACTGGAATTTCCGAAGTAACTTTTAGCACTTTATATTTTCCTTCCAAAAAGACCTCTTCTTCCTTGTCGCTATCTCTGCTACATCCACTGAAAATAAGGCAAACAGATAGGATCCAGAATGTACTTTTTAAAAATATTTTCATTTTAAAATTTCTTTAAACCGTCAACGCCTTTTGATACGCGTTTTCAATACCTTCTAAATTTTTTCCGCCTGCTGTTGCAAAACCCGGATTTCCACCGCCGCCGCCCTGGATCTCTTTCGCCAGATCTTTAACGATATTACCCGCGTGGTATTTCGCTTCTAAATCTGCCGAAACACCAACCGTAATCATTGGTTTTGCATCCGAATCAGAAATGATGATAATCACTGAACTCTGAATATCTTTTTTCAACTGAAAGACGATATCTTTCACGCTTCCTGCATCCAAGGAAACTTTCTTTACTAATAATTTCTTATCTTCTTTTTGTACGAAATCATTTGCCCAGTTTGAAGTTTCTGATTTTGCTTTTTCTTTTTTTAGAGATTCAATTTCAGATTTTAAAGAAGAATTTTCTTCCATCAATTTTTCAACTGACTTTGTTAAATCTTTCGACTTTAATAAAGAAGAAATCTCCTTTAATTGTGTTTCTAAATTGCGGAAATAAGCAGCGGATT
Source organism: Kaistella sp. (assembly GCF_041824135.1). Taxonomy (GTDB): domain Bacteria; phylum Bacteroidota; class Bacteroidia; order Flavobacteriales; family Weeksellaceae; genus Kaistella. Next base: position 21,735 of record NZ_JBGZYM010000080.1, on the reverse strand, counting down.
GATCTCCAGAAATGGCTTCAATTCTACGGATTCCTGCCGCAGTTGAACTTTCATTCTGAATTTTAAAATGGCCGATTTCGCCCGTGTGTTTTACATGCGTTCCACCACACAATTCTTTCGAAGAGCCAAACTGAATCATTCTTACTTTATCGCCGTATTTCTCACCGAACAAAGCCATGGCTCCTTTTTCCATCGCTTCGGTGATTGGGATTTCACGGAATTCTTGCAACGCAATATTTTCTTTGATTTTCGCATTCACCTTTTCTTCGACAATTTTTAACTGTTCGTCATCCATTTTAGAAAAATGGGAGAAATCGAAACGCAAATAATCCGGACCAACGAAGGAACCTTTCTGTTCAACATGCGTTCCTAAAACTTCACGCAACGCTTCGTGCAACAAATGCGTTACCGAGTGATTCGCCTGCGAATTTCTTCTTTCCGACTCATTTACTTTAGCATAAAAAACGGCACCTGCATCCTTCGGCAATTCGTTAATTAAAGATACGATCAGATTATTTTCTTTTCTTGTTTCCAGAACTTCGATGATCTCTGAACAATCGGTGATCGTAGAAACGCTCGGATTTGAAATATCAAAACCTTCCGCATAACTTGGAATTAAAATTCCTTTATCACCAACCTGTCCACCACCTTCTGGATAGAATGGCGATTTCGACAATACGATCTGGTAAAATTCACCGTCTTTATTTTCAACTTTTCTATATCTTGTAATAAAAGTTTCACTTACCATTTGGTCGTAACCAACGAAAGATTCAGCTTTTTCTTCTAAAACTACCCAGTCGTAAACTTTCTGTGCAGATGATTTTTTTGAACGTTGTTTCTGTTTGTTCATTTCCTCTTCAAAACCAACTTCATCAACAGTCAATTGTTTTTCTTCAGCGATGATTCTGGAGAGATCAGCGGGAAAACCGTAAGTATCATACAATTCGAAAACTGCGGTTCCTGGAAGTGTTTTTTGGTTTTTAGATAGCGTTTCATTGATGACCAGATCAATTCTTTTCAAACCGTGTTCGATGGTTTTTAGGAAAGAGTTTTCTTCTTCTCTGATCACTTCAGTCACTAATTTTTCCTGCTTAACCAACTCTGGGAAAAATCCTCCCATTTCGTTTTTCAAGATGGCAACCAATTCAAATAGGAAGGCTTCTTTCATTCCTAAAAATCGGTAAGCATAAGAAATTCCACGACGCAGAATTCTGCGGATCACATAACCTGCACCACCATTAGACGGTAACTGACCATCAGCAATCGCAAACGCAACTGCGCGAATATGATCAACCACAACGCGAATCGCAATATCTTTTTCGTCCTCTAAAATTCCTGTATATTTTTTCCCTGAAAGTTCTTCTACTTTAGCAATTAAAGGAGTGAAAACATCAGTATCATAGTTTGAAGTTTTGCCTTGTAAAGCCATACACAAACGCTCAAAACCCATTCCGGTATCAACGTGTCGGGATGGTAATTTTTCTAAACTTCCATCAGCCTTTCTATTGAATTCCATGAAAACCAGATTCCAAACCTCCACCACTTGTGGATGATCGTTATTCACCAAGTCTAAACCAGAAACTTTGGCTTTCTCTTCGTCTGTTCTAATGTCGATATGAATTTCTGAACATGGTCCGCAAGGTCCGCTTTCGCCCATTTCCCAGAAATTATCTTTCTTGTTTCCATTGATAATTCGGTCTTCTGAAATATGAGATTTCCAGAAATCGTAAGCATCCTGGTCACGATCTAAATTTTCAGACGCATCGCCTTCAAAAATAGTGACGTATAAATTCTCTTTTGGAATTTTATAAACCTCAGTCAACAATTCCCAGGCATAATCGATCGCTTCTTTTTTAAAGTAATCACCAAAAGACCAGTTTCCCAACATTTCAAACATGGTGTGATGATAGGTATCGCGACCAACATCATCCAAATCATTATGCTTCCCGGAAACTCTTAAACATTTTTGGGTGTCTGCAATTCTGGAAGATTTTGGTTCTTTGTATCCTAAGAAGTAATCTTTGAATTGGGTCATTCCCGAGTTAGAAAACATCAAGGTAGGATCATCTTTTAAAACAATCGGTGCAGAAGGAACGATCTGGTGTCCTTTTTCTTTAAAAAAGTCAAGAAATTGCTGGCGAATTTGTTGTGAAGTCATAGTTGAATTGGCTTTAACGTGCATATAAGTTGGCAAATTTAATGATTTTTAACAGGACTCTCGAATATTGTTTTCGCGAATTTAGAAATAATCATTTTCAAAGTTTTTCAGCACCACTTCCGATTTGAAAAAACCGTATTCAAATGGTTGTCGTATATAAAATTGTTGAGATGGAGACCTTGATTAATTAAATGATAACGATAGATAATTACTTAGAGACCCTTTTAATTTCAGCCCTATTTTTGCATCTAAAATAAAGTTAATTCAAAAAATAATGAATACAAATAATAAGAAAAAAATGAAGAACATTTTAACACTCGTAGCATTAATTTTCGGTGTTGCCGTTTTTGCTGCAACATCCTTTTCTTGCTCGAAAGCTAAAGTAAAAAATGTGGAACAAAATAATAAAAAAGAAATAAATATGGAAGGTAAAAATATAAAAGAAATATACTTCGCAGGTGGATGTTTTTGGGGAACCGAACATCTGTTTCAATTGGTTAGAGGCGTTGTTGATACAGAAGTTGGATATGCGAACGGGAGAATTAAAAACCCTACGTACGAACAGGTAATCAGTCACACTACTGGTTTTGCTGAAGCCGTAAAAGTAAGATATAATGCCGACGAAGTTAATCTACCACTATTAATTGATCTCTTCTTTAAATCGATTGATCCTACAACTATCGATCGCCAAGGAAATGATAGAGGAGATAATTACAGAAGTGGGATCTACTCTACCGATCTATCAACAGAAGCAATCGTAAAAACTGAAGTTGCAAAACTGTCTAAAAATTATGATAAGCCAGTTGTGGTAGAAACTATTCCTTTGAAAAACTTTTACAAAGCTGAAGATTATCACCAAGATTATTTAGATAAAAATCCTGGTGGATATTGTCACATTCCGCTTTCTGTTTTTGAAGAAGCGAAAAGAGCAAATCCGCTGCCTGCAGCGAAATAATAAAAATGAAGGTTGTCGAAAGGCAACCTATTTTTTTTATAAAAATTTTTTGATGTTCAAGATTGAAACATTTAAAAGAATTAGAAATCCGAACAAGAGATATAATGATTCTTTAGTTAGCGTTTGTGACAACGGGCGATATTTTTCAAATAGAGGAGAAAAGAAAAGCCTTTCAGCAGCTGACCGATCATCAACGTAGGTTACAATAAGATCGTCGCAAAGCAAACATTCTATTTCTTCTTCTTTCGCTAACGCATCTTTATAATCTACTAAAGCAAAAATATTTCCTGTTTGATCTAAATCTAAACCATAAATTTCGTGTTTTGCAATTGCTAAATCATTTAGAATGGATACAAAATCGTTATAAGAATTTTTATCATCAAGAATAAATTCAATTCCAGAATTTTTTTCGTTTCGTTTTTGAAGATTTTTAATTTCTGAAACATAGAATTTTGAACTTTCTTTTGCATTAGGAACAACTTTGATTTTTTTATATTCCCAATTTCTGAAATTTTCAAAAGAGAATTGCTCGTTCAAAGGAATCTTCGGATTATATTTCGCAGGCAATCCTAAATCCATCACATTCGGGATGGGCTTTTCCAACTGTCTATTTCCATAAAACCAAAAAAAAAGCGGGATGATAAGTGCGCTCATCAATCCGGGAACATAATATTTCTTGGTAAGTTTACTTTTCATTCTTTAAGATAAATTTAAACAAAAAAATCCGTCTCGTTATGTTAACGAGACGGATTTTAAATTCTTTAAGATCGATATCTTATTTCTTTTCCATGGCTTTAATTAAGATCTGAAGATTCACATCATCTTTAAGTAAACCATTAGCAAGAGGCAATTGAAATTTCACACCGAAATCTTCTCTCTTGATATCTTTAGGTTGAGTTGCAATACTCGCTTCTCCATCTTTTATAGAAACATTTGCATTAAACTGAACTGGCTTTGTAATTCCTTTGATGGTTAAGTTTCCATCTAAAAGCGTGTTATAATCACCAGATTCATTTTTCGAAACTTTGGTGATTTCATAAGAAGCTGTTGGAAACTTATCAGTTTCGAAGAAATCTCCACTTTTTAAATGACCATTCAATTTATCCAATTGCTCTGCATCATCTTTTAAATCAACGGAAGTAAGCGAATTCATGTCTGCCACAAACTTTCCACTTTCTAAAACTCCGTCTTTTACGGTTAGATCACCACTTTCGAATTGAATCGTCCCGAAATGACTGGACTGGTCTGATTTTACAACCTTATAACCTTTCCATTCGATTCTGCTGTTAAGCGTATCAAGTTCGTAAACTGAACCATTGGCAGTGGTTGAAACTTCGGTAACTTCACTGGTAAGAGGTTTATCTTTTCCACAAGACACCACGAATATCGCTGAAATAAGTGCTACGAATACTGAATTTGTAAATGATTTCATCATTAAATAAATGTTTTTTATTGTTTGGGCAAAATTAACAAAAATATCTCTATTAGAGACAAATATGTTATTTTTGCAATATGCTACTAGAAATCCGAAATTTATTCTTTTCACACCATCCCGACCACCAATTTTTCCAGAACTTTAATCTAAAAGTTGAAGAAGGGAAAATAATCGCTTTAGCAGGCGAAAGCGGTTGTGGAAAATCAACTATTCTAAATTTAATTTACGGACTTCTGGAATGGGAGAAAGGAGCGATTATTTTTAATGGTTCACCGATTTTCGGCCCGACAAAAAACTTAGTTCCTGGTGAAGAAGACATGAAGTTAGTCGCTCAGAGTTATGACTTAATGCCCTATTCTACCGTTGCTGACAATGTGGGAAAATTTATTTCTAATATTAATATAGCAGAGAAAAAAGAACGCGTTCAAGAGCTTTTAACAGTGGTTGGACTGGAAGAATTTGAAAACACTTTACCTAAATATTTAAGTGGCGGACAAATGCAGAGAGTCGCGATCGCCAGAGCACTTTCGGTAATGCCGAAACTTTTATTATTAGATGAACCTTTCAGCAATATTGATTTTTCAAGAAAGATTGAATTGCGAGAACGCCTATTTAATTACGTTCGCGAAAAGAAGATTTCATTAATTATTTCTACGCATGAAATTCAGGAAGTGATGCCGTGGCTGGATCAAATTATTGTTTTACAGGAAGGAAGATTAATTCAAAATGACAATGCAGAAGAAACGTATAACAATCCATACAATCAATATGTCGCCTCTCTTTTCGGCGAAGTGAATGTTTTTACGGAGGAAGAGAAATTGGCTCTAAATCTTTCTAAGAATTTCTGGTATCCCAACGAAATCAAAATTTCAGAAGAAGGAATAGAGGTTGAAGTTTTAGAAAGTCGTTTTTCCGGAAGTTATTACTGGAATAAAATTTCTTTAGACGGTAAGAAACTGGTGGTTTACACTGCAGAAAAAATCGACGGAAAGCTCAAAATTAATTTTTGAAAAAGAAAAATGTAAAGCCAATTAAGAACTTTCAAATTCAACCTTCGCTTTCCTGATTTTTCTCATTACATTTAAATCCGATCTAAACTTATTTCTAAAACAAATGACACCATAATTTGGTGCCACTTGTAAAATTTATTGCTGCTATTTGCGTTTAAATTACGCTTTCTTCACAAATTCAGATTTCAACGCCATAGATCCGAAGCCGTCAATTTTACAATCGATATTGTGATCGCTTCCCGGACGTAATCTAATGTTCTTTACTTTTGTACCAGACTTTACTGGTTTTGGTGCACCTTTAACAGGCAGATCTTTTATTACAACCACAGAATCTCCGTTTTGTAATTCGTGTCCATGGGCATCAAGAATTTTATCTTCATCGGAAGTTTCTCCTGGCGTCCATTCGTGGAAACATTGGGAACAAACCATTTTATCATCTTGCTCATAAGTGAATTCCGATTGACATTTCGGACAAACTATTGTATCGCTCATAATTATAATTTTCACAAAGATATTACTAAAATAAGGAGATTACAAGTTTGTCGCCTGTTCAAAAACTTTAACACTGTTATTCAGTAATCGCTAATTAGGTTACGAAAATTGAAGTGCTGAAATTGATGCTATTCTCAACCTTTCGCCTGCAACCTTCGGCCTAAATTATTATCTTTGTTCCATGGATTTACAATACATCGTTCGCGAACCCGAGCATATTACCTCAAAAACTCCTTTACTAATTTTACTACACGGTTACGGAAGCAATGAACAAGATCTTTTCAGTTTTGCTACTACTCTACCGGAAGACTGGTTGATTGTAAGTTTCAGAGCTCCTTTTAATACTGATTATGAAGGCTATTCTTGGTACGACATTGATTTAATGAATGAAGAAAACCGAATTGATGTTGCCCAAGCTCAGGAATCACAAGACGCGATCTTAGAAAATATTTTAAAAATTACGAATCAGTACGGTTTAACAGAAAATCAAACTCACTTATGCGGATTTTCCCAGGGTGGAATTTTAAGTTATTCTCTGGCTTTGAATAATCCAGAACTATTTATAAAAGTGGCTTGCATGAGTTGTTATGCCGAAGAAAAATTGTTAACCAATAGAGTGAAAGACAAAAAGAAAATCGAAAAATTACGGTTCTTTATTTCTCACGGAACTGACGATGCGATCATTCCGTTGGAGTGGGGACGAAAAGCAGCAGATCTTCTTTATGAAATGGGCGCCTATTTTTCCTTCCGCGAGTATATGAGTGGACACGGTGTAAATCAGAAAAACTATATGGACTTGATGGATTTCTTCAGAAAGTAATTTGCGAAGATTTAAAAATATCCAGAAAATTGAATTATTGTTTTTGATAAAAATTGAGAATCAGAAAACATTAATTAAAAAATAAATATCCTTAGGATTAAATAAAATAATATGAAAAGATTTCTCCCTTTATTGGTTCTGATTTCTGCACAAATCGCTGCACAAATTACGCTGAAAATAACTTCCATTCCTTCCAATACTCCTGCAACATCAACGATCTATGTCGCTGGAAACTTCAACGGTTGGAATCCTGGCTCGACACCAATGGTTGCAGACGGTTTAGGAAATTACACTTACACCGTTCCAGAAGGCAGCGGAGTTTTAGAATACAAATTTACTCGTGGAGCCTGGTCATCTGTGGAAGCCAACACTGCAGGAAACGATATTCCGAATAGAACGGCAAATTTTACCGGAACTGCTCAAAACTTAAACCTGACCGTTCAATCCTGGAAAGATCTAGGAGGAGCCGGTAATCCAAGTACGGCTGCGTCGAATGTTCATATTTTGAGCAATAACTTTGCGATTCCGCAATTGAACAGAACCAGAAAGGTTTGGATTTATTTACCGCCCGACTACGAAACAAGCACTAAAACTTATCCCGTAATTTATATGCAGGACGGTCAAAATTTATTCGATAACGTGACTTCTTTTTCGGGAGAATGGCAAGTTGATGAGACTTTAAACGCTCTTTTTGCACAGGGAGATTATGGCGCAATCGTGATTGGAATCGATAATGGCGGCGGAAGCAGAATCGATGAATATACGCCGTGGGTGAATACCCAATATGGCGGAGGTGAAGGAGATCTGTATATTCAGTTTGTCGCAGAAACGTTGAAACCATACGTCGATTCAAATTACAGAACCAAGCCAGCGAAAGAATACAATGCGTTAATTGGAAGTTCGTTGGGAGCATTAATCTCTAATTATGGTGGCGTAAAATACAGTCAGACTTTTTCAAAAATCGGATCATTCAGCCCCGCATATTGGATCGTTGCTTCTCAGTTTAATAATTATATTACTAATTCTACTGCAGATTTATCTGGAATGAGAATTTATTTCGTAGCAGGCTCGAATGAGAGTGCGACTATGGCCAGCGATATTGCAACTGTGAAAACCAACTTACAAGCGAACGGTCTTACCACTGCAAATACTTTAGTAAAATTAGATTCTTACGGTCAACACAATGAAAATTATTGGAAAGGAGAATTTAGTGCCGCGTACAAATGGCTTTTTCAAAATACTCAATTAAAAACTCAAGAGATTTCGAAAAAAAAAATAATTGTTGGTTTCGAAAAAAATCAAATATTCATTAAAGGATTAACAAAAAATTCTGATGCAAACATCTATGATCTATCAGGAAAATTGATTGAGAATTTACAGTTGACAAACGGATGGAATTCGTTGAAGATATCATTACCGAAAGGAAATTATATCCTTCAAACACCAACTGAATCGGTGAGATTTTTAGTAAAATAAATTTCACACTTTAACTTTAAAGATAAAACGAAGCTTAATATTGAGCTTCGTTTTTGTTTTTGGAAAATTCTTTAGAAATAAATGAGACGTGATTATTTTAAGGTTCGATAACCGTAGAATTCTTCACTTCTTTAATCATAAAAGAACTCTGCGTGCTGGCAATATGCTCCAGATTCGTTAATTTACTGACCATAAAGTCCCGGTATTCCTGAATATCTCGAACACATATTTTCAGAATGTAATCGTAATCTCCAGAAACATGGAAACATTCTAAGACTTCAGGAAACTGTGTGATTTCTTTTTCAAACTGAGAGATATATTCCTTCTTATGTTGTACCAATTTAACATGACACAAAACGATGAAGTTTTTCTGAATTTTTTCGTGGTTCAATAAGGCGACATATTTCTTGATGATCTTCTGTTTCTCTAATTTTTTAATACGTTCAAAAACTGCGGTTACTGACAAATCCAATTCATTAGCTAATTGTTTGGTGGTTTTCTTGGAATCGTTCTGCAACAAGATCAGTAGTTTTTTATCTTTTAGATCTAACATCAAATGAAATATTTTCGGTTATAGGTTTTAATACTCATCAAATATAAAATTTAAATCTAAATTAAATTAATTCAGTAGATTAATTTTCTAAATTTATTTAAATAAGTTGTTTTTTAGTTTGAAAACATTCACTTTTATCAAAACAAAATTACTATTATGGAAAACTTTGATGCAGCAAATAACATTCAGGATCTGCAATACTTTGGAGAATTCGGAGGCGTAAACCCTTCAATATCTGACAGTTCAACTTACACTTTTCTTTCTGCGAAAACCATGTTCGACACCTTTGAAGGAAATACAGAAGGTTGTTATTTATACTCTCGCCATTCTACGCCAAGCAATCTTTATTTAAGCGAAGCTTTGGCACAAATGGAAGGAACAGAAAGCGCCAATGTAACGGCATCTGGAATGGGTGCGATCACTTCTACCCTGCTTCAACTCTGTAAAGGCGGCGACCATATTATTTCGAGCCGAACGATTTATGGTGGAACGTATGCTTTTATGAAAAATTTTCTGCCAGGATATAATATTAAAACTTCGTTTGTTGACATCACCGATTTAACCGCAGTTGAAAAAGCGATTACTGAAAATACAAAAGTTCTTTTTTGCGAGACCGTGAGCAATCCACTTTTAGAAATTGCTGATCTTCGCGAGCTTTCCAAAATTGCCAAAAAACACAATCTTAAACTGATTGTAGATAATACTTTTTCTCCCTTATCAATTTCTCCGCAAATGCTGGGAACCGATATTACCATTCACAGTTTAACGAAATTCATCAACGGAAGCAGTGATGCAGTGGCGGGAGTTGTTTGTGCATCCACTCAATTTATCAATGATTTGAAAGATGTGAATTCTGGTGCCTGTATGTTACTCGGACCCACTTTGGACAGTTTCCGTGCAGCGAGTATTCTTAAAAATTTACGAACGCTTCACATAAGAATGAAAAAGCACAGTGAAAACGCGCAATACCTAGCAGAACAATTCGAGAAAGACGGATTGGAAGTGAAATATCCTGGGTTGAAAAGTCACAAACAACACGACCTTTTCAAAAGTATGATGAATGTTGAATATGGGTTCGGTGGTTTATTAACTTTGGATGTACAGACGATGGAGAAAGCCAATGAGTTAATGGAATTAATGCAAAAAGAAAATTTGGGTTACTTAGCCGTTAGTCTTGGTTTCTACAAAACATTATTCTCCTGTTCGGGAAGCTCAACCTCCTCTGAAATTCCAGAAGAAGAGCAAAAAGAAATGGGTCTTTCTCAAGGTTTGATCCGCATGTCGATCGGCTTAGACCATGATATCAAAAGAACCTACGACAAAATGAAATGGTGTATGCAGCAAGTTGGTGTTTTGTAAATGCATTTTAGAACTTATAGAAATAAAATAATATTTGAAAAAAGACTTCGTAATGAAGTCTTTTTGTTATTTGTACACCGTAAATTTTATTCATCAAAATGATTCGGATGAAGTTTGCTGATTTCCTTCACCGTTCCGAAAACTTTATCTTTCAAAGAAGTCTGGTACATTTCTAATTTCTGTGAAACTTCCTCATCCGCAGAACCAAGAATTTTAGCCGCCAAAATTCCCGCATTGGTCGCACCATTTAAAGCAACTGTCGCTACAGGAATCCCAGAAGGCATTTGTAAAATTGATAATACAGAATCCCAACCATCAATTGAATTTGAAGATAAAATCGGAACACCAATTACGGGTAAAGTTGTGCAACTTGCCACCATTCCTGGAAGATGCGCTGCGCCACCTGCACCAGCAATGATCACTTTTAGACCACGGGATTTCGCAGATTTTGCGTATTCAAACATTCTCTCCGGCGTGCGGTGTGCAGAAACCACAGTTAATTCGTAAGGAATTCCCATTGAATTTAAAAATTCTGCTGCCTGTTCCATTATCGTCAAATCGCTTTGACTTCCCATTATTATTCCGACCATATTTAGTAAAAATTTTAAGGTATAAAGTTAAGAAATTTTGAGGTGTTCAAATCAAGTTTAAATTTTGGACGCAATATTTGAAATTGGTACCTGTTAGAATGGTCTTTCATTATTCAAGATTTTTTTTCTTCCTACAAATTAATGTTTAGAAACTTCAGGGGTCATTTAATGAATGAATAAAAAAACTCAATACTTATTGAACAATTTTATTCTTTTCAAAAGTAAATACTTTCCAAACAAAAGTAGCCGCTATAGCTCCTAATGTTGGTGCGATAAAATAGATCCAGATCGAGTTGAGATTTCCCGAAACAACTGCTGGAGCCAAACTTCTTGCAGGATTAAAAGAACCACCAGAAACTGGTCCGGCAAACAAAATAATTCCCGTTACAAACAATCCGATGATTAACCCTGCTACCGACGAAAAATCTTTATGCGCAGTTGCTCCAAAAATAGTGAGCATTAAAAGGAAGGTCAAAATAAATTCCATTAAAAATGAAGGTAACAGTTCCCCGGAAGGTAATGTCGCACCTAAAGTCAGATTTTCCGGAAACATCAATTTTAATAATAGACTTGCCAAAAATGCCCCTGAAATCTGAGCCAAAATATAAAATAAGGCATCAATTTTAGGAGTTACTTTTGCAACCATCAAAGCGATGGTAACGGCTGGATTAATGTGCGCTCCGGAAATATTTCCAAAAATATAAATGACTGCAATAACGATGATCCCGAAAGCGAAGGAAATCCCTACCAAACCTAAGGCTCCACCGGATTGCTGATTGACAATAATTGAACCTGTACCACAAAAAACCAAAGCAAAAGTGCATATTAATTCTGCCAGATAGTTTTTTAAACTCGCGTTTTCCATTGCTGATATTTATTTTTTGATTTAAAAAAGAGGATAATTAAACAAATTATCCTCTTTAATATTGAATGAAGAAGTTGATTAGATTGCAGTTGAACCCGCTTCTGCAACAGCGTGATCATTTTCGACAGAACTTCCGCTAACACCGATTGCACCGATAATTTCGCCTGCTTCATTTTTCATTGGAATTCCACCTGGGAAAGTAATTAAACCGTTATTTGAATGTTCGATGTTGTATAAAGAACCTCCTGGCTGAGACAGTTCTCCAACAATTCCTGTATTCATATCGAAGAAACGGGCAGTTTTTGCTTTTTTAATGGAAATGTCGAGTGAACCCAACCAAGCGCCATCCATTCTTGCGAATGCAACTAAATTTGCTCCTGCGTCAACGATCGCAATATTCATTTTGGTATCAATTGCGGTTGCTTTTTGTTTTGCTGCTGCAATTGCTTTTTCAGCTTGTGCTAAAGTAATATTCATCTTGTAAAAATTTTAATTAATTATAGTACAAATGTATGATGATACCATCTGTTTTAAATTACTAAAACAGGTCAATCGCTTATGAAAAAAGGTCAAATTTTAAAGAAAAAATTTTGCGGAGAAAAAGAGTGAATTACTTATCGTTTACCGAAAAATTAGATCAATTAGAAATCTCACTCGGATTGATTCCAAATTTATTTTTAAAGGCAATGCTAAAATTAGAAAGGTTGTTGTAGCCGAAATCCAGATAGATTTCTGCAGGTTTTAAATTCCCTTCCTCTAGCGTTTCTTTCGCTTTTTGAAGACGCTGATCCTGAAACCATTTTCCGGGAGAAGTTTGATATTCCTCAATAAAATGCCGTTTAAAGGTCGATAAGCTCATATTGCATAAAAAGGCGATTTCGCCCAATTTTAGATTAGAATGAATTTTACTTTCCAGAATTTTCTTAAAAGAAGAAGTCTCGGTAATGATCAAAGACTGCAAATAAATTTTAAACCCGTTGCCATATTTTTGAAGAAGATAAAGCATTAATTCCTCGAATTTTACGGCCAAAAGATTCTCCATAAAAACTGCGGGAGCTTCACTGATGGTTGACAAAGAATTTAAATAAGAAGAAATATACGCATCATTTCGGATGACGAAATAAGGAGATTCTTTTTTCGTTTCCTTTTTTTGATCGGTATGTTTTTCTAAAAATTCCCTGAGTTTTTTTTGAGAAAAGAAAAACAGTTTGCAATAATAAATCTCTTCTGTTTCTAATAATTCGGTCCACAACCAATTCCCTTTTTTCAGCAGCAAAGACTGATCTTTATTCACCGCAACTGATGTTCCTGCAAAATGAACCTGCTTTTTTCCGACCTGTAAAAAACTAAACATGTTCATGCCCAAATTCACTTTACTTTTGACCACATCATGCGTCATTTTAAAATCATAAACGAACAGATCAGGATTTTGATTCTGATCATTCAGATAGATTTCAGGGATGTTTTCTATGGGCATTGGAAGTTAAATTTGGTTTGAAAACGGATTAAACAAATGAAAAACTGATCTTTAAATAAAATTCAAATATAGTAAAATACTGATTTTGAAATATTTTTAAGATTTCGAAATTGAATTCCCTACCCAAAAACCTGTACTGAAACAAGCCTGCAAAAGATATCCGCCAGTTGGCGCTTCCCAGTCGATCATTTCTCCGGCACAATAAACATTCGGGAACTTTTTCAATTCTAAGTTGGAATTTAATTCTGAAAACGCAACGCCTCCAGCGGTAGAAATCACCTCATCAATCGGTCTGAAACTCAAAACTTCAATCGGGAATTTTTTTATGGTTTTTGCTAAATTTTCGATATTAAGATAGCTTTCCTTATCCAAAGTTTTTAAAAGATTAATTGCCGCTGTTGACAATTTTAAATTCCTTTTTAAAACCGGACTTATTTTATCGGAACCTTTTAATTCTGCTAGAATTTCACTTTCCGTTACATTGGGTTTTAAATCGATATTGATAATTACAGGAAAATTATGCTTTCTGGTAAATCGGTTCATATAGTAAATCGGACTTCCCTCGATGCCATATTTTGTAAAAACGATTTCTCCAATTTTATGATTTTCTTGAAAGGAAACTTTGATGTTTTTTAGATATTGACCTTGCAACTGATGAAACTTCACTTCTGTATTATATCCCGAATTAGCAGCTTGCAAAGGTGTTATTTCAATATTTTTATTGTTAAAGGTTTCAACCCATTTGGCATCAGAACCGGTTTTTCTCCAGGAACCGCCGCCCATTGCCAAGATTAATTTTGAATATTTTACGGAAATATCTTCATCATTATTTTTCAGATAAACTGCAGAATCATCAAAATTCAGAAAAGTATGATCATAATGAATTGTAACTCCAAGTTGTTCCAACCGATCCAGCCAAGCTTTTAAAACCTGAATCGGTTTGAAATTTTTAGTAGGAAAAATCTTGCCTGAACTTCCAACATACGTCGTTATTCCCAAATCTTCCAACCATTGAATCACTTTTTTATTATCAAAACTTCTGACGATATCCTGAATTTCTTCAGCTTCATATTTTTGTACAAAAGATTCTAATTCTTCACTGTGCGTCAAATTAAAACCACCATTTCCAGCCACCAAAAACTTTCTCGCCGCAGCTTTATTCTGCTCATAAACATGGACTTCGAAACCTTTCAAAGCCAATTGCTGAGCAGCCATTAATCCAGCAGGACCAGCGCCAATAATGATAATTTGATCTACGTTCATGGTTTGCAAAAATAAGCTTTTAGTTTTCCCTTAAAATTGAGAGATTAGATATCGAAATTATAAGATCTTATTTGCCAGGAATTCACGATATTTAATGTAAATGACTGTATTATTTAAAGAGTACAAATATTTCCGGCGTAACTTTAAATTTTTAATAAAGTGAATTAAAAGAAATAAGTTCGTGCATTCGTGTCTTTCTAAATCCAATCTTCGAACGGTTCAGTAACCAAATTTGAATTATAGTATTTTTCTTCACCAGTCACTTCTCGGTCGATCCAATCTGGAATATCAAAAGTTTCATCTTCGCTACTCAGTTCAATTTCTGCAACGATCAGTCCTTGATTTTTACTCGAAAAAACATCAACTTCCCAAATATGATTTCCTCGAAAGATCTTATATCTCACCTTTGAAAGTTCGGCAACCGCAAACTGATCCAATAATTCTTTGGTTTCCTCAAACGGAATTTCATATTCGTATTCCGATCGTGTGGCTCCAACAGAAATTCCTTTTATGGTTAAAAATCCCTTGTCAGATGTCTGTCGCACCCGAATTGTTTTCTGCGGATCAGTCAACAAGTAACCTTGTCTGTAAAATTCACCCAAAGGTTTTTCTAATTGCTCCCATTGAACGTGATTGACTAAAAATTTTCTTTCGATCTCTATTCCCATTTTGCTTTTTTCAATGGTGACAAAGTACAAAAAATGTGATGGTTTTTAAAAGGCTTACTTCAAATATTTTCAAAAACAAGTTGCTATTGCCTTCATAAAATTTACCTTTGCAAAATAAGAAGCGACTGTGTTTTTTCGATAAAAATTCTGATCCATTCTTTAATGATAATTTTCCTTATTTCATGTTCAAAGATCCCAAATTAGCTCTCGCAATTATTACCGTCGCCTTAGTTTGGGGAACTACTTTCTTAGGAATCAGGATCGCGGTAGAAACTATTCCACCCTGGTTCGTCGCCGGTATCCGTCAGTTTTTAGCCGGAATTATTTTATTGGTCATTCTATTGTTCAGACAAAAATTGAAATGGATCGGCTGGAGGAATTTTGGTAATCAAATGGTTCTCGCTTGTTTGATGTTGATCGTCGCAAACGGAATGACTACCGTGGCCGAAAAACATTTGACCAGCAGTTTGGCGTCGCTCATCAGTTCTACTTCTCCTATTGCGGTTTTCATTTTAAGCATCGCTTTCAGCATGCAGAAGTTCAGCATTCGAGGTTTAGTCGGAATTTTACTTGGCTTTTCGGGAATCTTACTGATTTTCAAAGACGGCTTGCAGGATTTACTCAATCCCGAATTTCGAATGGGCGTTCTTTACATGTTTTTTGCAATTTCCGGTTGGGCTTTTGGAACTATTTTTACTAAAAAAATGAATAGCGCTCCACAGGATATTTCCCTAAATCTCTTCTATCAATTCAGCTTTGCCGGCATTATCCAGATTATTTTTGGTTTCATTTCAGCTGATCAAAGTGATCTTTCTACGTGGTCGGTCAAAAGTATTTTAGCTACCGTCTACTTAGCTGTTTTTGGATCCATTATTGCCTTTTTCGCGTTTCATACCGCTTTGAAAAAGATCACCCCTTCCCAGATTTCCATCCTGTCTTATATCAATACCATTATCGCGATCTTTCTTGGCTGGCTTATTTTAGACGAGCCGATTTCGTTCACTTTTATTACCGCCGCAGCATTAATCATCACCGGAGTTTTCATCACCAATTACAAACCCGGAATGTTTAGAAGATCCTGATTAATTTCTGTTTGGGCGCCTTCATCCATCTGAATTTATCCTGAGCTTGCCGAAGGACTCCCGCTTTTTTGTTCCACTTCGTTGCGCAAAAAGAGCTCCGTTCAAGCTGGAGCGCAGATTGGATCCTCGATTAAAAGACATTAATCAATAAGTAAATTCAGTTTAAAAAGGAGAGAAAAAAGAGTCGAAACGAACCACAATATTAAATTCCGTGGATCATCTTAAATGCTAAGAATACTTTAATATTTTAAAGATAATTCTTTCAGATAATCACCAACCTTTATCAAATGCGTACCGAACCAAGAGAATGCTTCACCATCCACCAAGATCATTTCTTTGTTTGGAAGTTCTAAAAGAAGTTCATCGATATGTTTCTGCTGAAAAGGAAATGGTTCTGAAGACAGGAAAATTAGATCTGCGTCTTTCAATTCTTCAACTGAAATTTCCGGGTATCTTGTTCTGTCTTTAAATAAATTCTCAAACCCTGATCTTACTAAAACCTCATTAATAAAAGTGTCAGAACCTACCGTCATATAAGGATTCTTCCAAATTAAATAAGCTACTTTTTTAGAGTCAGAGAGTTTAATATCGGTAAAAACAGAAGCGATCTTTCGATTGAAATCTAAAGCTAAATTTTCTTTATTTAACAGAGTTCCAAGATCAGAAATGAAATCCTGATTATCTTCTAAAGTTTCGATATCGGTAACCCAAACTTTAAAATCTTTCATCAATTCTTCCACCTGAAGTTTTTCGTTTTCTTCTTTATTGGCAATGATCAAATCCGGTTTTAAAGATCTGATTTTCTCGATATTGAGATTCTTAGTTCCGCCGATAACTTCAACATTCTTCACTAAATCGGAAGGATGAATGCAGAATTTTGTTCTCCCAATAACTTCATTAGCAGTTAAGCCAAAATCAAAAAGCGTTTCGGTAATACTGGGAACCAGTGAAATGATTTTCATGAGATTAAAGAATTTTACCAGCCAGGAACATTCCGGCAACGGTGAAGTAGATAATTAAACCTGTAACATCGACCAGCGTTGCGACAAACGGTGCAGAAGAAGTTGCAGGATCCAGTTTAAATTTTTTCAAAACAAAAGGAATCATGGAACCGGAAAGTGTTCCCCAAAGAATAATTAATACTAAAGAAACAGCAATACTTAAAGCGATATAAACCCAATGTTCACCGTAATCATATAAGCCCGTTTCCTGCCAGATCATAATTCTGATGAAACCGATGATTCCCAAAATCCCACCCAGAAAAACTCCGGACACAATTTCTTTTTTCATGACGTACCACCAGTCTTTCAGCGTAATTTCCTGCAAAGCCATGGCCCGAATAATCAATGTAGCTGCCTGCGAACCGGAGTTACCTCCACTGGAAATAATCAACGGAACGAATAAGGCAAGCACAACTGCTTTTTCAATTTCATGTTCGAAAAATCCCATCGCCGAGGCGGTTAACATTTCCGAAAAGAAAAGAATCACCAACCAGGTTCCTCTCTTCTTGATCATCTCCGTCCACGAGGTTTGGGTATACGGCATATCGAGCGCATCAACACCCCCGAATTTCTGAATATCTTCCGTATTTTGTGCTTCGATCTGATCCAAAATATCATCGATGGTTACAATACCAACCAGAACGCCGGCTTCCGTCACAATAGGCAACGCAGAGCGGTCATACTTTTCAAAATACGTTACGGCATCTTCTTTTGAAGTTGTCGTAGTAATCGCAACGAAATGATTATCGGTAATTTCTGAAATCAATGTATCTTCTTCTGCCAACAATAAGGACCCGATCGCAATATCGTCCACAAGACGGTTTTTTTCATCAACCACATAAAGATGATTCATGGTTTCTACCTTCTTGCCCACTTTTTTGATCTGCTGGAAACATCTTTTGACCGTCCATTCTTTACGGATCTGAATATAATACGGCGTCATCAAACGCGCAATAGAATCAACGTGATAACCCAAAAGTTTCAGCGCAATTCTTCTTTCCTGCGGATTAAGATGATTGATGGAATACCGAATTAATTCATCTGGA
This sequence comes from Kaistella sp., assembly GCF_041824135.1. Taxonomy (GTDB): domain Bacteria; phylum Bacteroidota; class Bacteroidia; order Flavobacteriales; family Weeksellaceae; genus Kaistella. The sequence continues at coordinate 3,485 of NZ_JBGZYM010000080.1, read as the reverse complement.
AAATCTTCAAACAAAGCCGTTCTATCATCCGGACTCATTGCATTCAGAATCTCAGCAGCGTCTTCACTGGCAATACTACGAATGGTCTCTTCCTGGAAATCTGGATCCAAATGCGAAAACACATCTGATTTATATTGCTTAGGAACCTTTAAGAATGCTAAAAGCCGCTCGTCACCACGAAGCTGACTGAGTGTTTCTGCAATATCCTGCGGATTAAAAATAAGTTCCTGAGTTTCCAAATACGGTATTTTTTGAGAATTGCAAAAGTAACGAAAATAAAAAAGATGGAAAATTAAAAAAGTTGTAGTTTTGAGAATCAATGGGTGATTTCCTGACATTAACCCTAAATTATAAAAAAACAAAATGAACAAAATCAGTAAAAGAGACGTAAAATTTTTCCTTTTAGGAATATTCACCTTATTTTTAATCGAAAGCATCTGGAATTGGAAAGAACATGTTTCTTCTTTTCAAAGAGGATTTAATGAGGGTTACAATTCCAGCAGATAACATTTTCAGAAAGCTTTAATATAAAAAAAACTTATGTTCAAATATCTACTTTACGTTTATATCACCTTTCTTTCTATCCAAATTTCTGCACAATCAAGAAAATTTTACAATTCCGGAACTGCAGAACTACAAAAACCAGTAGAAAGCCTGCAGTTAAATTATCTTAATGATTTACCTTTTTTAGAAGTCATTATTAACGATAAGAAATACAATTTTTTATTCGACACGGGAGCACCAACCGTAATTTCTTCAGCAATATTTAAAGAACTGGGTTTAAAAAACGCCTTCGAATCTGAAGTAGGCGATTCGCAAAAATCCGTTCGAAAACAAACTTTCACAATGGTCCCAGAAATTAGCATTGGAAATGTGGATTTTAAAAATATTGGTGCAGTCGTTATTGATTTCACAGAACCAGAATTTAAATGTCTTCGAATGGATGGTATCATTGGTTCTAACCAAATGGCGCTACTTTTTTGGAAAATAAATTATTTGGAAAATTCTATGTTGGTATCCAAAGACCTCAAACTTTTAAATAACAATGGATCTTTCCTGAAAATCCCATTCAAAGCAAGCAAACAGAAATTACCTGTCATAAATTCAAAAATTATAAAGAAAAATATTTCGATTGAAATTGACACCGGCTTTAATGGGAAATTACAAATTAATAAAGGTGAATTCAACGTTCCGCAAAACGTAGCGAAAGAACAATACCTCGTGACAAAAGGAATAAATTCGGTCAGCCTGTACGGACCAGCGCCAGAAAAAATTGAATATATCTTTAAACTGAACAAATTGACGCTGGCAAATCAGGAATTTGAAAATCAAGTTTTAGAAACCGAAGTTTGAATTTAGTAGGAAACCAATTTTTAAAAAATTATGAATTCATTTTGGATTGGAAGACGAACACCCTCCATTTAAAACCTATTATTCAACCTGAAACAACCTTAAAAAGTTTTGGATTTAGTTATCGTTTTATTAACAACAAAGCCGTAATTAGTTTAATTTTTAGAGATAAAAACATTCCTTTAGAAATGAACGATGAAATAGTTAGCATCAACGATATTAGTCTGGACAATTTACACACTGAAGATTCCTGTAAATATTATCTTAATACAATTGAAAAAGAATTATCAAAAATCACCATACGAATTAGAAGAGGAAACGAGATCAAAGTATTTGATTTAGAAAAGATTAGTTATTTTTAAAGAATCTTAAAGGTTTTTATTAGTAAAAAAAACACAACCATGAAAAAACTAATCATTCTATTTTCAGCAGTTCTTTGTTTGCAGTCTTGCAAAGAGAATAAAGAAACTCAAGTTTCTCAAAAAACCGAAATCCAGCAATCATCAGCGACTTCTGTTAATGAAGATGAAAATGTTTTCGCACTTCATGAAAATGAAAATACAACCGAAAAAAATGCTTTAAATGATCCAGCAAAACAATGGTTAGAAAATCTGTTTAAATGTACCAACGGAAATAAATTTTGTTTTTATCTGGAAACAGAAGAAAAAGCAACGACCAAAAGATTCTACGAATTTATGATCGATTCTGAGCAGATCTACGGCGCAACCAGTTTATCAGAAGAAGAAATGCCACTTGCCAAAAAGAAATACGAACAGAAATGGTCGAAGATCTATCCCTTAAGAAAAGACATGGAACCGTGGTTATTCGGTCGCGCCCAAGATGATATGGAAAATATTAAAAATGTCAAGATCGAGAAAATCTCAGATTTGAAATATCGTGTTTTTGTAGATTATGACGATTCTTACCAAACCTTAAATGAAGTTACTTTAATTAAAAATAATAATTCTTATCTCATCAACTATTGTGCGACTGAATTTCTGGATTAAATCTTAAAAACTTTAACTTTCCTTTAAAACAGTTTCAAAGACAAATTTCATAAATTTATGTCATGAAAACCTTTGGCAGAGATTTACTCACAAAAATACAACAGGCAAAACTTCAGGGTGAAGCCGCGCACGAAATTTATTCTCCACCTTATCGACCACTTTATACTTACGATGAAATTTTAACTAAAAATCCAAAGTTCGCCGCGGTTAACATCCTATTATATTTAAAGGATAATGAATGGTATGTCCCACTTTTTGTTCGCAGCGAAAATGAACGTGACCGACACAGCGGACAAATTTCTCTACCGGGCGGAAAAAAAGAAGAATTCGATCCTAATTTCGCTGCAACTGCCAAACGCGAAACGTCGGAAGAAGTAGGAATTGATGAACATTATATTAGAATCATCAGAGAACTTTCGCCGATCTATATTCCGCCGAGTAACTTTTACGTGAAAGCTTTTGTTTCTTATACCAAGAAAAATCCTGAATTTTTCCTGCAGGAGTCCGAAGCTGTGGAGCTGATTGAATTCCCGATTTCTTCCATTTTAAGTTTAGCTAACGAACCTGAAATGAGAATTTTACCAAGTTCCCGTGGAGTGAAAGTTCCGGTAATTGATTTCAATGGGTATATCATTTGGGGCGCGACTTCGATGATATTGAGCGAGTTTAGTCAGTTATTGAAAAATTTGTAAATTCGCGGATTATGTTAATTAGATAATGGCCAAGAAGAATATTTTCACGGATGCCTTTGGTAATCTGTATTTCCTAAAGAGACTGATTATTTTCGCCTTAGGAATTGTTTCCTACAGAAGGTTCAACGGATTTAATAAGTTGAAGATTTCTGGAACCGAAAATTTGGTCGATTTACCAGATACCAACGTTCTTTTCGTATCCAACCACCAAACGTATTTCGCAGATGTTGCGGCGATGTATCAGGCTTTTTGTGCGGTAAATAATGGTTATTTAAATTCTATTAAAAATCCCATTTATCTCTTAAATCCAAAAGTTGACATTTATTATGTTGCAGCGGAAGAAACGATGAATAAAGGTTTTATGACTAAAATCTTCAAATTAGCTGGAGCAGTTACCGTTAAAAGAACCTGGCGAGCGAAAGGTCACGATGTGAAC
>NZ_JBGZYM010000079.1:0-39975 GCF_041824135.1 Kaistella sp. | reverse complement strand
TTAGACCTGGGAAAGAAACCTCTGATTATCTGGATGATATTTTGTCAAAAATAACTTTGCCAGGTTCTATCTTTTTAGCTATCTTTGCAATCCTTCCAGCACTTGTGTATGGATCGATTGTTCAGACCGATCGTTTTGCCCTGTTTTTCGGGGGTACATCGCTTTTAATTATGGTCGGAGTAATCTTAGATACTGTACAACAGATCAATACGTATTTGTTGAATCATCATTATGATGGCTTAATGCAGTCTAAATTATCCAGAACAAACAACAATCTGTAATTAGATCAATGGCAAAACAAAAACATATTGAACAGGACGGCGTTATTACGGAAGCACTTTCGAACGCTCAGTTCCGTGTTGAACTTGAAAATGGGCATGTACTTATTGCGCATATTTCAGGGAAAATGCGAATGCACTACATCAAGCTTTTACCTGGCGACAAGGTAAAACTAGAACTATCTCCTTACGATTTATCGAAAGGAAGAATCACATTCAGATATTAATTTCAGCTTGTCTGAAGATTATTATAAAAGGAAACTTTCGAAGTCGCAAGATTTTATAAGAGTTTAAAATTTAAACAAAATGGGAATGATTCCGTAAGATCTCATTTAACCGTTGGAAAATTAGAAAAGAAAAGAAACAAAATGAAAGTTAGAGCATCTATCAAAAAAAGAAGTGCTGATTGCAAAATTGTTCGCAGAAAAGGCGTTCTGTTTGTGATCAACAAGAAGAACCCAAAATTTAAACAAAGACAAGGCTAAAATTAAATTATGGCGAGAATTTCAGGTATTGATTTACCAAAAAACAAAAGAGGCGTTATCGGTTTAACTTATATTTATGGTGTTGGGAGAAGTACTTCTTCTGAGATCTTAAAAGCAGCCGGCATCAGCGAAGACAAGAAAGTCAACGAATGGAATGACGATGAATTGGCATTGATCAGAAATTACATCACTGAAAACATTAAAGTGGAAGGTGAATTACGTTCTGAAACACAACTAAACATCAAGCGATTGATGGATATTGGTTGCCAACGAGGAATACGTCACAGACTGGGATTACCTTTAAGAGGACAAAGAACTAAGAATAATTCTAGAACCCGAAAAGGAAAGAGAAAAACTGTTGCTAACAAGAAAAAAGCAAGTAAATAATCGGTAAGAATTATGGCAAAACAGACTAAAGCAGTTAAGAAAAGAAAAGTAAAAGTTGAAGCAATCGGTGAGGCTCATATCCAAGCTACTTTCAACAATATCATCATTTCTTTAACAAATAAAAGTGGAGAGGTCATCTCTTGGGCATCAGCCGGAAAGATGGGATTCAGAGGTTCTAAGAAGAATACTCCTTTTGCAGCGCAAATGGCTGCAGAAAATTGCTCAACCGTAGCACACGATGCTGGACTACGCAGAGTAAAGGTTTACGTGAAAGGTCCTGGTGCAGGTAGAGAATCTGCTATCAGAACTATCCACAATTCAGGAATTGAAGTTAGTGAAATCGTTGATGTGACTCCAATGCCACACAATGGTTGTAGACCACCAAAAAGAAGAAGAGTATAATCTAAGAATCTTATGATTTAAGTTGAATTGAATGACCTTCATTTTTAATTAATAAAACTTAAATCGAGAATCTAAAATCTTAAAAAATATGGCAAGATATATTGGACCAAAAACAAAGATTGCAAGAAAGTTTGGGGCTGCAATCTACGGAGATGATAAAAGCTTCGAGAAAAGAAAAAACCAACCACCAGGACAACATGGTGTTAACAAAAGAAGAAACCAAAAGAAATCCGAGTACGCAGTTCAGTTAATGGAGAAGCAGAAAGCGAAATATACTTATGGTATTTTAGAAAAGCAATTTGCTAACCTATACGAAAAAGCGAACAGAGCTAAAGGAGTTACAGGGGAAGTACTTTTACAATTGTGTGAGTCTAGATTAGACAATGTGGTTTACCGTTTCGGTTTTGCAAAAACGAGAGCAGGTGCAAGACAATTGGTTTCTCACAGACACATTACAGTAAATGGAGAATTGGTAAATATCGCTTCATACACTTTGAAGCCAGGTGACGTAGTTGCAGTTAGAGAGAAATCTAAATCTCTAGAAGTAATTGCTGACTCTTTAGCTTACAAATCAAGTTATGAGTGGTTACAATTCAACGACGAAACTAAATCAGGTACTTTCGTATCAGCTCCGGAGAGAATTCAAATCCCGGAAGATCTGAAAGAACAATTGATCGTCGAACTTTACTCTAAATAATAATTTTTCAAATTTTTGCTCAACCTATATTATATGGCAATTTTAACATTTATTAAGCCCGATAAAGTAATCCTAATCAACTCTAATGAATTCAAAGGTCAATTTGAATTCAGACCATTAGAGCAAGGTTTTGGATTGACGATCGGTAATGCTTTGAGAAGAGTTTTACTTTCTTCTCTAGAAGGATATGCTATTTCATCTATCAAAATAGAAGGCGTAGAGCACGAATTTTCAACAATCCCAGGTGTAATTGAAGACGTTACAGAAATTATTCTGAATCTGAAACAATTAAGACTAAGAGCTAAAACAGACACTGCAACTGCAGAAGAAGTTACTGCCAAAGTATCTGGACAAAATACTGTTACAGCAGGTGACTTAGGTAAATCAATGCAAGAATTTGAAGTATTGAACCCTGAGTTAGTAATCTGTTCAACAAATAAAGATGTGAAATTTGAAATCACATTCAATATTGAGAAAGGTAGAGGTTATGTTCCTTCGGATCAAAATAAAAATGCAAATGCTCCTATCGGAACTATTGCAATTGATTCAATCTACACCCCGATCAAGAAAGTTCAGTACAGTGTTGAAAACTATCGTGTCGAGCAAAAAACAGACTACGAAAAACTTGTTTTGGATATTGAAACTGATGGGTCAATCACCCCTCAGAATGCTTTAACAGAAGCTTCTAAGATATTAATTTATCACTTCATGTTGTTCTCCGATGAGAGAATTACTTTGGAGACTGAAGCCGTAAAAGCCTCAATCCAATACGACGAAGAAACTTTACATACAAGACAACTCCTTAAATCGAAATTAGTAGATATGGATCTGTCTGTAAGAGCATTAAACTGCTTGAAAGCTGCTGAAGTTGAATCTTTAGGAGAACTAGTTTCTTACACGAAGTCTGATTTGATGAAATTCAGAAATTTCGGTAAAAAATCTTTAACAGAATTAGAAGAATTAGTGCACGCAAAAGGTCTTAACTTCGGTTTCGACGTTGCAAAATATAAATTAGACGCTGATAAATAACAAACAATGAGACACGGTAAAAAATTCAATCACTTATCTAGAACAGCTTCTCACAGAAGTGCTTTGCTTTCTAATATGGCTTGTTCTCTTATTGAGCATAAAAGAATCAACACAACTGTTGCTAAAGCGAAAGCTTTAAGAGTGTATGTTGAACCGATCCTTACAAAAGCGAAAGAAGATACAACACACAACAGAAGAACAGTTTTCTCTTACCTGCAAAGCAAAGAAGCAGTTACTGAATTATTCAGAACAGTTGCTCCTAAAATTGCAGAAAGAAATGGTGGTTACACAAGAATCATCAAAACTGGATTCAGACAGGGCGATGCTGCCGATATGGCAATGATCGAACTTGTAGATTTCAATGAACTTTACAACCCGAACGCTGAAGAGAAAAAAGTAACTAGAAGAAGCAGAAGAGCGACTCCTAAAGCAGCAGAAGCTGTTGCTGAAGTAAAAGAAACTCCTGCTAAAGAAGTTAAAACTGAAGAGCCAACTGCAGAAGCTGCAGATGCTACAGAAGAAAAAGCTGGCGAATAATATTCCCAAGCTGATATATTAAAATCCGTTCAATTTATTTTGAACGGATTTTTTTATTTTTAAATGATCCTTTATCTAATTGATGAACGGTAGTTTTTTTTCGAAGTCGCAAGAATCGAACATTTCCTTAATTATCTCATTGATTGCTCCTCTCTTACCTCACTCTTTTTACTTTTTACTTAGCTCTTAAATTACTGACCTCTAGCTTTCTTCAACAAAATAATATTATCTTCCTGCGTGATCTTGATGCTGTCATCTTTAACCAAAATGGTGAAGTCATAATTCCCGTAAGTGGTTCCCGCGGATGATACTTCCTTCTGCGGAGCAGCAATGGTTTTATTATTACTTCTTATGCTGATGGTTTTCTCTTCATTGTTAAAGGTAACCAAAGTTGACGTTCCATCTGTGCCTACATAACGATCAGTGTATTCTTTCGCGCTTTCATTTCCGGCAGTTATTTGATCGGTTATATCCACAGAATCTTTAGGTAAATCAGCTGAATAGCCGTTTTCCTGTTTGATGACACTTTTGTTTCCTTCTGTGTTTTTGTTGCAGCTAAGAGTAAGCATTAGTATTGAACTCGCCGCAAGTAGAACTGTTTTTTTCATGATTAAAATTTTTAGTGATAATCAAATTTAATGATAACTTTTCTAATTCGAAATATACCCCTGTAATTAACTAAATTTTAACTCAAACCTATCTAAAATCATCGTATAAAACCGTGGCAATCATTCAATTTTAACTAAATTTGTAATTCATATTAAATAATACTAAAAAATTATACAATGAGTTACATTTCTTACATTGAAGCAAGACAAATTCTGGATTCCAGAGGAAACCCTACCATTGAAGTTGATGTCTTTACCGAAGCAGGTTCCATGGGCCGTGCTGCAGTTCCATCTGGAGCTTCTACGGGTGAACACGAAGCTGTGGAATTACGCGACGGAGCAAAAGAGTTTGGCGGAAAAGGAGTTTTGAAAGCAGTTGAAAATGTAAGAGAAATTATTGCACCCGAATTGATGGGGATTTCAGTTTTCGAACAAAACCTAATTGATCAGATTATGATCGAATTAGACGGAACTCCAAACAAAGCAAATCTAGGTGCCAATGCTATTTTAGGAGTTTCTTTAGCCGTTGCAAAAGCAGCAGCTTTGGATCTAAAGATTCCTTTGTACAAGTATATTGGTGGCGTAAACGCAAATACACTTCCAGTTCCCATGATGAACGTGATTAACGGTGGTTCACACTCTGATGCACCTATCGCTTTCCAGGAATTTATGGTGATGCCTGTAAAAGCAGATTCTTTTGCACACGCGTTACAAAAAGGAACAGAGATCTTCCATGAATTAAAAGCAATTTTAAAATCTAGAAATCTTTCAACCGCAGTTGGTGACGAAGGTGGTTTTGCTCCGAAATTTAATGGGACAGAAGATGCTTTAGATACCTTAACGCAAGCGATTACGAACGCTGGTTACAAAGCAGGTGACGATATTATGTTCGCTCTGGATTCTGCAGCTTCAGAATTTTATGTAGATGGAAAATATGATTACCGTAAATTTGAAGGTGAAAATGGAGCTTGTAGAACTCGTGAAGAACAAGTTGATTACTTAGCAGAATTGGCTTCCAAATATCCAATTATTTCTATCGAAGATGGTATGGATGAAAACGATTGGGAAGGATGGAAATTATTAACAGAAAGATTAGGAGAAACTGTTCAGATCGTTGGTGATGACTTATTTGTAACCAATACTGAAATTTTAGCTAAAGGAATTAAAGAAAATATCGGGAATTCTATTTTAATTAAAGTAAACCAGATCGGTACTTTGTCAGAAACTATGGCAGCGGTGCAAATGGCACAACATAATAAATACACCACTGTGATCTCGCACAGATCTGGTGAAACTGAAGATTCTACCATCGCAGATTTAGCAGTTGCTATGAACTGTGGACAAATTAAAACAGGTTCGGCTTCCCGTTCAGATAGAATGGCGAAATACAATCAATTGCTGCGTATTGAAGAAGCTTTAGGAGATACGGCCTACTTCCCAGGACTTGACGCCTTCAAAATAAAACGATAATAGATAAAATTCATGGGGTGACTCTAAAAAACACTTGCAGTTTCATTCCAATATTTATAAATTAGTAAAAAATTAAATTATAATGTCAGATAACAAAGTTATATTAAACTATGATGGTAAAGCCTTTGAGTATCCTATCATAGAAAGCACAATCGGTGACAGAGGAATCGATATCTCAAAGCTAAGAGACCAAACCGGTTTGATTACTTTAGATTTAGGATATAAAAATACTGGAGCCACTTTAAGCGACATCACTTACCTTGATGGTGATAATGGTGAATTGTATTACAGAGGATATCCGATCGAACAAATTGCGGATAAATCAAGTTTTACAGAGGTGATGTATCTTTTGTTAAATGGTAATTTACCAACGACAGATCAATTCGCAGGTTTCGAAAAAGGAATCAAAAAATACAATTTCGTAGCTGATGAGATGAAAAGGTTGATCGACGTTTTCCCTCGTTCAGCGCATCCAATGGGAGTTTTATCTTCGCTAACATCTGCCTTAACCGCTTTTAATCCAAAAGCTGTTGACGTAAGATCAAAAGAAGAAATGGATCACGCCGCAGAAATGCTGATCGCCAAGTTCTCTCACCTTTGTGCGTGGACTTACCGCAAGAAAATGGGCTTACCGATCAATCATGGAGACGACAGCTTAAACTATGTAGAGAATTTCTACAAGATGTGTTTCCGTCGTCCAAACCAGGAATTTCACTTAGATTCTACCATTGTTAATGCTTTAGATAAATTATTGATTCTTCACGCAGATCACGAGCAAAACTGTTCTACATCAACAGTAAGAATGGTTGGGTCAGCACACACTGGCTTATTTGCTTCAGTTTCAGCAGGGATCTCTGCACTTTGGGGACCACTTCATGGTGGCGCAAACCAGGCTGTGATCGAAATGTTGGAGATGATCGAGCAAGATGGTGGCGACGTTGCAAAATATGTTGAAAAAGCAAAAAATAAAGATGACGATTTCCGTTTGATGGGCTTTGGACACAGAGTTTACAAAAACTTCGATCCAAGAGCACGCATCATTAAAAAAGCAGCAGATGATATTTTCGCAGCTTTAGGAATTGAAGACAAAGCTTTAGACATCGCTTTACAGTTAGAAAAAGTAGCCTTAGAAGATGAATATTTCATCGAAAGAAAATTGTATCCAAACGTAGATTTCTATTCAGGAATTATTTACCGTGCATTAGGAATTCCAACCGAAATGTTTACCGTAATGTTCGCTTTAGGAAGACTGCCAGGCTGGATCTCTCAGTGGAAAGAAATGCGTTTGCACAACGATCCAATCGGTCGTCCACGACAAGTTTATCAAGGTTCACCAAAACGTGATTACGTAGATATGAGCCAAAGATAATAGCTTAAAAATACTTACAAATTCCCTTTCAATTTAATTTGAGAGGGATTTTTTTGGGCGCACATTTCCGTCTTCCGTTCCCGCTTTTTTCTTTGGTGGCTTCGACTCCGCTCAGGCACCAGAGAAAAAGAGCTCCACTCAAGCCGGGGCGCAGATCCGTCCTTAAAAGAAGGTTTTCTCAAAATTGAAAATTTCAGTATCTTAACACTCGAAAAAGAATAAGTTTTCGAATTAATAGTAAAGGACTTTAGCCCGTTCGAAGGATGAATTTAAGGATGGGCTCTAGCCAAAACATATTTTGATTTTAATAGCTAATTAAGTTTAGTAAAGACATTTGAAGCACTCAGTAAATATTCTTAACGTTCCTTAATACCTTAATGTTGAAAAAAAATTATTAAAAAAGTCTTAATTTTACAAATCAACATCACCCAAAATAAATGTCATTAATAAGAATGAATTCAAAAAATAAAAAGATACTTGCAGCTTCAGGAATATTCCTGGTTGCACTCAATATTTTCGCATTCTATACTCTTCAAGAAGGAATCGGAATCGCAAAAGCTATAAATAATACACAAAATAAAGAAGCTTTAAAGTCATTGGAACAAAAGCAGATCCTGAGTGATGTTGTACCTTCCTTAATTTTCACAATTGATATAGCATTGCTATTTTTTCTTTGCTATCTCTTAATTAAAATATTGATCAAAAGTTTAAAAAAATCTACATCTACAAAATAATGAAACTAAAAAATTACATCACCGGACACTGGATCGAAGGATCAGGAAATGAAGTTCCATTGTATAACGCGGTCAACGGCGAGTTGGTTGCGATTTCCGATACAGGCGGAATCAATTTTGAACAAGCCTTAGATTACGGCCGAACTGTGGGCTACAGGAATCTTTCCTCCATGACTTTCTACGATCGCGGTGAAATGTTAAAGAAAGTGGCTTTGTATTTATTAGAAAGAAAGAAAAAATATTACGATTTATCTTATAAAACCGGTGCAACTCACGCCGACTCGTGGGTAGATATCGAAGGAGGTTTCGGTACTTTCTTTACGTACTCTGGGTTAGCAAAAAGAATGTTACCCAACACGCCTTTTTGGGTTGATGGAGACACGCAGAAACTTGGAGCTAACGGAACTTTTATCGGAACGCACATTTTAACGCCGAGCGAAGGAGTATCGGTTCAAATTAATGCTTACAACTTTCCTGTTTGGGGAATGTTAGAAAAATTATCGACGTCTCTTTTGGCCGGAGTTCCAAGTATTGTAAAACCAGCAACCCCAGGTTCTTATCTGACAAACGCAGTGTTCCAGGACATGATCGAAAGTGGGATTCTTCCGGAAGGTGCCATCCAATTGGTTTGTGGGGAACCGGGAAATATTTTGGATTATGTTCAGGATGGAGATTCTGTTCTCTTCACCGGTTCAGCTTCCACCGGAAAAAAATTAAAATCTTTACCTTCAGTTTCTAGTAATTCTGTCCGCTTTAATATGGAAGCAGATTCTTTAAACTGTTCAATTCTCGGTCTCGATGCAAAACCCGGAACACCTGAATTTGATTTGTTTATCAAAGAAGTTCGCAGCGAAATGACGACCAAAGCCGGACAAAAATGTACCGCAATCCGAAGAATTATCGTTCCCGAAAATTTAATTGGCGATGTTCAGAATGCCTTAAGCAAAGCTTTAGATCAAACCAAAATAGGAAATCCGTTAAGCCGCGAAACCAGAATGGGTTCCATTGTTGGTAAAAAAGAAATGGAAGTTCTTCAAGGTAAAATCGATTTACTGAAAGCCGAAACTGAATTAATTTACGATGGTAAACAAGAATTAGTAGATGCTGATTACGAAACTGGAGCCTTTATGACTCCAAAAGTCTTTTACAATGATAAACCTTTTGAAAAAAACAGTTCCCACGAAGTAGAAGCATTCGGACCGGTTTCCACGATTATGCCTTACAAAGACGCTGATGAAGCTGCAGCTTTAGCAAAACGCGGAAAGGGAAGTTTAGTAGGTTCCATCATTTCCCGCGATGAAAAATTCGTCGCGGAAACCTCCTGGAAAATGGCTTCTTCGCACGGACGAATTTTTGTCCTAAATCGTGATAATGCTAAAGAATCAACCGGCCATGGTTCACCTTTACCAAACTTAATGCACGGCGGTCCTGGAAGAGCGGGAGGTGGTGAAGAAATGGGCGGGTTAAATGGGCTTCATTTCTTTTTACAGAAAACAGCAATCCAAGGTTCACCGGATATTTTGACTGCGATTACAAAAGTGTATCAGCAAGGTGCAACTCCGACTTACTCAGATAAACATCCATTTAGAAAATATTTTGAAGAAGTAGAAATCGGTGATTCTTTAGAAACCGCCGGAAGAACAGTAACAGAAGCTGATATCGTGAATTTTGGAAATGTTTCTTGGGATCATTTCTACGCCCATACCGATTCAACTTCTTTGAACGGAACCATTTTTGATCAAACGGTCGCTCACGGATATTTCATACTTTCCGCAGCGGCAGGTTTATTTGTGTCCGGTAAAAAAGGTCCAGTGATTGCGAACTACGGTTTAGAAAATGCGAGTTTCTTTAAACCGGTTTACGCTGGAGATACCATCACGGTTTATTTAACCGCGAAAGAAAGAATCAACAAAGGCGTAAAAGGAAGAAACGTTCCAAGTGGCGTTGTAAAATGGTTGGTAGAAGTAGTGAATCAGCGTGAAGAAATCGTTTGTGTTGCAACGATCTTAACCTTAGTGGCGAAGAAATCACCTTTCATTAAAATTGATTATAAAGATTTTGCAAAACGTTTAGGTAATTTAACGGAGAAAACGGTACCACAGTGGGGAAGAATGAATGCGCAACAAATGCTTGAACATTTGGAAACCACCATGAAATATAGTACCGGTGAATTGGAAACTTCAGAATGTAAAACACCGGAAGAGCATTTAGAAAAATATCAGGATTCACTCTATAATTTCTATAAAATGCCGAAAGATTTTCCTGCACCTTTTTTAGAAGATGGAAAATTACCGGACTTAAAATATAAAAATCTGGATGAAGCCAAAACTCATTTCATAGAATCGGTAAAAAATTATCAGATCTATTACCGAGAAAATCCAGAAGCAGAACATTTACATTTTGTCTTCGGAAAATTAAATAAAGAAATGATGGAATTATTTCACCAAAAACATGTGACGCATCATTTTGAACAATTTGGATTAACTGATTAATTTTTACTTGAAATGAAAAGGCGTTTGACATTAATTTTCATACTATTATTTACTTTGCAATTTTCTGCGCAAAAGATTTTTTCGGCCGATTATCAAAGTCAGGCCGATGTTAAAGTTTTCGTAGTGAAATATGAAAGTCAGGCAGATTTGAAAGTGTATAAAGTAGATTACCAAAGTCAGGACGAAGGAAATGATGGGAAATGGTTCTTTGTAAAATATTCCAGTCAGGCAGATAAGAAGATTTATTTTGTCGATTACGAAAGCCAGGCAGATTTAAAAATATTTTTTGTGAAATATCAAAGTCAGACTGGCTGGAAAAAGAAAGAAAAGAAACAATTGATGTATTGAAGGTAATAATTAATTTTATTTAAAAATCGTAAAGATGCCGAATACTTATACTCAGATTTATATTCAATTGGTTTTTGCTACGAAAGGGCGGGAAAACAAAATCCGTTCTGAATTCCGGGAAGAGATTGAGAAATATATAACAGGAATATTCACAAACAAAGAACAAAAGATCATTGCGATATATTTAAACCCAGATCATATTCATATTTTTTTCAGCTACAAAAATTTAAAAATTGGTATTCCAGATTTGGTAAAGGTGGTGAAAACTGAAGCAACAAATTTTATTAATGAAAAGAATATGGTTCAAGGAAAATTTTCTTGGCAAGTAGGTTATGGTGCATTTTCTTATGCGAAGAGTCAAAAATATGCGGTAACAAAATATATTCTTAATCAAGAAGAACATCATAAGAAAAGGAATTTTAAGGAAGAGTATTTAGATTTATTGAATAAATTTGAAATTGATTTTAAGGAGGAGTATTTGTTTGAATTTTATGATTAGATTTTGGGAAGAAGATAATTGTGTTTTTAAGATAGTGTTCCTACGGAACGCTCTAAAATAATGTATTATTAATTCTACACAGATACGATTCCTACGGAATCAATACGAAAGTAAGATTAATTGTAAGGGTGATGTTTGTTCGCAGGAACAAAATGTGTGTAGTAAAAGAAAGATAGCGTTCCTGCGGAACGCGCCCAAATTAGATTACAATATTCCTACACAGATACGATTCCTACAGAATCAATACGAAAGTAATATTAATTCTAATGGTGAATTTTGTTCCGTAGGAACAACATAGGTTTTTAAAAAAAAAATAAAAGATAGCTTTCCTACGGAACGCTCCGAAAATAATGTAGCATTAATTTTACACAGATACGATTCCTATGGAATCAATACGAAAGTGAGATTAATTTAAAGGGTAGAAGTTTGCTCCGTCGGGACATCATCTGTGTAGGAAAAAAGAAAGATAGCGTTCCTACGGAACGCCCTAATAATAATGTGGTATTAATTTTACACAGATACGATTCCTACGGAATCCATACGAAAGTAAGGATAGTTCTAAGTGTAAAGTTTGTTCCGTAGGAACAACATCTGTGTAGAAAAATATAGAAAACAAAAATTTGCGTTCCGTAGGAACGCTATCTAAATGAATATTTCTTTAAAATCGACAAAATATTTTGAAAAAAACAATAGGAGAACAGGTAGTAGCATTCAATAAAAAACTACATTACTCAGGAGATCTTCCTGAAGGTTTCGACGTGCTCAATCCGTTTTTCGATAATCCCGAAACTTTAACGGTGATGACCAAGTTTTATCAAAAGTTTTACAACGATCATAACCAAAGAAAATTCATCATCGGAATCAATCCCAGTCGGCATGGAGCCGGAGTTACAGGCGTTCCGTTTACCGATACGAAAAGACTGGAAATGGTTTGTGGAATTGAAATGAAATCTGCGCATACACACGAGATTTCTTCATTTTACCTCTACGATGTGATTGAACAATTTGGCGGGCCTGAACTATTTTATAAAGAATTTTATATTAATTCGCCATTTCCTTTAGCCATTACGAGAAGAAATCTTCGTGGATTTGTAAACGCCAATTACTATGATGATAAAAGCTTATTCGAAGCCGTGAAACCATTTATGATTCAGAGTTTAAAGGATCATATCAGTTTGGGTTTAGACACTTCTGAAGTTTTTATTTTAGGAAAAAAGAACGCCACTTTCATTGACAAGATCAATAGTCAGGAACATTTTTTTGATAAACTGACGGTGTTGGAACATCCAAGATATATTCAGCAATACAAAAGCAAAGAAAAACAATTATACATCGATAAATATTTAATCGTCCTAAATAAAGCCTTATGAACAATGGATTCGTCAATCAGGAAATTAAAAATAATATTTCAGAAATCACTTTCGGAACTCCCAAAAGCAATTCTTTGCCCGGAGAGATTTTAGAATTACTCGCTGAAACAATTTTAGAAAGTGGAGAAAATAAAAATGTAAAAGCAATCCTTTTAAAATCTGAAGGTGAAAAAGCATTTTGCGCCGGAGCAAGCTTTGATGAACTTTTAGAAATTGAAGAATTAGAAAAATCAAAAATATTCTTTGGTGGTTTTGCTAAAGTTTTAAATGCGATGCGATCTTGTGGGAAATTAGTGATCGTTAGAGTACAAGGGAAAACTACTGGTGGCGGAGTCGGAATCGCTTGTGCGGCAGATTACTGTTTTGCCACAAAAGATTCCGCAATGGCTTTAACAGAATTAAATTTAGGAATTGGACCTTTCGTAATCGGACCATTTGTAGAAAGAAAAGTGGGAAAATCAGCGTATTCAGCGATGTCCATTGATGCGGATTTCCGTAGCGCCGATTGGTGTGAAAAACACGATGTTTATCATTCTGTTTCAGAAAATATTTCTGAGATGGATAAAGAAATAAGAGGATTCATGGAAAAATTATCCACCAGAAGTTCCGACGCTTTGGCTTTAATTAAAAAAGTATCGTGGGAAGGAACCGAACATTTCGAACAGTTAATGCCAGAAAGAATTTTAATGAGCGCTTCTTTAATTTTGGAAGATTCAGCCAAAGAAAATATCGGAAAAATTAAAGAAAGACTTCGTGCGAAATAATCGATGAGTAACAATCTTCATAAAACAGTCCTTATTCTCGGAGCCAATTCCGATGTTGCGAAACAATGTGTTTTGCAATATTTGGAAAAGGGATTTTCCGTTATTGCTGCTTCAAGAGATCTCAATTCTTTGGAGGGATTTGTAAAATTAAACAGTATTGATTCTTCGAAAATCACCTTGAGTTATTTTGATGCTGCTGATTTTTCTTCTCATCAACAATTTTATAGTGAACTTTTTGTAAAGCCGAATATCGTAATTTACGCTGCCGGTTTTTTAGTTGAAAATGAAAAAGCGCTTCATGATTTTGAAAGTGCGAAAAGAATGATGGAAGTCAATTATATGGGCGCGGTTTCTATTCTGAATATCATCGCGATGGATCAATCGAATAAAAATTTAGAAAGAATTATTGGCCTGTCTTCACTTTCTGGAGTTCGTGGGCGTAAAAGTAATTTTATTTATGGAAGTACAAAATCTGCTTTCACGCAATATTTAGTCGGACTTCGACAGGAATTAGCTGAACGGAAAATCATTGTTAATGTTTTGGTGAGTGGTTACATCAATACTAAAATTAATGCGGGTTTAGAGCTCAATAAAAATTTGATGATGCAGCCGGATTATGTTGCGGAACAGATTATAAATGCAGGGAATTCTTTTTCTATCGTTCCTAATTTCAAATGGAAAATCATTTACTATATCTTGAAGATTTTGCCTGAAAGTTTAGTTTCGAAATTGCCGTAACAGAAGCGGAAAACTAATTTTCCGCTTCTGATTTTAAAACGATTTTTCGATCACGAGTTTCTATATAATCTAATACCGCATATTTCTGCCTTCTTTAAAGCATCTGTTTATCTCTTTCTTGCCATTTGTAAAGAGCAACTGCGATATGAATTTCAAAGTAAGAATAATCATCACCAAGTTCTTCCTTTATCGCTTTTAAAGATGGAATAGTTTGACTTTTTGCAATAGAAATAATAGGATCTAATTTATTGATATCCATTAATTCGCTGGCTTTAATTGTTCCAACTTCCACAAAATTGGCTAAATGATTTTGAATGGTATTCAAAGATAAGTTCCGGATTTTCGCAATATCTTCTACGCTGTTTCCATCTTTGTACATTTGGAAAGTTGTAGTATAAGTTCCCGCTTCGTACTTATTTGTTTTCTTTGGAGCACGTTTTATTTTAGGTGTTTTTTCGGCAATCTTGCTATTCAAATTGTTTTTGTTGCAATAATCTACGATTACATTTAAAAATATTTCACCGTATTTCTCTATTTTAAAAGCTCCGAAACCACTGATTTGATTCAATTCTTCTTTGGTGTTTGGAAGATAACTTGCTAATTCCATTAAACTTGCATCAGAAAAAATAACGTAAGGTGGTACATGTTCTAGCTCGGCTTGTTGTCTTCTTAAAATTCTTAATTCATCAAATAAATCAAGGTTTGCATCAATTTCATTGATCGAATGTGAAGTTTCTAGTTCTGCTACAGTTACCGCTTTGGCGAGTTCTTTTACTTTTTGAAGGTTTACTGTTCTCTTCTTAAATAAAACTTCTTTACTCTTTTCTGTTAATTTTAATACAGAAAATTCCTCATTCGATTCACGCAGAAAATCATTAATCATTAATTGCTTTATTAAATTTTGCCAGTAGGTTTTATCCGCATTGGAGCCAATTCCATAAGTAGGCAAATTGCGCATATAATCTGTAATTTTTACTCCTTTTGAACCTCGGATAAAATCGATAATTAAATTTTTTCCATAGCGTTCTTTCAATCGATAAACAGCACTTAATAATTTTTGAGCATCTAAGGTAGCGTCCCAATTTTCAAAATCACTCAAACAATAATCGCAGTAATTACAATTTCCAGGATGTGATTCTCCAAAATATTCCATCAAATATTGTCGTCTGCATTTTTGCATTTCGGCAAAGTCTGTCATTTGTCTCAATTTTCGCAGCATCAAGGTGGATTGTTCCTCGTTGCCTTCAACCATTGCAAATCTTTTCAGTTTCATCACATCGGCAGTCGAGTAAAATAAAATCGCTTCACTCGGCAAACCATCTCTTCCGGCTCTTCCTGTTTCCTGGTAATAACTTTCTATATTTTTCGGAAGGTCTGCGTGCATCACAAAACGAACATTGCTCTTGTCGATTCCCATTCCAAATGCAATGGTAGCAACCATTACTCTGATTTTATCTTTGATAAAATTATCTTGAACCTGTGCTCTTTCTACAGACGAAATCCCGGCGTGATAAAACGCAGCATTCACTCCGTTTTCTTTTAAATTATTCGCCAGATCTTCCGTCCCTTTTCTCGACAAACAGTAGATAATTCCCGAATCATTTGGGTGTTCATTAAGATATTGAATGACATGATTAAGCACAGATTGTTTTGGCTGCACAAAATATTTAATATTGGCTCTGTCAAAAGATGAAATTAAAACTGTTGGTTCGTGAAGATTCAACTGTTTAATAATGTCTTGCCTCGTAATTTCATCAGCACTGGCGGTTAATGCAATGATTGGAACTTTCGGAAATTGCTTCTTAATTCCATTTAAAAATAAATAATCCGGACGAAAATCATGTCCCCAATGTGAAACACAATGTGCTTCATCTACCGCAAATAAGGAAATGTCGATCTCTTTCAACAACTTTAAAAACGAACCATTATCTGCGCTTAGTTTTTCTGGCGCTACATATAAAAGTTTGAGTTTACCTTCTTTTAATTGATGAAAAGTTTCATTCTGCTCCAAAGGATTCATCGAAGAATTGAGGAAAGCCGCAGAAATTCCATTCACACGCAAAGCATCAACCTGGTCTTTCATCAGAGCAATTAAGGGTGAAATCACTATCGCAGTTCCCTCCAAAACCAACGCCGGAACTTGATAGCACAAAGATTTTCCACCGCCAGTTGGCATGAGCACAAACGTATCTTTTTTTGCAATTACATTTTCCACTGCACTTGCTTGGTTCAATCTAAAACGATTGTAACCAAAATATTGTTGAAGTATTTCTGTGGATTTTTCCATTGCTCAAAATAGGTGTTAGGGTAAAATTAGTAAATTAAAAAGTAAGATTATATTTGCTTTAATTAAAAAAAAGCCTCACCGTTTTTGATAACAATGAGACTTTTTATATTGATTTTGAAATGTAAGTAGGGAATTTTAAACTCCTAAAACGATAGAAGCATCAATGTTTAATTTTTTGCTTATTTCTCTTGCAACTTTAAGTGTAGGTTCAGATTTTCCTGTTAAATATTTACTTACTCTTGAAGTACTGATGTTTAAAATTTCAGAAAATTTCAGAAAGTTTTACCTGAGAAATATTTATTTCAAACATTCTCAATTTTATAAATTCCTGTAAAGTAGGAGTTTCTATAGGGAAATGTTTTTCCTCATAATCTGCTACCAAATCAGAAAGAAAATCTAACTCAATGAAATTTTTATCATTCATTGATGTTTCATTTCCCACAACTTGCAACAATTCTTCAATTCGTTCGCAACTTACTTCGTACTGTTTTTTTGTCATGATATTAGATTTCTGAAAAATTAATTTTATACATTTTTGGTATGAACATTTTTACTTTTTTTTAAGTTCAAGACAGAAAAAATGAGTATAATCAAAAGCGGAGATAATAAAATCCAAATCAAATATTTATCAAAAACTTTTCTCCATGTAAATGGAAATTCTAATTGGAAAACTCCATTGTTATGTGTGAAATAATATTCCTTTTCTTCAGAATTAGACAATGCATAATTATCCTCTACCCAGCAGTTTATTATCAATTTATTAGCGGGTCTTAAATTTCCTAATGAAATTTGATTGCTAAACTGCCCATCTTTAAAAAATTTCCCTTGTAAATTTGCTTTATAATAACCTGAAAGTGGTAATTCTAGTTTTAAACTATCAATAACTTTATTACCTTGATTTTCAATTGTAAAAGTCCATAATCTTTTATATTCTGGTAAATGCTCTATTTCGAATTTTGAATCGTTGAGGAGTCCTTGATCATTACTTCTTTTTATTTTAATTACTAAAGAATCTAAATTATAATCCTTCAAAGGATCTTTACTTTTTTGTAATATTTTTATTGAATTTTTAAAGATAGCATAGTCTTTTTGGAGACGCAAATATTCTGGTGCTGTTGAATATATGTTGTAAGAAGCTTTACATGTCGCTTTATAAATCTTTATTATTAAAAAAGTTCAAAATTTGAATTAAAATCCAAATACCCTCCTACTATCGCTAGTAGGAAAGTGACAAAATTTTTAATTTTGTTATCTTCTTTCATCTGTTTTGTATGAAATTATAAAAATAGTGAAGTAAATTTATGCTTTTAAATTCAATTTTAATTCCAACTCATCCAACTGCTCATCAGCAATAGAACTCGGTGCATCGATCATCACATCTCTTCCGGAATTATTTTTCGGAAAAGCGATATAATCTCGGATCACTTCATTACCGTCAAGAATTGCAACCAAGCGGTCGAATCCTAAGGCTAAACCTGCATGTGGCGGCGCTCCATACTGGAAAGCATTCATTAAGAATCCAAATTGTGCTTCTGCATCTTCTTTCGTAAATCCTAAAAGATTAAACATTTTTGCCTGTAAATCTTTATCAAAAATTCTTACCGAACCACCACCGATTTCATTTCCGTTTAGGATCAAATCATAAGCATTTGCTCTGGCTTTGCCTGGATCGGTTTCTAATAAATGAACATCTTCCGGTTTTGGCGAAGTGAATGGATGGTGCATTGCGTGGTAACGATTTGTTTCTTCGTCCCATTCTAATAATGGGAAATCGATCACCCAAAGTGGTGCAAATTCTTTTGGATTTCTTAATCCTAATCTATTTCCCAATTCCATTCTCAAGGCAGAAAGTTGGGTTCTTACTTTATTTTCATTTCCGGACATGAGGAAAATTAAATCTCCTGCTTTTGCGCCGAATTTTTCTGTAATTTTCTTTAGATCTTCTTCGTTGTAAAATTTGTTTACCGAAGAAGTAACAACACCATCATTCTGGAACTTGATCCAAATCATTCCGTTGGCGCCAACTTGTGGACGTTTTACCCAATCGATCAATTCGTCGATTTGTTTTCTGGTATAATCTGCGCAACCTGCAACATTGATTCCGACCACCAATTCTGCGTCGTCGAATATTTTGAAATCTTTTCCTTTGACCAATTCATTCACTTCCACGAATTCCATCCCGAATCTGATGTCTGGTTTATCGTTTCCGTATTTCTGCATCGCCTCGGCGAAAGTCATTCTTGGGAACTTTCCGAATTCTTTTCCGGCAATATCTTTTAATAATGTTGCAGTCATTCCTTCGAAGATTTCCAAGACATCTTCCTGCTCAACGAAAGCCATTTCACAATCGATCTGCGTAAATTCCGGTTGACGGTCTGCTCTTAAATCTTCATCGCGGAAACATTTTACGATCTGAAAATAACGATCCATTCCACCGATCATCAATAACTGTTTAAAAGTTTGTGGCGATTGTGGCAAGGCGTAAAATTGTCCCGGATTCATTCTGCTTGGAACTACGAAATCTCTAGCGCCTTCGGGAGTTGATTTAATAAGAACCGGAGTTTCTACTTCGATGAAATCTTGTTCAGATAAGTAATTTCTCACTTTCTGCGCCATTTTGTGACGGAAGATCAATTTATCTTTTACTGGATTTCGTCGGATATCCAAATACCTGTATTTCATACGAAGTTCTTCACCACCATCGGTTTGATCTTCAATCGTAAAAGGTGGTGTTTCTGATTCGTTTAATATTGTCAGTTTCTCAACGAGAATTTCTATTTCTCCAGTCGGTATTTTTGGATTTTTACTAACTCGTTCAATGACTTTTCCTTCGATTTGAATCACAAATTCTCGTCCTAATTTGTGAGCGTTTTCTAATAATTCTGCGGATGAACGGTCTGCATCAAATACCAATTGGGTAATTCCGTACCGGTCGCGTAGATCGATCCACATCATAAAACCTTTGTCACGAATGGTCTGAACCCAGCCGGAAAGGGTTACGTTTTGATCAAGATGTTGGATATTTAATTCTCCGTTGGTGTGCGTACGAAACATATTTTAAGATATTTGATGTTAGACTTTAGATATTGAAAATGGTCTAAAATTTCAGGTGCAAAGATAAGATTTTTGAGTGGAAGGTGTAAATAAAAACCTCGCTTTTAGTAAGCGAGATTCTTGTGATCATTGTCGGTTCTTTTATGAAATCATTTATTAATCTTCGGATTGAAATTCGAGCAAGTCTCCAGGCTGACAATTCAGAGCTTTACAAATTGCGTCAAGCGTAGATAGTTTTAATGCCTTAGCCTTACCGGTTTTTAAAATGGATAAATTAGCCTGGGTAATTCCTATTTTCTCAGCGAGTTCCTGACTTTGCATCTTGCGTTTGGCGAGCATAACGTCTATATTGATGATGATAGCCATAATTAAATTGTTAAATCGATTTCAGATTGCAGTTCGTAGCCTTTCTTGAAAAACTGTACAATAAATAAAACCATGAGTCCTAAAAATCCTAAAAAGAAAAATTGTAGAAAAGCAGGACCCTTAACTGATCTGAAAGCGACCATTTCAACGATCGAGAATAGCCCAACAACTAAATTTAGATAGCCAAATCTTTTCAGCCATTTGATTGCTTTAGCATTAAATAATTTTTCAGAACTCATTTCTTTCAAACTTTTATAGGAAAAGAAGAAAAATAAAGTAATAAAAAGTATTCCAATTGTATTGTTAAAGATTTGCGAGATTCCATAAACGCCAGTAGCAGCCTGCACTTGCGTAAAAGGATAATTGATTTTAAACTTAAGCACGTCGTTCATTGGAATGGTCCATTTGTTTTGAGTCCAACCAACATCTTTACTTAAAATGAAAGTATTCGAGAAGATCTGGCTACCGGACTGATGCTTGTAAAGAAGTATGGAATGGCCAATAACATGATAGATAAAATGCACGAGGCAAATTACGAAGACGAAAAAGAGTAAATAACTGAGGTACTTCGAAAGTGAGTTTTTTCCTACGATTTTCATAATGGTTTATTTTAATTATATCGTAAATGTATATATAATTATTGAATTACAATAAATAATTATTAAAAATTGTATAGAATTTTTGGAATAGGCGAAGTAAGCGGTTAAAAGAATGATTGATTTCCCATTGTAAAAAATATACCATTCGTAATCGCTATGAATTAGATCTCTGGTTTTCACTTAGCAATATCTCGCGTGAGGGATTGCAGTGGAAATCCCGGAATGAAGCAAAGCGGAATGAGGAATTGCAACGGAAAGCCCGACCCGAGCGGCTGGAGATATTCACGAAATTATGATAAGCATGGAAAGGGGCACGCCCCAAAAACTTTATGATTTTTTAAGAAACCCCTTCGCGATATATTGTTTAACTTTGTGTAAATCAACATCAAAAAAATAAAATTAATTATGGGAAAAGGAGACAAAAAATCTAGAAAAGGAAAAATTATCGCCGGTAGTTATGGTAAGAAAAGACCTAGAAAAGACAGCTCGGTAAATAATATCCCCGTAAAAGTTTTAGATGAGGATGATAAAAAAGCTTCCAAAGAAAAGGTAAGAAAAGAGGTTGGTTACCCAACTGAAAAATCTGAAAATGCGGAAGTAGAGAAAAAGCCCAAAGCTGCCGCAAAACCGAAAGCAGAAAAAAAGGAGGAAGCTACAGAAGCGAAACCAAAAGAAGATAAAGCCAAAAAAACCGGAGAATAATCTTCGGTTTTTTTTTATACTCAATTAGGGAGATTTATTTTCCGCCTAAGATGCTTCCTAGAAGTCCACCCAAACCACCTTGAGATTGCTGCTGTTGACTACCACCACCAAGAACGCTACCTAAAATGTCGTTTAGTGGATTTCCTGATGATTGCTGTTGACCACCGCCAAGAACACTTCCTAAAATATCATTTAATGGATTTGAAGAATGAGCTTGAGCTTGATTTTGAGCATTCCCCAAAATTCCACCTAACAAATCTCCTAAACCTCCACCAGAAGTAACTCCGTTTGATTGTTTTTCCTTTCCGATATATCCCATGATCAATGGTGCTAACATCGCTAAGATGGGACCAATTTTATCCATTGAGATACCAGTATTCTGAGATAACTGATTTTCTACACTTGCTTTTTGACCTCCAAAAACATGATCTAAAATAGAACCGCCTTCCTGTTGTCTGGCCGTTGCTTGAGATGGATCGTTTAAGATACTTCCGTCGTGATCTTTGTCGAGCGCATTGTTCAAAGCTTCGGCTTCATTACTGCTTTCCTGTGATTTTTTTCTTAAATAAGAAATAACCAATGGGGCGGCAACTGCCAATAAAGCGATTACTTGATTTTTGCTGATTCCGAATTTGTTTTCGGCTTCTGAAGCGACTTGATTTCCGGCGCTGCCTGTTAATAGGTCTATTAAACTCATAGTGTTTTTGTTTTATGTTATTAAAAATTGACAATCAAAGTTAGCAAAAAATAGTCCAATTTTTTTGAAATATTTAATTTTTAAAGATGGGAACGTTGGAACAAGCTTCACCGAACATCAATGATTTTACCAGTGGTTTCAGTTGTTCAACCAGTTCAATATACGCGTTTTCTGGAATCGTTTGATCACTGCATCCTTTTACCAAAACTCTTTTGCCCATTAATTCTGAGAAGTCGTATGTCTGAATTGCAGTATGCATTAACAGAACTTCCAGATCTTGTTTATTTCCGAAGACGATTTTTTTTGCACCGTCGGTCAGCTTTGCTGTAATTAGAAAATAAGCCCATAGTGGAACGATCGCATCTGCAGAATTATAAATATAAATGTATGCATCTTCGTATTCTTCAATATTGATAAGATCTACTTTTTCACGGAAATCTTTTTCTTTTAAGATTAATTCTTGGAAGAGGAAATCTTTCAAATCGATGCCGATTCGTTTGCCTTTTGGAAGCAACTGTGCGAGGTCGAAATTGACCAGTCCGCTTTCGGCTATTTTATTTTTTATTTCTAAATCAGACATTTTTTTATTTTATCTTTGAACAAAATTAAGGTAAATAATCGATTTTAAATGGACGGTTGCGAAATCTAAAATCTAAGATCAAAATCCAAAATATCAATTGAAATATTACATCATTGCTGGAGAAGCATCTGGAGATTTGCACGCTTCCAATTTAATGAAATCGCTTCTCAAGACGGATTCCAACGCAGAGTTTCGGTTTTGGGGTGGAGATTTGATGACAGAAGTTGCTGGATTTGAGCCGGTGAAGCATTACAAAGATCTGGCCTTTATGGGTTTTTTGGAGGTTGCTAAAAATTTGAGAACGATTCTGAAAAATATTAAATTTTGTAAAGAAGATCTGAAGAGCAATCAACCTGATGTTTTGATTTTGGTTGATTATCCAGGTTTTAATTTAAGGATCGCTGAGTTTGCAAAAAGTTTAGGAATAAAAGTCGTCTATTATATTTCACCGCAACTTTGGGCGTGGAAAGAAGGTCGTGTAGAAAAAATCAAAAAGTTCGTCGATGAAATGTTGGTGATACTTCCTTTTGAAAAGGATTTTTATAAGAAGCATCAAGTAGAAGCGCATTTTGTGGGACATCCTTTATTAGATGCTATTTCTGATTTACCGGAAATTAATATTGAGGAATTTAAAAATGACCACAACTTAAACGAAAAAGATATCATCGCACTTTTACCAGGTTCCCGTGAACAGGAAGTGACGAAAATGCTGGAGTTAATGCTTTCCGTTCGTCCTCATTTTAAGGAGTATCAGTTTGTCATTGCAGGAGCGCCAAGTTTACCGAAAGAGTTTTATCAAAGATACGTTGATGAAAATGTTCATTTCGTTTCCAATAAAACTTATGATCTATTGAGATGTTCAAAAGCGGCGTTGGTTACTTCGGGAACGGCAACTTTAGAAACTGCACTTCTCAATATTCCTGAAGTCGTTTGTTATCGAAGCAGTACCATTTCTTATGAGATTGGAAAACGGGTGGTGAAAAATATCAAATACATTTCTCTCGTCAATTTAATTATGGATCAGGAAATAGTGACCGAATTAATTCAAAGCGATTTGAACACCAAGAATTTGATCAAAGAATTAAACTCAATTCTGGAAGGGGAAAGAAGAGAGGAGATGTTGGCGAACTTTAAAAACCTTCGAATAAAATTAGGAGGAAAAGGAGCGAGCGATGAAGCTGCAGCTTTAATTGTTAAAGGGTGATTTGACTTGTGATTTTATCAGCGTAAGTTGATAATTTTACGGAAAAAGAAGTTGCACAAAGAACCTTTATTTATTCTGTTTATCTGCTTTGTTCTTGGAGCTTTCCTTCAGGATTATTTTTTATTTTCTGACATTTATGTTTATATTTTACTGATTACTAGTTTGTTATCGCTGTTCTTTGTTGTGATTAAAAGCTTTTATGTTTATAGATTTCGCGTTGTACTGTTTGGTTTTTTCTTTTTTACCACGGGTATTTTCATTCATTCGCTACATTCTCAAAAACCTGAATTACCGTTATTAAAAGGGAAGGAAACCATCACCTTTAAAATCACCAAAAAACTCAACTCCAACGAGAAGAACCGGCGCTATGAAATTGACGCCTGGCAAGATGAAGCGTATTTTAAAAGTGTTCTTTCATTTTCGAAAACTCAACCGGAATTAAATTATCAACATTATTATCTGGGCGAAGTTTATGTTAACCGGATCGAGAAACCGTACAGCGATTTTCAGTTTGATTATGGTAAATATCTTTCCAGAAAAGGAATTTACTTTCAAAGTTATCTGCCTAATTCTTTAAAGATTGCCAAACGAGACGATCTTTCTTTCGCGGAAAAAGTAAAACAGCGGCGTTCAGAAACTTTGGCAAAGATTGATCAAACCAATTTGAAAAAGAGAAGTAGAGAATTCGCAAAAGGCATTATTCTCGCCGACCGTACAGAAATGGATCAGGAAACTGTACGCGACTTCCGCGATTCTGGGATGATGCATATTCTGGCGATTTCTGGAACGCACATGGCGATTATTTTTGGAGTGATTTTGTTGCTTTTAAATTTTATCGTTCCACCAAAATACCGTCGGCAAAAAATAATTGTGGCTCTTCTCTTAATTTGGTCTTTTGCCGTTTTTATCGATTTTGGTAATTCTGTCGTCAGAAGTTGCATCATGATTTCTGCTTATTATACTTTTGTTTTATTGCAAAGAAAAACCGATTTGCTCCATTCGATGGCTTTGGCAGGTTTTGTGATTTTGATTTTAAATTCCAATCAACTTTTTGAAGTCGGTTTTCAATTAAGCTTCGCAGCTGT
Source organism: Kaistella sp. (assembly GCF_041824135.1). Classification (GTDB taxonomy): domain Bacteria; phylum Bacteroidota; class Bacteroidia; order Flavobacteriales; family Weeksellaceae; genus Kaistella. The sequence continues at coordinate 15,194 of NZ_JBGZYM010000079.1, read as the reverse complement.
ATTCGGGATCTATTGGTTTAATCAGCCGATTTTAAAATATTTACCGAAGGCGAAAAATAAGTTTCAGAATTTTATGCTGAATGTTTTTTCGATTAGTTTGTCTGCGCAACTTGGCACAATTCCTTTGGTTATTTATTACTTTCATCAATATTCGGCAGTTTCGATTGTGGCGAATTTGGTGATTATTCCGTTTGCTGAATTGGTGATTGTCTTTTCGCTATTAATGGTAATTTTGATTTCAATGTCCATTAGTTTCGGTTGGCTAAGTTCTATTTACGATGAACTGATTACTTTTACTTTAAAGTTAATTCATTTCTTCGCCGACGCGGATTCTTTGATGCAGAGAATGATCCCATTAACGTTATTGGAAGTTCTGCTTTTATATCTTCTCTTTTATTTTCTAAGATTTGCGATTCAAAAGTTCAGTATTAAAAACTGCTCGCGAATTATTTATTTCGTCTTAATTTTCGTCTCTCTTCGATTCATGCTGAATTACAGAGCTGAACAATTGGATGAGGTTTTAGTTCATCAGTTTTTTAAAGAAAAAATTATTTCCGTTAAGGAAGGACAGTCGGTGCATTTTTATTGTTCAGAAAACATCAGTCAGGAAAAAGTTCGACAATATATTGTAGAACCCTATCTTACTTCACGACGAACCAAGAATTTTTCGGTCATCATTGTGCCATCAAATATTTCTTTATTAAATTTGCAAGGTCAGCAATATGAGCTCTATAGCAAATGATTCGAAGTTGTTATATCTGTCTTATTTAGAGTGATTACAAACTAAAATATTCTGACATTCGTCACGTGCAATTGGTGCCACAATTTTCTAACTTTGTGGGAATTTCAAATTTAAACATTAATTATGGCAGGATTAACTAGTTCTACTATTGGTAGAAAGTACGCAATGGCATTATCTGCAATGTTCTTGCTCATTTTCCTATTGATTCACCTCTTCGTGAATTCACTCTCAGTTTTTAGTCCAGATGCATTTAATTCTGCATCTGAATTTATGGGGTACAACCCTTTAATTCAATTTTTGATGCAACCTATTCTTGGTTTCGCAGTTATTTTTCACTTTGTATTGGGTTTTGTTCTGGAAATCAGAAACAGAAATGCAAGACCAGTGAAATATGCGGTCAACGGATCAGCAGCGAACTCAACTTGGATGTCTCGAAATATGATTATTTCAGGATTAGTTGTATTGGCATTTTTAGGATTACACATGTATGATTTTTGGTGGCATGAGATGGACTACAAATATATTGTAGGAAATGTTCGTGATGAAGCACGGTATTGGCCAGAACTTCACGCACAGTTTGGGAACATCGCAAGAGTTCTTTTTTATGTAGTTGCTTTTGTATTATTAGGGCTGCATTTATCACACGGTTTCCAATCTTCTTTCCAGTCGGTAGGAGCAAGACATCCAAAATACACTCCTGTTATTAAAGCAATTGGGACTTGGTATTCGATCCTTATTCCTGCAGGTTTTATTTTTGTAGCCGTTTTTCATTACGTAACTCAATAAATTTTAAATTTTATATCGACATTAAAATTTAAAATCTAAAATTTAAAATTTCTAAAAATGAGCAAATTAGATTCAAAAATTCCGGCTGGTCCTTTAGCGGACAAATGGAAAAATCATAAAGATCATATGAACTTGGTTTCGCCGAACAACCGTGATAAAATTGATATCATTGTTGTAGGAACTGGTTTAGCAGGTGGTTCAGCTGCCGCAACTTTAGCAGAGCAAGGATATAATGTAAAAGCATTTTGTTACCAGGATTCACCACGAAGAGCGCACTCGATTGCTGCACAAGGTGGAATTAATGCTGCTAAAAATTATCAAGGTGATGGTGACTCAACTTATCGATTATTTTACGACACGATTAAAGGTGGAGATTACCGGTCAAGAGAAGCTAACGTTTACCGTTTAGCAGAAGTTTCTGCAAGCATCATCGACCAGTGTGTCGCACAAGGTGTTCCCTTCGGACGCGAATATGGTGGTCAGTTAGACAACCGTTCGTTTGGTGGAGTTCAGGTTAAAAGAACGTTCTACGCAAAAGGACAAACAGGACAACAATTATTATTAGGAGCCTATTCAGCCATGAGCCGACAAATCGGTAAAGGTAGAATCAAAATGCATAACCGTCACGAAATGCTGGATTTAGTAATCGTTGATGGAAAAGCAAGAGGGATTATCGCCAGAAACTTAGTGACTGGAGAAATCGAAAGACATTCTGCTCACGCGGTTGTTGTTGCTTCTGGTGGTTACGGAAATGTATATTTCCTTTCAACCAATGCAATGGGTTCTAACGTTTCTGCAGCTTGGAAAATTCATAAAAAAGGAGCGTATTTCGCAAATCCTTGTTATGTACAGATTCACCCAACTTGTATTCCGGTACACGGTGTGGCACAATCCAAACTGACTTTGATGTCAGAATCTTTAAGAAACTCAGGAAGAATCTGGGTTCCTAAAAACATCGAAGATGCAGTTGCAATCCGTGAAGGAAAACTAAAAGCAGAAAGTATCGCACCTGAAAACCGTGATTACTATTTAGAAAGAAGATATCCGGCATTTGGTAACTTGGTTCCACGTGATGTAGCCTCGAGAGCGGCGAAAGAAAGATGTGATGCAGGTTTCGGAATCGAAAACAATGATACTCAAGAAGGGGTTTACTTAGATTTTTCTACTGAAATTCAGAAGAAAGGTAAAGAAGCTGCGATTGAGAAAAATGTTCATAATCCTACCGAGCAACAAATTTATGATTTAGGAAAAGCTTGGATCGAAGAAAAATATGGTAACCTTTTCGTGATGTACGAAAAAATTACTGCCGACAATCCTTACGTAACTCCAATGAAGATTTATCCAGCGGTTCACTATACCATGGGTGGTGTTTGGGTTGATTATAATTTACAGTCTACAATTCCTGGGTGTTTCGTCATCGGAGAAGCGAATTTCTCTGATCACGGTGCCAACAGATTAGGAGCTTCAGCCTTAATGCAAGGTTTGGCTGACGGTTATTTCGTTCTTCCTTATACGATTGCAGATTATCTTGCAGCCGATATTAGAACTGGAGCAATTGCGACCAACACTCCTGCGTTTGATGCAGCTGAAAAAGAGATTCAAGATAAAGTCAATTTCTTTATGACCAATAATGGTTCTAAGACGGTAGATTATTTCCACAAAAAATTGGGTCACATTATGTGGAACAAAGTTGGAATGGGAAGAACACCTGAAGGATTACAAGAAGCCATTAACGAAATTGAAGAAGTTAAAAAACAATTCTGGGCAGACGTAAAAGTTCCAGGAGAAGCAAACGGAATGAACATGGAATTGGAGAAAGCCTTCCGCGTTGCAGATTTCTTAGAGTTAGGACAATTGATGGCGAAAGATGCTTTAGCAAGAAAAGAGTCTTGTGGTGGGCACTTCCGTTGGGATCACGCAACACCAGAAGGTGAGGCAGAGAGAGATGATGAAAACTTCAAGTATGTTGCGGTATGGGAATATCAGGGAGATGATATCAATCAAGAAACCATGCATAAGGAGGATTTGATTTATGAAAATATCGAAGTTAAAACAAGAAGTTATAAATAATCTCCAAAAAAGTTAATAAAATGAGTGCACAAAAAGGATTAAACCTGACTCTGAAAATTTGGAGACAGAAAAACAATAAAACAAAAGGACAGTTTGAGACCTACAAAATCTCCGACGTTTCTAGGGATTCTTCTTTCCTCGAAATGTTGGATATGCTCAACGAGAACCTCAACAACGAAGGTCAAGAGCCTATCGCTTTTGATCATGATTGTAGAGAAGGTATTTGTGGAATGTGTTCATTGTACATCAATGGACGACCGCACGGACCTGACACTGGAATCACGACTTGCCAGTTGCACATGAGAATGTTCAAAGATGGTGAAACCATTCACATCGAGCCTTGGAGAAGCGCTGCCTTCCCAATCATTAAAGATTTAGTGGTTGACAGAAGTGCTTTTGACAGAGTAATGGCTGCAGGTGGATTTATCTCGGTAAACACTTCAGGAAATACTTTGGATGCCAACGCAATCCCAGTTCCGAAAGATGATGCTGATGACGCGATGGATGCTGCAGCTTGTATCGGTTGTGGAGCTTGTGTTGCAACTTGTGTCAACGGTTCTGCAATGTTATTTGTAGGTGCTAAAGTTTCTCAGTTCGCCCTACTGCCACAAGGTAGAGTAGAAGCGAAGAGAAGAGTACTGAATATGGTAACTGCAATGGACGAAGAAGGTTTCGGTAACTGTTCAAATACCGGCGCTTGTGAAGTAGAATGTCCGAAAGGAATTACTTTATCAGTGATCGCCAGAATGAACAGAGAGTACTTTGTAGCGAATGTAGATCAAGGCTAACATTGCTTTGACAATTATAAAATACTGCTTTCAGAAATGAAGGCAGTTTTTCTTTGTTAAACTTTCACAAATCTTAAGAATATATTTTTAATAACTCGGTGAAAACCTTATTTTTGCAGCAATTTAAAAACCGACTTGGTCGGTTTCATCAATTTTAATTCAATAAAAGAAAAAACAATAAAGATGAGTAAGTATTTTTTTATGCTAATGGTTGCCTTCGTTGCAATGTCATGTTCTAAAAAAGTAGAGGTTACGGGTAATTTCGCCGGTGGTTCTCCTTTAGAAAGAATAGAATTTATAGAAGCTTCAGGAGTGGCAACTCTTCCGTTAATGAATATCGGAGTAGATAGCAAAGGAAGTTTTGCTGGTAGTTTCGAAGCACCAAAAGACGGAATGTACATAATGACCTATGCGGGTAAACAAGGAATGATTTATTTGAAAGGTGGACAAAAACTGAATATTTCAGGTCAGGCAGAAGCTTTCCCAGGCAAATTTACAGTGAGTGGTGATGCTAAAAAAAATAACGACTTTATTCAAGAAGCCTTAGCACAAATTCAAACCTATGCTACCCAAATCAATGTTGGTGAAATGGTAACGAAAGATGAAGCAACCTTTTTAAAAGAAGTTGAAAAAGTGAGAGTTGAATTAGAAAAACGCATCGATGCAGCAGCAAAGAAAAGTTCTCCAGACAGCGACGCGGTTCAGTGGAAAAAAGACGAAATGAATGCAAGTATTCTTGGGTTAATGAGTCAGTATGAAATGAATCACGCTCAGGCAACAGGAAAAGCAGATTTCAAAGTTTCTAAAAACTTTACAGATGCTGAAGCAAAACTAAAAAAAGACAACGATAGAATGTTGAAAAACCAACCGATTTACAGAAACTATTTGTTAGGTAAATTGAGTCAGGAATTTCAAACGTATGCCACTGCCAATAACAAATCAGGAGAAGAAACTTCTTCTGTATTATTCTCCCAGTTTTTAGATACGAAAAAAGATATGCCTCAGTTAGAGAAAGATTATTTGTTGGCTTTCGTAATGTCGAACAGCGATATCAATCCTTCAACAACTCCAGAAAATTCAGCGAAGATTAATAAAATCATTAATGAGAAGATTAAAGATTCAGAAATCAAAAAAGATTTAGAGCGAATTCAATTTGTTCTTTCTGGTCCTAAAATGGGCGAAGCGATTGCTTCATCTCCATTGGTAAAAGAAGATGGCAGCGCTTTTAAATTAACAGACAACAAAGCAAAACCTGCAATGGTGATGTTTTATGCTTCTTGGAATCCTTACATCAATGAGGCGACCGTGCCTGTTTTAAGAGAAGTAGCCAAATTTTATCAATCGAAAATGGATTTCATCTACGTTAATTTAGATGATACCAAAGATCAGTTTGTGAAAACAAGCAAAGCAATGTTACAAGGAATGGCTGGAACAAATGTTTACGCGGACGGCGGCATGAATTCTCAAATTGCAAAAGATTTAGGGATTTATGGTTTCAAACTTCCTTCGTTCATTATGATCGACAAAGAAGGTAAAGTAGCGAGCAAGTTCTTCTACAATTTAGGTGATCCTGAATTGGTGACGATTCTTGACAAATTAACTGGTTTAAAAGCTCCAATGGCACCAGAAGCAACCTTGCAAAATGATTTAATTGCTCCACCAATGGAAGCAGCTCCAGCGACGAAATAGTTTTTACTAAATTTAAAATATTGATCCTGCACAATTGTTGTGTAGGATTTTTTTATCTTTAAATAAAACTTACCCTCATGAGAAAAGAATTGTTAGTTCCTCAAAACGCCTTATACCTGCTTATCTTATTGAGTTTCATTTTTACGTTTTTTAATATCACTTTTGATATTACCAGCGTTGGTATTCCGTTGGAATGGGGCAGGATTTTAGTAGTTGTAGGTTTGGTAGCTAGTTTTGTGGTTTCTGTGGTCTTGATTGTGGATGTATTTAAGAATGATGTGAATGGAAAATATCTTTGGACTTTGGCTTTTTTAATGTCAGCTGGTCTTTTGGGTTATTTCTATTTGAGAAGTCGTGATCACTATTTGAGTAGAACTAATTAATGAACAGTCCTCTAATTGAATTTCTTAGAAAAATAGAATACGGGTTAATTCCCGTTTTTTTATTTTAAAACCTTACTTTTGCCGTCAGAATATTTATAATGAGAAAGAGAAAACAAAATATAATATTAGAAAATATAAAACTGGTTTCAGCTGGTTCAAAAGGCGTTTCTGTGGGTAAAACAGACGAAGGTAAAACTGTTTTGGTTTCTGGTGCAGTACCTGGCGATGTTGTAAATGCCCGAGTGAAAAAATCGAAATCAAATTATTTCGAAGCAGAATTGATTGAGATCGTAGAAAGATCACCTTTTCGCGTGGAGCCAAGATGTATTCATTTCGGTGTTTGTGGCGGCTGCAAATGGCAGAATCTTTCTTATGAAAAACAACTTGAAGTTAAACAGGACGAAGTTTTTAACCACATCAAAAGAATTGGCGGAATCGAAGATTTTGAAGTAGTACCAATTCTGGGGAGCGCTGAACAATACTTCTATCGCAATAAAATGGAATTTTCCTTTTCGAATGCGCGTTGGTTAACTCAGTACGAAATCAGTTCTGAAGAAAATTTTGGAAATAGAGACGCTTTAGGTTTTCATATTCCAGGAATGTGGAGTAAGATTTTAGATTTAAAAGAATGCTTCTTACAGGAAGATCCATCGAATGCGATGCGATTGGCCATAAAAAAGCATGCGGTAGAAAATGGTTTAGAATTTTTTGATGTTAAAGGTCAACAAGGATTTTTGAGAACCGTAATGTTCCGTCAGAATTCAAAAGGAGAATGGATGATTTTATTCCAGTTGTTCCGTCAAGAGAAAGAAAATCAGCAGAAACTCTTCGATTTTATGTTGAGTGAATTTCCACAGATCAAAACTTTGCTTTTCTGTATCAATTCAAAACAGAATGATTCATTGTACGATCAAGACGTTCAGCTTTATTTTGGTGACGGCTTTTTAATGGAAGAAATGGAAGGTTTGAAATTTAAGATCGGACCAAAATCTTTTTTCCAAACGAATTATAAACAGGCTTTAAACTTGTATGCAAAAACTTTAGAATTTGCAGATTTACAAGGTCATGAAGTTGTGTACGATTTATATACCGGAACGGGAACAATTGCGCAATATGTTGCCCGAAAAGCAAAACAGGTGATCGGAATTGAATCCGTTCAGGAATCAATTGACGCTGCAAAAGAACACGCAGAATTGAACGGTTTAACCAACTGTACTTTCTATTGTGGTGATATGAAGGAAATTTTTAATGATGAATTTATCGCGCAACATCCGAAAGCTGATGTTTTAATTACCGATCCACCAAGAGACGGAATGCATCAAAAAGTAGTCGAGCAAATTTTAAAAATCGCTCCTGAAAAAATTGTTTACGTAAGTTGTAATTCTGCAACTCAGGCGAGAGACTTAGCACTGATGAAAGACCATTATAAATTAGTGAAAATTTTACCGGTTGATATGTTTCCACAAACGCATCACGTTGAGAATATTGCGCTTTTAGTAAAGATTTAATTTTATTTAAATTTGATTGATGAAGTTCTTGAAAATATTTTTTATTTCGATTTTTATCCTTTCGCTTGCTTCATGCGGAAGTGATGATGATATCTGTATCAGTGGTGAAGCTACGCCGAGAGTGAAAATAAAATTCAAGACGAAAGCGACCGGAAAAATGAAAACCATGGATTCTCTTTTCATCGCTGTAGATTATGGAGTTGGACCAGTGGCCGTTTTTGGAACCGTTTCAAAAACAGATTCTGTATTGATTCCTTTGCGTGTGGACGAAACTCCTTTTACCAAAATGTATGTTGGCATTTCCAGAACCGCCGTAAATTCAGAGATCAAAATAAATTATACCACCGATTCAGAATATGTTTCGCCGGCGTGTGGCATCAAAAAACTCTATCAAAATGTGAATACGGAGCTGGAAGTTCCCAACGCAGTGTTAGGAGTTGAACAAAATCAAACCCAAATTATCGATGAAAGCAAAACGCATCTTTATCTTCTTTTTTAGTTTTCTTTTAACGGTTACTTTTGCTCAGAAGAAGAAAGATTCTCTGGAAGTAAAATGGAAGTATGCACCTAATTTCTTAGTCGGCTTCGATGTTTTGAATGCTGGGATTGGTGCTTTCTCTGATCGTCAATTATTTCAGGGTTTCGTTTCATCTAAGGTTAAAGGAAATTGGTATGCGATTGCAGACGCTGGTTTCGAAAATAATATTTATCAGAAAAATGGTTATGATGCGTCGGTTAGCGGTCCATTTGTTAAATTAGGAACTTTATATATGTTAGCCAACGATGCAGAAAATCCGATGAATGGTTTCTTTGTCGGTGGAAAAGTAGCTGGGTCATATTATCAACAGGAATATAAAGCGGTGCCTATTCGTGGATTTGGTGGAAGCGATGTTTCGCAGGCATTTCCACAATCTAACCAAAGTTCTTTATGGATGGAACTGAATATCGGTGGAAGAGTACAGCTGTTCGAATCGCCGTTTTACATCGAAGCAACGGCGCAACCAAAATACTTGGTTTTTTCTTCAACCCAAGATGAAATTAAACCGATGATCGTTCCTGGTTTTGGCAAAAGTTCAGCAAAATTCAATATTGGTTTCTCCTGGAATGTTGCATACTCTTTTTAGGAATTTACATATTTGTATTGAGCAATTTGTCCTTATTTTTTACTCTCTTATTTTATTAAAAATTTCTTAAATCTTTTGAGTCTATTTGAAAATTGTCATTTAATATCAATTTATTCTACTGATAATTGAATCACAGGATAAAATAAATAGAGATTATTTTGTAAATTATCATAAATATTGTCAATATTATTTTGAAGACCAGTAAAAAAAAATTACTTTTGGCTAATCATTTTTAATAAATAAATTAGTCTTATGAAGAAAATTTTTACTTCTTTACTTTGTGGATTGATGACAACGGCTGCTTTTGCACAATGGAGCCCCACATCAATGCAAGGTGAGAAAATCCGAACAACATCCAATGTTAAGAGTTACTATGCACTGGATCTTAAGATGATGAGATCTCAACTTGCCAATGCGCAAGAAACCGGTAAGAATGCCGTTCCCGTTGAAATTAAAATCCCTACCCTTAATGGTAAAGTTGAAAGATTTGCAGTATACAGCGCACCTGTAGTTGTTAAATCTTTGCAAGACCGCTACCAATTAGGTTCTTATGTAGGAGTTGGGATTGATGATCCTACTGCGCATATTAGATTTTCTGTAGCGCCAAATGACTTCCAGTCAATGGTCTTCAGAAAGGGCGCTTACGAATTTATCGAACCTCAAAATGCGGATAAAACAGTCTACGGTGTTCATCCTAAAACTGAAAAAGCTGAAGCTGATAAAGCATTTGTTTGTGCGACGAGCGAAGCACCATTAACCAAGAAACAAATCGAAAAGCTTTATTCTGAAGGTAGTAATTTTACCAACAATCCTTTAGATTTTAGTAAATCTTCTGATAAAAAATACAGAACAATGCGTATTGCAATGTCTGTTAACGGCGAATATACCCAATATTTTGGTGGCGTTGCGCAGGCTTTAGTTGCGATCAATGCGACTTTAACCCGATGTAACGGAGTGTTCGAAAAAGACTTTGCTTTAAAGCTTATTCTTCAGGATTTCCCTCAGTTAATTTACACAGATCCAGCTACGGATCCTTATTCTCCTGGTTTAGGTGCCTGGAATGTAGAATTACAAAATACCTTAACAACAGTGATCGGAAATGATGCCTATGACATTGGGCATATGTTCGGAGCATCCGGAGGCGGTGGTAATGCGGGCTGTATCGGATGTGTTTGTATAAATCCTACCGGTTCTGGCAGTAAAGCAAAAGGTTCTGGTATTACATCTCCAGCAGATGGGATTCCAATGGGAGATAATTTTGATATTGATTATGTTGCCCATGAAATTGGTCATCAATTAGGAGCAAATCATACTTTTTCTCATGGTCTGGAAGGTTCAGGTCAAAATATAGAACCAGGTTCAGGATCTACAATTATGAGTTATGCCGGGATTACAGGACCGAATACAGATGTGCAGCCGCATTCGGATTCTTATTTCCATATCAATTCAATTATCCAGGTACAAAATAATTTAATATCTAAAACTTGTGATATAGAAACTGCGACGATCAATAACCCACCAGTGATCACACCGATGGCAGACGTTACGATTCCAAAAGGAACTGCGTTTGTATTGACCGCACAGGCAACTGATGGAGAAAATGATCCATTGAACTACACTTGGGAACAAGTTGACAATGCGACTACTGCGATTAGTAAATCTAATTTAGGAAATACAACAAGTGGAGCGAGCTTTAGATCAATTAAGGGTACAGCTAGTCCGATCAGATTTTTCCCTAAATTCGAAACAGTAATGTCTGGAGTGTTAAGCAATCCTAATGGTTGGGAAGCAGTCTCTTCTGTTGCCAGAAATTCTAACTTTAGAGTAACCGTTAGAGATAATAATCCAGATTTGGCTCAACAGCAAACTCAAGCTGCTTTGCAGAAAGTGACTGTTAGCGCCAACGGACCTTTCAAAATCACAAGTACGAAAGTATATAATAACGCACCAGGTCCTTTAACTTGGGATGTAGTTGGAACCAATGCCGCTCCTTTTAATGTAGCCAATGTTAAAATTGACTATACTTCAGATAATGGTGCAACTTGGACGGTACTTGCAGAATCGACTGAAAATGACGGAACTGAAGATTTTAGCTTTTCTTCATTAGCAACGAATACTGCATTGAAAGTGCGAATTTCTGCAATCGGAAACGTATTTTACACCGTGGCTCCAGTAACGGTATCTGCAATTGTTGCATGTGACGGTACGGCTCCGGCTGGATTAAATGTTACGGGCATGACTGTAAATTCTGGAAAAGTTTCTTGGGATCCAATTGCAAATGCAACTTATGTTTTAAGATACAAAACTTCTACGGAATCTACTTGGACTGAAGTTCCTGTAGCAGCCAATACTTATACGATTACAGGTTTAGATGAAAGTACAACCTATAATGTTGAAGTAGCAGCGGTATGTTCAGGTACCACAGGTGCCTACGCAGCAACAACCTTTACTACACTGATGGTTCAGTATTGTACGCTTACTTCTACAAACTCTACATTTGAATCTATTTCTAATGTGAAAATTACGGCAGAAGGTGCAGCTGGGGTAAACAGTACTTCAGGAGCATCTAATTACACCAACTATTCTGCGGATCCTGCAAGACTTGTAAAATTGATGGCCAACACCAGTAATAATATTTTATCAGTTTCTAAGAAATGGGCAGGCACTCAATATAATGAAGCAGTTATAGTATGGATCGATTTTGACAGAAGTGGAACATTTGATAACGACGAAATCATTATGTCTACATCTCCAGATAAATTAACTCCTGTAACAGAGCAATTCTCTGTCCCTGCTGATGCTTATGTAGGACCGAAAACTGTTGGGATGAGAGTGGCTCTAAGAGATGCTGTTCAAACGAGTCCTTGCGGTAGTTATACTTATGGCGAAGTTGAAGATTATGCAGTAAGTATTGTTGAAAATACCTTAGCGGTAAAAGACACTAAATCACAACAGGTACAGGTTTATCCTAATCCAGCAGTTGATGTATTGAATATTACTAAAGTTACTGACAAAGCAACTTACAGTATTTACAATATGGCAGGTCAAGCAGTTAATAATGGTAAAGTTGTTAATAATAAAGTACAGGTTTCTCAATTACAGAAAGGAGTATATATTATTGTAGTAGATAACAAGGGTGACGTAACTAAAGTTAAGTTTATCAAAAAATAACACTTTATTTTTAATTATTACAATCCCTGGAAATTTTTCCGGGGATTTTTGTTGTAGAGAAGTGCGGGATATGTTAAAAGCAATTAACATTATTTTGCAATCTTTAACCAAACTTTAACCACGATTTGTACTCCAAACAAGAATTATTTACTAAAAATTCATTTATTTTGCGCACTGTATGAGGAAGCTTTTATTACTGCTCACTTTTTTTATTTTAATTAAAGTTCAGTCCCAGTTTTTTTCCGGAGAAATTTTAATCAGAGACATATCTGTTTATTATCTTAACCAAGTGTACGTAACGAATATTACGGCTCAAAAGACTGTTTACACAGACTACTTTGGAACTTTTAAAATCCCTGCAAAACCAGGAGATGTCATTCGATTCACTTCCATCGTAACGGATAGAAGAGATGTGACCGTAACCGCGGAGCAACTAGCAACCAATAAAAATTTTGTTGAATTAAAGATCGCTTATTACGATATTCAGGAGGTGGTGATTAATAAATTTAAACCAACCGGAAATCTCCGAAGAGATGTAACTTCTCTCAAAACTGGAGAAAAAGTCTATGAGCTGCAAAAGATGATTGGTCTTCCCGCTCCTCAAGGTGACGGTACCTCGCCGGTCCTGCCTGTTGCCGGCTTGAGTGGAGGCGGACTTACCTTTAGTTTAGGAAGTATCTATGACATTCTATCAGGAGAGCGTAAAAAGCAAGAACGTGCGCAACAATACGAGCGGATGAATTCTGCAGTTACCAATATTAAAAACTACTATGGGGAAGCTTATTTTTCGAATCTAAAAATTCCGGCGAATCTTATTGAGAACTTTTTACAGTTCGTCTATACTTCAGATGACATTTATCCTTTTGTTAAAGCAAACAATTATGAAGCAGTTGGCGTTTACATCGATAAATATTTACCGATCTATCAACGGAGATTAAAAAACTCACAATTGATGAATGATTTTAAGTAGTCGATCTGACCGTGAAAACACCTTTTTTTGCAAATAATTTTTATCTTTGCTAAAACATTTTAATTAACTGATGAAATTAATATTTCTAGATTTTTAATGGACTCACAGATTAAGCATTTTTTAAAAATTAAATTATGACAGCATTGAGAAAAATTTCACTTCTCCTACTACTTTTTTCTTTTCTAACTAATTTTTCAGCACAACGAAAAGGCAAAGATTTTAGCAAAATCATGCACAGCACGAGTATCTATGAAGTTGATGCTTATCTTAGAATTGCTCATCCAGATGATCCTAAACGATTAATTTTGAAACCGAGATTAATTGAAATGATCAAAGAATATATCAGGACAGCACACCCTGCGGATAGTAAAGTTGCTGAATTGCAAAAAAAGATGGCGATTTTGAGAACCAAACCTTCGACCAGAATTAGCTATTCAGAAATTTCAGAAGCCAACAGACAGAAGCAAATTGCTAAATACCAACAGAGACTTGATGAAGAACGCAAACAAAATAATGATGGCGTTTCCCAAGCTCCACAAGAAGCGATGTATGCAAATTCTAATACATTAAATGATGCAGAACAGGAGGAATTTAAAGTATTGATGACCTTAACCTCGGATGAACATAAAGATAAAACAGTCAATATCTTAAATTCTCTTTTTGATAATGATCCTAATAGTAAAGAAAGCATCGTTTTAATAGAAAATAACTCAGACTGCAACATGATTGTAAGAATCGAAGGCGTAGGGACCAGCAATTATAAATTAGCAGTTCCCTCAAAGTCTGAAAATTCAATTGTCGTACAAAAAGGCAGTTATTTATTTTCGAGCAATGTTTGTGGATCGCTATATGCTGCACAAAAAACGGTTCAGAAAGCAATTATGGTATCCTTGAATAATCCATAACAAAATTACTCTTGAGAAATTTTTCATTTCTCAACATTTAAATATTAGTAACTAAGTCTCGCGGACATCTCCGAAAATATGGGTAAAAATAAAATGGCAAGATTTGCCGAAAATAAAACACTGCCAAATGTTTTTCAACCAACAAGAGCCGAGGCATTGGCTGACTTCCATCTAAAGGGAAAATGGCGACAGGAAGTATTTAAAAATGACAATCCTATTGTATTAGAATTGGGTTGTGGCAAGGGAGAATATTCCGTGGGCTTGGGTAGAGCCTTCCCAGAAAAGAATTTTATTGGTATCGATATTAAGGGTGCAAGGTTTTGGTTCGGAGCGAAAGATGCCATCAACAATAACCTAAATAATATTGCGTTTCTAAGAACGCAGATTGAATTGATTGATCACTTTTTTGCCGAAGATGAGGTCGATGAAATCTGGATTACCTTCCCAGATCCCCAAATCAAATACCGGCGTACTAAACACAGAATGACCCATCCCGATTTTCTGGAACGCTACAAGAAAATTTTAAAGAAAGATGGAATCATACATTTAAAAACTGATTCAGAGTTTTTGCATGGATATACTTTAGGACTTCTTCAAGGTTTAGGTAAGGAAATTATGTTCGCAAACCACGATATTTATGGCGCGCCAGAATTCGATCCAGAAACTCCGCTGTTGAGAGAAATTAAAACCTATTACGAAGGTTTATTTGAATCGAAAGGTAAAACTATTACCTATATCAAATTCAAGATATAATAGACACTTTTTTTAAAAAGATGAGAATAGATCATTCATTATAAAGCACAAAAAAGGTTCAGAAAATTAATTCTGAACCTTTTTTATAGGGTAGATAAAATCTTATTCTGCTGCCGGAGCTTCAGAAGTAAAATCTGCATCAGCATCAGCTGAAACTTTTTCTCCTTCTTCTTTAGATTTTTCTTTATCTGCTTTTCTTTGAGACAATCCTTCTTTGATAGATGATGAAACAATTCTCAAGATCATATAGATAGATTTAGATGAATCATCATTTCCAGGATTCACGTATTCCACTTTTCTTGGAT
>NZ_JBGZYM010000078.1:0-91375 GCF_041824135.1 Kaistella sp. | reverse complement strand
TTCTGTATTTAGAAACTCACTGTGCAAGCGTCTTGCTTCGTTCTTACTGTGTTTGAAAACTTGGTCCAAACCATTTGAAAATTGACTATCCATATTGTTGTTTCTCGTCGTTTAATTAAAGATATATAAAAATCTTTGAATTCTTTATTAAAGTTACAAATACTTTACCAAATATAAATCAGGACTATATGGCAGTAACATATTTCCTAATATCCTTGAAAATGACTACGTTTGTTTACCCTAAAAAGAATAATATGACTCCTGAAATCACCAACTATATTGGTTACGCTGCGTCTATCTTCGTGGTAACAAGTTTTGCCTTAAAAGACATCAAAAAAATTAGGATTCTCAATTTAATTGGCTGTGCTTTTTTTGTACTCTATGGTATTTTCAATGGCTATCTTTGGCCAGTTATTATTCCTAATGGTATACTCTGTTTTATTCAGGTTTATCATTTGATCAAAAAAACGTAAATTTCTACGGTGAAAGTAATCGTCAGTGTTTTTAATAATTTATATACAGACCAACGTGTAGAAAAGGTTTGTGCATCATTAGCTGAAAATGGGTATGAAATTAATCTTATTGGAAATAGTTGGGGCGGTTTGGTCAAAATGGAACGAAACTATTCCTTCTCTAGAATAATATTAAAGTCGAAAATTCTGCGATACGCTTACCTGGAGTTTCAGTGGAAACTGTATCACGATTTATTAAAGAAGGCAGATAAAAATTCAGTTTTATTGTCTAATGACTTAGATACGCTTTTACCCAATTATTTAATTTCAAAGAAACTTGGAATTCCTTTAGTTTTTGACAGCCATGAAATTTTCACCGAGATGCCTTCATTAAATGGAAGATTTACCCAAAAAATCTGGCGCAAATTAGAACAAAGCATTGTTCCAAAAGTACGGTATATGATGACAGCAAGTGAAAGCTATGCTGACTGGTTTGCAAAAACCTATCATATCGATCGACCTGTCACCGTTCAAAATTTTCCCATAAAAATCGATAACCCACAACAATACTCCGAGATCAATTTTCCTAAAATTATTTTATACCAAGGCGTCATTAATCCTTCGCGTGGATTAGATAAAATTATTACTGCAATGAGCAAGATCGAGGATGCGGAACTTTGGATTGCTGGCGATGGACCAAAAAAAAATGAATTTGAACTTTTAACGAAGACTTTAGGTTTAGATGATAAAGTAAAGTTTTTAGGAAAACTACTACCCAAAGATTTGCGTGAAATTACAAAGAAAGCAGATGTCGGTTTAAGCATCGAAGAAAATAACGGACTAAGTTATTACTACTCCATGCCCAATAAAGTTTCTGATTACATCCAGGCCCGAATTCCCGTTATCGTTTCAGATTTTCCCGAAATGAGAAAGGTTGTTGATCGTTTTCAAGCAGGTGAAAAAATAAAAGAACATACTCAGTTAGCCGACAAAATAAAAATTGTTCTTCAAAATGGAAAATCGTTCTATACCTATAATTTAAATAAAGCTGCGGCTGAATTATGCTGGGAAAGGGAAGAACCAAAATTACTTCAGTTGTTTAAAAAAGTAACGGACGAAAATTTCTAACACCTAATTTCCTATCTTTGTGCAAATTGAATTGAGCAATGACCATCAAAGAAAAACAGCAGGAAACTGTAGAAGCATTCGCTTTTATGGAAGATTGGGAACAGAAATACGAATACATTATCGACCTTGGTAAAGAATTGAAAGGAATATCAGAGGACAAAAAAACCGATGATAATTTAATCAAAGGTTGCCAGTCCAAAGTATGGATCGATGCGGAATTCAAAGAAGGAAAACTCTACTTCAACGCTGATTCAGACGGTATTTTACCCAAAGGGATCATCTCTCTTTTAGTTTCCATTTACAGTGGACATTCTACTCAGGAAATTTTGGATTCTGATTTCAAATTCATTGAAGAAATCGGCTTACAGGAATTTCTTTCTCCCTCCAGAGCCAATGGCTTGATGGCGATGACCAAGCAGATTAAGTTCTATGCCGTTGCATTTGAATTAAAATCGTGAACAGAATTTTAGCATACCGTTTCTCCGCTTTTGGTGATGTCGCAATGACGGTCCCAGTTTTCACTGAGTTTCTTCAGCAAAACCCTGATGTAGAAGTGGTGATGGTGTCCCGCAAGAATTTTCAGGATTTATTTGAAGGAATTCCTAATCTTATTTTTAAAGGAATTGATTTTGACGAATACAAAGGAATTTTTGGCTTACGAAAATTAGGAAAATTTTTACTGAAAGAAGTTCAGCCTGATTACATTGCTGATTTACACGACGTTATAAGAACGAAGACTTTAGATTTGTTTTTTATAAAAAATGGTTTTAAGGTCTATAAAATCAATAAAGGAAAAGAAGAAAAAGAACTGCTTACCGACGTTTGGAATTTAGATAAGAAAAAACTGACTCCAACGAGTGAGCGTTACGCTGATGTTTTTCGAGCGATGAATTTCAAATTAGAACTTTCACATCAGTATCCGATAAACTCATCCATAAAAAATGGAATAGGAATCGCACCTTTCGCACAGCACAAAGGCAAAATGCTTCCTTTGGAAAAAACTTTCGAAGTAGCGAAAACCCTGGCAGAGCATCATAAAATCTACTTTTTCGGAGGTGGAAAAAATGAAGTAGAAATCCTTAATAATTGGCAACAGCAAATTCCAAATTCAAAAAACTTAGCCGGAACTTTAACCTTAAAAGAAGAATTACAGAAGATTTCAGAACTTGAAGTGATGATTTCTATGGATTCTGCGAACATGCATTTAGCGAGTCTGGTGGGAACACGTTGTATTTCAGTTTGGGGATCAACGCATCCTTACGCCGGATTTCTGGGTTATGGACAAAGTGAAAATGACATTGTTCAAGTCAAAGATCTAACGTGTAGACCTTGTTCTGTATTTGGTGATAAGGAATGTTATCGCGGCGACTGGGCTTGTTTAGAAGAAATTCAGATTCAAAAAATCATTGATTTAATATAAACTATAAATCCTTCCAGTTTCCTGAAAGGATTTCTTATTCTGATCTATTCTGCTTTTACAGAAACTTCTCTCCTCTTTTTAAATTTTTTAAATCTTGCACATAATCTTTGATTAATTGATCATTATCTCTGGGACAGATCAAAAGTGCTTTCTCTGTGTCAACCACGATATAATTTTCTAACCCATCGATGACAACCGCTTTATGCTCATTTTGCAGTTTAACTAAATTTCCTTTAGCATTGTAAATAACGACATGTTTAGTATTGACGGCATTTCCATTTTCACCTTTATCGGCATTCTCATAAATGGAAGTCCAGGTTCCTAAATCGCTCCAACCAAGATCAGATGGAATAACATACACATTCTCAGCTTTCTCCAAAATGCCATTATCAATAGAGATTTTATTGACCTTTGGATAGATGATATCAATACAACTCTCTTCCTCTTTTGAATTGTATTCACAACTTTCAAAACTCTCTGACATTTCCGGCAAATAATTGTTGAAAGCCGAAAGGATAGAATTAACATTCCAGACAAAAATTCCTGCATTCCATAGAAAATCACCGCTTTCTATAAAAGTTTTAGCAATTTCTAAATCTGGTTTTTCGGTAAAGGTTTTCACTTTATAATACTGAGAATTCTTTTCTTCGACAAACTGAATATAACCATAACCCGTATCAGGACGTGTTGGTTTAATACCTAAAGTAATTAAATAATCATTTTTTTCAACCAGATTAAAAGCAAGTTCAGCTTTCTTTAAAAATATATTTTCCTTTAAAATTAGATGATCTGCTGGGAGTACAATAATATTCGCATTAGCATTTTTCGCGGCAATTTTTTTGGCCATATAAATGTTACAGGCGGCCGTATTTTTCATCATCGGTTCACCAACAATATTCTTAGCATTTATTTCCGGAAGTTGCTCCACAGTAAGTGAGATATATTCTTTATTCGTAATGACAAAGATATTTGCGATAGGGACGATCTTTCGAATTCGATCGTAAGTTTGCTGAATCATGGTTCTGCCGGTTCCTAAAATATCCTGAAACTGCTTCGGGTATTTTTGAGTGCTAAGCGGCCAGAATCTACTTCCGACGCCTCCCGCCATTATAACGCAGTAATTATTTGATTTAGACATATTTAGCTTATTTTTTCTACTCGAGCCAAAGGTTTGAAAATATATTTCTTACCAGTATCGAGCTGTATACAAAGATAGTTTTTTTTACGTTTTTCCTCAATGATATATATCTGCTTTCTATAAATGAATTGGTCCTTGATGTCTAAATCTTCAATGTAGGAACTTTCATCTTCATAATCCTCAATGTGAAAGTACCTTACCAAATCTGGGCTCGACATAAAATTAGCCTTTGGCGACTTTGAAAATTTTAAAATGATGGATTTTAAATCTTCATCATAAACTGCAAAACTTTCTAAAAGCATTATTCTGAAAGTATTTTTCCATTCTACACCATGCGGAGAAATCCGATGCCCATAATTTTCAAAAGCTAATAAATGCGCTAATTCATGGGTGAGCACGAAGAAAAAAAGTGGTGGTTGTAAGGTGGAATTAATAGTAATCTGATGCGATTTATCCGCCATTTTTCGGTAATCGCCCAGTTTAGAATTTCTGCCCCGGGTAATTTTTATGTGAATAACGTAATCGCCGAACCACTTTTTAAGGTAAGGCAAACAGTTTTCAGGCAAATATTTTTCTAAAAGCGAGATGGACATTTTGCAAAAGTACCGTTAAAAATACTAAAGAGAAAGTGGTATCCCAGCATAGAACTTCAATAATTTTAAGCTGAAAAGATAATTGTATTTCGCTTGTGCAACACTTCCTTGAGCATTTGCGTAATTATTTCGGGCACTGTTAAGGTCATAAATCGTGGCGCGACCAGCATTATAACTTTTCTCTGCAAAATCAAGTGCAAGTTTTGAACTTTTCTCGGCTTGCGAAGCGGCAAGGAAAGATTCGTAGTTGCTTTCTGCATCGAACTGGGCTTTTTGCACATTTTGTAAAACTTCCTGTTTTTGAAGGGTCAATGAGTTTCTGGCAATATCTTCATTAATTTTAGATTGCTCCACATTTAAGCGTGTAATTCCTTTATTAAAAATGGGAATGTTTGCGTTAAGACCGATCTGTTGCCCAAAATTATCTTTATACTGTTTAAAAAAACCACTTTCCTTAATTGGACTTCCATTAATATCGCGCCCTGCATAGTCTGTAACCAAAGAATTAAAATAGGAAGAACCTACTCCCGCATTCGCTGAAATAGTTGGGTAAAAAGCAGTTTCGGTAATTGCAGTCTGCGCTTCTGCAGATTTAATTCTTACTTCTGCAGCTTTTATTTGAGGCTGATTTTCAAACGCTTTATCAATGATCTGATCGGCAGAATATAAAGGCGCTTCAATTTCATTTTGAATATCTACATTTTGAACGTCAAAGTTTTTATAATCAGGAAGTTGTAAAAGCATAGCAAGTGAAAACAAACTTCTTTCGGTATTGATTTCTGCGCTCTTTACATTTTGTTTTTCTCTGGCCAAAGCAGCTTCAGCTTCAGCTAAAATAGTTTGTGGTGTGGTTCCAACGTCCGTAGTGATTTTAGCTCTCTGGTACAACTTCTCCGCATTAGCCAAAGCACTTTCTGAAATTTTGGTAATCTCGCGGTTTAATAAAATAGAAAGATATTGTTGGGCGATCTGAAGAGAGATATCATCTTTAATTTTGTCAACATCAAACTGACTTGCTTGAACATCAAACTCTGTTTTTCTAATGCTTTTTTCTAATCGGCCGTTATTGTATAACAAAATATCTGCGCCAACACTGGCTCTGTTACTAAAGTTGTCATTTCGGTTCGTTGTTCCAAAAATATCCACGCCCTGCCCGAAACTTACATTATTGTTGATCGTCCCAGAAACTCCCGGTAAATATTGGCGTTTAGCGACTTCCAATGAATTATCCTGAAGCTTTTTATTATAGGAGCTCTGCAAAACCTGTAGATTGTTCTCTACGGCGTAATTAACAGCCTCTTCTAAAGTCCATACTTTCTGAGAAAAGACGAAGGGCGAAAGCAAGCTCAGCAAAAAAACGGCAGATTTTTTCATTAATGATTTTAAAGAATAAGACGAACTTTTTGGTCTTTTGTTACAATAACTGCGTTAGAAATACTTTGAATCTCCATATTCAAATGTAAAGGTTATCGAAAGTTAGTTTTGAAGAAAGATTGCTTAGATTATTTTCAGAAAATAAAATAGTTTGATTTATTTGAAAATCTTAATCAATAATTCCAAATTTTCTCATCAGATAAATAGCGTTCATACTTTTGGTAACCCCATTTTGCAGTTTATAATCCGTCTCCAGTTCGCCGTCAATATTTTGAAGTTCAAAACAATAATTTTTGATTTTTAAAGGAAATTTATCTTCAATTTTTGTTAAATCTAAATCATGCGTTGCAATAAGACAGGAGAATAGTGTCTCGCTTTTCATTAATTTTTCTAAGAACAATTCCGAACCTGTGAGCTTATCCTGAGAATTGGTGCCTTTTAAAATCTCATCTAAAATAATAAACTGAGGTTCGCCTTTCTCTAAATTCTCAACTAATTTTCGAAGACGAAGGATTTCTGCATTAAAATAAGAAGTGCCGTCGCTGAGGGAATCGCTCGTTCGCATCGAGGTGAAAAGCTTCATCGGAATAAATGTAAATTCTTTCGCCGCAACCGGACAACCCATCATTGCTAAAACCAAATTGGTTCCTACCGCTCGCAGAAAGGTACTTTTACCCGTCATGTTAGCACCCGTTATAATTGAAATTTCAGTGCTTTGACTGATGGTGAAATTATTGGAAACTACTTCCGTTTGAAACAATAAAGGATGGATGAGTTCTTCTGTTCGAAGCTTAATACCTTCTTCATTGATTTCGGGCAAGATATAAGCTGGATTTTTAAATTTGAAAATTCCCAATGAAATTAAGGCTTCATATTCTGCAAAGGCCTCAAACCACTGCGGTAAATCGTCATTGATATTTTGAAATTGCTTTTCAATTTTAAGTGCAAAATTAAGATTCCACAAGAAAAAATTATTGAGAATCACTCCGATATTACTTTGTCCGCTTTCATAATTCCGGAGCAAACGCGCCAGCTTTTCAATTTCTTTGCGGGAAGATTTACTCTTCCCTGATCGGAGTTTATTTTGAAGAGACTGATTTAATTCTTCTTTAAAACTTTCATTTTCGATATGAGAAAAAATATTCAAAAACTGCTCATATTGATTAGAATCAAAGGAAAGCATCTCTCCTAATTCCTCCATTTTCTTTCGATAAATGTACAAGACAATTCTGGAAATGATTAAAATCCCCACGAAAATTAAACCGATAAGTCCTCCAGATATTGAAGTGAATATGACCAAAAACAAAGCAACTAAACTCAATATAGGAACTACGATTGTTGCGATCTTCGCTAAAATCGGATTGTTAAAAACTGAATTTAATTTTTTAGGATGCGAGATCTTTCGTTTAATTTCCATTGATTTCGCCAAAGTCAGAAAATGAATATTCCACTCGGTTTTTGCAGACAATTCGGCAACCGATTTTTGACGCCGAATGATCTCCTCTTTTTCCATGTTTAAATCTAAAAGTAAATCTTTCAGTTTATTTTTTCCTAAAGTGGTCTCACCGTAATTAAGATAACTGAACAGCGAGTTTTTACCCAGAATATCAAGATCTTTTGCAAAAGGATGCTGATCAATATCTTCCTCAAAATTTAACCCAGTTTCGAATTCTGTTTTGGTGATCACTTCACTGCCAATATGAAGAAAGTTCTTATAAAACTGCAATTTCTCTTTTACATCAACAAGGAAATATCCTAAAACAAAAAACAGAACGGTGAAGAAAACAGCTAAATATAAATGGATTTTCAACCCGCCTTCAAGAATGAAATATTGTAACAAAAAATAAGTAATAGTCAGAAAGACAGCAACTCTAACCCAACCTACAATGCTTAGTTTTTTTTGTAATTTTTGTAGAGTTTCCTTTTTCTCAGAAAGTAATAAATGCAATTCTTCCATTCTGTGTTAATCCTTTTTCAATTCTCCGATTCTACTAACAATCGGCATTGAAAAAATCCCGCTCGTTTGTAAATATTGTTCGTAGAAAACTTTCGCTTTTGCCGCAAAATCTGGATTTGGAGTTTCTTTATTTCTAAAATAGAACAGATTTCCCAACAATTCAAAATACGGAATATGATGACCTTTTTCTTTGTCAGTAATCAATTGAACTATTTCCTCCGCAGGCATTGCAGCCAAAGTCTCAAAATTCATTTTGAAAGTGTCATTCATATTGGTGTCAAAAACCCGTTGAAGTTCTATTTCGTCCCCACCGCTTTCTCCACCTAAAATCATTTTAGAAAGAAATTCTGAAAACTGTTTGACTATTCTGATGATGTAATCTTTGTCGTGAATCATGATTTTTTAATTTAAATTAATAATAAAATATTATGCAAAGAAAATGTACGCCAAAATTACCGACGTAATCACTCCGACCAAATCTGCTAAAAGCATTGCTGTTACCGTATATCTCGTATTTTTAATTCCTACTGCTCCAAAATAAATTGCAATCACATAGAAAGTCGTATCCGAACTTCCCTGTAAAACTGCTGCCAATCTTCCCTGGAAACTATCTGCGCCAAAAGTCTGCATCGTATCAACCATCATCCCTCTTGCGCCAGAACCAGAAAGAGGTTTGATCAAAGCAGTTGGTAATCCATCGACAAATCTGGTGTCAAAACCAACGACCATTGCGACCCATTTCATTCCATCAATTAACACATCAAAAACGCCGGAAGTTCTCAAAAGTGAAATAGCGATCAACATTCCGACTAAATAAGGAATGATTTTTACACAAGTCCAGAACCCTTCTTTTGCACCGTCAATAAAAGCATCGAAGACATTGATCTTCTTATAAAGTGCTCCCAGAACAATACCGAAGAAGATCAGAAGGATAATTCCGTTGCTCAATAACATGCTGAAATTATCTAAACCTTCTTTGCTTAAACTTACTAAATAAACAACCAATAATCCGACGATAGCAGAAATTCCGCCTACATAAGCAATCACTACGGGCTGCAGCAAATTAATCTTCTGATACAATGAAACCACGATCATCGCGGCCATTGTTGCTGCGAAAGTCGCGATCATACATGGCAGAAAAATATCCGTCGGCGTCTGCGAACCCATCGACGCCCGAATGGCAATGATAGAAACCGGAATTAAAGTCAGTCCGCCCGCATGCAAACACAGAAACATAATCTGGGAATTACTCGCATTGTCTTTATCAGGATTTAAAGTTTGTAAACTTTCCATCGCCTTCAATCCAAAAGGCGTTGCGGCATTATCCAACCCTAAAAGATTGGCAGAAAAGTTTAATAACATGTGTCCAAAAGAGGGATGGTTTTTGGGGATTTCAGGAAATAATTTAGAGAAAAACGGTTGAATCATTCGAGATAAAAGGTTGATTCCACCGGCTTTTTCGGCGATACTCATAAAACCCATGAACAACGTCATGATGCCAATTAAACCTAGACAAATTTTGACGGCAGTTTCAGAGGTGCCAATCACACCATCAGTTGCCTGAACTCTGTAAACCGCAACTTGAGATTTGGCAGAATCGGTTTTATAATGAATTCTATTTTGTTCAAAATCTGGTTTTAATAATAAGGCACTTTTAATTTCAGGATTTAATTGATCGATATTTTGAGTTGCGATCTGCACGGTATCACCACTTTTACCAACAACCATATCGTTATAAATCGCTTTGTAAGAATCCGAAAATATATATTTGATGCTCCCTACAATAATGGCGACAATAATAAAGGCGCTCCAAATCCTGCTTAAAACCATGAATTAAAAATTTGAGTAAAAGTAACTAAAAAGTTTATTTTTAAAGGAATTAGAAGGGCAAATTATCGACTTCAGCAGTTTTACAATCAAAATGAATTAAGGAAACTTTTAAAAATAACTTCAAAATTGAACATAAAAAAATTCTGCTTTCATTTGAAAACAGAATTTTTTAGGTTTTGAATATTTTACTGAACGGCTAGAAATTCGACACCATCGTTGGAGTCATCTTTATTTTTCCTTTCAAAATGGCGATGAAAATCAGCGTAATAATCATCATACTCTCTTCGTTTCTTTGATAAAAATTTTCTCACCCCAAAAAACGTGAGACCAATAATAAGACCCACGCTTCCCGCTAATATAATTCCTGTTTCTTTTCGCATACTTTAAAATTATGAGTCTAAATTAAGCAAATTGTATTCCTTTCAAAGAATCATTTGTTTTAAAGTTTGTTAAAATTGAAAGTGAAATCTTTAATTTTTGCTAAAATTCATTTTAAATACAGTGATTTCCCAGATACTATAAATATTGCTTCGAACTTTTTCCACTCCTTCGCCTTCTTTTTTCTTTCACTAAAAAATCTTACTTTTGAGGAAATCCTCAATTTATGAATGTTAAAACATTTGCTCTTGGTGCAGCCGGATTAATGCTTGCATCTTGCGCTCCGCAAAAAATGACCAAAAATCTGAATTATCCCGAAACAAAAAAAGTCGAACATACTGACGAGTATTTTGGGACCAAAGTACAGGATCCTTATCGATGGTTAGAAGATGACCGCGCCGAAGACACCAAAGATTGGGTTCAAAGAGAAGTTGCTTTTACCAACGATTATTTAGCGAAAATTCCTTTCCGTGAAGAGATCAGAGCGCAATTAAAAGACATCTGGAACTACGAGAAAATCGGCGCACCTTTTAAAGAAGGAGATTTTACTTATTTCTATAAAAATGATGGACTTCAGGCACAATCTGTTCTGTACCGAACAGATAAAGCTGGAAAGACAGAAGTTTTCCTTGATCCCAATAAATTTTCAGATAAAGGAACCACTTCTTTAGCTGGAGTTTCTTTCAATAAAAAAGGAAACCTGGTTGCCTACTCGATTTCTGAAGGTGGAAGCGACTGGAATAAGATCATCATCATGAATGCTCTCACCAAAAAGATAATCGACGAAACGATTATTGATGTTAAGTTTTCTGGAGCATCTTGGCTGGGTGATGAAGGATTTTTCTATTCGAGTTACGACAAACCAAAAGGAAGTGAACTTTCTGCAAAAACCGATACTCACAAAGTCTATTTCCACAAATTAGGCACGAAACAAAAATCAGATGAGCTGATCATTGGCGGTGATCAATTCAAAAGAAGATACATGGGCGTTGGCGTTTCTGATGACGAAAGATATCAGATCTTAAGTGCCTCGGAAGCAACAAACGGAAACGAATTATATATCAAAGATCTACAAAAGAAAACAGATTTCATTCCGATTCAAAAAGGATATGATGTCAACACCAACGTGATCGATTCCAAAGGAGATTTCATTTACGCACTAACTGATAAAGACGCTCCAAATATGCGTTTGATCAAATTTAATATTAATCAACCTGATGTCTGGACGGATGTTATTCCTCAAACCGAAAATGTCTTAAGCGTTTCAACAGGCGGCGGATATTTATTCGCAAAATACATGAAAGATGCTGTAACCTCGGTGCAGCAATTAGACTATAATGGAAAACTGATCCGTACCATCGATTTACCAGGAATCGGAACTGCAGGCGGTTTCAGCGGAAAAGAAAAAGAGAAAGATCTCTATTTTTCTTTCACCAATTATATTACGCCGGGAACCATTTATAAATACAATGCAGATACCGGTAAATCTGAAGTGTACCAAAAACCTCAGGTAAAATTCAATCCTGCAGATTACGTTTCAGAACAGATTTTTTACACATCCAAAGACGGAACGAAAATTCCGATGATGATCAACTATAAAAAAGGACTGAAACTCGACGGAAAAAACCCAACGATCCTTTATTCTTATGGTGGATTCAACATCAGTTTGCAACCTTCCTTCTCGGTAGTTAATGCGATCTGGATGGAGAACGGTGGAATTTACGCCGTTCCAAATATCCGTGGTGGTGGTGAATACGGAAAGAAATGGCATGATGCTGGAACTAAAATGGAGAAGAAAAATGTGTTTGATGACTTCATCGCAGCAGGAGAATATTTACAGAACAAAGGATATACCTCAAAACAATATATGGCACTTTCTGGCCGTTCCAACGGTGGCCTTTTGGTTGGCGCTGTGATGACCATGAGACCCGATCTGGCCAAGGTTGCTTATCCAGGAGTTGGTGTTTTAGACATGTTGCGTTATAACAAATTTACGGCTGGAGCGGGCTGGAGTTACGATTACGGAACTGCAGAAGACAGCAAAGAAATGTTCGATTATCTGAAATCTTATTCACCGGTACATAACGTGAAAAAAGGCGTTTGCTATCCTTCGACCATGATCATTACAAGTGATCACGATGACCGTGTTGTTCCAGCGCACTCGTTTAAATTCGGGGCAGAATTGCAGGAAAAACAATCTTGTGGCAATCCGGTTTTGGTGAGAATTGAAACCAATGCAGGACATGGCGCAGGTAGAAGTACCGAACAGGTGATTGGCGAAAATGCTGACATCTTGAGTTTTGGACTGTACGAAATGGGTTTTAAAACTTTGAAGAAATAATTGAAGAACGAAAGGTATTTTTATTGGGGCAGCTTCATCCGTCCTCCACTCCCAATCTTTTTTGCCAAAGCAAAGGCCACCGCAAAAAAAAGGATTTCCGTTCAGGCCGGGCTGCAGACCAGAATAACTTTCACTATTTCGTCTTAGATTACAAACAGAAACTTCCCGTGAGATCATTCACGGGAAGTTTTGTTTTTAGGGACCGATTATTAAAAGCCTAATTTATTTGGTATTCTTTTGTAAAAAGTAAAAAGCCTTAAACTCTTGCGTCTTTGTAAATAATGAAATTAAAGTCCGAACACAACACCTACACTCGGTACAAAGCCACTTCCGAAAACAGAATCGTCTTTTTTGTACAGCACATTGTACATTCCGCCGATTTGCATATACGCTCTGTCACCAATCCTCTGCATATAACCGCCACCGAAATAAAGGGCAGCTTCATCACCTGAATATTTTACATTGGTCACTTTGTTTTTCTGATTGAAAAAATATTCCTGAAACATTCCGCTGAGATAGAAGTTTCTGGCGATATAGTAATTCATAAAAGGTCCGACTCCGATCGTGTTAGACGAATAATATTTAGCGTTTGTCCAGGTAAGATCGGATACAATTCCGGCTTCCAAGCTTTCGGTCAGTTTGTAACCAATTCTTGGTGAAACATAAATCGAAGTTCCGCCATTATTACTGCCAAAACTTCCACCTAACCCAGCAGAACCACCGAAAGTCCATTTGGAATTTTCGCCTCCTAATTGGGTTGAAGTTCCAATTTGAGCTTGTGCAGAGATAGTTAAACTGAGTATCGAGAGAAGAAGTAGTTTTTTCATCACGTGTTTTTTAAAGATTGAACAGTCAAAATTAAGTCTTTTTTTGAAATCAAAAATTTCTGCACCAAGCCTAAACAATTTTTTCACCGCAAAAGCATAAACAAAAGCTTGCTTGAGTAAAAATTCAAAAGGATGCTAAATGTTTCTAAAGGAATACTTTTCCATTTTGCCATCTTTTGAAAAACTTGTTTTCATTATTTTTCTTTTGCCTCTTTTGTGGTACAACTAAAATATTTAAACACAAATGCCACGAATGATTTCACAAATTCCACCAATTAAAACCGCTATTATTTTGAAATCGAAAATTTCTATAATTACTATAAATTTTCACTTTTTGACTGCGTGAGAATTTTGACAGAAAACGAATCCTTTCTCTTAGCCCCGATGGCAGCGGTATCCTTTCTCTTTTCCTCAGAAAAGAGAAAGATTTAGCGGACAGCGGGACGGGTCTTCAAATAAAGCAACAACTTTGAAGCTTCTAAAAATCATTAATTAATGTTGTAAATTTGCGCCCTCAATAAAGAGCATCCTTGAAATGCTTTATAATAGGAACATATGAAAATTGTAGTAGGACTTTCTGGAGGTGTAGATTCCAGTGTTGCAGCGTATTTGCTGCAAAAACAAGGTCATGAAGTGGTGGCGCTTTTTATGCGGAACTGGAATGATGCGTCGGTGACTTTGGAAGATGAATGTCCCTGGATCGAGGACAGTAATGATGCTTTGATGGTCGCACAAAAACTCGGAATCCCGTATCAGGTCATCGATATGAGCGAACTGTATAAGGAGAAGATCGTGGATTATATGTTCGACGAATATAAAAAAGGCCGCACGCCAAATCCTGATGTTTTGTGTAACCGTGAAGTGAAGTTTGACGTGTTCCTGAAAACAGCCCTATCACTTGGTGCTGAGAAAGTTGCCACGGGACATTACGCACAGGTGAACTCTACTTTTGATGAAAATGGGAAAGAGATCTTCCATCTTTTGGCGGGAGCGGATAATAATAAAGATCAGTCCTATTTTTTGTGTCAGCTGAATCAGGATCAGTTGTCGAAATCGCTATTTCCGATCGGGGAACTGACGAAACCTGAAGTTCGGGAGATCGCGCGGGAAATGAATTTGGTGACGGCAGATAAAAAAGATTCGCAGGGATTATGTTTCATCGGGAAAGTGAGTTTGCCGACTTTTCTGCAACAACAGCTGGAACCAAAAGAAGGTGAAATCGTAGAGATCTTTAAAGATTTTAGTGGTTTTCATCAGGAAATTCCTGAGTTTTCTTCAAAATTAGAAGAATTACAATTTCTATCACAGAAAATTAATTACGAAAAATCAGACGGAAAAGTAATTGGCAAACATCAGGGTGCGCATTATTTTACGGTGGGTCAAAGTAAAGGTTTGGGAATTGGCGGCCATAAAGAATCCTGCTTTTTGATTTCCAGAGATATTGAAAAAAATATTGTTTTTGTGGGCGAAGGAAGAAATTTCCCGGGATTGTTCAGAAGCGCTTTAAAAATAGAAAATTCAGAAGTTCATTGGGTTCGCGAAGATCTGCGTTTGCAAAACGGCGAATCGATGAAAGTACAGGCCAGAATCCGGTACCGACAAACTTTGGAAGAAGCGACGCTTTACCAGTTTGAAGAAGGTTTATTCATCGAGTTTGTGAATCCGCAATCTGCGATTGCGGAGGGACAATTTGCGGCTTGGTATGATGGTGAGGAATTGTTGGGAAGTGGGGTGATTTCTTAAATTTTTCTTTTTTTATCAATAAATTTGAATTCCTTTTGATTTTTCAGGGGGAATTTTTGGTATTTTAGCGATGAAATCGTTTATTAAAGCTTCCTTTCTCTAAATGTCCGAATTTGATACGGTAATATAATTTTTTGATATTTATAAATAAATTATGCTCAACACAAAAGGCCATGCATTAGGAAATTGCAGATAAAAAAAAACATGAAACTTACAGATGACTAAACTTTATCTACTGACTATTTTTACCCTATTATCGTTCGTAAACTTAACTGCACAGGACACGCTACGCTCCGATAGAACTAAACATTTAGAGGAGGTTGTTATAACTTATCAAGCTGATAAACGAACACCGGTAACTTTTCAAAACATTTATTTAAAAGAAATCAAAGAAAAATCAACAGGACAAGAACCATCATTTTTACTTTCCCAAACCCCTTCAATAACAAATTATTCAGACGCAGGTAACTCGCAAGGATATTCCTATTACAGAATTAGAGGAATTGACCAAACCAGAGTCAACACCACATTTGACGGAATGCCAATGAATGAA
The DNA here is from genome assembly GCF_041824135.1 of Kaistella sp. GTDB lineage: Bacteria > Bacteroidota > Bacteroidia > Flavobacteriales > Weeksellaceae > Kaistella. The sequence continues at coordinate 75,641 of NZ_JBGZYM010000078.1, read as the reverse complement.
CCCGAAGACCAAGGGGCGTATTTTGCAAACTATCCTGATATTTTAAATTCAGTAAGCAAGATTCAAATTCAACGTGGTGTAGGAACATCTAAGAACGGTGTGGCAAGTTATGGTGGAAGTTTACAATTATTTTCACCCAATCTTTCCGACTCCACAAAAACTACTTTTGGTTTGGGTTACGGCTCTTTCAACAGTCTACGGGTATTTGGAGAATATAACAGTGGAATAAAAAATAAAAAAGCTCTTTATGTCAGAAGTTCACAAATTTATTCTGACGGATATAAATACCATTCTTCTAACAATTCGCAATCTGTATTTTTAAGCGGTGGTCTTTTCGAAGAAAAGTCAATTTGGAAAATCAACTTTCTGGCAGGGCATCAAGAAAATGATATGGCTTGGATAGGCGTTTCAGATTCTATAATTGAGAAAGACAGAAGAACGAACGCCAATAACGAAAAAGAAAAAGATCGATTTTTTCAAATGCTAACACAAATACAAAACTCTTGGAAAATCAGTAATTCTTCTTCCCTTCAATCAAGCATATATTACACGTTTTTAAAAGGCAACTACGATTTTGACTTAAATAACTTCCTGGAACTTCCATCAACAAACGAATTGTACAATTATGCTGTTCAATCACATTTTGTAGGATTTTTCAGCAACTATACTTTTTCAAAAAAACAATTTAATTTAACAACAGGACTTCACGGAAACATTTATAACAGGCAACACACAGGAAGCGAAAAAGCTTTAGGACAGCTTTACCAAAATACAGGTTATAAAAACGAAATGAGTGTTTTCACAAAAGCAGACTATACATTTAATTGGTTTACATTTTTTGCAGATGTTCAATATCGGCATGTAATTTTTGACTATAATGGTTCTATTGACTTGCCCAAATTGGAATGGAATTTTATAAATCCTAAAGCAGGACTGAGCGCTACTTTCAATTCAAATTCTACGCTATATTACAGTGTTGGTTATACAGGTAGGGAACCGACAAGAAACGATATGTTCGGTGGAAATGATGACTTGTTAGCGGACAGTTTGGGAAACCCAATTTTAGCCAATACAAAACCCGAATATGTACTTAATCACGAATTGGGCTTTAGACTTAAAAATAACAAACTAAACTTGAATGTGAACCTGTATTATATGGACTTTAAAAATGAAATTGTTTTGGATGGGAAATTTGGTCCAAATGGTTTGGCTCTTACCAATAATGTTGAACAAAGTTTTAGAACAGGGGTTGAAATGAGTTTAACGTACAAGGTGAATAAACATTTGTCTCTCGTAAATAATTCAGCTTTCAATTATAGCCAAATAAAAGAAAATTCGGAAGTATTTAAACCAATACTAACTTCACCGATAATAATATATCAAGAAGCCATTTTTAATAAAAATAATTTTGCAGTCGTACTTTCTGCAAGATACCAATATCGATCATACATTGATTTTGCAAATTCCGAAACTGTAAAAAGCTACGTTCTATTGAATAGTAGAGTGACTTATCAATATCAAAAATTTCAGTTTTCACTTTTCTTAAACAATATTACGAATGCCAAATACTTTAATCATGGATATGTGGACTTTGACGGCAGCAAAAAATATTTTGTACAAGCTCCGACCAACTTTTACAGTTCAATTCAATATAACTTTTGATGACATTTTTTGACATAAAAAATATCGCTTTTGAAATAATCGGCTACCCAATTAGCTACGTTGAGTTGATTGGAACATTGTTCGGATTGTTATCAGTTTATTTTGCATCAAGAGCGAACATACTTACTTGGACAACGGGAATAATCAATGAATTGTTTTTATTCATCCTGTTTTTTCAAGTTCATCTTTATGCCGACATGTTTCTACAAGTATTCTTTTTTTTAGTTACCCTTTACGGTTGGTATAACTGGAAACAAAAACCCCAACAAAACAGTATCACGTCAATCAGTTCTAAAACTAAAATTTGGCTTGCAAGTGTACTTATTATCTCGACAATAATTGCAGGTTTTTTCATTAAGAATATCCACTTGTATTTGCCTAATTATTTTAAAATACGAGCAGCATTTCCTTTTATCGATTCTTTTGTAATGGTTTTAAGCATAATTGCTACAGTCTTACTCGCCAAAAAGAAAATTGAAACCTGGTATTTGTGGATCTTGGTTGATATTGTTTGCGTTTTCTTGTTTTTCAAGAAAGGGATTGTGTTTTTAGCTTTGGAATATCTTGTATTTCTTGGACTGGCAACTTATGGATTATGGAATTGGAAAAAACAATTAAACAATGGTTAAAGCATTTTTATTTGGGAAATTTTTGCCTTTTCACCAAGGACACGAGGCAATGATAAATTTTGCTTTAACAAAGTGTGATTTTCTTACTGTTTTAGTTTGCTGTAGCGATAAAGAGAATATTCCTGGTATGACAAGACAAAAGTGGATTGAAAAAACTTTTGTAACGGAAAAAAATATTGAGATAAAGATTTTCGACTACTTAGAAAGTGAATTCCCAAACACTTCCGAATCTTCACAAAATGTCTCAAAAATTTGGTCAGATAAATTCAAAGAGCTTTTTCCAGATTATGACTTAGTAATTACGTCGGAAGCATATGGATATTATGTTGCTTCATTTATGAATATCCGACATATTGCTTTTGATATTCCCAAAAAAATCTTACCTATTTCTGCTTCTGCCGTCAGAAAGGACCTTTTTGCAAATTGGAATTTTTTACCAGATAGCGTGAAACCTTATTTTGTAATTAAAGTCATCGTGCTTGGAACTGAGAGCACAGGAAAAACGATATTAACAGAAAGACTTGCCAAACATTTTAATTGCAGTTCCGTAAATGAGACAGCCAGAGAAATAATTGACAATTCAAACTCATTTGAATTTGACGAATTACATCGTGTTGCGAGCGAACACGCCAATCGAATTAATAACGCTACTCTAGGTAAAAGTCCACTTATTATTATTGATACAGACATACACATTGCAAAATCTTATGCAAACTTCCTATTTGATAAAACACTGAATGTTGAAAACAAAATTTATAATGCCAATAAAGCTGACTTATATCTTTATCTCACTAATAATGTAGATTATGTTCAGGACGGAACACGATTGAGTGAAATCGACAGAAATTTATTAGACATTTCACACAGAAATATATTGCAGCAGCACAACATTGATATAACAGAAATAACAGGAAGTTGGGAACAACGGTTTGACAAAGCAGTAACAATAATAAAAAGATTAAAAGAGAATGTAAAAATAAGAGCATAAAGTTGTGAATCAATAGGGTAAAGTACCACATCCAAATCTTCTGCTTTATATTTATTTTTGTATTAACTGAACAGTTAAGTTATAAAATCTAATACTCATCACACATTAAAACCTTAATTTCAACTTCGCTCTGCAAAAATTTTTTTAAAGCAGTAGAGAGCTTTAAAATAAAACCCAAATGCCCAAAAAAACAATAGCTATCGCCGGCGGAACCGGAAATCTTGTTGGTAGAATAATTAAATGAAAAAAGCAGTATTCAACTGGAGTGGCGGAAAAGATTCTGCTTTGGCGCTTCAAAAAGTTTTGGAAGAAAAAGAATTTGAAGTCATTGCACTTTTGACCAACATGAAAGAAGAAACCTCCAAATCTTCGATGCATGCGATTCCGTTGGAAATATTGGAAAGACAGTCCGAAAGCATCGGAATTCCGCTTTATACCGTCGCCTCTTCTACCGCGCTGAAAAATTACGATCAGAAAATGAGTGACGCTGTTCATCATTTTAAAGAACTTGGAGTGAAGCATTTTATCTTTGGCGATATTTTTTTATCAGACGTAAAAGCGTACCGGGAAAGCAAACTTCAACCTTTGGGAATTGAAGTTGTAGAACCGCTTTGGGATAAAACCTCTCAGAAAGTTATTGATGATTTTCTGGCTTCCGGAATTCAATCAAAGATCATTGTTACGCAAGCTGATCTATTAGACGAAACTTTTATTGGAAAAGATCTGGATGCGGATCTGATCAACTCATTTCCCAAGAACATCGATGTTTGTGGAGAAAACGGCGAGTATCATACATTATCTTATGCCGGAGGATTGTTTCAAAAAGAAGTTGAGTTTACCATTTCTGAAACAGTAAAAACCTCATTTGATTTCACCTTAGATACAGGAGAAACAAAAACTTTTGAATATTGGCAGGCTGAACTGACGGTTTAAAAATAGTTTTACTTCTTTCTTTATTTTCTAATTCAGTTTTGTTAAAAAACGATCATTTTTTACTGCTAACTGCTTTCTTAAAATTCCTAATTCTTCAAAAATGAAAAAAACAGAACTATCCAAAGAAAGAACGAAAGAACTTATTACGATTTTAGAGAAACGGTTTGTAAATAATATCGAACGTCATTCGGATTTACAGTGGGAAGATGTTCAAATAAAATTGAACGAAAATCCCACCAAATTATGGTCGCTCAATGAAATGGAAAAAACCGACGGCGAACCTGATGTTATTGGCTACGACAAAAACACAAACGAATTTCTATTTTGTGATTGTACAGCTGAAAGTCCAAAAGCACGTCGCAGCGTATGTTATGATAACGAAGCGTTAGAAGCCAGAAAAGAAAATAAACCCAAAGACAGCGCCGTCAATTTGGCGAAAGAAATGGGAACTACCTTATTGAATGAAACTCAATATCGGGAGCTTCAAAAATTAGGAAACTTCGACACCAAAACATCCAGTTGGTTATCGACGCCGCCAGAAATCAGAACGTTGGGTGGTGCGATATTCGGCGACTGTCGCTTCAATCATGTTTTCGTTTATCACAATGGTGCAGAATCTTACTATGCTGGCAGAGGATTTCGGGTACTTTTGAAACTTTAAGCTTTAGCGATTTCAAGGATCCTAAAAACTCACCAGAAATTCTATCAGCACTTTCTTACAAGTGATTTCCCCAAATTTTCCCACAGGAAACATTCAGCGTTATTTGAGAGAATCTTCTGCTGTACCTACGACTTCACCATTTTGTAATTTTTAAAATAAATTCAAAAATTACCGTATATTTTTATTAATCTAATATTGAATTAATCGTTTTTTGCGGCAGAATTAGGAATGTGACAAAAATTTCCTTATATTGGCTTTCTTGCTTATCAAAAAAATTACACTGGAAATTATAAAAACAATTATTTGTTGTTGATTTCTCTTTAGAGTACTGAACTCTTTCGTCTGCATTCTTCAGAAATTTTTACAAGCTATTATTAACTGTTGAGAACCCTTTTTCTTAAGGCGTTCCAATTCAATTTTAAAAAAAATCATATGAGTAATAAAAATATTTTGAAAAACAAACGCGTTGGTATTATTGGTGCTGGGCCGAGCGGTCTTGCACAAATTCGTGCGTTTGAGGCTTTAAAAGATCAAGGTTTTGCCATGCCTGAAATCATCTGTTTTGAAAAGCAGGATAACTGGGGCGGAATGTGGAATTATTCCTGGCGAACCGGCGTAGGGAAATATGGAGAGCCTTTGCACGGAAGTATGTATAAATATTTGTGGTCGAACGGTCCGAAAGAATGTTTGGAATTTTCTGACTATTCATTTGACGAACATTTTAAGAAACCGATCTCTTCTTATCCGCCACGTCCCGTCCTGTTCGATTATATTCAAGGACGGATTAAAAAGAGTAATGCCCGCGAGTATATTCGTTTTGACACGACTGTTCGTTGGGTCAGTTTTGATGAGGAATCTGAAAAATTTACGGTGATCCTTGACGATTTAAAAATTGACAAAACCTATTCAGAAGAGTTTGATTATTTAGTGGTTGCTTCAGGACATTTTTCAACACCGAATATGCCTTACTTTAAAGGAATAGAAAATTTCCCGGGAACGGTAATGCACGCCCACGATTTTAGAGGTGCTGACCAATTTAAAGATAGAAACATCTTGTTGATCGGTAGTAGTTATTCTGCGGAAGATATCGGCGTTCAATGTTATAAACACGGTGCACAGTCGATAACCTTAAGTTACAGAAGCAATCCGATTGGGATCGAGTGGCCAGAAGGAATTAAGGAACTTCCTTTGGTGACGCACTTTGAAGATGATATCGCTTACTTTAAAGACGGTACCACGGAAAAATTCGACGCGGTAATTATGTGTACCGGTTACCAACATAAGTTTCCGTTCTTACCAGACGAAATGCGTTTGAAAACCAAGAACAATTTATATCCGGATCATCTTTACAAAGGAATTTTCTTTAATGAACTGCCACAGTTGATCTATTTGGGAATGCAGGATCAATATTACACCTTCAATATGTTCGATACGCAAGCTTGGGTAGCGCGGGATTATATGATGGACCGTTTGCAGTTACCAACACCAGCGGAAAGACGACTTGATATCGATCAGTGGTTAGAAAAGAATGAGCAGGCAGAAACAGGTGAAGAGCATGTAGATTTTCAAACCGCCTATATCAAAGATCTATTGGCGACGTCTGATTATCCACATTTCAATGTTGATCAGGTTGCGGTGATGTTTAAAGAATGGCTTAAAGATAAAGAGGAATGCATCCTGACTTATCGCGATAAAACCTATCAAAGTGTAGTCACCGGAACAATGGCAGCCGTACATCACACGGAATGGATGGATGAACTGAATGATACCAAGGAACGTTATCTTTACGAGGTAAATGAAGAACCGCTGATTGCAGAAAGAATCTAAAAACTGCTTTACAATCTATTAAAAAACACCTTTCAGAAACGCTGAAAGGTGTTTTGTTTTTTATGCTTTATTTAAAGTAAAATTATTTCAAATGAAAAGATAACCGACTTATAACATCGGCGAAATTAACCGTACAATTTTTTCGATCAGCTGAATATGTTTTGGACGATCGAGCCAGGATTGAATTTCTATCTGCTCTGAATCCCGCAGGTCTATCTGGAAATTATCGGCGAGTTCAGCTGCCAGGGATTCATCGTAAACAACGGCATTCACCTCGAAGTTCAAATCGAAACTGCGGTAATCCATGTTGGCGGTTCCGACAATCGCCAGCGCCCGATCTGCTACCATGGTTTTGGCATGTACAAATCCTTTTTGATAGAGATAAATTTGTACGCCCGCTTCTAAAAGTTCTGTATAATAAGATTTGGCCGCGGCATTCACCATATAAGAATCTGAAATCCCCGGAACCAAAAGTTTAACTTCAACACCTGAAAGAGCAGCCATTTTCATAGCGTCAATAATGGTTTCTCCCGGAATAAAATAAGGAGAAGTCAACAAGATCTCTTTTTTCGCAGATTGTATCGCCTTGATAATCGCATAATAAATATTCGGCCGGTCGGAATCTGGCCCGCTGGAAACAATCTGAACATTTTGGGTTTGCTCATCAATCTTTTCAATTTTTGGAAAATAATTATCGGTGATGATAAGCTTTTCGTCTGAGCAGTAATTCCAGTCTCCAATAAAAATATGCTGTAAAATAGCAGTAGCATCGCCTTCAATTTTTAAATGAGTGTCGCGCCAGTACAGTTCATTTCCAACGAAAGCATTGCTGTATTTGTCACTGATGTTGATGCCGCCCACAAAAGAGGTGTGACCATCAATAACGATAATTTTCCGGTGATTTCGGTAATTCAATCGGCTGGCTAATTTGATCAGTTTGATTTCATAGAAAGGAAAAGCTTTGACGCCATTTTCCCGCAACCTTTTCACCAGCGTTTTGCGAATTGATGAACTCCCGAAATCATCATAAATAAAGCGAACCTCGACTCCAGCCTTCACTTTTTCGATCATGATCTGTTCGATTGCGCGACCAATTTCATCATCTTCATAAATATAATACTCGACATGAATGTGGTGTTTGGCATTTCGTAAAGCTTCTAAAACTTCAGGAAATTTTTGTTCCCCATTAATCAGTAATTTTGTTTTATTATTGGTGGTTAAAGGACTTCTTTCCGTTTGATAGATCATGTTGGTTAAACCAACAAATGCATCATGCTCTTTGGTGGCTTCCAGATTTTTTCGATTGTACAAATCGAGTTTTTTCAGCACCAACTCTTCCTGCTTTTTATCCTGAGCAATTTTCTTACTGTAGAGTTCTTTCGATAATTAATACCGAACGAAAAATAAATAAAAATTCCAATAAAGGGCAGAAAAATGACCAACAGCAAATATGCCAGCGTTTTGGTCACACTTTGGGTATCGTAAATAACGCGCAGTAAAACGGCAATGATGATGATTACATAAATAATCTCAGCCAGTAAAATCCAGTTAATAAAAATGCTTTTTTAGTTAGATAACCAGTCTTTGAAATCCTTTACCCGATCACGACTCACCGTAATTTCTTCTTCTGGCTGACACTCCATTTCTACTTTATAGTAAGGAGAAGTATGAATGTTTTTAATAAAATTAGAATTGATGATAAACTGCCGGTTGATGCGGAAAAACTTTTTGTCATCAAGAACTTCCTGCAGTTCGTCTAAGGTAAAATCAGTTGGATAATTTCGTTCTTTCGTTTGAAGATAGACGATTTTATTTTCACTGTAGAAACAGGAAACCTCATCAGTTTGAACAATCTTCAAATTGTAGCCGATCTTCACTAAGATCCGAGACAGTTTCTGTTTCTCTTCTTTAATTAAAGACTTGATCTCCAATGAATTATTTGCGAGTTCTGAAGGTAAGAAACTTTTGTATTTGGTGATTGCCTTTTCCAGATCTTCTTCCATAATCGGTTTCAGCAAATAGTCAATTGAATTGAGTTTAAACGCCTTTAAAGTATATTGATCAAAAGCCGTAGTGTAGATCATAAAACTCCTGGTCGGGATTTTTTCAAAAATATCAAACGACAATCCGTCCCCTAAAACAATATCCGAAAAAATCAGATCAGGATGTGGATTATTTTGAAACCATTCTACCCCATCTTCAACAGAATGAAGCGTTGCAACTAATTTTAAATCAGGAAACAAGCTAATTAATCGCTCCAGTTTTCGTGCAGCTGGTTTTTCATCTTCAATAATGAGGGTTTTTATCATGTTCTAAAATTAATAAATAAAAGGAATAAGTCTTTTGGTTTTCTTCATATAATCGCAATAATCTTTCCCAAACTGATCTTTTAAAGCTTTCTCTTCAATATGTGTTCATGTTATTTATTTTTATTCATTAACTCCCGGATTTTTTCTTCTTCCCAGTTTTTTCCTAAAATCAGATTCGGTAAGAAAACGCTTAGTCCGTGTCCGGCAAGTCCGATTCCCCAGAAGATCGCCGTCCAGTAAGTGTCAATGGAACTGAAGCCTTCGCCAGTGATTGAAGTATTCGTGATGATCAATCCTACATTAACCAATACATAAATTAACGCATGAATATAAAACCCTTTGATTCTTTTAACCCGTTTTTTAGCTTCTAAATATTTAATGTCACTATCGTTGAAATTTTCCATGATCTTATTTGTTAAGTTCTCTATCCATCATTTTTCTTTCCCAGTCGTGGTTGAAGAAGAATATCTTCACCGCTCTTATCGCCAAAATAAGTCCCCAGATCCAAAAAATTACAGAAACGTTATTAAAATCCAAGTAATTGACTTCGCCGGCTTTATAGTATTTTCTACCTGAGTAAATCGCAAATACGATGATGAAGACCGCCAAACTGACATAGAATTTTCTGATTTGATTGACTCTTTCTTTCGCCATCGCGTAATCGACTTCTGTTTTTGTTAAGTTTTCCATTATGATTAGTTTTTATATTTTTCTCTTTCTAAGATTTTCTGAATCTGCTTCTCTTCCCAATTGCTGCTGATCCCAAACACTTTGATCGCATTTAAAATCAACCCAACTCCCCATCCTAACATTGGCCACCAAAACCAGTAATAAGCGGACGAAAAACGAAGGTTAATAAAAATAAGAAAAGGAATGACCAGACAATAGGAAATGAGATTGCTGTAAAATCCTTTCAAATCCTTTACTCTTCTGGAGGCTCTTTCGTAAGCCATCGATTCATTAGAAACAGGGGTATTCATGGCAGTTAGTTTTTGATTTAATATTGGAATTTTCACCTTGAAAAAAGTCGCTGATTTCTCAATAAAAACATTCTGTTTGGTTAATAAAGAATAGCGCTGAACGATATTGGATAAGCCTATGCCAGCGCTTTCTTTGACTTGTTCTCTTTGCTGCAGATTATTCTCAATGAACAGATTTCCATTTTCAGAATAGATTTTAATATGCAGAGGTTTTGCGGACGTGGCGAAATTATGTTTGATGCAGTTTTCTAAAAGCAATTGTAAAGAAAGCGGAACCACGTACGATTTCAAGTCTTTCTCATTCACTTTAAAATCAAAACTCACACTGTCTTCAAATCTTGTTTCTAATAAATCACAATAGGTTTTAGCAAAATTGAGCTCCTCTTCTACCGTCACTAACTCTTTGTCTTTCTGCTCTAAAACATACCGATAGATCTTTGACATCGACGCCGTAAATCTTTGAGCCTGAACCGGATTTTCATCAATTAAAGAACTCAAGACATTTAACGAATTAAACAGAAAATGAGGATCAAGCTGGTTCTTTAAACTTTCAAACTGTGCATTGGCAGATTTGGCAATTAATTTCTGCTGAACGACTTCTTGCTTCGTTGAACTTTTCCAGGCGTCTATAAAACCTTTTGCATGAAGAATCGCCGATATTAAAAGGGCAACATTAATGGTGATCCAATTAGAAATCCCCATGCTCCCGGTGAAGAATTTAGAACTGTCATTTCCCTGAATAAGAATGAAATTAATATAGTTACAGAAAAACACCAACAGAACATTGACGAGGAGCGTCGAAATAATCCCTAAAACAGTTCTGATCTTGGTATCGTCTACCCAGGAATATTTTTTATTCAGATAATCATTCATCACTCCATTTCCACCTGCAATTGTAAAACTGTACATGCCTGCAATCAGAATATTAATAAAGTAATTCTGGATGGTCTTTTCTCGCATAAAAAAAACGAATATAGACGTTCCTACGAAAAACGTAATCCAGGATATGGTGATTAAACTCTTTCTGTTCATGATCTAATTATTATTACAAATGTATCGTGTAATAAAGGTAAATAAAATAATTATTGCCCGAATGGTGAATTTTAAAGACTGAATGGTAAAAATTATGTTAGTTTTACGAATATTAAAAAAGCCTAGATCTAATGGCTTTTTTACAAAATTCTATAATACTATTTTATGAAGAAAACAATTGCCTATTTATTGGTTATCGCCGCAGTAACGATTTTTGGTTTTCGGATCTCGAAAGCGATTGACTTTAAACAAAATGTTTCCGGTTATCTGAAAAGAGCGTCCACTGCTAACACGATCGATTTGGCAGAACAGGAATTGTCGAGATCTATTAAATATTTGGAAGACAAAAAGATGACCACTGGCTACACATCTGTTATTTATAAAACACCAGACGAAGACGTCGATTTTTGGTATCGAAATTTAAAAGCAAGTCAACATGAACTTCAAACTCTAAATTCATCAAGTGCCTTAGAAAAAACAAATGTACTGATGAAACTTCGGGAGACCTTACAGGAAACTCCAAAAGGAATATCAGCGTTTCCAAATAATACATTGTGGGCGGTTCTAATGTTATTTTCTGTCATTGGAGGTTTCATCGGTTTTGTGATTTTGACGGTTGAATATGACGCCGAGCAAAAGAAAAAAAAGGTTTAGAAAAAGTCTATTAACATATCCATTGTGACATAAAAAAATAACCATCAACACTGATTGATGGTTATTTTTATTTTAAGATCTAACTATTTACTTCATTTCAGCAATTACATTAACTGCTTCCTGAAGGTATAAATCGCGTTGAAGATTCTTGGTCCAGTTTTCTGTTTTCTTTGCAAAAGCTTCATCCTTTTTCTCACGAACTGCTTCGTCTGGATTCACCGTAAACTTCAAACCATTGTTGAATTTCGTAAGTGTTTTAAACTTTTTGATCTGAGATTTTCTGGTTTGCATCACTTCATTGAATTTCGTTTGGTTCAAAGAAATAGTCTCCTCTTTATCCAAGTTCTCTTTCCACTGAGCAGATTCCTGCATTAACTGATAGGTGTTATTGCCTTTCAATCGGGACTCGATTCCTTTTTGTAAAGCGGTCACTGAGAAATAATTAACGGGCTGATATTCCACGGCTGGAATCTTATCCCAAGCCAAGGCATAATCATCGTATCTCTCTCCAATTTCAGCATAAGTGAAGAAATCTTTCATCTGAATATCAGACTGAATTCCTTTTCGCTGCGTAGATTCCCCACTAATTCTATAGAATTTTTGAATTGTTAATTTTAAAGATCCGAAATCATCAGTAGAATTTAAAAATCTGTTTAGGTCAACAAAGGTTTGCACCGTTCCTTTCCCAAAAGACTGCGGCGAACCAATTACTACTCCTCTACCGTAATCCTGCATTGCTCCTGCTAAAATTTCTGAAGCCGAGGCTGATAACTCATTTTGCATGATCACTAATGGACCCGTCCAAACTGGAGCATTTGTTTTATTTCTAAGTGTTTGAATTTTTCCGTTGCCGTCTTTCACCTGAACATATGCGCCTGCATTCATAAACAAGCCCATGATGTCGCCAACTTCGGTTAAACTTCCTCCACCATTATTCCTAAGGTCAAGCACAATTCCTTCAACGTTCTGTGCTTTCAATTTAATCAGTTCATTTTTGATATCATCAGAAGCATTTCTTCCTTTGGCATCTTCGAAATCTGCATTAAAACTTGGCAAACTGATAAACCCATATTTTTTTCCATCAGAAGAATTTACGACAATGCTTCGTGCAAAAGTATCTTCAATGGCTACTTCCTCACGGGTCATCGTAACGTCTTTAATGGTTTTATCTTCTTTTTCAACCGTTAAAACAACTTTGGTTCCTTCTTTCCCACGAATCAATCTTACCGCTTCATCAACCAACATCCCAACAACATTCACGGGATCGTCACTTGGGCTCGATCTTACTTTAAGAATTTTATCTCCTTTCGCCAATTGTTTCGATTTCCAGGCTGGAGCACCGATGGTCAATTCTCCTAAATATAGATATCCTTTCTTCTCTTGAATAATGGCTCCAATTCCAATGATCTTTCCTTTGAACTGCGTATCAAAATCCTCTTTGTTTTTTGGAGAATAATAGTTGGTATGCGGATCGAAAACTTCAGTGTAAGCGTTCATATAAACCGTAAACCAGTCCATTTTGTTTCTTTTCTTAAATCTACGGAAGGTGTCTGTCACCAAGTCTTTTACTTCGGCGGTAGCTTTAACTCTTTTCGCTTCTGGCGTTAGAATCTCCAATTTAATCGTGTCCTTCAAATTAAATTTCTGAACAGAATCTTTTTTTTCTTTCTGAAATTCTTCTTTCGCTGTTAAAGATTCCATTTCCTGCAAGATATTATACTTGATGTATTTTTTCCATTCCGCAGCAAGTTCAGCCTGATTTACAGGATTATCTTTTTTCTTCGGCTCTAAAAGAAGCGTTTCATCTTCGTCTAAATTAATCGGCTTGCTTAGAATATCCTGCGTGATTTTATCTATTTCATCAACCCTTTGATACAAACGATCGATTGTTAATTTATAGAACTTCAAATCTCCCTGATTCAGATAATCATCTAATTTAGTTTTGTGCTGCGCAAATTCTGCCATATCTGATTGCAGAAAATATCTCTTTGAATTGTCCACCATTTCAAAATACTGCTTATAAACCTCTTGCGAGTAAGCATCATTAATAGGTTTCGGTGAATAGTGCAGATAACTAAGCGTATTTTTTACGCTGATCATAATGGTCGACATTTTCTCGTCGTCATTTTTCGGTGTATTGAAACAAAACACCAAACTCGTAAGTGGAATGAAAAGCAGTAATGTATTGAGTTTAAAATTTTTGAACATAGAGTTGTTAAATAGTATATAATTTGTTGAAGTTTATCCTTATTAGTTACAAGATTTTTTCAAAGTATCAAAATTAGTACCTTATTTAGAATAAGATACTAATTTTAAAACATTTTAACGTGTAGAATAAAATTGACGAAAGGAAACAGCGAGCCTTTTTAGAAATAATACTGAAAGCCGAACTTAATTCCGAATTTTTTAGTTTCAGGATTTTCCAGATAATTCCCTCGCCAGTTGAAATCTACTCTTAAAATTCTGACGTTTCCGAAACCAATATTTTCAATTCCGAATCCGTATTCATAGTAGGGTTTCTTTTTTGGTGCGGACAGATTTTGATTTCCAACATTCATTGCAACAGAACGTTCCATCAAACTACCCATAGCGGTTCTGTAAAAGGCGACTTCCCGTAATTTCAATTTTTTGATCAATGGAATGTAGGATAAAATTTTTCCATTAAAATGATGTTCAGCCTGAAAGGTTACATATTGATCTGCTACGAACTCATAATAATTCAACAACGCAAAAGTATTAGGCATTAAATTGTACGACTGATTTCCCGGAATGATGTTCTGCAAAGCCAATGGAAGTTTATTAAAGTTTTTCCCAGCCTCCACATTCAGCATCAATCTTCCAAAACTTTTTAAAAGAATCGGTTGAAAGTAAAACAACTGCAATTTACTATAGTTAAAATCCGAATTGAAAACTCCTTCTAATCCCTGCGTATATTTCAGCATGATCGTCGGCGCCAAAGTACTGTGTTCGTAACGGTCAACCCCATATTGCGAAAAGACAGCACCTGGTCTCGCAGTTACACTCATGACTAATTTGGTATCGGTAAGTTCAGAATAGATTTGACCGTCCTTATAAAAATCCAAAGAAAATTTTTCCGGAAGTGCAGACTTTGTAGTTTGATGGGTGGCATCTAATCTTACGGTGAAATTTTTAAAAGGATCGATCGCCGCAAAACCACTGACCTGATTGACAGAACTTAAATAAAAATTATCACCGGAACTCAAAACACCGGATGAGGCAAAAGAGCGTGTCATAATTCCTTCGTCCGCGATCAATTGTGCACCTAATTGCAAAATGTCCCGCCGGGTTCCTGCTCCTAAAGTAAACCGGTTATCACGATTGAACATTTTTCTGAATTCGAGTCCGTACTTGAGCTGATGATCCTTAAATCCATACGCCGTATAAAAAGCTGCACGCCACATATCATTGGCAGAAAAATAGGTTCGGGCGCCCACTCTTAGTCTAAAACCTTCGACTTCATTAAATCCGATCACAGAATAAATATCGCCAAAATCGATTCCTTTAAAGGCATTATAGTAACCACTCGAAACCACTTCATAGATCTTCACTGCTTTTTTAAACTGAGGTACCTCTTCAAGCTCATCCATCATGGTATAAACATTCGCTTCTGTTTTCGACAAGGCTTCTTTTCTGTTCTCTTGCCAGTAAGCGTCATCTTTTAAAAATTCTGAATCGCTTAAATACTTTTCTTTGGTTTCAAAAATTGCATCGCTTAAATTTTGATCAAAAACATAGTCTGAAAAAATAACGGTTTTCTTGGCTACAATGCTTTTCGATTTTTCTTTCTTTCCAAAAACCGACATCTGAATTTCCTGATAATTTTTCTTTGGCAAAAAAATAGAATCACTCGGATTATCAAATTCTAAATCATAATAAAAACCATTGACGAAATTTACGTTAATGCTTTTGGTCGATTTTAAAGTCGCTCGAACGACCGCATAATTTTCTTTTGAAATATAAAGAACGCCATACATCGACAGCACGTCTTTTCTTTTTGGTGCATATTTAATTCGGTAACATTCATTACCATTAATACTTTCGTCAGCTAAAAGTTGATAATCATAAGCTGAGAAGCCGTCAGTCGCAATCGGGCTCGTAAATCCAATATTGAAGAAATTAAGAACATTATCGTAGATGTCAATTTCTTTGTAAAGATTCTTGGCGGTGTTCGCCATTGCATCGCTGCTTGTCAATCCTGAAGACTTATTCGCCAGAATCTCGCGTTTCTCTTTTTTGGAAGGTTGATTTTTACCGTAATTTTTATAAAGAGTTTCATTAAAGTAAACGGGTAGCGATAATTGGTTGGGTTGATCTAAAGTATCTGCATACTTAAAAATAAAACCAACTTTATTAAAGATTTTTTTCTGGGTAAAAGTAGAATCCAGATTGGCGAGATCCAACTCGATCTTTTCATATTCTTCATACTGATAATCCTGAAATAGGGAAAGTCCGTTACTTTTTTTACGTTTCCAGACTTCTTGCAAAATCTCGTAAGCAGGGTTGTCTTTTTTCTTTAATTTCTTAGAGGCTATAATTTGAACTTCATCTATATCGGTTTCCCGAACCTGGGAAAATGAAAAGGCAGAAGTCAATAGAAGCAATAGAAAGAAAATTCTAAAATAGTTCATAAATAATAGCAGTCAAAAATCGTTTAAAATTTACGTCTTTAACAACTTGCAAAAGTAACATAATTAATCAGCTTGTCCTGTAAACTCTATCTTCTAAACGCGAAAAATAGTATTCAAGTCTTTACATATTTTTCATTATTAAAAAAATATTAAACTTTCTTAAGAATACTCCGAAAGTCTTTTTAAAGAATTATTTTTGTAGCAAATGATCTTAAATAAATGAAAAAACCCTTAATATTAGTTACCAACGACGACGGAATTACCGCTCCAGGAATTAGAAATTTAATTAGCTTTATGAATGAAATTGGTGAAGTAATCGTTGTTGCTCCCAATTCACCACAATCTGGAAAAGGTCACGCCATTACAATTGATTCCACCTTAACATTTGAAGAAATTGGCTTAGATGGTCCTCAAAAAGATTATTCCTTAAGTGGCACTCCTGTCGATTGTGTAAAGTTTGCTTTGAATAAAATTTTGCCAAGAAAACCAGACCTAGTAGTTTCGGGAATTAACCACGGAGCCAATTCTTCGATCAATGTCATCTATTCTGGAACAATGAGTGCCGCCGTAGAAGCTGGTGTAGAAGGTTTGCAGGCGATAGGTTTCTCTTTGCTTGATTTTTCGTGGGATGCTGATTTTTCGCAAGCCAAAGAACACATTCAGAATATCGTGAAAAAAGTTCTTGAAAACCCTTTACCGAAAGGAACCGTTTTGAATGTTAATATTCCGAAACTGAAAAAAGAAGAGATTAAAGGAATTAAAGTTTGCAGGCAAGCTAACGCCAAATGGGAAGAAAATTTTGACGAAAGAATTAATCCACATGGTAAAAAATATTATTGGCTAACAGGTTATTTTAATAATATGGATGACGGTCATGATGCTGATGAAACTGCTCTGGAAGATGGCTATATTTCGATTGTTCCGGTTAAATTTGATTTAACGGCTCATGAACATTTACAGCAATTGAGAGAAATTTTTCAATAATATTAAAGTAATCAGTACTTTAGTTCTTCAATTAAAACAAAGAATATAATGCGCATAGAAACCGAACTGAAATTAGGATTTAAAGACGTGATGATCCGTCCGAAACGTTCTACTTTAAAATCACGATCACAGGTTAGTTTAGAAAGAAATTTCACTTTTAGAAACTCTCAAAAGAAATGGACCGGCGTGCCAATTATCGCTGCCAATATGGATACCGTGGGAACTTTTGAAATGGCAGAAGCATTGTCCAAAGAGAAGATCATTACGGCAATTCACAAGCATTACACGGTGGAAGAATGGTCTCAATTTCTGGAAAACCAACCGGATTCCATTTACGATTATATCGCTTTAAGCACCGGAATCGGAAAAGATGATGAAGGAAAGATCCAGCAGATTGTAGACGCTTATCCGAAAATCAACTTTCTGTGTATTGATGTTGCCAACGGTTATTCGGAACATTTTGTAGAATTTGTTAGAAAGATGCGCCAGAGCTTTCCCGATAAAACCATTATTGCTGGAAACGTGGTTACCGGAGAAATGGTGGAAGAACTTATTTTGTCTGGAGCTGATATCGTAAAAGTTGGAATTGGACCAGGTTCAGTTTGTACGACGAGAATAAAAACGGGTGTTGGTTATCCGCAACTTTCGGCGATCATAGAATGTGCTGATGCAGCGCACGGCCTTGGCGGTCACATCATTTCTGATGGAGGCTGTAAGATCCCGGGAGATGTTGCCAAAGCTTTTGGTGGTGGCGCTGATTTCGTGATGTTGGGCGGAATGTTCGCTGGACATGACGAAAGTGGCGGTGAAATCGTAGAAGAGAATGGTAAAAAATTCAGACTGTTTTACGGAATGAGTTCTCAAACAGCCATGGACAAACATTCTGGCGGCGTGGCAGAATATCGCGCTTCGGAAGGTAAAACGGTGAAGGTTTCTTATAAAGGAGCTGTTTCAGAAACCGTAAAAGATATTCTCGGCGGCGTTCGCTCCACGTGTACTTATGTTGGTGCTTCTACGTTGCGTGAACTTTCGAAACGCACCACTTTTATCCGGGTTTTAGAACAGGAAAATCAGGTCTTTGGAAGTTAACAGCCTCATCAGAAAATAAAAAAAAATGATCAATAAATTTACAATTCTCTTTTCTATCATCTTCAGTCTATCCCTCTTTAGTCAACAGAAAACGGCGATAGAAAGGATGACCGAAGAAATTCAGCAGATTAAACAAACGACCAAAAGCATAAAATTAGTTTGGTGGATTCCAACCGAATTTTGGGAGGCTGTAATGAATGAGCAAAATGCAGGAACCATGGAGCAACGGGATTATGTTGTTAATTTATTTAAAGATTACACGATAGTGGTCGCCGGAGATTATTCTTTAGCTGCAAATAATGGCGCTCTGGATTTCACCGTTAATGACGTGCGAAAATCTTTAATTTTTTCGGAAAATGGCAAAGTAGTACCTATTTTGGATGATTCTGATATCGATAGTGAAGTCTTGAAGATGATGAACGACACGATGAAGCCCGTTTTCGCACAAATGTTAGGAACAATAGGTTCTGGTATAGATGTTTTTATATTCAATAATAAAGATAGCGCAGGAAAGCGAATTTTAGATCCGTATAAAAAAGGCAATTTCTCGGTTAAAATTGGTAAAGATATATTTGAGTGGAACTTGCCACTAGTTTCCTTAATGAAGGAGAAAGTCTGCAAAAATGATTCAGCCAAATTCCCGGGAAATTACGTGTATTGTCCTTTCCACGGAACTGAACTATAGAAAAAATTTTAGCGTTCAAATCTACTTTAGAAATTCTTCAACCTGTAGATCCATCATGTCAATACACGATGGATTTTCTTTTAAGGAAAAAACTGAAAGTTCAGTACATGCGATCACAACAACGTTTTTTTCAGAATATTTTCGGATCAAAGTTTGAAAAAAAATGATTTCCTCTAAAGTCTCGTTTCCCTGATAGACCTTTTTTCGAAAATCATCAATCCATTTCTGATCAGATTCTGCAGGTTGTAAAACCTTCACCTTTTTTGCGAGAAATCTCGACTTTATATATTCTGAGTTCATCGTGTATAAAGTTCCAAAAAGATATACTTCGGAGATCTGATGATCTTCTAAATGCTTTAAAGTCAAATCAACCGGATGACAGATTTTCAACGGAATTTCTATCTGATCTAAAGTTTCGTGAAGCGTAATATTTGGAACCAGTAATTTCATGATTCCTAAAGTTGTGATCTCTTTTAAAGTCTCTTTTAATTTGGGAATTAAAACCCCGAATTGATTTGGTAAAAAAGGGTTTATTTCTTGAAAATCAATTTGATACATCAGCAGAGGGCACGTTGAAAACTGATGATTTCTTTCGTGATATTTTTTATGAATTTCTTTTAGGTAGAATGCAGTGGAAACTGCTCCTAAACCTAAAACTCCCTTAGAAATAATACTACTCATCTTTGTTTAAAATATAATCTGCAAAATAATTTTTAGAATCTAAGAATTTATGACTAATTTTTAAATTGGAATCTTCAATTACATTTTGTAAAATTTCATCGTTATATTTCCGGGAAATTTCGGTGTGAATTACTTCGTCTTTATCAAAATGAAAAGATTGATTCAGCTCCGAAATATAAACGGTTTGCTTGATTTTACTCTTTAAAAAACTTTTGGCAATCCCTTCTTCTTCAGTGTATTCGGGAGCATGTTCGAAGTTTTCGATAATAAAATCACCGCCCAATTCTGAATTAATTCTTTTTAGGAGATTCAAATTAAATTTACTCGTAATACCGGCCGCGTCAGAGTAAGCTGGAAGCACAATGTCTTTCGATTTTAAAAGATCTAAGCCTAAAAGTAATTTTTCGCCTGGCTTTAAATTTTGAGCAACTTTTCCTAAAAAAGTAGTGGCCAGTTCATCACTCATATTCCCTAAGTTAGAACCGATAAACAAAATCACTTTTGGTTTATTAGAAATAAAAAGGTCATCTAACACATGAAAATAATCTCCTTGCTTTGGCTCAATTTCCAAACTAAGAAACAAACCCTGCATTCTGGTTGTAATCGTATTCAAACTATTGCTGGAAATATCAACGGGGCAATAACTGAAAGTATATCCTGCATCTAACAAAGCCTTTAAAAGGTGTTGCGTTTTTTTACCATCTCCCGCACCCAACTCGATCAACTCAAAATCTTCATTTTTATTAAGTCCAAATGATTGGATGATCGCATCACTTTGTTCTCTGAAAATTTCAAGTTCAGCATCGGTAAGATAGTATTCCGGCATTTCCATAATCTGCTGAAAAAGTTGATCGCCAGCTTGATCATAAAAATAATGGGATGAAATATATTTTGAAGGTTGACTTAGACCGTCGAGCACGTCTTTTAAGAAGGTATTGTTTTTCGTCATTTTGCTAATCTTATGCCGGTGACTTGCCACCTGTGTTTTGGTTGAAAAAAGTTTCTGTATGTTTTCCGCTCATGTCCTTTTGCCGTTGCGGTAGATGCTCCGCGTAAAACCATCTGACTGATCATAAATTTTCCGTTGTATTCGCCTACTGCTCCCTCAGCAATTTTGAATTGAGGATAAGGTAAATAGGCTGAGTACGTCCATTCCCAACGTTTTCCCCATTTAAATTGGTCACACGCTGCTTCCCATTCAAATTCTGTAGGAAGTCTTAAGCCTTTCCAGGTTGCAAAAGCTTGCGCTTCATAAAAAGAAATATGAGTTAATTGATCATTAGGTTCAATTGGTTTTAAACCTTCTAAAGTATAGGAAAACCATTGGTCCTCAATTTTTTTCCAGTAAAGAGGCGATTTGACTTGATTCTCGGTAACCCAAGTCCAAGCTTCATCGAGCCAAACTTTAAAATTTTCGTATCCGCCAGCTTCCATGAATTCTATATATTCACCGTTGGTCACTAAAGCTTTTGAGATTTCGAACGGGTGAAGAAAAACTTTATGTTGACCTTTTTCATTATCAAAGTGAAATTCTTTACCGTCATATCCGATATCGTAAATTCCTTCTTCCACTTTTAGCCAACCACTTTCTTCGTTTTGCTGTGAGGTCAGATTAAATCCTTCCTTATAAACTGGATGAATTGGATTGTAGGAAAAGGTATGTTTTAAATCGGTTATTAACAGTTCCTGATGTTGCTGTTCGTGATTAATTCCTAGAATAATGAGTTCCCTCAATTCGGGATCATCGTTGTTGAGCAATAAATTTTCGATATGCTGATCGACATATTTTCGGTAGTCTACAACTTCTGCAACTGTGGGTCTTGTAATCGTACCTCTCTCGGTACGGATTGCTCTGTCACCCAATGTCTGGTAATAACTATTGAAAAGAAATCCAAAGTGTGGATTGAATACTTTGTAGTTGGTAACAAATTTTTTGAGGATCATTTCCTCAAAAAACCAGGTAGAATGGCTTAGATGCCATTTAGGTGGACTTGCAAAATCAACAGGCTGCGGAATGTAATCTTCTATTTCCAGAGGTTCACAAAGGGCGGTTGACTGCGATCGCGTCTTTTTATATAATTGTAATAATTCACTCATATCAATATCTATTGATTACAAGCGTAGATGAATACAAATAATATTCCACTAATGAAAAATTATCCAACTAGTTTCTAAAAATTAGTAATAAAACTTACTAACAATCGTAACATTCAAATTGTTAGTAAGTTATCTTTATGGTTGTTCTAGCCCCGATTGCAACGGCATCCTTTTGATATCGCGACAGCGATGGCAAAAGATATAGTGGAAAGCGGGACGGGTTTTGAAAAAAGAAACAAATCTCTGTGCTTCTAAAATTTTTAAGTCAACATTCCACCATCAACATTAAGAACCTGACCGCTGATGTACGTTGACATATCGCTCGCTAAGAAAACACACGCATTTGCCACATCCTCCGGCTGTCCGCCTCGTTTCAAAGGAATCGCATCTCTCCAACCCTGAACTGTTTTTTCATCTAAAGCAGCGGTCATTTCAGTTTCAATAAATCCTGGAGCAATCGCGTTGCAACGGATATTTCTGGAACCTAATTCCAAAGCAATCGATTTTGAAAAGCCAATGACACCCGCTTTCGAAGCCGCATAATTCGCCTGACCCGCATTTCCTTTCACGCCAACCACCGAAGTCATATTGATGATCGAACCGGAACGCGCCTTCATCATTGGTTTGATAACGGCTTTTGTTAAGTTGAACACTGAATCTAAATTCACTTTGATAATGGTGTCCCAATCGTCTTTGGACATTCTCAACATTAGATTATCTCTGGTAATTCCTGCATTATTAATGAGGATATCAATTCTACCGAAATCACCGATGACATCGGCAGCCAGTTGCTGAGCAGCGTCATAATCAGAAGCATCGGATTGGTAAGATTTCACTTTCGTAATTTTTCCTAATTCTTCTTCTAAAGCCTTTGCTTTGTCAACAGAACCAGCATAGGTGAAAGCAACTTCAGCTCCTTCTTTGGCGAAAACTTCCGCAATTCCCTTTCCGATTCCGCGCGTTGCGCCGGTAATTAGGGCAACTTTTCCTTCTAATAATCCCATATCTTTTCGTTTATTTTTCTAAACTTTTATATTTGTTTTTCGACAAAGGTTTCTCTTCTTCATCCTCTTTTCCCATCACATTACTGATGACTAAAACGATTTCTCCTTTTAAAGTTTTGCTTTTGGAGAAGTCAATTAACTCATTGATATTACCACGCTTAGTTTCTTCAAACTTTTTGGAAATCTCCCGACTTAAACTCACTTTTGTTTCTTCACCAAAGAATTCTTTGATCTGCTCTAAAGTGGTGTTGATCTTGTGTGGGCTTTCATAAAGAATAATTGTTTTCTTCTCTTCTGCCAGTTGTTTGAGCTTAGTCTGTCTTCCTTTTTTTTGAGGTAAAAATCCGGCAAATAAAAACTCATTGTTCGGCAATCCAGAAACCACCAAAGCAGGAACAAACGCTGTCGCGCCAGGTAAACACTGCATTTCTAGATCCTCATCTGAAACAGCTTTTGCTAAAAGATAGCCGGGATCTGAAATTCCGGGTGTGCCGGCATCGGTGATTATCGCGATATTTTGTCCGTTCTTTAAATCATCAATTACCTTCTTTGTCATTTGATGTTCGTTGTGCAGATGATATGATTTCAACGGTTTTGAAATTTCATAATGCTTCAACAGAAAACCTGAAGTTCGGGTATCTTCACATAAAATATAATCAACGTCTTTCAGAATTTTTACCGCTCTGAAAGTCATGTCTTCTAGGTTTCCAATCGGTGTTGGAACAAAATATAGGATGCCGCTCATTTTTGTTTTTTCTTGTTGGAATAAATTCCGACGTTTTGATATCGGTCGTCGCTATGCGACTGAATGTTAGTTGCAGCACTGACTGATATTATTGTCTAAGATTTTAATCCTAGGTTTTAGATTCATTTTGAATCTTTTGCAAAATTAATGTATTCTTTAAATTAAATCCTCAAACCAATAATCTTCATTATACTCAACTTCAAATTCCTTTAGTAGTTTCTGATATTCTGCTTTAAAGTTTTCCTTTTTATGATGCTCTTCTTGATTTTGAATATATTTATAAACATTATTTATGGCAGATTGGCTATAACTAAATCCTCCAAATCCTCTTTGCCATTCAAACCGCTCTTTAACAAATCCATTTTCGTTAATCCATTTCGAGGATTTTGCTTTTACACTTTTCATAACTTCAGAAAGCGAAATCGATGATTTCAAAGAAAATAAGCAATGAATATGATCTTCTACTCCATTAACAATAAATGTTTTACAACCCGTCTCATTTATTAAACTGCCGACTACTGCATGTAACTCTTTTCTAAAATGATCCTTTATGAGTGCATTTCTATACTTTACAGAAAAAACAGTTTGAACATATAATTTTACATAAGTGTTTGGCATATTGACAACATTTTAAAAATTATAATTACTCTGAATGATATAAATTTTGATATAATACAATAATCCTTTTTAGTCACATTGGAATGAATTCCAACGCTTTTTATGTCGGTCGTCGCTATGCGACTGGATTTTAGTTACAGCGAAACGGCCGATATTCTTGTCTGAGATTTTAATCTCAGGGTTTAAATAATGATTAATCTTAGGGTTTTGTTTAGATTTCAATCTTATAAATTATCAAACAGTTCATTGCAAAAATTCTCCAAACTCGGATCTCTCGCGCCCATTAATAACAATACTGTTCCTTCCTTTAACTCAGGTTTCAATGCTTCCAATAAATTATTGCGGTCTTCTACAAAATGGGCATTTTTTCCCATTGCTTTTATTCCTTCAACTAATTCATTGGCTGAAATATCTTTCACAGCAGTTCCGCCAGCGTAGAAAATTTCACTCATCCAGATCTCATCTTGTGGTCTTAAAGAATCAGCAATTTCCTGAATAAAGTCGTCTTTCAAAAATCGTGTTGGCTTGTAACCATGTGGTTGAAACCAAGCAATTACTTTTTCTGCTAAAGGTTGACATGCTTTAATTGAAGCTGCACATTTTGCTGGATTGTGAGCATAATCATCAATTACCCAAACTCCATTTTTCTGTCCAAGGATTTGATGACGCCGATATATCCCTTCGTAAGTTGCTAAACTGTCTGAGCAGGTTTTTAAGTCGATTCCGATTTGATTAGCAACGGCAATTGCAGCAGTTGCATTTTCAACTGAATGTTGTCCCAAAGAATTCATTTGAAACTTCTGATCTAAAACTTCGAAAGTTAATGACAATCCATCCTGTTTAAAGTTCTCTGCAGAATAACCCGTAGTTTGATCTTCAAATCCGAAATCATTTTCTGCATTC
Source organism: Kaistella sp. (assembly GCF_041824135.1). Classification (GTDB taxonomy): domain Bacteria; phylum Bacteroidota; class Bacteroidia; order Flavobacteriales; family Weeksellaceae; genus Kaistella. The sequence goes on along the minus strand of NZ_JBGZYM010000078.1, from coordinate 50,511 downwards.
GCCGACAAAGTTTTCGCTAGTGTATTTGATTGATTGACAACAAATAAGCTATTAGTATTATTTTTAAATATGGTAAATAATTCGATCAATTCGTCGATTTCCTGGTGGTCTTTATCAATGTTTAGAAGCAAACCGATTTCAGGTTGATACTGAACGACCGAACCGTCGCTTTCATCAGCTTCAATAATCAGCCACTCTCCTTTTCCTACGGCAGCATTTCCAATTTTACCTTGTTTGATAATACTGGTTAAACCAGCTCCGGAAATAATACTTGGCTCTAAGTGAGCGTCTAATAAGATTTGATACAACATCGCTGAAGTGGTTGACTTTCCAGAAGTTCCAGCAACTGCGATCGTCTTTTTACTTTTAGCGATGATTGATAAAAGTTCGCTTCTTTTTATAATTTGAATTCCAAGTTCTTTGGCTTTTTTAACTTCATAAACGGTATCTTCGATTGCCGTAGAAACTACAACCAAATCAGTTTTTTCTGTAATTCCGGTTCCGTCTTGAAGAAAACAATTGATTCCTTCAGCTTCTAACTGTTCTTTGGTTTTATTATATTCTCCCAGATGAAAATAGCGATCGCTGCCGGAAACTTCTTTTCCAATTCCTTTTAAATATTGAGCGATGGCGCTCATTCCAACTCCCGCAACGCCAATAAAAAAGACGTTTTGGAAATCGTTTATATTTTTTATCATACTCAAAGTTTCTGCTTTTACTAAAATTTACTTTCAACCAAATTCCAGAGTCTCTGCGCAAATTCATCTTTTTTGCTCCAGTCTTTTCGATAGTAAACTTCGCTAAGATATTGTTTCGCTTCTTCCAAAGTGCTAAAACTATTTAGTTTTTCAATCGTACTTTTTAATTCTTCATCATCGCCACCAAACAAACTTTTGCTAAAGGCAACTTTATCATTTAAATCCAGTTTAAATTCTGGTTTCTTTTTTTCGGCCTCCATAAAATCAGTCTGCACATTCGATTTCAAAATACTTCCTGGCTCAGGTTGTACATGTTGTACAACTTTTTCTTCGTCCAAAGGATCATTATCAAATAATTGTTGCATTACCTTCAAACCTTTAATATTGGCCAATTTGAATTTTTTCTCAGCCTGTTGCAGTGTGGTTTCAGCTTTATGTTCAGTGATTTCTGTAGTGTCTTCTGGCTGAGTTTCATGTTTACTAAACTCTACAATTTTTCGACGGCGTTCTTCCATTTCCTCCAGCTCACGTTCTTTCTGCGCAACTCTCTCGGCATAATCAGGTTCTTCCTGTTCAATTACCAAAGGAATTTCATCTTCTGCTGCCAAATCCGATTCAGAAATAGAGTCAAGCTCTTCTTCAAAAAACGGTTCTTCGATCATCTCAGAATGTAAAGAACTATCAACATTTTTATCTTCAGTCTCAATTTCATCCTCAAAATTGTTGAGTTCGGTGGTAAACATCACTTCTTCCTCGATGACATCATCACTAAAATCCTGTTCAGTAAATTCTACATGCTCAGTGGCTTTATCGATGACTTGATTTTGATCTATAGAAATATCTTCTGCGATTTCTCCAGTGAGAATTCGGGCAAAGTTTTCCTCATTTTTTTCTAAAATTCTTAAAAAGGCAATTCGATCGGTTACCTCTGTAAATAAATCTTGTTTCGCCAGAAGTTCATCTTTTGAATTTATTTTACAGAGCGTTTCGAGAATACTTTTGGTTTCGAAAAAAATTTTATCGTGTATATCTTGGAGACTTTGCATATCAGAATCTTATTAAATTTCCGTAATTTTGGGCTTTTAAATCTTACGGCTAAATTAACAAATGTTTTTAGAAAATACAATAAATCACGCAAAACAAAGCGGCTGGATGGAAGTAATCTGCGGCTCGATGTTTTCGGGAAAAACTGAAGAGTTAATCCGTCGGTTACGCCGTGCAGAAATGGCAGGACAAAATGTAGAAATCTTCAAGCCAAAACTGGATACCAGATATGCAGATGAGGAAGTGGTATCTCACAACCAAAATAAAATCCGCAGTACACCGGTAGAAAGTCCAAACGAGATTCTTTTATTAGGTTCTACGTGCGATGTTGTTGGAATTGATGAAGCGCAGTTTTTTGACGAAAGTATTGTAGAAGTAGCTAATAAATTGGCTAACAGCGGAATACGAGTGGTTATTGCGGGCTTGGATATGGATTTTATGGGTCGACCTTTTGGACCGATTCCCAATTTAATGGCCACGGCGGAATATGTTACAAAAGTGCACGCTATTTGCAAGAGAACGGGAAATCTCGCCAACCATTCTATGCGAATTTCGACCAGTACTGACTTGGTTCAGTTAGGCGAAACCGAAAGTTATGAAGCCGTGAGCAGAAAAGTTTTCAATGAAGAGTTTCTGAACAACGAAAATCGATGAATTATACCGCCAAACAAATTGCAGAAATTACCGGATCCCAATTAATTGGTGAGGAAAATTTGCACATTAAAAATATCGCCTACGACAGTAGAACTTTATTTTCGGTTAATGATACTGCCTTTCTGGCTATTAATACTTCAAAAAATTCTGGAGAAAAATACATTCAATCTGCGATCGAAAAAGGAATTGACATCATCATTGCGGAACATCATTTCCCGCAATATGAAAATATCACCTGGATCATCGTTAAAAATTCAATTGAATTTCTTCAAAAAATCGCAAAACACCATCTTAATCAATTTGATTTAAAAACGATAGGTATTACCGGAAGTAATGGTAAAACAATTGTCAAAGAATGGCTCTACCAATCCTTATTTCACGATTACGCTACTGTAAAAAGTCCAAAGAGTTTTAATTCTCAATTGGGACTTCCACTTTCGCTGCTGGAGATCAGTAAAAAACATCAGTTAGGAATTTTTGAAGTTGGGATTTCGAAACCCAATGAGATGATCATTCTAGAAGATCTGTTCTCTCCACAAATTGGTATTCTTACGCATATCGGAGCGGCGCATTCTTCGAATTTTGATTCTGTTGAGGAACTTATTGATGAAAAAATTAAATTATTTGTCAATTCAGAAACGATTATTTTTAATGGAGATAATGAATTGGTTGTTAATAAAATAACTGAAATCTATTCAAGTAAAAAATTAACATCATTTGGTTTTAAAGATCATAATGACGTGTTTATTAAAAACGATTGGAAGGACAGATCGAAAGAGATAGAAATTCAATATTTTGATGAGCATTTTTCAGTTCCGGTTTATCAGAGAGATGAAGCTACCATCAGCAATGTATTGTGTGTGATATGTGTCTTGAAAGAATTTGGTTTTGAAAATTCTAAAATTATCCAGAGATTAAATTCACTAAAGTCGGTTGAAATGCGATTGGAAAGTGTGAATGGAATTCGGAATAATTTAATTATCAATGATTCTTTTAATCTTGATTTAGATTCTTTGAAAATTGCCTTTCAGAATATCAACGAATATAACAAACCGAATAAAGCTTTAATTCTAACAGATTTTGTAGAGGGAAAAAATGCGGATCAGTTATATCACGAAGTTGCTTTTTTGACGAACGAACAAAATTTCAATTCAGTTTTTCTAATTGGGGACGAGATAACGAAACTGGAAAGATTATTTGAAGCCACCACTTTTACTTTTAATAATACCTCTGAACTCATTGAAAGTGTGAATCTTCACCAAATTGAAGATCATTTAATTTTATTGAAAGGAGCCAGAAAATTTGAAATTGATAAAGTAAAATCTTATCTGGAATTACAGAAACATGATACTGTTTTAGAGGTAAATTTAAACTCTATTCTACACAACATCAATGTTCATAAAGCTTTACTGAAGCCTAAGACCAAAATGATGGCAATGGTGAAAGCTTATTCTTACGGTTTAGGAGGTTACGAAATTGCAGAATTTTTGCAGCATCATCATATCGATTACTTAGGAGTTGCTTACGCTGATGAAGGCGTCGATCTTAGAAAAAGCGGAATTACGACACCGATTATGGTGATGAATCCGGAACAGCACAGTTACAACATCATCATCGATTTTAATCTGGAACCGGAAATCTACAGTTTTCGAGTGCTGGAATTGTTTAATGAAAAACTGATTCAAAAAGGAATTCAACATCGTTATCCAATTCATATCAAGCTGGAAACAGGAATGCATCGTCTTGGTTTTAATAAAGATGAATTGCCAGAACTTATCGATAAGTTGAACTCGATGAATGTGAAAGTAAAATCTATTTTCAGCCATTTATCTTCTTCTGATGATGATCAAGAAAAAGAATATACCTTAGAACAAATTCATATCTTTAATGAAAATTCGTTAGACCTTATCGCTGGTTTAAATGATCACCCGATCAGGCACATTCTCAATACTTCAGGCATTGTTAATTTTGCTGATTATCAATTTGATATGGTTAGAATTGGTATTGGAATGGTCGGAATTTCGGCAAACCCAGAAATTAAAAAACAACTTAAAAGTGCAGTTACTTTTAAGACCGTTATTTCGCAGATTTCAGAGATAAAACAAGGTGATTCAGTCGGTTACAACAGAAAATTTAAAACAGAAAAGAATACCAATATCGCCACTATTCCAGTTGGTTACGCTGATGGAATTCCCAGACTGATCGGAAATAACGTTGGTTTCGTTGGAATAAGAAATAATCTTTTTCCAATTGTCGGCAATGTTTGCATGGATATGATGATGATCGATTTGGGAGATTTTATGGTTAAAGAAGGTGAAGAAGTTATTATCTTTAACTCCAATCCATCCTTAGAAGAATTCGCAGGCTACTGCAAAACAATATCTTATGAAGTCCTAACTTCAATATCACGGCGCGTTAAGCGTATATACATCAAAGATTAAATGAAAAAAAACATCATCTATTTCCTTTTCCTTTTTATGACTGTTGCTTTGAATGCACAGATTAAGGACGGTTTTACTATCCCAAAAAATCCAAGGATCGGTTTATCACTTTCTGGTGGTGGAGCCAAAGGTTTCGCCCATATTGGCGTTCTCAAGGTATTAGATTCTTTAGGAGTAAAAGTCGACTATATATCAGGAACGAGCATGGGAGCCATTGTCGGTGGTTTATATGCCTCTGGATACACTGGAAAAGAAATCGAACAGATCGTAATGGATACTGATTTCTATTCTCTAATCGCCAATGAAAAAACGCGACAAGAGACGTCATTTTTTAACAAATCAGTCGATAAGTATATTCTGACTGTTCCCATAAAAGATGGGAAGATCAACGTACTTCCGAAAGCGATATCTACGGGTCAGAAAAACATTTATATGTTGAAGGAACTCTTTAAAAACGTTTCAACAATTACTGACTTCTCCAAATTACCAATTCCTTTTATGTGCGTTGCCACCAATCTGGAAAGTGGAAAAATGAAATTATTTGAAAACGGAGATCTGGTAAGTTCCATTATGGCTAGCTCAGCGTTTCCTTCCTTAATGGATCCGGTAAAAATAAATGACTCGCTTTATATTGATGGCGCGATGACCATCAACTATCCTTCTAAGCCATTAAAAGATAAGGGAATTGATATTGTTATCGGTGTCGATTTAAGTCAGGGATTATCAAGTCGAAAAGATTTGCAGTCCGCAATCTCTATTTTAAATCAAGTGATTGATTTTGGCATTCAGAAAGAAACAAAAAATCAATACAACTATACGGACATCAATATTCATCCAAACTTGGATGGAACGGGCGCTACCAGTTATGATGCTAAAAAAGCAATTTTGGATTCGGGTTATGTTGAAGTTCAAAAGTATGCTCAAACGCTTTCTTTATTACCAAAAAGAGAGGATATTCTTCTCCGCGCACCGATGAGCTCTGTTTATTCAAACGTTTATAAAATTGACAGCCTTATTCTGGAAAACGATCATATTTTCAGAAAAAACTATGTTTTGGGAAAAATGAATTTAAAAATTCCTTCTCTTCAAACCTACGGTGGTATTAATAAAATGATTGATAAATTATATGCGACTAACAATTATCGTTTAATTAATTATGATATCGTTCAAGGCAATGATAAGAATTATTTGAAGTTAGATGTGACCGAAGATGATACCCGCTTCTTTTTGAAATTCGGTTTACATTACGATGAAATATTTAAAACGGGATTACTACTGAACGCCACTGCAAAACGTCTGTTATTCCGTAATTCTACGGTTTCCTTAGATATTGTCGTTGGTGATCAGCCTCGATATTACTTCAATTATTTCATTGATAATGGATACATTCCCGGTCTTGGAGTGTACGCATCTGGAATGTCCCTCGACCTGAAAGATGAGGCTGGTAATATCTTCGAAAAATGGAACTGGTTCAGAAGCGAAGTATTTTTACAATCCATTTGGCGAGATAAATATGCGGTTGGAGCGGGAATCAGCAGTGATTATTTTGACTCGAAAATTACAGGCACTACTGGTTATAACAACTCTCAAAATTTTCTAAATGCCTATGCTTTTATTAAAAGTGATACGCAGGATGACCGTAGTTTTCCCACCAGAGGTTTATTTTTATCAGCCGAAGGAAAACTTTTAGATATATTGAACAAGTTTGACGATGGTCGAATTCTTCAGTTTAAAATCGATACGCAATTGAATTTCCCAGTGACGAATTGGTTAACCTACCGTCTTGGATTATTTGGAGGATTTACCATTGGAGATAATCTTAGTCCTTATTATAACTACAGAATGGGTGGAATATTTGATCAGAATCTAGGCAATTTTGTAACTTTCCAAGGCTATCAATTTGGTCAGACAGTGGCGCAGAATATTTTAATTTCTTCGAGTACTGCTCAATTTAGATTATCAAAAAACTTCTTTGCAGATGCAAATTTTTCCTTTGCGAATCTGTTTGACGATTTAAATGTTGATGATATTTTACACGTTTCAGATTCTTCTGCTGGATTAACCGCAGGCTACAAATCTCCTTTTGGCCAAATAAAAGTCAATTATAGTCATTCACTAAAAATTAACAGAGGAATGTTCAGCGTAATTCTGGGACATTGGTTTTAATATGATGATACAATTTTTCTTTGAAAATATCGACCCTATCGAAATCGACTCCAGCACCAATGAGTGGCTGCAAAAACTGATCGTACATGAAGGTAAAAAAGTGGGTAAGATCAACTACATTTTTTTATCCGATGATGGATTATTAAAAGTAAATCGAGACTTCCTTCAACACGACTATTATACGGACGTCATCACCTTTGACTATGTAAAGGGTAAAACCATTTCGGCAGATATTTTTGTATCTTTGCCCCGCATTTCTGAAAACGCAATATCGCACTCAAAAGATTTTAAATCAGAACTTCACAGAGTTTTAGCCCACGGACTTCTTCATCTGTGTGGATATAAAGATAAAACGGACGAAGAGATTACAGAAATGCGCAATAAAGAAGATTTCTATCTAAATATTTTTTAGAAGCTTAATCCCGCTGTCCGCTATATCTATTGTTTCGCTTCGCTACACAATAGGATGCCGCTTCCATCGGGGCTAAAATTGCAGAAATCTTTACACTATTTTATTAATGTTTCACGTGAAACATTCTAACAGAACAAAATGATAAACGAAATATACGACGTTATTGTAGTAGGTGCTGGGCATGCTGGTTCAGAAGCAGCAGCTGCTGCCGCTAACTTAGGTTCAAAAACCTTGTTAATTACAATGAACATGCAAACCATCGGACAAATGTCTTGTAACCCAGCTATGGGTGGAATTGCAAAAGGACAGATTGTTCGGGAAATAGATGCGATGGGCGGCTACTCTGGAATTATTGCAGATAAATCTGCGATACAATTCAAGATGCTTAATCTTTCTAAAGGTCCTGCGATGTGGTCTCCAAGAACACAAAATGACAGAATGCTTTTTGCCGAAGAATGGAGAATTGCTTTGGAACAAACTCCAAACCTGGACTTCTTTCAAGACATGGTAAAAAGTTTAATCATCGAAAATCATAAAGTTGTCGGAGTTATTACGTCCTTAGGATTAGAAATTAGAGGAAAATCTGTTGTCCTAACCAACGGAACTTTTCTTAATGGATTAATTCATGTTGGAGATAAGCAACTCGGTGGTGGAAGAATGGGTGAACCACGCGCTTTTGGAATCACAGAACAACTGGTAAGTTTAGGTTTTGAATCAGGCCGAATGAAAACAGGAACTCCTCCCAGAGTAGACGGCAGATCATTGGATTATTCTAAAATGGAAGAACAAAAAGGAGACGAAAATCCTAAGAAATTCTCCTATTTAGAAAGTCCAAAACTAACAAAACAGATGAGCTGTCATATCGTTTATACCAACGAAACGGTACATGACATATTAAGAGAAGGTTTTGCCAGAAGTCCAATGTTTAACGGGACCATTCAAAGTATCGGTCCGCGGTATTGCCCAAGTATTGAAGATAAAATAAATCGATTTGCTGAACGCGAACGTCATCAATTATTTGTAGAACCAGAAGGTTGGCGAACGGTCGAAATCTACGTTAACGGTTTTAGTTCTTCACTTCCCGAAGATATTCAATTAAAAGCAATGCGTCATATTCCAGGCTTTGCAAATGCGAAAGTATTCCGTCCTGGTTATGCTATTGAATATGACTACTTCCCTCCTACCCAGCTTAATCATACTTTAGAAACGAAGTTAATTGAAAACCTTTATTTTGCAGGTCAAATTAATGGAACAACAGGCTATGAAGAAGCCGCTGGGCAAGGTTTAATCGCCGGAATTAACGCTCACAATAAAGTTCATGAAAAAGATCCATTCACTCTCAACAGAGATGAAGCTTATATTGGAGTTTTGATCGATGATTTGATAACAAAAGGAACCGATGAGCCTTATCGTATGTTTACTTCCAGAGCTGAATACAGATTGTTATTACGTCAAGATAACGCGGATATTCGTCTAACAGAAAAGTCTTACAATTTAGGTTTGGCAAATGAAGAAAGACTAATTAAAGTACAGGACAAAATTGCTAAAAGTAATCAGTTAGAAAGCTTCTTAAAAGATACTTCCTTAAAACCAGGAATCATTAATCCAGTCTTAGAAAGTATTGATTCAGCTAAAGTTGATCAAGCCTATCGTTCAGCTCAAATTCTTACAAGACCCAACATGACCTTGGCGAAATTAGAAGAAATAGATTTCATTAAAGAAGCTACGCAGCACTACTCGACTGAAGTAAAAGAACAAGCAGAGATCAATATCAAATACAAAGGGTATATTGAAAAAGAAAGAGATAACGTTGCTAAATTAAGTAGATTGGAAACAATTAAAATTCCAGATGAGTTTGATTACAGTAATCTAAAATCGCTCTCTGCAGAAGCCAAACAAAAATTCAATAAAGTAAGGCCAAAAACAATTGCACAAGCGGCAAGAATTAGTGGAGTTTCACCTGCAGACATTAATATACTTTTAATCTATTTAAAATAATGTTCCACGTGAAACATTACAAGAATATTGTTGTATCCGTCTATGAAAATTAAAGATCATTTCCTTACTCAAGAAGAGTTTGAATTAAAGGAAACTTCAACTCCTGGAGTATATAAAACTTATCCTATTCCTGAAAATATTTCATCGTATTACGATAGTAAAGATTATATCTCTCATCATCAAGATTCCGGTTCGTCGAAAGAAAAATTGTATAAATTTTTACAAAATTTTAATCTGAAATACAAACGTAATATCCTATTTGACTTTGTTGGTAGAAACAAAAAAGTTTTAGATTACGGATGTGGTGCTGGCGAATTTGTAAGATATATTGAAAATGAGTTCGAAACTTTCGGTTTTGAACCCAATGAATCCGCTATTAAATCTGCCATAAAAAAAGTTGATAAAACTAAAATTATCAGCAGTCTTGATTTTATTAAGGATGAAACTTTAGATGCGATTACGCTTTGGCATGTTTTCGAACATGTAGAAAATCAGGATGAGATGTTAAATGTTTTTTATAATAAGTTAAAAGAAAATGGAACTTTAATTATTGCAGTACCAAATCCAACTTCTTATGATGCTTTAAAATATAGAAAGTTTTGGGCAGCTTATGATGTTCCCAGACATATCTTTCATTTCTCAAAATCCGGCATGGAAAATTTAATGAATAACGATTCCTGGAAAATCAAAAAAATTAAACCACTCCTACTCGATTCCTTTTATATTTCAATGTTGAGCGAAAAATATCAAAAATCACAACTTTCTTGGCTGAAAGGATTGATCTACGGACTCATTTCTAACATAAAAGCATCAAAAACGGGCGAATTTTCCAGTTTGATATACATTATCGAAAAAAAGTAGAAGATCGATTTTTGGCTAGTTTCTGATATCCAATTTTGAGCGAATTTCACTAAAAAGTATGCATTATTTAAAAATTTAGTATTTTCAAGAGTAACTTTCAATGTTAATATTGATGTTCACTTTCACATTTGAAATTTCGAATTTAAATTTTAGATCTTACCAGAATAAAAATATGACAACGAAAGAAAAAGATTTCAAAAATTCGTAATCCTTTCCATATATCCTTATTCAAATAACTTGAATTTAATGCAGAAGATAAAAAATAATTTTGTTCTGTTAAAAATAAAATTAAATCAATATCGAAGCTTAAAATTAACAAATAACAGAAAAAAGAAAAATCTTTAAAACTCTATTTTATAATAAAATTTTAAAGACAAAAAAAGTTTCCTTTTTACAAGAAACTTTTGTTTTTATCTAGAACTAAGGTTTTAGTTCAAAATTAACTATTGATTGCTTTTACGCCAGGAAGTTCCATACCTTCTAAACTTTCCAACATTGCTCCTCCACCTGTAGAAACATAACTTACCTTCTCATCATATCCGAATTGCTTTACAAAAGCAACACTGTCTCCACCTCCAACAAGCGAGAAAGCTCCTAAGCTGGTCGCTTTTGCAATACTGTCTCCTAACGCAACCGTTCCTGCAGCAAAATTAGACATTTCAAAAACACCGATCGGACCGTTCCATAAAATAGTTCTGGAATTCATGATCACGTCATGAAATATTTTTCTGGATCGAACTCCAGCGTCTAGCCCCATCCAGCCGTCTGGAATTTCATAAATATCAACTTCCTTTATTTCGGCCTCATTATTAAAGTCATCAGCAATTAAAGAATCAACCGGTAAATAAACCGCGACATTTTGCGCTTTCGCTTTCTCCAAAATTTCTAAAGCTAACGATTGCTTATCAACCTCTACCAATGAATTACCAATATCACCGCCTAAAGCTCTTACAAAGGTAAAAGCCATTCCACCACCAATAATTAAATTATCAATTGCCGGTAATATGTTTTCTATGATCGTAATTTTACTTGAAACTTTCGAACCTCCTAAAATTGCAGTAATTGGTTTCTCACCACTTTTTAATACTTTATCAATCGCTTCCAACTCTTTCGCCATCAATAAACCGAAAAATTTAGTTGAAGGAAAGTATTGTGCGATAACTGCCGTAGACGCATGGGCTCTATGTGCAGTTCCGAAAGCATCGTTTACATAGGCATCTCCGAGGTCAGCTAACTGTTTTGCAAATGCTTCATCACCATTCTCTTCTTCATCGTGAAAACGTAAATTTTCTAATAGAAGAATTTCACCAGGCTGTAAATCAGCACTCATTTTTTTCGCTTCTGCTCCGATACAGTCGTCAGAAAATTTAACTGATTTTCCTAACACTTTCTCAATCTCAGGAAGGATATTTTTTAAAGAAAACTCTTCTGAAACTTTTCCCTTCGGACGACCTAAATGCGTCATTAAGATCACTGATCCTCCATCATTCAAAATCTTTTCGATGGTAGGTTTTACCGCCTGAATTCTCGTGTTATCAGTAACTTTCAAGTCTGCATCTTGCGGTACATTGAAATCTACTCTTACCAAAGCCTTTTTGTCTTTGAAGTCAAAATCGTTAATTGTTTTCATAAAAATTCTCCGTTTTAAGTTTCACAAATTTACTACTTATTCCCTCGATTCAAAATTAAATTCGATTTAAAAATCCACAATCCACAAATACTCATCTTATCTACAATTCCTTTTTTTTTATATAAAAAGAATATGAATGATGTTGTTGTAGTGTGGGAGTTTGGGGAGAAAAATAAAAGAAATACTTCACCGCATTTTCTTCTGCTTTTAACCATACTTTATCCATATTTTAATAAGCTGATTATCATCAGAATATACTTGTTGTTAACAAATGTTAATAACTTAAAAATTGCGTTAATATTTATAATGTAAATCTTAATAACTTAAGAATTGAACCTCTAAAATTTTATGAAAGATTATTTACTTTTATTCAAAATTAAAGTCCATTATGCAATTTAATTTGATTTTGAAAGACAATGTTCGACAAACTTATTAACACCCATTCTGTAGGTTTTCCACAAGTTATTTATAAAGATGATTAAGTTTATTGAGATCATCTATAATCTAAGCAGATAAAAGGATGATTATGAAGATTTAACTTCTAACAGAATGCTTTTTATTTTAATAATGTTAAATTTGTCTGAATTGAAAATTGAGTTAAAAGATCAATCATGAAAAAAATAGCAATAGCATGCGATCATGCAGGTTTCGAATACAAAGAAATCATAAAAAAACATTTGGAAGGCAAGTTTGAAGTAGAAGATTTCGGCACCTTTTCCCCAGACTCTGTGGATTATCCCGATTTTGTACATCCAGCCGCAGATTCTATTGAACAGGGAAGAAATGAATTAGGAATTCTTATTTGTGGAAGTGGTGAAGGTGTTGCGATTACTGCCAATAAACATCAGAAAATACGATGCGCCTTATGTTGGATGCCCGAGCTTGCCAGTCTTGCCCGTCAACATAATGATGCGAACATGATTGCCCTTCCAGCGCGTTTTATTGCCAGCCAATTGGCTACTGATATCGTTGATACGTTCCTCAATACTCCATTCGAAGGTGGAAGACATCAGAACAGAGTTGAAAAGATTTCGACTTGTTAAACCCTTCTTCTATATAAACACAACCCATACTTTATGGCAAAAGGAAAATATTTCTCAGATAAAAATAATCATAAATTACAGGAAATCGGACGATTGATTCTCCGTTTTATGAATAATAATTCTTCAAAAATTTACAATTATAAGCAGCTCGCAGACGGTATCGATTACAAAAATCCGAGACAGCGCGAACTGGTTATTCAGTCACTTCATAAACTACTTTCTGATCAAAGAATTAAGGAAGTTGAAAAAGGAAAATACATCATTAATCTAAAGATTGAAGGAACTTTAACCGGTACCATCGATTTTAATCAAACCGGAAACGCTTATGTGAAGGTTGAAAATTTAGAAGATGACGTTTTCATCCATTCTAAAAATGTAAAAGACGCCCTACAAGGCGATACGGTTCTAATCGTTACCTATAAATTTAAAGGTAAAAAAATGGAAGGTTCTGTTTTAGAAGTGATGACACGGAAACGTGATCAATTCGTGGGAACTTTCCAGTTCATCAAACATAAAGATTTTGGATTCGTTGTGGGTGATAAAAAACACATCAATACCGATATTTTTATTCCTCAAGGAAAAATTGGAGGTGCACAGGATGGCGATAAAGTAGTTGTAAAAATGATCGACTGGAAAGCTGGAGAGAAAAATCCTGAAGGTGAAATTATCACTGTTCTTGGGGCTCCTGGTGATCACGAAACTGAGATTCATTCTATTTTAGCAGAATACGGCTTACCTTACGATTTTCCGGAAGAAGTGGAAAAAGAAGCTCAGGAAATTGATAGAAGAATTCATGACGATGAAGTTGCAAAACGCCGTGATATGCGTGGAGTTTGTACGTTCACCATTGACCCGAAAGATGCAAAAGATTTCGATGATGCGCTTTCTATTCAAAAATTAGACAACGGAAACTGGGAAATTGGGGTTCACATTGCCGATGTTTCTCATTATGTTGTGCCCGGAACAATCCTCGATGCAGAAGCCTACAAACGTGCTACATCGGTCTATTTAGTAGATCGCGTGGTGCCTATGTTACCAGAAGTTTTAAGTAATGACGTTTGTTCTCTTCGTCCGAATGAAGAAAAATATACTTTTTCAGCCGTATTTGAATTGAATGACAAAGCAGAAATCCAAAGCGAATGGTTTGGAAGAACGATCATTTATTCTGACCGAAAGTTCGCTTATGAAGAAGCACAGGAAAGAATTGAAACACAGGAAGGTGATTTAGTTGAAGAAATTTTAACCTTAGACCGATTAGCTAAAATCATGAGAAAAGCCCGTATTGAAAACGGTGCGATTACTTTTGATAGAAGCGAAGTTCGATTTAACTTAGATGAAAACAGTCAGCCAATCGGTGTTTATTTTAAAGTGAGTAAAGATTCCAATCATTTGATTGAAGAATTTATGTTGCTCGCTAACCGAAAAGTTTCGGAATATATTTCTTTGAGTAAGAAAGGAGTTCCGACTAATAATACCTTTATTTACAGAATTCACGACGATCCAGATCCAGCAAAGCTAGAAGCATTGCGGGATTTTGTGGGAACATTTGGATATACTATGAATTTGGCAAACACCAAAAAAGTAGCAGAATCTCTCAACAAATTATTAGCAGATGTTAAAGGAAAAGGCGAAGAAAATATGATCGAAACCTTGGCGATGCGTTCGATGAGTAAAGCGATTTATTCTACTGATCCAATCGGGCATTATGGTTTAGGCTTCGAGTATTATTCCCACTTCACCTCTCCTATCCGCCGTTACCCGGATTTAATTGCGCATCGTTTGTTGCAACATTATTTAGATGGTGGCAAATCACCTCAAAAACAAGAATTAGAGACCAAGTGTAAACATTGCAGTTCCATGGAAAAATTGGCTTCTGATGCCGAAAGAGATTCCATTAAATTCATGCAGGTTAAGTTTATGGAGAAACATGTTGGTGAAGATTTTACTGGTGTTATTTCTGGCGTTGCCGATTTTGGATTCTGGGTTCAGATTCCAGAAAATGGCGCCGAAGGTTTAATTAAATTGAGAGATTTAATGGATGATTCTTATTCTTACGATGCTAAAAGCCATGCGGTATTTGGCAGTAAAACCGGAAATAAATATCAATTGGGTGATGAAGTGACCATTAGAGTAATGAAAGCGAATTTAATTCAGAAGCAATTGGATTTCAAGATTGTCTAAATGACCGAAAATTATCGGAATTTTTTACAGGATTTATTAAAAGTATTCGGATTAATTCTGAATGCTTTTATTTTTTTTAGGATTGTCACTTATACCTTTATAGAAGTCTGGTGGCTGTTCATTAGTTTTATTTTTTTAATGTTGGTAGGTTATATCGTGTACCGTCAATGGAGATTTGGCATCAATCAATATCAGTATTATTTGATTTACGTACCGTTTATTTTTAATTTGTTTTTTCTCGCTAATTATTTATTTTCCAGCAATAACAGAAAGGAAACCTATGATTATCAATATGGGATAACAGATGTTCAGGGAGATCGTGGGCCACGTTCTTCTAAGAAAGGAAGATCTACAACAATTCATTTAGAAGATGGAAAATTCGAAGCGTATTATTTTCCCCGAATGTTTTTTAACTATGAGATGATGAAAGACAAAAAAACAATCACATATTACTTAGAAGATGGTCTGTTTGGTTTTATGGTTATGAAAGATTACGTATTTTCGCAAAGCAATAATAACGAAATACTACATTAGTAATTATGCTAGAACTTATACTTTCAGCCGTCGGATTAGGAATCATGTTAAGTATTGTTTTCATCGGGCCGATCTTTTTCCTGCTGATTGAAACAAGTTTCTCCCGCGGACCCAAACATGCATTCACCTTAGATTGTGGCGTCGTCCTGGCGGATATTACCTGTATCGTGGCAGCCTATTTTGCCAGTGGTGATCTGGTTGAGATCATCGATAAGCATCCAGGATTTTATCGAATTACCGCCTTCATTGTTTTTATTTATGCCATTTATATGGTCGTTTCAAAAACGAAAATGCATTTGCCAGGAGAAGATAAATTGATCAATCAGAATTATTTTAAAACCTTTTTGAATGGTTATTTCTTTAATATTCTAAATATTGGTGTTGTCCTCTTTTGGTTAGTAACGGTAATTTCCGTGAGGAATGCTTATCCTAAAATTGAAGATTTTCTTTTATACATGGCACTTGTGGTCGGAACTTATTTGGTAATTGATTTCTTTAAAATTTATTTGGCTAAAATATTTCACGATAAACTCACTCAAAATGTTGCTAATCAAATTAGAAAAGGAGTTGGCTATATTTTGGTCGCTTTTAGTATTTTTATATTCTTACAGAGTTTCAAAAAGTTCAATCAATTTGATAAGAAATTAGAAGAGGCGGAAAGGACAGAACAAAAAATCATTCAACAATGAAAGAGATTATATTCCCAAGATCATTGAAAGAAGGAGATCAGATTGCAATCATTTCTCCTGCTGGTTCAGTTGAAGAAAAGCAGTTGGAGAAGGGTTTAGAAATGATCAAGCAAAAAGGTCTTGTACCAGTTCTAGGAAAACATGTTTTTACGAAGTTTTCGAACGGATACAGTTACGCCGGCACTGAAAAAGAAAGAATCTCTGATTTGAACTGGGCTTTTAATAAAGAAGATATTGCTGCGGTTTGGGCTTCCAGAGGTGGTTACGGTTGTCAACATTTATTAACACATCTGCAACTTTCAAAGTTTAAGAAAAATCCTAAATGGTATATTGGATATTCTGACAATACCGTTATTCAGAGTTTTTTATTAAAAAATAATTTTGCATCTATTCACGCACAGACCATTAAAACCTCAAGTTTCGGAGTAACCAGTGAAAGTTATGATCTGATATTTGATATTTTGAAAGGTGAGAAGCCTAATTATAATGTAGAAAGCAATTTCTTAAATAAGAAAGGAACAATTGAAGGTCAACTAGTGGGCGGTAATTTGGCCTTGATTTATGCGCTTTTAGGAACTTCTTATTCTTTCGATTTTAAAGATAAGATCCTATTTATTGAGGAGATCGGCGAGAAATATTATGCATTGGATCGAATGATGATGAGTCTGGAATTAGCCGGAGTTTTCAGAAAGATTAAAGGTCTAATTATTGGCGGAATGACCAATATGGGTGATGAAAAAGACAATAAAAACTACGAAGAAAGTTATGATGATTTTGCGAATCAACTGATTTCAGACCGATTAAAAAAATACGACTTCCCTACTCTGTTTGGTTTTCCAAATGGACATATTTTAGATAATCGACCTTTAATTATTGGAGCAAATATCAAAATGGAAATTGAAGATAAAGTAATGGTTCAGTTTTAATTTAAAAGCCAATCACCATGGCAGAACACAATGATTTAGGAAATCTTGCCGAAGAACTTGCTGCCACTTTTTTAGAAAAAAAAGGCTATAAAATTCTGGTTAAAAATTTCAGGTATCAAAGAGGCGAGATCGATATTATTGCGGAATTTAATAATCAAATTATCATTGTAGAAGTCAAGGCCAGAGGAAGCGACATCTTCATGGAACCGCAGGAAGCGGTCACTAAAACAAAAATTAAATCGCTGGTCATGGTCGCAGACTTCTTCATGAAAGATCGAAATCTAAATCAGGAAGTTCGGTTTGATATCATTGCCGTTTTACCTGATGAAAATAGAAAATTACAAATCATGCATCTCGAAGATGCTTTTCAAAGCTTCGATGCCAATTAACAGATCGTAAATATTTAATAATGAAAACAGCACTCATCACAGGAGCAACTTCCGGTATTGGAAAAGCTACCGCAGAACTTCTGGCAAAACAAGGCTTTAGATTGATTCTTTGCGGACGACGAACGGAAGTTTTAGACCAGCTAAAAACGGAGCTATCTGAGCATACCGAAACCTTTAGTTTAAACTTTGATCAGCGGTATTTTGAAGAAGTACAAAAAGCGTTTGAATCGCTTCCCGTAGATTGGAAAGAGATCGATGTTCTTATTAACAACGCTGGAAATGCACACGGTTTAGAATCGTTAATCGATGGAAATATTAGTGACTGGGATATGATGCTCGATGGAAATGTGAAAGGATTACTCTATGTTTCGAAAATGATCATGCCCGGCATGAAACAGAGAAATTCAGGACATATCGTTAATATTTCCTCGGTCGCAGCCAGACAAACTTACGCCAACGGCGTGGTGTATTGCGCTTCGAAAAAAGCCGTGGATGTGATTTCGGATGGAATGCGTTTAGAACTGACCGAATTCGGAATTAAAGTCACCAATATTCAACCCGGTGCTGTTGAAACTGAGTTTTCAAAAGTGAGATTCAAAGGTGATGAAGACAGAGCAAAAACAGTATACAAAGGTTATGATGCTTTGAGAGCGGAAGATATCGCCGATGCTATTGCCTACTGTATTAATGCACCGACACATGTTATGATCTCTGATTTAACAATTTATCCCAGCGCCCAAAGTGAACCGAGAACGATTCATCGTAAATAATGGTCAGCACTGTTAAACTTTTACATTTATAAAATTTTAGATTAAAAAAATGAAAATTCTTCATATTGAAACTTCCTCCAAAAATTGTTCTGTAGCCATTTCTGATGGTGAAAAGATCCTTTGTCTCTGTGAAGAAGTTTCTGAAAATTACAAACAGTCCGAAAGCTTACATACGTATGTTAAGTGGGCTTTAGAAGGTGCGAAATTGACTTTAAAAGACATTGAATCTGTCTCCTTGGGAAAAGGTCCTGGCTCTTACACAGGCCTTCGAATCGGCGCTTCTTCTGCCAAAGGATTTTGCTATGGATTACAAATTCCGTTAATCGCAACAAATTCTTTAGAAACGATGATAGAGCCTTTTTTAAACAAGGATTATGATTTGATCATTCCGTTGATCGATGCACGAAGAATGGAGGTTTATTCAGCTGTTTTTGACGGCAATTTAGGCGAGATGATTAGTGCGACCGAAGCAAAGATCCTGGATGAAAACTCTTATCAGGAGTATCAAGATAAAAAGATTTTGTTCGTTGGAGATGGCGCAAAGAAAGCGAAAGAGATTCTTCAATTAGAAAATGCCGAATTCAATGAGACCGTTTATCCCTCTGCGAAATATCTAATTAAAAAAGCCGTGGAAAAATACAACCGACAGGAATTTGAAGATGTGGCGTATTTCGAACCCTTTTATTTAAAAGATTTTCAAGGAGTTAAAAAGAAAAAAAGCGAAGAATAATTTTCGCTTTTTTGTTTACTTTATTTTCATTTCCTGCACTGCCGCTCTTTCCGGTTGCAAACCTTTTAAATCTGGCGTTTTAGTTTCTTGAATTCCAGTATTGGCGCCTGGAGGACTTGGTGGGCCACTACGTCTTTCTGTGTCAGGCATTTCTTTTTGATCTTCATTAGGAACTGGTGGTTGATTAGCGTTAATGACATTTCCAGTCTCGTCTAAACTTTCAACTTGCAGATCACTTTTAAGATATTTCAACATTTCTGCTGCCTTCTCGCCTTCGGGAGTTTTAGCGTAGTTTAAAGAAATTTGTTCAAGTTGTAAAATCATTATTTCTTTACCAGCAGTTTTTCCAATATTAAAGGCATTCAACAAAGAGAATTTTGGAACCAGAGCATCTTTCGGATATTTTTCTAAAGCACCGTCAATCATCGTTCTGCTCTCTTCATATTTCTCTTTGTCGTACAAATCAAAAGCCTGAGCATATAATTTTTCTACTTCTTCAGCAGATTTTGCGAATGAGCTATTCTTAGGATTTCTTACAAATTCTGCATAAGAAGTGTAAGGATATTCGTCCAAAATCATCTGTTTTGCCCGTTCCGCTGCACCTGGATTTTTCTCATAGTTAAAGGCGAAAATTTGATACAACGCTTGCAGTTTAATATCTTCTTCTGGTTGCGTATCTGCTAGATCATACAGTGTTTTGGTGGCCAATGGGGTGTCTGAAAAATAAGTTTCATACATTCTTCCAATGCCTAAAGAAGCAGTATCTCTGGCTTTTTTCAACGCAAGGATATCTTCTGTTTTTGTTGGGATTTTTTCAATGTAGAAATTAGGTTCTAGCCTTCTTGGATCTGGCGCGGTAGTAATTCCCATCGCTTGACTTTTTAAATCTTCTATTGAATTACTTCTTGCTGAAGTTCGCCAGTTATCATTTAAAGAACGGTTTCCCCAGATTTGCTTAAAAGAAGATTCTCCTTTAGCTACCGTTCCCAGATTGGCGAAATAAAACCCACCTTTACTTCCTCCGAAGTCCTGAAATCCTCCGGCAGCTCCTGCGAACATAGAATTTGCCGAATAATCTCCTGTATCAAAACCTTTACTTCTTTCTTCCTTTTTCCGCTCTATTTCTTCGCGCGCTTCTTTGGTTTTGATATCGTCAATATATTTATTAAAATAGGCAATTCTTTCTGCTTCCGGCATTTTAGTCAAAGCCAGAATACTGTCATTTTTTTTGATCAGATAGTAGTTAGCAGAAACCTTTTTAATATTGGCGGAGTATTCTTCCAATAAAATTTTTGAAGGTTGATAAGTCATTACTGCTAAGGAAGAATCGTAGAAGGCACCTGCAGAAAGATAGTCACTTTCCTCAAAATAGGCTTTACCGATTTCGTAATAGGTCAAGCCACGAATTTGGGGATCAGATACTTTTTCTTTTAGCGACTGTGCAAAAAATTCTTTGGCTTCGTCTTTCTTTCCGGCTTTATTCGCCATTAAACCTAACGCATAATAGAATTCATTTTTTCGAGAACCGTAAGTTCCTTTTTTACTTATTTTTTCTAAATAGGTTTTTGCGCCTTGATAATCATCGCCAGCTCCATTAAAGGTTTTCGCGATTTCAATTTGAGATTTCACTTCAAATTCAAAATCATTGGCATTTTTGTAAGCAGTTGCAAAGCTTTCTCTGGCTTCCTCATTTCTGCCAAGTTCTGATAAAATTTGTCCGCGTAAAAAAGCAATTCTACTTCTTAATTTTCTATTTTTATTAACAACATATGCGTCATCAAGTTCGTTAACTGCATCTTGTTTTTTACCAGAAGCCAGCAACATTTCAGAATAATAAATTTCTAAAAGCTTGCGGTATTCTTTTTTGATTTTACTTTTTTTCAGATCAGCGAAAACCTCTTCAGCTCTGTGATAATCTTCCATTTTTGAGTATGCCTGCGCTTGGTAGATTCTGGCTAAAGGAAGTCGTTTGTCTTTCCTCATATTCGCAAAAACAAAGTTGAGTCCGTCTAATGCTTCCAAAGGTTTGTTGCGGTATAATCTGCTTTGAGCCAATAAAATGTAAGCATCAAACATCTTTTTATTTTTTTCCTCACCTCCTTTCATTACAGAATATTTCGAGATGGCTTTCAAGGCTTTAGCTTCTGAAATTTCTAAAATTGAAGCTCCTCTTTTGGTCTCAGAATTTTGTCCTGAATTTCCAGAATAGCTTGAATTCCCAGAAAAATTCATGGATCCAGGACCACCCATCGAAGCGGATGAATTGGGCGGAGAAGGTGGACCGGAATTTCTATTTCTTGTGGGTGACGCTGGACCAGATCCAACGGGATCATTACCAAACATTCCGCCTGAACCAGCTTGAAAATCACTTCCTAAAGGTTGCTCATCGTATGTCAGCAGCTGAATATAGGGCGCGTAAAAATTGTCTTTATGGGCTTTGTCTCTATTCTTTAGTTCCGTTTCCAATGCATCTTTACTGTTAAAGAGCGTATTGTAATAAGAGAAAAACCCTTTCATAAAAGTAGAGTCATTCGTCTTCTTTCGAGAGGAACAGGAATTAAAAACGGTGATTGCTAAAAGGAAGAGTATCGTTTTTTTCATTATCAGATAATAACTTTCAAATCAGTGTTTTATTATTAATAACACCAGTTAATTGATGTAAAAATAATGATTTTTTGTTTTAGGAAGATGTTTGTTCTAAATCTTTTAAAAGAGAATACACCAAATGGGTGGGTAATCCCATGATCGTGTAGAAACTTCCCTCGATATTTTTGATTTTTGCCATGCCCAGCCATTCTTGAATGCCATAACTTCCGGCTTTATCAAATGGTCGGTATTTTTGAATGTAAAAATTCAATTCCTCATCACTGATTTCATCAAATTCAACATTGGCAACATCAGTTTTAGTAATGGTTTGGGTAAAAGTTTTCATCGTGATTCCCGTATAAACCTGATGAGTTTTTCCGGAAAGTTTTCGTAACATTTCTTTGGAGTGAACTTCATCATTTGGTTTTCCTAAAATTTCTTTATTAAGCGCCACAATGGTATCTGCAGTAATTAAAACTTCACCAGGATTTAAGGTTCGAAATGCGTTAGACTTTAGTTCTGAAAGATATGCTGCTATTTTTTCGACGGCTAAATCGGTTGGATAAACTTCATCGCAGTCCACAGAAACGATTTCAAAATCGAAACCTAATTCTTTTAACAATTCTTTTCTTCGTGGAGAATTGGAGGCTAATAATATGTTCATATAATATTTGAAATCAATTAATTAAGTGCTTTTAGTATCGTCTTCCAGCCATTTTCCCTGCACTTTCATGACTTGTTCAATGACATCGCGCACTGCTCCTTTCCCACCCTGAATTGGTGAGATATAATCTGACATCAATTTTATTTCCGCAACCGAATTTTCGGGACAGGCTGAAATTCCCGAGATTCTCATCATTCCCATATCTGGTAGATCGTCGCCCATGGTAAGAATTTCTTCATTCTTCAAATTATATTTTTGCTTGAATTCTTCAAATTTTTCCAGCTTATCGCCGATCTTAGCATAGTAATCCGTAATTCCTAAATAGCTGATTCTGTTTCTCACCATAGGATCATCACCACCTGTGATCACGCAAATTGGATAATTATGTTTTCTGGCTTTAACCACTGCGTATCCATCAAGCACATTCATCGTGCGACACATACTTCCGTCTGGCATTAAATAGACACTTCCATCAGTAAAAACGCCGTCAACATCAAATACGAAGGCTTTTATATTTTTTAAATTCGATTTATAACTCATACATTTTCTTTATCGATTCATTCATTATTTTATAAATTTTCAATTGCTCTTCATCAGTAATTAAATCTTCATGTGCTTTCAAAACCCGTTCGTCATTTCTAATGGCTGGACCAGTTTGAGCAAATTTTGGTTCTAATATCTCAATCTTCGCCGTCGTTTCTTTAATTAATGGTAAAAAATAGTCAAACGGAATTTCCTGCGAATCTGAAATTTCTTTAGCTCTGGCAAAAAGATGATTCACAAAATTACAGGCAAAAACGGCAGTCAAATGAATATACTTTCTCTTTTCATAAGTTGAAATCATTACTTTTTTCGAAATATGTAAAGCAAGATTTTTCAATAATTCTAAATCATTATCATCGTCTGATTCTACGAAAAACGGAACTTCTTTATAATCGAGATCCTTCGACTTTGAAAATGTCTGCAAAGGATAGAAACTGGCCTTTCGAAAGTTTCCTTCTAAGATTTCTTTCGGTAAAGAACCTGAAGTATGTGCAACCAAACAGTTTTCTTTCGTAATCAATTTTGAAACTTCAGAGATTGAACCATCACTTACGCAGATCAAATACAGATCGGCGTCTTGTAATTGCGTTGCAGAAAAAGGAACTTGTAATTGCTCGGAAATGAATTTTAAGTCGTTTTCGTTTCTTCCAAAAAGCTGGGAAACCGGAATTTTATTTTCTTGAAATGCTTTTGCTAAATGGTAAGCTACATTTCCCGAACCGATGATGACAATCTTCATATAAAGGAATATGAACAAAGATACTTATTTTGCTTTGGACTAAAAATTGAAGTGTTATTTAACTTTTAAATATATTTACCATCCAAACAACGAAAGCATCTCAATGAAGATCCAGGAAACCGAAATTATCGAGTTGATGTCAAGCGAAAAATCCCGTGAAAAGGGAGTTCGCCTGATGATGGATGCTTATCAGAGCAGGTTGTATTGGCATATCAGAAGGTTTGTGGTCGACCACGATTTGGCTCAGGATATTTTGCAGGATACTTTTATAAAGGCCTATCAAAATTTTCATCAGTTCAAACGGGAAAGTCAATTATACACCTGGCTCTATCGAATTGCAACGAACGAATCTTTGCAACAATTAAATAAGATGAAGAAAATGCAGAAATCTGATGAGGAAGTCACCAGTCATCTGCAAAATTTAGTCGCTGATAATGTGCAGCCAAGTGCTGATGAAATTCAGATTTTATTACAGCAGGCGATTAGCACCTTACCTGAGAAACAGAAATTGGTGTTTAATATGAGGTATTACGAAGATTTACCTTACGAGGATATTTCACAAATTTTGGATATGTCGGTAGGGACATTGAAAACCAACTACCATTACGCCAAGCAAAAAGTGGAGGATTATTTAAAACAGAATTACACAGAATAAGAGCATCTAGAAATGAAAGAGTTTGATATCGAAAAATTAAAACGAGAAAATATCTTTAAAACACCCGACGGTTTTTTTGAAGATATGCAAAAGAATGTGCTGCAAGAAACTGTTCCTGTGAAGCAAGGAAAAATTATAAAACTCAATTGGGCGTACAGTGCGGCTGCTGCAGTTGCACTTTTAGTTGGGGTGAGTGTCGTAATGAATTCTGATCCGGCGGTTGAAACTCAATCGATCACTCGAATTGTATCTATAGATTCTGAACCTGCAACCTATGCATTATCAGAGGTTAAACCTCAGAAACAAGAAGCTGTTGCATTGCAAATTTTAGAAGAGGATTTAACTTCGGTGCCTAAGACTTATCCAAAAAGAAGTACAGAACCAAGCAGTGTGTCTCCAAAGAAAACCGCTAGTTTCGCAAACCAAAAAGAGCAGAAAACAAGTCAGAATCCTGAAGTTCAGGTAGATCAGATCTTAGCAAACTTCACCTCTGCAGAGTTGGCAACTGTTGGAAGAAATACAGAACAAGACATTTATTTGGATTTGTATAATTAAAAAAGAACCATGAAAAAATTAGCAGTAGTTTTAACTTTAATTTTAGCCGCGCAGTTTAGTTTTGCGCAACAGTTTGGCTATGATTGGAAAAGCATGAAGCCAGAGAAAAGAAAGGAGGTCATTCAGAATATGAAACCCGAAGAAAGAGTAGCGCTTCTAAAAGAATTTCGGGAAAAAATGATCATCGCTGAATTAGCAGTTCCAGAAAATACGCAACCAGAGTTCATAAATTTATATTCAGAATATCAGGAAAAGCAAAACGAGATAAAAGCTAAGTTCGTTCCAACGCAAGACTGCGAAAAGATGACAGATGAAGATGCGATAAAAGAACTTAATAATAGTTTTGATGTCGGACAACAGCTATTAGATAATAGAAAAGATTATGCGCAAAAATTCATGAAAGTGATTTCTCCGCAACAGGTCTTAAGAATGTACCAAACCGAAGGAAAAATGCGCAATAAAATATTAGATAAAAAACAAGACGAACCCAAAAATCCGGGCTCGCAGCGCAGACGATAATAGTTTATTTTTTTAATGTTTGAACGACCTCTATAATTTTATTGTAGAGGTCGTTCTTTTTTCGGACTAAATCTATAAATTCGTAGCAATCAATTTATAATGAAAAAAATATTTTTACTCATTTTACTTCCAGTTTTTCTTTTCGCTCAGAAGAAAGAAACAATCAAGCTCAACTATCCCGTGAAGGATTACACGGGCACCACAAAGAGTTTAGAAGTGATCGATGTTCGCCAGAATAAAAAACTCAATGACATTGTCTTCCGAGGTAAATATTATTCTTTTGTTTTTCCGACCGATGATTTGAGTCAGGATATTGAAAACTGGTTCGAAAAGACCAATAAAAAAAGAGAGAAAGGAATTAATGAAATAGTTCTGTTGGTAGAAGATTTAAATATCTCGAACGAGGTACGGAACAAAGAGATCTTCTGTATTTTAGATATGAAATTCAGTACTTTTCTGAAAAAAGGTGAAAACTATTATTTCTTAAAAAGATACGATAACATCATCAGTTTAAATACAAAAGAAGTTGGTGGAATTCCAGATCTATTTGTGGAGAATACTCAAAAAGTTCTTCAAACCTTAATGTTTGAGACGTATCGGGCGACTCCTTTAGATATTGCAATTCCAAGTAATAATTTGAGTGGTTACAATGAAATGTTAAAATCTAATTACGCCGCTTTTTCAGGTAAGAAATTGAAAGATGGCGTATATCTGGATTATAAAAGTTTCTTTGAACAGAAACCGCTTGAAAACTATCAGCTCATCAAAAATAATGGAGAAGTAGTAAGAGCAGTCAATGCCAATGATGATCGAATTCCCACTCGGAAAATCTACAGTTATGTTGAAAGAGGAAAAGTTTACAAAAATTCGCAGGCAGGATTTCTTGACTTGGAACAGGATCAAAGAGGTTATTTCGTAATGGGCAACAAGTTTATGTTGTTTCCAGAAGAAATTAATGTGTCGTCTGCTTATTTCCTATTCGGCGCTATAGGAGGAATTGCGGCCGGTATAGAATTTAATATAAAATACAATAAGGCATTGAATGGAGAAAAAGATAAGATCTACATTGATTTTTTAAACGGTGAATACAGCTTTGTAAAGTAAATTTTCAGTTTAGAGAAAAAATCATTATTTTCTATTCACTTTCATTATCTTTGCAGATTACGATAATTATAGATGAAGAACATACGGAACTTTTGCATTATTGCACATATTGACCACGGTAAATCCACTTTGGCAGATCGACTTTTGGAATATACCAATACGGTGACCCAAAGAGAACTCCAGTCCCAAACGCTGGATGATATGGATATTGAAAAAGAGCGTGGAATTACCATTAAGTCACACGCCATTCAAATGGATTATGAATTGAATGGGGAGAAGTATATTCTTAACCTAATTGATACGCCAGGACACGTTGATTTTTCTTATGAAGTTTCCCGTTCTATCGCTGCGTGCGAAGGAGCGCTTCTCATCGTTGATGCCGCGCAAAGTATTCAGGCTCAAACGATAAGCAATTTATATTTGGCTTTAGAAAATGATTTAACGATCATTCCAATTTTAAATAAAATCGATTTACCTTCAGCCAATCCCGAAGAAGTGACCGATGAGATCATGAGCTTAATTGGTTGTGATTATGAAGATGTACTAAGAGTTTCTGGAAAAACAGGTGAAGGTGTTCACCAATTATTGGAACATATCGTTAATAGAATTCCGGCACCGGTTGGAAATGAAGACGGACCGTTGCAAGCCTTGATTTTTGACTCTGTTTATAATCCTTTCCGTGGAATTGAAGCTTACTTCAAAGTCGTCAACGGAAGCATCAAGAAAGGACAACGAATTAAATTCATGGCAACCAACAAAATGTATGAAGCCGATGAAGTTGGAACTCTAAAATTAAAACAAACCCCGAAAGCCGAAATTAAAACCGGCGATGTAGGATATATTATTTCCGGGATCAAAGATGCCCGCGAAGTAAAAGTAGGAGATACCATCACCACTTTTGAAAAAGGAGCGACAGAAGCCATCGACGGTTTCGAAGAAGTGAAACCAATGGTTTTCGCGGGGATTTATCCGATTGAATCCGAAGATTTTGAAGAACTTCGTTTCTCTTTAGAAAAATTAAGATTAAATGATGCGTCGCTGGTTTTCGAACCAGAAAGTTCAGCAGCTTTAGGTTTCGGTTTCCGTTGTGGATTCCTCGGAATGCTGCACATGGAAATCGTACAGGAAAGATTAGACCGCGAATTCAACATGGATGTTATTACGACCGTGCCCAACGTTTCTTACCACGGTTATACCAAAAGAGATCCTGATACCATGATCCTAATCAACAATCCTTCAGAAATGACCGATCCCATGATTATGGATCGGGTAGAAGAGCCGTTCATCAAAGCCTCCATCATTACCAAATCCGATTATGTTGGTCCGGTGATGACTTTGTGTATTGAGAAAAGAGGCGAGATCGTAGGACAAAGTTATTTGACTTCAGATCGGGTAGAACTCGTTTTTAATATGCCTTTGGCAGAAGTGGTTTTCGATTTCTATGACCGTTTAAAGTCAGTTTCCAAAGGATATGCGTCCTTCGATTATCATCCGATCGGCTTCCGTGCTTCCAAATTAGTGAAGATGGATATCCTGATCAATGGCGATATGGTCGATGCACTTTCTTCGTTGATTCACGATTCCAACGCTTATTATATTGGAAAAAGAATGTGTGAGAAATTACGTGAACTGAT
Organism: Kaistella sp.; assembly: GCF_041824135.1. GTDB lineage: Bacteria > Bacteroidota > Bacteroidia > Flavobacteriales > Weeksellaceae > Kaistella. The sequence goes on along the minus strand of NZ_JBGZYM010000078.1, from coordinate 22,346 downwards.
TCCGCGTCAGCAGTTTGATATTGCGGTTCAGGCGGCGTTAGGAGCGAAGGTGATTGCCAGAGAAAGCATCAAAGCTTTAAGAAAAGACGTTACTGCAAAATGTTACGGTGGGGATATTTCCCGTAAACGTAAATTGTTGGAGAAACAAAAAGAAGGTAAAAAGAAAATGAAACAAATTGGTAGAGTGGAGGTTCCACAGTCGGCATTTATGGCGGTGTTGAAACTGAACGATTAACGTATTTATTTGGGCAGACATTTCCGTCTTCCGTTCCCGCTATTTTTTTGCCAGCGCTTTTGCCACTGCAAAAAAAATGAGCTCCACTCAAGCCGGGCTGCAGATTTTTGCTTCTTCAAAGAACATATAATATTACAAATTCCTGAATTCGTTCAGGAATTTTTTTATTTTATAAAATATGCATCTCTCTGTTTTTTAATAATTTTCGGATCAATAGTTCCATCAAATTCCTCTGAAAAAAAAGTGGGCGTTAAACCTATTTTAAAATGTGCTTTTTGATTTCCATGAAAGTAATTGACAGCATAAACAATTATTTCATTAGGATTGAACACCCAATATTTGTGTTTATACATGGCATCGCCACAAATATAAAAACTGTTGTTTCGTATAATTTGCCACTTTTTATTCTCATTTAAAATTGCAAATCCTGGAAAACTCTCAACAACCATTTTCAATTTTTTACCTGAAATATTTTTTACAAAAACAGGAAATGATTGATATGCTTTAATATTTCTTGCCGAATCGATAACAAAATGGGGAATGGTATCGTTTGGTTTCACTACAATTTCTAATAGATCATTAGTAAGAGAATCAAACTTGATTGGGTTATCCGAAAATTTCAATCGATCAAACTCACTATGAAAATACTTGTCACGCATTTTATTGAAGATAATGGAATCACTAATTTCTTTTTGAGTTTTTATATAACCAATAGGTCGAGGTGCGGGAGGAGGCGGAAACATTGAGTCATAATGCTTGATCGGAATGGAATCTTGAATTTTTCCTATGTATATTATTGAAGATCCATATTCGCCAATACCTTCATTAAATTCCTGAATTTTCATCTTGATTTTATGATTGGTCGTTAAAACAATCTCATCTGCAAAAGTTTTCTTTTTGCAGCCAACCAAAAGGAGAGCGATTAATAAAAGTCTCAGATAATTCATAATTCAATAAAGATAATCTTTTTTGTAAATTCGTGACACTTAATTTAATCCTAATGAAATATATTTCTTTAATTCTCTTTTTAGCGGCGAATCTTATTTCGTCCCAAACCAAACATCAAACACCTTACGAAAAAGGAAACGGAAACCAAACTGCGACCTATGAAGAAATGGTGAAATATTACGACGATTTATCTAAAGAATTCCCAACGATTACCGTAAGATCCATCGGAAATGATGATAATGGCGAACCAATCCGAGTGGTTATTTACAATGCTGCCGTAGATAAAAACAATCCAACTATTTTGATCAATAATGGGATTCATCCGGGTGAGCCAGACGGTATTGATGCCACCATGATGATGATGCGCGATTTCGCAACTGGAAAAATTGAAGTGAAGAATTTAAGAATTGTGGCCATTCAGGCATATAATATTTCAGGGATGTTAAGACGAGGATCGCACAGCCGAGCCAATCAAAATGGTCCCGAACAATACGGTTTTCGTGGGAATGCCAGAAACTATGATCTGAATCGTGATTTCATTAAAAATGATACCGAAAATGCAAAAACTTTTCAAACTATTTTCCAGCATTTCAAACCTATTTATTTTATTGATAATCATGTTTCAAATGGCGCAGATTACCAGTATTTGTTCACTTATATTTCTACCAATAAAGAAAGATTAGGAAAAAGCTTGGGAAACTATTTTAATGAAAAGATGCAACCCGAAATTTTACAGACTTTAGAAAAGAAAGGAATTCTCACGACTCCTTATGTCAATATCCATGGTGATTCACCCGACGAAGGATTCCCGACCTTTATGGATTCTCCAAGATATGCAACAGGTTACACAACGCTTTTTAATACGATGGGAACGGTTGCCGAAACGCATATGTTGAAACCTTATAAAGATCGTGTTCGAGCGACTTATGAAAACATGCTCAGTTCCATTAATTACACGGCGAAAAACGCTAAGGAAATTCAAAAATTAATGGGTGAAAGTCTCGCAAATTATCAACCCAAAATGAAATATCCGATTCAGTGGAAACTGGACAGCACGAAATTTAAATTGATTGATTTCAAAGGATTTGAAGCTGGAAAAAAACCAAGCGTAGTTTCCGGAAAGCCAAGATTGTTCTACGACCGAACGAAACCTTTCACCAGAAAAGTAAAATTCTACGATCAATATATTCCGACCAAAGAAATCGCAATTCCTTCTTATTATATAATCCCACAATCGGAACAAAAGGTTTTGCAATATCTGAAACGCAATAATATAGCGATGAACGTGATCAAGCAAGATTCCGTCATTTTTGCGCAACAATATATGGTTTCGGATTACAAAACGGTGAAAAACCCGTACGAAGGTCATTACCTTCATTATGACACTCAAGTGAAGTCAGAGAATAAAAATTTTAAATTTAGAAAAGGAGATGTGTTGGTTTCAACCAAACAATATGGCGTCAAATATCTGCTCGAAACCTTAGAACCAGAAGCAGCTGATTCTTTCTTTAACTGGAATTTCTTCGATGCGATTCTTGGACAAAAAGAATATTTCTCAGATTACGTTTTCGAAGATACAGCCGCAGATTTATTGAAAAACAATCAAGTTTTAAAAACAGCTTTGGAATTTGAAAAAATAGCCAATCCTGATTTTGCAAAAGATGGAAATGCGCAGTTAGAGTATATTTATAAACATTCTCAATTCTACGAAGGAAGCGTTGGTTTATATCCGATTTACAGGATTTTATAAATTTTAACGTGTCATTTAAATAATAACAAGTACGAAAGATGATAAAAAACTTAATAAGAATAGGATTAGGAGCCTTTATGCTTTTGGCAGGAATTGGCCATATGACTTATGCTCGAGAAACTTTTCAGGCGCAAGTTCCGGATTGGATTCCGCTTTCAAAAGATTTCGTCGTATTGGCTTCCGGTGTAGTAGAAATTCTGTTCGGAATAGCGATGATCTTCTTCACGAAACAAAAGGAATACGTAGGCTTAGCTTTGGCTATTTTCTTTGTTTTGGTTTTCCCGGGAAATATTGCGCAATATACCGAACACCGTGATGGATTTGGTTTAGATACCGATTCCAAAAGATTATTGCGATTGTTTTTTCAACCCGTTCTCATCTTTTTCGCGCTGTATTCTACAGATGCTTTAAAATTATTTAAGATAAAAAAATAATGTAAAAAACGCTTTTAGAAATTAATCTAAAAGCGTTTTTATTATTTCGGCAAACCTTTTTTCAAAGCATAATTTGCATTTTCAATGGCTTTTCTTTCTTTCCAGTCCATGTATTTTTTTTTGAATCTTCCCTTCATGACGTTGTCGAAATTTCTCTGAACTGCAAGATTCCAGAGCGAATGCGCTTTTACCGCCCATGATTTGTCCCAGGCTCTTTGGGAAATGGAGAAACTTCCGTCCAGATATTTCATATAATGCCACCAGCCTGTCGGCATAAACAAAGTGTCGCCATGTTCTAGGAAACATTCAATTCCTTCAACACCATTTAGGGCAGGAAATTTTTCATAATCAGGATTTGCAATATCGTAATCTTCTAAAGCATAAGTTGCGAGTGGTAATTTATAAAGCCGCTCTTTCCATTTATAATCGAATAATAAAACATGTTTTCTGCCATTAAAATGAGTATGAAAAATGTGAGGCATATCAATGTCAAAATGGAGAAAGGTTTGGGATCCTTTTCCGCCAAAAAACATATTCGGAAATTTATCCAGAAAACCGTCCATTAAGTCTTTAGGTGAAATGTAGTCGTCTAAAAGTTGAGGTGCGAATTTAATAGGGTCAAAAAGAAAGATTCGTAAATCGGTTGGTTTCTCCTGAATCAAATCAATATAATCTGTGAATTTCATTTTTGCAGCTGAAGAATTAATAGGCGCGGAAGGATCAGCTTTCGATGAATCATAGAGTGGAACTTCAACATCGCCAACCACTTCTTTCATATATTCCATCGTCCATTTTTCGTAAGCGGGCCAGTTTTTCGCCATATCTTTAATGACAACTGGCTTCCGCGGCAACAGGTACTTTTCTCGAAATTCTTCTTTGGTAATCGACTCTACGATGTCGATAGGTTGTAAATGAAGTCCCATATGGCGCAATTGTTTGATGAGCAAAAATAATAAAAAAAAGAATCCAACCTTCATTTATAATTATAAGCATATGAGAATCTGCATTTAAATTTGCTCGTGATTAACCATCATATCTTCTCATTGTAACAATTATGATCTTTGCCGTACTAATTAATAAATCTTTTCATGAGAAAAATATCTACCTTATTTGCTTTGTTTCTGGCCATTCTATCGTGGGCACAATCTTCCATTAGCGGAAAAATTTTAGACGAAGACGGCAAACCGATTCCAAGCGCAAGTGTTACGGTAGAAGAGCCCGGAAAAGATGCGATCATCGCTTTTTCAATCACTAATGTAAAAGGAGAATACAAGGTGACCTTTACCACTCCTGAGGAAAATGTTGATTTAAAAATAAAAGCTTATAATCAGAAACCTTCGCAAAAAGCAGTCAAAAACGAAGATCAAACGCAGAATTTCACTTTGCAATCTGATGCGACCGAAATTAAGGAAGTTAAGTTAAAAGCGAAGATGATCACTAAAAGAGGTGATACTATTTCTTATGATATTAAAGCTTTTGAAAGCAAAGCCGACCGTACGCTTTCTGATGTTTTAAAGAAAATTCCTGGAATTGATGTGAATAAAGATGGAACCGTTCTGTATCAAGGTGAACCAATTAATAAGTTTTATGTTAATGGAAAAGATTTAATGGAAGGTGGTTACGGAACAATTAATAATTCGTTACCTACAGGAGCTGTACAGAAAGTGGAAGTGATGGAAAATCACCAACCCGTAAAAATTCTTCAGGACAAAGTTCCCTCAGAAAATGCCGGATTAAACGTGATTCTTAAAAAATCGGTCACGATGACGGGTCGGGGAGAAGTAGGTGTTGGAATGGAACCTTTGCTCTGGAATGTGAAATTAACTCCGATGTTCTTCGGACAAAAAAACCAATGGGTTTTAAATTATAAAACAAATAATAACGGAGAAAGTGTTGAGCGAGAAGGTAATATGTTAGCCTTCGGAAATCGTTTTGAAGGAAGAAGAGGACAATCCGCTGGAAACTATTGGTTGAGTGTAGATAAAGCAAGTGTTCCAAACGTTCCCGAAAAAAGATATTTAATGAACAACGTGCATTTTTTCTCTGCCAATGTTTTAACAACCCCTTTTAAAAGTAAAGATTGGGAATTGAAAGCCAGTGCAAGTTATACCAATAACGCCATCGACAGAAATTCTACTAGAGAAACCGTTTATGAACAGGACACGGATTTCTTTAAAACTGGCAAAATAATAACTAATGAATCAAATAATCTTTACAGCAACGCCGCAAAAGGAGAAGTAATTATTACGAAAAACGCTAAGAAAGGATTTTTTAAAAATACCACGACCTGGAATGGTTTCTGGAACGAGGATCGCGGAAATACTTCTACATTATATAACATGGCCATTCCTGATCCAACATTGAAGGACATTTTTATTAATGAAGCTTTGGGGGCGCCAACCGGCATTATTAAAAACTCTTTAAGTACCATTATTCCGTGGAAAGAGAAACTGGTTAATTTCATGAGTTACCTTTCTTATCAAAAAGACCGACAAACACTTTCTGCAGAATATGAAAATTTTATTGATCTTGGTTCTGGCTTCGATCGTTTTGACCAGCGTGTTTCTTCTACAACATTAATGGCAAATCATTCTGCTTCAGTAGGTTTTTCTTATAAACGATTAACGATTACGCCAGAAGTTGGTTTGAATCTATCATTTAATGATATGAATTCAAAATTATATGCCGATGGGAATTTATTAGGGATCAGCTATCAGAACCAAATGAAGTGGAACGAAATAAATCCTTACTCTCAGGTTGCTTTAAATTATAAAGGAAAAGCAATTAACGCAACGGTTAATTTGCCACTCAACATGTACGGTATTGATTATAAAGATTTGCTGCGAAATAAAGATTCTGAAATCAACAGAACAGTTTTTGAACCTACTTTCTACGGAAGTTTTGATTTTGCTTCTTTCTGGAAATTATCTGCTTATGGAGGATTAAATTATAATTTCGGAGATTTTGGTTCGGTGTACGATGGCTCAATTTTAATAAGTCCTAAATCTTTAAATGCCCGAGACAGTAATCTTTTGCCGGAAAACAGAAATATCAATTCTTCTGCAAGATTAGAATATAGAAATCCACTGAACAATTTATTTTTTAATGCTCGTTATAGTTATAATGATGCAAAAAGAAATATCATTACGAAATCCCGTCCTTTCGCTTCTGGTGCTTCAGCTGTGACTTTAGAATACATCGATAACAATTCTTATTCTCAGAGTGAAAGTGCCGAAATTGGAAAGTACTTTCCGAAATTCAAAACCAATGCGTCTATAAATTTCAGCAATAGAGATTCTAATTCCTACAGTATTTTAGTGGATCAAAATAACGTTGATAATTATATTGAAAGCATCAACAACAGTCAGAGTTTAGCATTTAAGTTCAACAATACTTATTTTTCATGGATGAGTTTGGATTACAATATCTCATTAAACTGGAATAAAAACAGCGACGATTACAGAAATAACGTGAACAAATATTCTGGTTGGAATCATAATTTAAATCTATTCCTTTATCCAATTGAAAATCACACGATCGGTTTGGTTTGGGACGATGTTACGACTTCGCAAGGAGCAATCAATCTTCGCAACTCGTTCTACGATCTTTCTTACCAATATACCTGGGCGAAAAAGAAAATCGATTTTGAGATCAAATGGTTAAATATTGGCAACAAAAAATTATATGAAACCATCAGTTATAACACCACCTATTTTTCAACGACCAGAAACAGCATTGAGATTAGACCAAGTCAGGTGATGTTTACCGTTAAATTTAATTTTAAATAAACAGATTTAAAAAAAATTGATAAATAAATCCCATCTTGTTCAATCAGGATGGGATTTCTCTTTATTTGAATTTAAAGTTTTTAGAAGTTTTCCACATCTGCACTTGGCCCGTAACTTCCAGGAACTGGAATATCGTTTAATCGATAGTAAACTCCGAGTTGAGCGCGGTGATGAGTGATCTGATTTAAGGCATGCCTTATTGCTTCATATTTATTAAAATCAGCGATGACATGTTCGCCCATATTCATGCTCCACCTTCCTTCCAGATCTTCTTCTTTCATATTGGCAAACGTAGCCAGACTTTTTTTGTAATCTTCTTCAAATTTCTCCTGAAGTTCTACCTTTGTGTTGAGATAGGTAGGTTGGTAATCTCCCGCTGCAAAATCAAGTTTCTCCGTGGTCATCATATAATCTGGCCAACCGAAAATTTCTGCGAGATGAGTAGCAAGTGCCATCATTTTCATACTCTTTTCATGAGGGCGATATTCATTTTGTTCGTCTGAGTAAACTTCCAGGAATTTTTTGGTGGTTTCGTATTCCTGGTTAAACTCTTTTCTAAGGTTAAGTACGGTTTCCATATTTTTTGTTTTAGTAAAGGTAATAGGCTGATAATGATTTTTGTCTTAAACGAATATTAAAATATTCATAAAAAACTGTAACAAAATGGATAACATGCTAACTAATAGATTAAATAATAATATGAAAAAGATATTCACCCTCGTTGCAGTAAGCGTATTTTTTGCTCTAAACGCGCAGCAAACCGCGAACAGATTCTTTTATGAATTAACTTTTAAGCCGAAGAAAGATTCAGCAAAACTTGAGAAAGTAATGACCGTTTTAGATATTTCTAAAGACAAATCGATTTATCAGGACTACACTGGTATAGCACAGGATTCTATTATCGTAGCTGCCGTTAAAAAGATGGAAACATCCGGCGTTTTTGTTGATATCATGAAAATGGTCAAAATGCCGAAATTTGCTTATAAGGTGACCAAGGCTTATCCAACAATGAAAGAAACTTATGTTGACAGAATCAGCAATAAATATTTTGGATATGAAGACGATCTAAAATTTAACTGGAATATCCTTTCTACCAAAGAAAAAGTGGGAGAGTACAACACCCAAAAAGCTACGACAGAATATGGCGGTAGAAAATGGACGGCTTGGTTTTCCTCAGATTTACCATTTGCCGACGGACCTTACCGATTTTACGGACTTCCTGGGTTGATTGTAAAAGTCGAAGATGAGGGTAAAAATTATTCTTGGGAACTGAAAGGAAATAAGAAGATTGAAAATTATTCTGAACTGACAGAAGGCGAGAAAATGCTCGAAAAATACGGAATGAGTTCCGCTGTAAACATCATTTCAAAAGATAAGTTTGAAAAATCATTTGATAATTTTAAAGCAGATCCTTTAGCAGAAGCAAGACCGTATATGACTCCTGAAAACATGAGCAGAAAAATGCCGGGAAGCGACGTTACTATGGGAGAATACCTGAAAAACCAGGAAAAAATGGCGAAAGATTTCTTTAACGCAAACAATAATCCTATTGAAATTCCCGCTGCAAAAGCAAAAAAATAACATTCATTACTACTAAGTTATATTTTGAAACCTCGAAACAAATTTTTGTTTTGGGGTTTTTTTATAATTGTGATCAATTCATCGCAATTCCTTATTTAGATTTAATTTAAATAACGTACATTTGCGGTTCAAAATTTTAGTGTTGAAAGGAGATAAATCAAATAAGTTATGCTGTTTTCCCAGAAATCAATCAGGGAAAATTTTGGGTTATGAAAATGACGACCTCAGAATGCCCAATAAAATTATTGAAATGGGTCTGCTCCCGGAAACCGTTTTCAAAATCCTGTACCAGGCGCCGTTCAAAGGGCCCATGTATATAGAGTTTGGTGACGAAAAAAGCAGAATTGCCCTTCGCGAAGAAGAAGCGCAGTTTATCATCGTGGAAGCTTTAGCTTAAAAGATCCCGATACAATTTCAAATTAGATCGAGCGAAGAATGAACACTTCAAACAAGAAACAAATCCTTTTGGTAGGAAATCCCAATGTAGGGAAATCTACCGTCTTTAATTTACTTTGTAACAAAAAGCAAAAGACCGGAAATTACGCCGGAGTTACCGTAGCGAGCCATTCTGGGAATTATGATTTCCAAGGCGAAAACGTAGAAGTAATCGATTTACCTGGTTCATACAGTATTTACCCGAGTTCCGAAGATGAAGCTATTTTATCAAAATTCTTGGTCGATGAACAAAAGAATTATTCAGGCGTTGTCTATATTTTAGAAGCGCTAAGCATCAAAAGAGGTCTACTACTTTTCCAACAAATTCAGGATTTAGGAATTCCGATCTTATTAGTGGTTAATCAAATTGACCAAGCCGAAAGACGTGGGATCAATATCGATATTGATCAACTTTCCAAAGAATTAAACGTTACCGTTCTGCAGGCTAATGCCAAAGAAAATGAAGGTATTGAAGAATTACGTGCTGAAATTCAAAAGGGCAATTTCACCAGATCCGAAACGGTTTCTTTCGATATTCCAACCGAACACAAAGGTTTGGTTTTTAAAATTTTAGCCGAAACAAAAGAAGAAAATCAATATAAAGTCTGGACCTTACTTTCTTCAGATACTTATTTAGGAAAACTGGAATCTGTTAAAGAGCAGTTGAATAATGATGAGGTTAAATGTTTGGTTCCTAAAAGATTACAGACGCAAGAAACGATTAGGCGTTATCAGGAAATTGACAAAATTATTTCTAAAGTTCTATCTAAAAAACCTCAATTCAAAGAGCTGTTAACAGAAAAGCTGGACAAAGTTTTAGTTCATAAGTTCTGGGGATATTTCATTTTTGGGTTGATTTTATTAATCATCTTCCAAAGTGTTTTCTTCTTAGCAGAATATCCGATGAACTGGATCTCAGATTTTTTCCTGTGGTTATCAGGATTTGCGAATGAGCATCTTCCGGCAGGACCAATCAATTCACTCATCGCCAACGGAATTATTCCAGGTATTGGTGGGATCATGGTTTTTGCACCGCAGATCGGGATCTTGCTTTATTTCCTTTATTTACTGGAAGATTCAGGATATATGGCCAGAGTGATTTTTTTAATGGACCGGTTTCTTCGTCCATTTGGATTAAATGGAAAAAGTATTGTACCGCTGGTTTCAGGAACTGCTTGTGCCATTCCGGCGATTATGTCCACTCGAAATATTGAGAATGTCAAAGAACGGTTGATCACCATTTTAGTAACACCGTTTATGACCTGCTCTGCAAGACTTCCGGTTTACAGTATCATCATTGGATTAATCATTCCTAATGAATATTTTATTGGAATCAGTTATAAAGCGATCGCCCTGATGGCGATGTATTTCCTCGGATTTTTCACTTCCTTAATGGCTTCTTTAATTCTTAAAAAAATTATTAAAAGCAACGCAAAATCATTTCTGGTAATGGATTTGCCATCGTACAAAATGCCCCTTTTCGGGTATGATTTTAAAATCGTGCTCGGGAAAGTTTGGGAATTTATTACTGGAGCAGGTAAGATTATTTTCTTGTTCAGTATCGTGATCTGGTTTTTCTCCTATATTGGACCAACCCAGAATAAGGAAGAATTTGTCGCGACCGATGTTAAATTAGAGCAGTCTTATCTCGCCAAAATGGGAAAATCAATTGAACCCGCCATTGCACCGCTCGGTTACGACTGGAAAATGGGTGTCGGAATTTTAACGAGTTTTGTGGCCAGGGAAGTATTTGTAGGAACCATGTCAACTTTGTACAGCTTAGATGACGAAGCACCAGAAGGGAAGATCATCGATAAAATGCGGGCAGATAAAAAACCAAATGGAGAACCAGTTTATAGTTTTGCCACGGGAATTTCAATCTTATTCTTTTATGCTTTTGCCATGCAATGTGTTTCAACTTTGGCCGTTGTTTATAGAGAGACCAAATCCTGGAAATGGACGATGGCACAACTCGTCGGCATGTCGGGCTTGGCTTATATTGCTTCCTTAATCGTTTATCAAATTTTAAAATAATGGAAGAATCACTTATTTTTCAGTACGTCATTATCACGGTAATCGTCTTGATCGCAGGTTATTCTTTATTTAAAATCATTGTAAGAAACTTCTCCTCGAAGAAACCGAAAAAAGGAGAGTTTGGCTGTGATCAGGAATGTGGCGGACATTAATCTGAGCTTTTGACATTCCTTCTTTATCGATAATAATATTCTTGACACTAAGATTATGAATTCCTTACTATTTCAGTACATCATCATTGCACTCGTTTTACTTTTTGCGGGTTATTACCTTTTTAAAATAATTCGTAAAAATATTTCTTTAAAGAAATTTAAAAAAAGTGATTCGAGTTGTGAGAAAGATTGTGGCTGTTCTTAAAAATTTCCTTTTAAAATCGCATTACAAGATCCCAGTGGCGAAAATTTGCGTTTGCCCTAATTTCCGTATTTTTGCAGCAATTATTATTTAATAAAAAATTCTATGGCTTTAATAAAATCTATTTCAGGAATCCGAGGAACCATTGGTGGTAAAGTTGATGAAAACTTAACACCACTTGATGTGGTAAAATTTACTTCCGCATTTGGAACTTGGCTTCAGAATAATAAAAATAAAAAAGACTTAACTTTAGTTGTTGGCCGTGATGCAAGAATCTCGGGCTCAATGGTGAATTCATTGGTAACTGCAACTTTGCAGGGTCTGGGGATCCATGTGGTTGATTTGGGACTTTCTACAACACCAACTGTTGAAGTGATGGTGCCAGAATTGAATGCAGATGGTGGAATTATCTTAACTGCTTCTCACAATCCAAAACAATGGAATGCTTTAAAATTATTAAATGAAAAAGGCGAGTTCATTACCGGTGAAAATGGCACTGAAGTTTTAGCTCTCGCAGAAAGTCAGGAATTTGATTATGCTGAAGTTGATGATTTAGGAAAATACGAAACCAGAAATGATGGATTCGATATTCATATTCAAAAGATCCTGGATTTATCAATGGTCGATGCAGAAGCGGTTAAAGCCAAGAAATTTAAAGTTGTTGTCGATGCTGTAAATTCCACCGGCGGAATTGCAATTCCGCAATTGTTGGAAGAGTTAGGTTGTGAAGTTGTAAAATTATATTGCGAACCTAACGGACATTTCCCACACAATCCAGAACCTTTAAAAGAACATTTAGGAGACATTTGCGAACTCATGAAAACCGAGAAAGCTGATGTTGGAATCGTTGTTGATCCTGATGTTGACCGTTTGGCTTTAGTTGATGAGAACGGCGAACTTTTCGGCGAAGAATATACTTTGGTTGCCGTAGCTGATTATCTTTTGCGACATCAAAAAGGAGCGGCAATCTCTAACCTTTCTTCGAGTCGTGCATTAAGAGATGTTGCGAGAGATTTAGGTTCTGAATATTTCGCCAGCGCTGTTGGAGAGGTAAACGTCGTCACTTTAATGAAAGAGAAAAATGCAGTTATCGGTGGCGAAGGAAACGGAGGAATCATCTATCCTGAACTTCATTATGGTCGCGATTCTTTGGTGGGTGTTGCTTTGTTTTTAACGCATTTAGCGAAAGAAAATAAAACCGTTTCAGAATTAAGAGCGACTTACCCAAGTTATTTCATGGGGAAAAAGAAAATTGAATTAACTCCGGATATCGACGTAGATTCTCTTTTAACTAAAATGGAAAAAGAGTATCAAACAGAAGATATTTCTACCATTGACGGCGTAAAAATAGATTTTGATAACAACTGGGTTCATTTAAGAAAATCAAATACAGAACCGATTATTAGAATTTACACCGAAGCGTTTTCTCAAGAAGAAGCTGACCGTCTTGGAGATCAAATGATTGAAAAAATAAGAAGTTTGATTTAAATAGAATTAAGTAACTTTAATTTAAATTTGAGCGATGACCATTACCATAAATCCAAAAAACAAAAAAGAATCCGAAAAGATAAAAGCGATCCTTAAAGCGATTGAGGTCGATTTTGAGGAGGATGTAAATGAATTTCGTGATGAAACAGAATACTTAAATTCTACACAATCAAATAGAAATCATTTAGAAAAGTCTTTAGAAGCCGCTAAAGAGGGTGATTTTGAAAAGATATCTATTGACAGTTTATGGAAATAGTTTTCACTATTCAAGCGAAAGAAGATTTAGTATTTTGGAAAAAATCTGGGATTATTTCTGTTCAAAATAAAATTAGTAGAATGCTTGAAGAGATTTCAGTAAATCCTCATTCACTTATTGGAATAGGAAAGCCAGAAAAATTAAAACATAATTTCTCTGGGTGTTTTAGTAGAAGAATTACAGTAGAACATCGATTGATTTATAAAGTAGAAAGAGAAGAAATAATAATTTTAGCCTTACGGTTTCATTATTAAAGTTTAATTAAAATAGTTTTTTACGAAGTGTGCAAGATAATTTCATACTTTGTAAATAACGAAGAGACAATATATTGGAAGAATTTTTTGAAAACGAGCTCGTAGAGAAGTTCGAAGCAATGGTCGAGAATAATGATGAATTCTACTTCGAAACCGAAGAATATGAAGAGATCATTATTTATTACCTCGAAATGGGAGATATTTCCTTTGCCGATATGGCGACAAAATATGGATTAAAAATTCACCCAAACTCCCTTGATCTAAAAATAAAGCAATTCGAAGTTTTCTTGGAATTAGAAAAATATGCTGAAGCCAAAGAACTGATGAATAACCTGAAGGAATCCTGTATGGACAATACAGACTTCCTGGTTTGCTGTGCAAAATATTATTCAAACCTTGGAAATCCAAGACGTTCCATTGAGTTTTGTGAAACAGCACTAAAACTTGAAGAAGAAGAAAATTTTCTGCATAACTTCATTGCTGACGAATACGTGAATTTAGAAGATCCGTTTAAAGCATTAAAGCATTATAAGCTGGCGCTCAATTTTGATCCACAGGATGAATATTCGTTAGAAAACGTGATGTTCTGCTATAATCAACTCAAACGCAGCGATGAAGCCATCGAATTTTTGAATGGTTATCTGGATAAATTTGCTTTCTCGGAAACCGCGTGGTACGAATACGGACAGTTTTACTTTAATAAGAAGAAATACGAAGAAGCCATCAAAGGTTTTGATTATTTGTTGGCGATCAATCCGCAGTCAGTTGGAGTTTATGCCAATAAAGCAGCGTGTTTCGAAGCGATGGGCGAGTGGTTAAAAGCCGTTGCCGTTTACGAAGAAATGTTAGCTTTAGAATATACCAAATCATTTACTTTTTATAAAATTGGTTTGTGTTACAAAGAAAATAAGCAGCCTGTTTTAGCTTTAAATTCTTTTCAGAAATCACTGCGTGATGATCCGCAGTTTTATTTGTCAATGATGGAGCAATCCTATGTCTATGAAGAAATGGGCGGCATGAAAGAGGCGCTGCATTTCGCAAAAGAAGCAGTTTCACTGAACGAATCGAATCTGGATTATCAAAAAAGACTCGCCTTTCTATTTATCGAAGGTGGAAAATTTGAAGAGAGTCTGGCTTGCCTGAAAAGGTTGGTTGATTATGAGCCAACACGGTTCTACAATTGGTACGCCTACTCAGAAGTCTTGATGCTGATTGGCGAATTTGAAGAAGCGGTAAATGTCTTGATTGCAGCGACAAAAATGCACAACAGAGCCGAATTGTTTTATCAGTTAAGCAATTGCTATTTACAATTGAATAATCAGAAAAAAGGGAGAGAATCATTGGCAACAGCTTTAGAATTAGACCCTCATCTTCTGGAAGATATGCAGCAGAAGTATCCGTTCTTAAAAGATGAAGTGGATAAAGTAAAAGCAAAAAAGAAGTAAATATTCTCTATTATATAAAACGCGCTGTGAAGTGCGTTTTTTTGTTTACAAAAAGATCTGCGATAGTATAAGACACCAATAAGTTTACTGTTCTTTATTTGGGCAGACATTTCCGCCTTGAATTTATACTGAGCCTGTCGAAGTACTCCCGCTTTTTTGTTCCACTGCGTTGCACAAAAAGAGCTCTCTCGTCTTTAAGGACGAGAGGCTGCAGATTTTCATATCTTATTAAGATCGGTCTGGGTCGAACTAGCGATAATACATTTCCAGAAAATCAAAGAATTCAGTCATTCTGAAAATATTATTAACGATCAGATAAAAGAGTAATATAGAAACCGTAATGTACAAAATAGAAAGTATTTTCGGCGAATCTTTATAACCATAAAATAACCAGCCGAGAAGCAACGGAACCACGAATATAAAATGTCCGCCGTAAATGTAAGAAGTGTGCAATCCGAATTTTAGAATGCAGTGAATCACAATATCTACCAAAAACGAAATCATCAGGATCTGAACAAATTTATTTTTGAAATTCTTGACAAAACTCCACAAAATCAGAATTAAAACTGCTACTACAAATACATACGGAATCCAGGAAGTATAAACATCCATGAATAATGCTTTGTACTCGAATCCTTTTTTATTATGATAATCTCTAGTCACGAAACCGCTGAAAAGCATATTACCACCGAAAAACCAAGAGGCGATCATATCCCAAACCGGGGTCACATTCGGATTAGAAAACTTTTCGTACTGTTCGCCAGATTTATTTAAAAAATTTAAAAATTTAAAATCCAACCGGTACATGAATAGGAATACAAAAACCGAAACGGAGATCAAACCACGCAAAAGTAAATTTCCAAGTTTTCGCCAGTTTCTAAAAACACCTTTTTCAAAAAGAAGCGGGATATAAACTTTCACCACATTTGTAACTGTTAAACCACCGATGGAAACTGCTGCCAAAGCCAAAGCGGTTGCTGGAATCTTTTCTTCTTTTCTTAATTTTAAGGCTGCATAATAATTAAATAAAACTAAAAATAATAAGGTGTAAGTATAAGTTTCCGGCGTGAAAGAAAGTAAAATTGGAGTGCTAAAAAAAGAGAAAAAGAAGAGAATCAACAAAGAAATCTTTTTCGGTAAAGTGATGATATTCTTTAAATATTTATAGATCTGAACTAAACTTAAACTTACCGCAAAGTTGCTGCACCAAGCCAAAACGAGTCGGAAAGTTTCATTCATTTTGCCATTAGAAAAAAGTAAAGCAAACTCGCGGATCCAGTTGAAAAAATAGTTTGCTAAAGGATGTCGTTCAAATCCGCCGCCAGTCATTACGATCGCCCGATTGTCAAAACTGAAGTAGGCATCCCACGGAATTCTGTTATCAAAAATAATTCGATAATCCAATGCGATCACCGTTCCCAAAATTCCATAAACAATTATGAATAGAAGGAATAAAAACAATTCGAATTTTGTTTCCGGGAAAATAGTTTTGAGAAAATCGGTCAATTTTTGTTTCAAATTCAAGGTAGTTAATTTCGGTAAAAGTAAGGAATTTTAAGAACTACAGGAAAGGGTAGAGCAGCCGGTTTGGCCGTCATATAGATTCGGTCTTTTTACAGAAAATTCCGGGTAGATTTCTTCGTAAGGATTTTCGAGAGCGATTAGAAGTTTGGTCAGCAAATCTTTCTTTCCTTCATTCAATTCATTGATGCATTCAAAGAGTAAATAATTTCTAACGATGAATTTAGGATTGTTCGCTTTCATGAGATTTAAAGAATCTGTTTTTGAAATAGAATTTTTCGCTAATCGATTTTGATAAAGAGTAAGAAATTCTTTTAATTTTTCAAACTGCTCTTCTGTTGTTCTTGAATAAAATACTTCTTTAAAGTGAATTTTGAAATCAATATCGTCAGAATAAGTTTCTAGCTTATTGAAAAATAAAGTATAATCGATTTCTAAATCCTGCATCACTTGTTGTGCTGAAGTAAAAATTTCGTCATCACCTTCCTGCAATTTATCAAACCCGAATTTCTTTGCCATCATTTCATCATGTTTGATCCAGAAATTGGTGTTGAAATCATTCAAGATATTTTCAAGTATAGACTCGTCTTTAATTAAAGAAAATAGAGCGTTCGCCAATTGCCAAAGATTCCACTGTGCGATTTTGGCCTGATTTCCGAAGGCATATCTCCGTCCAGGCAAGTCGGTCGTATTCGGCGTGAAATTCAGATCATATTCATCTAAAAAAGAAAAGGGTCCATAATCGATCGTTAAGCCGAGAATCGACATGTTATCAGTATTCATCACGCCGTGAACAAATCCAACGCGGAACCAGTCCACGATCATGTCAGCGGTTTTCTCTGAAACTGTTTTGAAGAAGTCAGCATATTTGTTTGGACTGTCACTATCAATCTCAGGAAAATAATTTTCAATCGTAAAATCAGTAAGTTGCTGTAAAGTCTCAATTTCTCCTTGAGCAGAAAGCAATTCGAAATGTCCGAACCGTAAAAAGCTTGGAGCGGTTCTGGTCATCACTGCGCCTTTTTCATAAGCCGCATTACCATCGTACAACATATCACGTACGACCTGTTCTCCGCTAAACGACAGCGACAAAGCACGCGTTGTTGGAATTCCCAAATGAAACATCGCTTCACTCATCAGATATTCCCGCACGGAAGAGCGAAGAACTCCTCGTCCATCAGCATGTCGAGAATAAGGTGTTGCTCCGGCACCTTTCCATTGGATTTCAGATTTTAAACCTTGGTCATTTTTAATCTCTCCAGCAAAAATTGCACGTCCGTCACCAAGCTGTCCTGCCCAGTTTCCGAACTGATGTCCCGCGTAAGCAGTTGCGTACGTTTTTACATTTGAAGGAAGATACTTTGCATTTAAAAAGTCCAGGTCTTCTTGCTTTTCAATTTTCCCTAAACCTATTTCTTCGGACAGTTTTTCGTTCGAGATAATCAATTCAGGATTTTCGAAATGAGCAATTTTCGCGGTTGAAAAGACAACTTTTGGCGTTTGTCTTTGCATTGGATTCCCAGAAAGGTCACCAGGAAAGAGTTCTAAATATTGTTGAGTAATTTGGTCTAAATTCATATTTCAAAGTTCGCTAAAAAAAACATCCTTCCAAAAGATTGAAAGGATGTTTCTATTTATTCTGTAAATGAACGCTATTTATTAAAATCGATATCGTCGCCGGTATTAATTTTCTCATTCACGTTTTCTTCTTTTTTCGCAGCCGGTTTTCTTTCTGTATTGGTCGGCTCAACAATTGTTGGATTTTTAATTTCGTCAATAGTTTGTAAACCACCATCGTCGCCATATCCACCCAGTCCTTGAAGATCTGCACAGTTCCCGGTCCAGTTGGAAGGCTTCACAAATTTATCTTCAGGAGTAATTCCTAATTCTTTATCGGCCCAAACTTTCTTCATATAGATCGCCCAGATCGGTAAAGCCATTTTCGCTCCTTGTCCTTCACCAGTTCCATAGAAGTGAGTGGCTCGGTCTTCCCAGCCTACCCAAACTCCCGTCGCAAGATTTGGGGTTATTCCCATAAACCAACCATCGGAATTATTCTGTGTTGTTCCGGTTTTTCCTGCGATTTCAATTCCTTTGGCAACACCTCTTCTTCCTAATTCTCCAGAAGCGGTACCGAACTCTGCCACCCCTTTCATTAAATCGATCATGGTGTAAGCGTATAACTCGTTCATGACTTCTTTAGTGACTGGTTTTACTTCTTTAATAACGCGTCCGTTGGCATCTTCAATCCTCCAGATCATTTCGGGTTTGATGTAATTTCCGTAATTGGCAAAAGTACTGTAAGCACCTAACATTTCAAAAATAGTAATATCTGATGAACCTAATGCCACTGCATATTCGTTCGGGATTTCTTCAGTTACTCCTAAATCTCTGGCCGTTTGTATTACACTTTTTACACCGGTCATTTCAATTAATCGAACGGCTACCGGGTTTTGAGATTGTGCTAAAGCATCTCGTAATGTAAGCATTCCACCTCTTCCTCTAACGCTCCAGGAACCTTTGGTGTAAGTCGCATTTGAAACGGTAGAACATGGTGTCATTCCTAATTTCATAATTGCTGTTGCATAAACAAAAGGTTTAAAGGTCGACCCAACCTGTCTTTTCCCCTGTTTAATATGATCATACTGAAAATGCTGCCAGTTGATTCCACCAACCCAAGCTTTAATTTCTCCGGTTCCTGGAACCATTGACATTAATCCAGCCTGTGCAATCTGTTTGTGATAACGGATAGAATCCCACGGAGACATTTCAACTTCTTCCTCGCCTTTCCAGGTAAATCTCGAAGTTTTAATTGGTTTTTTAAAGTCCAGCATAATTGAATCCTCTGGAACTCCCGCATTTTTTAGTTGCTTATATCTTCCCGTTCTCTTCATTGCGCTAAGCATGATGGAACTGATTTGAGCATCATTAATTTTATAGAAAGGTCTTTGCTTTCTTCCTCGTTGCTCGGCGTCAAATCGACTCTGCAGATCTGTTAAATGTTCTTTAATTGCCTCTTCAGCATAGGTTTGCATTTTAGAATCCAGGGTCGTATAAATTTTCAAACCATCTTTAAATAAATTTAAAGTTTTACCGGTTTTCTTTTCATAATCTTTAATATAGCTCTCGATTTCTTTTCTTAAATAATATTTATAATAAGCCGAGTAACCATCATCAATCGATTTAATTGGATGATAATCTACTGCAATCGGAGTACTTACCGCCTGCTGAAAAGTTGCCTGATCAAGATATCCGGTCTTTAACATTTGATCCAGAACGACGTCTCTTCTGCTCTTTGCTCTTTCCTCATTTCGCATCGGATTATTCTTCACCGGGTTTTCCAGCATCGCTACAAACATTGCTGCTTCTGGTAGTGTGAGTTTCGAGGTTGTTTTATTAAAGTAAACTCGAGATGCCATCTCAATACCATTGGCATTGTAGAGGAAATCAAATTTGTTGAAATAAAGCGTGATAATTTCTTCTTTTGTATATCTTTTTTCCAGACTTACTGCTACAACCCATTCTTTCAGTTTCTGAAAAGATCTCTGAATTTTATTTTGAGAAGCGGTTCCTGTAAAAAGTAGTTTTGCCAACTGTTGGGTGATCGTAGATCCACCACCTCTATTACCTCCATACGCTATTGCTCTCGCTACAGATTGAAGATCGATCCCGGAATGTTCCTTAAATCGCTCATCTTCTTTAGCTTGTAGTGCATAAATCAGGTAAGGTGGCAATTCCTTATAAGTAATTGGCTGAGTTTTCTCCTTTTCAAACTTACCGAGCATTTTTCCGTCTGATGAATAAATTTCAGAGGCTACATAAATATCGGGATTCTCTAATTCTTTTACGTCGGGCATGTCACCAAGGAAACCTTGTGACACCGCGAAAAATACACCTGCAATCCCTACGATCAAGAGAATCAGTGCGGTCCATACTATTTTGACCCACCTTTTCCAGCCAGTATTCTTGACTTTTTTTGGAGGAAGCGGAAACTTTTGCGGTTTGCTTCCTTTATTCTGTGTGTTTTCCATAAATAAGTTTACGGTTTTGCCGTTTCTATTTTTACGCCTATATCTTCAATTCCGGGCAGGTTATCATTTCTCATCGCTTGAATAATTCCGATTGAATAATTACCGTTTGCAGGGAACTGATAGTCTACTTTATATTGAAAATGAATTTCTTTAGTATCTCCAAACCCTTTACCAATCCAATTCCCATTGGGTTCTGCCAAAATATAATTTAAAGTGTCGGTACTTTTCTCTTTGGTTTGCCCATCCTGAAAATTAACGATCATCCGGATATTGCTATACGGGTAATCGTTATTGTTTCTTACAACAAATATAATATTTTTTGGATTTTGAGCATCCGTCACTTTAAAGTCAAATTTCTGTTCCGCTTTTTTATCCCATTTTCCATTGAGATTATTCAAAAACACTTGCTCAGAATCATTGCTGCAACTGGCAAGAAAAAACAAAACGAAAAAAGCACCCATTATCTTATGCATTGTCATCACGTTTTGGCTGTGGTTTCTTTTTAAAGTTTTTTGGCTTTTGTTGAGGTGACTTTGCATTGGGTTGAGCAGGTTTATCACCTTGTTTATCAGGTGCTTGCCCAGCAGGTTTTTCAGAAATTCTTTTTCTTCTATCTCCTTGATTTCCAGTAGAGTTATTATCCGGCTTCTGTTGATTATTCGGCTTTCTTTTATTTTTATTGGGACCCGAACTTTTACCTCTTCTTTCGAAGCGATCCATGTTGTTTTCCTGAATTAAATCTACTGATTTCACTGGAGCATCAAGAACTTTTACATCTTCTAAAGGTTGTGCTTTCTCGCCTTTCTTGTTTTTGGCAATCATTTTTTTGACATCGTCAACATCTAAATCATACCAGGCCATGGAGTGATCTGCATAAGCGAACCACATTCTCTTCTTGAAAACATCAATTTTGATACAGAAAGCTTTCCCTTTTTCAGTATCAAGCGTTGTTGAGGAAGATGGGAAATGGCTCAGCGCATCCAAATAGTTGTCGAGTTCATAGTTCAGACAACATTTTAATTTGCCACATTGTCCGGCTAATTTTTGAGGATTAATGCTCAGTTGCTGGTAGCGCGCCGCGTTGGTATTCACAGATCGGAAATCCGTTAACCAAGTTGAACAGCACAATTCTCTTCCGCACGATCCAATACCTCCAACTTTTGCAGCTTCCTGTCGGAAACCGATTTGTTTCATATCGATTTTGGTACGGAACAAAGAAGCAAATTCTTTAATTAACTGCCGGAAATCCACACGGGTTTCAGCGGTATAGAAGAACGTAACTTTGGCACCGTCGCCCTGAAATTCGACATCGGTGATTTTCATTTCGAGATTAAGTGCGATCGCAATCTTTCTTGCCTGAATTTTTACAGCTTCTTCTTTTCCTCTTGCATCTTGCCAAACCTCAATGTCCTTTTGGTTGGCTAACCGGTAAATTTTTAGAGGGTTTTCTTCAGAGACATTTTTCTTTTTCATCTGAATTTTCACCAATTCTCCTGTAAGGCTTACTACACCTATATCGTGACCCGGACTAGATTCTACTGTGATAACGCTTCCCATATGAAGCGGTAAGTTATTGACGTTTTTATAAAAAAATTTACGATCGTTCTTGAATCTTACTTCCACAAAATCTGTTTGAGATTGAGATGGATTGTTAATATTCGAGAGCCAATCGAAAACGCTTAATTTATAGCTATTTCCGCAAGTATCTACACTTTCACAGCCATTCGCAGATTTTGTTCCGCAAGAATGGGACGAATCGCCGGATGTTTTACATCCACAACTCATATTTATA